>JADLFI010000007.1 GCA_020845635.1 Bacteroidia bacterium
GTTTAAAATGTTGTTTGCAACTTAATTCATCTGGAAAGTCACTTACGAATTTGATTATATTCATGTCAATTTTGTTTTCCCTATTATAAATATTATTTTTGACTGGTACAAATAAGGATGTACATATTAAAAAAAATAAAAATACGAACTATGCCATTTTTTTCTCTGTATAAACTCCCTATATTTCACAAATATATGTCGGATAATGGCGAGTTTAATCTTGTTGTATTAATTCGATTGCTATCTTTGTAAGTCATTTTGCCAATTTATGGAATCAGACCCAAAGAATATTGTAAACACCGAACAAAAACAGTCTGAAAAATTTATTGATGTAGAGAAAGTTATTTCAGAGAAAAACCCACGTTTGCTGAAAACACTCCCAAAATTTGTATTAAACTATATAAAAAGGGTTCTTCATGAACAGCAAATCAATGATTTTATTTCAAGAAACGGACATTTATACGATCTTGAGTTTATTGACAAAATTATTCAAGAGTTTGGTGTAATTCCGGTGGCTCATCATCTACATAATGTGCCCGAGAGCGGGGGTATTGTCATTGCCTCAAATCATCCTTTAGGAGGATTAGATGCTATGGCCTTAATGCAGGTTTTAGGCACAAGAAGGAAGGATATGCACTTTATTGTAAATGATATATTGTTGTCGTTTAAAAATCTAAAAAATTTATTTATTCCGGTAAACAAGCATGGAAGGAGCGGTTCAGAAAGTGTGAATATGATTAATCAGCAATTTGCTTCGCACGAAATGACGCTGGTGTTTCCGGCCGGTTTGGTATCACGTAAGCAAGGAGGTGGGGTTATAAGGGATTTGGAATGGAAAAAAAGTTTTATTACCAAGGCCAAAAAGTATGAAAGAAATATATTGCCGGTTTATATAGGAGGTGTGAATAGTAATTTTTTCTACAACCTATCGCGGTGGCGCAAAAGAATTGGAATAAAAGCCAATATAGAAATGTTTTACCTGATGGACGAAATGTATAAGCAGAAAGGTAGAAAAATTAATATAGTTTTTGGCGAGCCAATTAATTATAGTACTTTTAACAAAAGTAAAACTGATGAACAATGGGCCGAGTATGTAAAAGAAAAGGTATATGCTTTGGCATCAATAATACAGCAATAAATACGATACTTTATGCAAGAGTTAATTGAACCCATAGATAAAAAGATTTTAAAGCAGGAGTTAAATGCTAGCCGATTTATAAGACACACTAATAATGGAAGTAATGAAATTTATATTGTTACCCACCACGATTCGCCACAGGTAATGCAAGAAATTGGACGACTTCGCGAGTTAACTTTTAGATTTGCCGGAGGAGGAACCGGAAAGGCTTGCGATATTGATCATTATGATACTGATGAAATTTGCTATAAACAATTAATAGTTTGGAATCCTGAAGACGAGGAAATTGTTGGAGGATATCGATTTATAAAATGTGGCAGTGTTATTGACTATAATAAACAGGAGGCACGTTTGGCTACTTCCGGATTGTTTAAGTTTAGCCCTAAATTTATTCAAGAATATATGCCTAAAACTATTGAGTTAGGGCGTTCATTTGTTCAGCCTAAGTATCAGCCTGGTGTAGATGCGCGAAAAGGGTTATTTGCCTTGGATAATATTTGGGATGGTTTAGGTAGTTTAATTGTGGACAATCCTGATATTGCCTACTTCTTCGGAAAAGTTACCATGTACCTAAGTTACAATGCCAAAGCCAGAGATATGATTTTATATTTTCTGAAGAAGTTTTTCCCTGACCATGAAAATTTAATGGAGCCTTTTCAGCCTTTAGCTATAAACACGCCACAACAAGAGTTAGAAGATTTATTTAACAACCTTGATTATAAAGAAGCTTTTAAAACATTAAATACACATGTTAGAGCCTTGAATGAGAATATTCCTCCACTGGTAAACATATATATGAATCTTTCGCCCAGTATGAAAACTTTTGGTACTGCTTTGAATAAGAGCTTTGGAGAGGTTGAAGAAACGGGTATTTTGGTAACCATAAACGATATTTATCCGACTAAAAAGGAACGCCATATTAATAGCTATATAAAGAAATAAATTTTGTTTGATGCAAATTAAAAGTGCTCACTTTGTAATAAGTAATACTGATTATAAGAAATGTCCAACACCGGATAAACCTGAGTATGCATTTATAGGTAGAAGTAATGTTGGCAAATCATCTTTAATCAATATGCTGGTTAACCAGTCCGATTTAGCCAAAACATCATCAAAACCCGGAAAAACCCAACTTATTAATCATTTCATAATTAATGAGAACATTAAACCTTGGTATTTAGTTGATTTACCGGGATATGGTTATGCCAAATCATCAAAGTCAAATGTAAAACAATGGAGCAAATTTTCAACAGATTATTTATTGAAAAGAACTAATTTGCTATGTGTATTTTTATTGGTTGACAGCAGACTTGCACCACAAAAAATTGATTTGGAATTTATGCAATGGATGGCTGAGAATCAACTTGCATTTTGTTTGGTTTTTACCAAAACAGATAAGCTTTCCAGAACAGCCTTGAAGAAAAATATTGATACTTATAAAAATATTTTATTGGAGAGTTGGGAAGAATTACCTCCAGTGTTTTGCAGTTCGGCAAGCCAAAAAACAGGCAAAGAGGATATACTGCGTTTTATTGAGGAAAACAATCAAATTATGAACGAGTAGTTTTAATTTTATTATTGATTAAACAGTTGTTAGGAAATGAAACACATAGTTTTTTTTACGGGTGCCGGAGTTAGTGCCGAAAGTGGATTAAAAACTTTTAGAGATAGTGATGGCTTGTGGGAGAACTATAGGATTGAGGAGGTAGCAACACCTGATGCTTGGAGGAGAAACCCTAAAATGGTTTTAGAGTTTTATAATATGCGCAGAAAGCAGTGCTTAGAGGCTAAACCTAATGCATCGCATAAGATGATTGCATCATTGCAGAAACAATTTAAGGTTAGTGTTATTACACAGAATATTGATAATTTGCATGAACGAGCAGGAAGTAAGCATGTTTTACACCTACATGGTGAAATTACCAAAAGTAGAAGTACCGTTGACAGCAGCCTGGTTTATAATATTTTAGGAAGCGAACTGAATATAGGCGATACATGCGAAAAAGGTAGTCAGTTGCGTCCGCATATAGTATGGTTTGGCGAGGGGGTTCCTATGATGGAAGAGGCTATTGATATAGTTGAAAGGGCTGATGTTTTTGTTGTGATAGGCTCTTCTTTATTAGTGTATCCGGCAGCCGGACTTATTCATTATGTTGACTCTATAACCCCAAAGTTTATTATTGACCCATTCGTTCCAAGTACTGCCGGCATTAAAAACATTATTTGTATTGAGAAAACGGCTGTTGAAGGCACTACTTTATTAGAACAGCATCTGCAAAAGTTTTTGTAGATTTTTAATTGAGATATATTTTATTAATGCAAGATTAGAAATGGTGTTCTTTTTATTATTTTCCTATTATTCCTAAATAAAATAATTACCGCAGGTATAGGATACTGAGGACAAAATATAGCATAAGATAATGATTGAAATAATAATAATTCTAATTATAGTAACTATAATTTAATTAATTTCGTTTAAGCAAATTAATCTATCATATCAAACAAATAAAATACATTTTATGAGCAATAAATTACAAACCCCTATCATTGTCAGTAAAGAAAGTATAGCTAATTTAATTTTCCCACCTGAGGAAGTATTAAAAACCAAGGACGAAATAAACAAAAGAATGTTAGATTTGGAGCGTGCTACCACCCTTGGAAATGTTGAGCACAACAAAATAAAAATACTGTTTGAGGACAGCGAGGGGCTTAAACAGGTTGAAACCACTATTTGGGCTACTACGGACAAAAGGATTATCTTAAAAGGCGGTATAATTATACCTATTATGAGAATTTATGAAGTAAAAATCATATAATTGCAAAATTAAAATCTCAAAAAATAATTTTATGAAAAAATCGTGGATAATTATTATAGGTATTTTGGTCTTGGCCTTTGTGCTTTATCGCTTGTTTGCCGGCTCGTATAATAATATGGTAAATAAAGAAGAAGATGTAAAAAGCCAATGGGCGCAAGTTGAAAGTGCTTATCAACGTAGAGCTGACCTGATTCCCAATTTGGTAAATACTGTAAAAGGATATGCTGATTTTGAAAAATCGACCTTAACAGAGGTAATCCAAGCACGTGCTAATGCCACAAGTGTAAAGATAGATGCCAATAATTTAAGTCCTGAAAGTATTGCCAAATTCCAGCAAGCACAGGATGGTTTATCGGGAGCACTATCCCGACTATTGGTAACAGTTGAAAAATATCCCGAACTAAAAGCCAACCAAAATTTCTTGCAATTACAATCGCAGTTAGAGGGAACGGAAAACCGTATTGCTGTTGAACGTGGAAAGTTTAACGAATCAGTACAGCTTTATAATAAATACGTAAGAAGCTTCCCAAATAATATCTTTGCCGGAATGTTTGGCTTCCCTCAAAAAGGATATTTTCAGGCTGTAGCCGGAGCTGACAAGGCCCCTGAAGTAAAGTTTTAAGATGGGCAAATTACTTCATCATACTGAAGAGAAGATTATTGTTGATGCCATAAGGAATGCCGAGAAAAATACCTCGGGCGAGATTCGTGTGCATTTTGAGAAAATATGTAAAAAAGACCCATACCAACGTGCCACCGAAGTGTTTAACCAGCTTGAAATGTTTAATACAGAAAGCAGAAATGGGGTATTGATATACATAGCTGAGGAATCACACCATTTTGCTATAATTGGTGATACGGGGATACACCAAAAGGTAGGGAGTGATTTTTGGAATAAGAGTCGCGACATTATGATAGAATATTTTAAGAAAGGCGATTTTGTACATGGTATTGAGGCTACTATTTTATTTTGTGGACAAGCACTCAAAGAATACTTTCCTTATCAAAAAGATGATACCAACGAACTGTCAAACGAAATTTCATACGAGTAATAATTTTGCAATTAAAATCTACTAAACTATTTTCATTTTTACTGGTATTACAATTAATTTTTGTATTACCTGTACTAGCTGACGTTATTCCCGAAAGGCCTAGCCCTCCACGATTGGTAAATGATTATACGGGAATTCTTACTGCCTCAGAAAATAATACTCTGGAACATAAACTTGTTGCTTTTAATGATTCAACTTCAACACAAATAGCTGTAGTATTGGTTAAAAGCCTTGATGGCTATGATATTTCTGACTATGCTTTTAAGTTGGGTGAAAAATGGGGCATTGGTCAAAAAAAGAAGAATAACGGAGTATTAATTTTAATTGCACCTAACGAAAAAAAAGTATTTATTGCCACCGGATATGGTGTGGAAGAGTATTTGACTGATGCACTTTCGCGCAACATTGTAGAACAGCGATTTAAACCGGCCTTCAGAGAAAATAAATATTACGAGGGCATTGATGCCGGAACTACCGACATTATGGATATATTAACCGGTAAGTTTAAGGCAGATAAGGAGGAGGGAGTTAGTGGCGGAGGAGGTTCAATTATATTGTTAATAGTTATTATTGTTTTCATTATTGTACTAATTAAAGCATTTGGAAAAGGAGGAGGCAATAATGGCGGACGTACCTTTAACAGCACCGGACCGATAATATGGGGTGGCCGCCCCAGCAGTTTTGGTGGCGGATTTGGAGGTAGTCGCAGTTCGGGCGGTAGCTTTGGAGGGTTTGGAGGTGGAAGCTTTGGTGGAGGAGGTGCCGGAGGTAGTTGGTAATTTTACAACACGGTTCTTTTATTTTTCTACCAACACTTTCCCCAGCATTTCCTTAGGTTGCTTCAATCCCATTAATTTAATTATACTTGGTGCCACATCAGCCAAACGACCATCCACAATGTGTTTGAATTCATTACTAATTAATATACAAGGAACCAAATTTAACGAATGTGCTGTATTGGGGCTTCCATCATCATTAATCATATAATCAGCATTTCCGTGGTCGGCAATAATAATAAACGAATACCCAAATTTTAGTCCCGTTTCAACCACCTCCTGCAAACAAGCATCAACCGTTTCGAGGGCTTTTACCACTGCGCTGTAAACACCGGTGTGTCCTACCATGTCTGGGTTGGCAAAGTTCAGACAAATAAAATCGGGTTGTGCGGCTTGTATGGTTTTTATTACCTTGTCTTTTAGTGGTACAGCACTCATTTCGGGCTGCAAATCGTAAGTAGCTACTTTTGGCGAAGGCTCTAAAATACGCATTTCGCCATTAAAAGGGTTCTCTCTACCTCCCGAAAAGAAGAAAGTAACATGAGGATATTTCTCGGTTTCGGCTGCACGTAATTGTGTTTTTTGTGATTCCGCAATAACTTGCCCCAGTGTATTATTTAAATTATCTTTTTCATAGCATACATAAATATTCTTGTACTGGTCATCGTATCTGGTCATTGTAGTATAATACAGTGGCAGGGTTTTCATTTCAAAGTCGGGCATATTAATTTGTGTCAGTACTTGTGTAATTTGTCGGCAACGGTCTGTTCTGAAATTAAAACAAATAACCGCATCATTGGGTTCAATAATTCCTTTGGAGTCAATCACAACAGGAATAATAAATTCATCGGTAACGTTGTTGTTATAAGAGTTTTCAATGGCTTTAAGAGCCGAATCAAAATGAACTCCTTGACCATGTACTATAGCATTGTATGCCAATTTTGTTCTTTCCCATCGCTTGTCTCTGTCCATTGCATAGTACCGGCCTGAAACGGTAGCTACTTTGGCATTGCATTTCTCATTGAGCAAGTATCTTTCCAACTCTTCCATATATTGCAAACCGCTTTTAGGGTCGGTGTCGCGCCCATCCATGAAGGCATGAATATAAACTTCCTTTAAGCCCATTTCCTTTGCCATTTTGCATAAGGCAAACAAGTGAAAGCTGCTACTGTGTACCCCACCGGTACTTAGCAGCCCCATTAAATGGAGCTTTTTATGATGTTGTAGGGCATATTTCATGGTTTCTTTTAAAGTCTTATTTTCAAAGAAACTGCCATCTTTTATGGCCTTATTTATTTTAACTAAGTCTTGGTAAACAACCCTACCTGCACCAATATTTAGGTGACCTACCTCTGAATTACCCATTTGCCCTTCGGGTAAACCTACATCTTCGCCACAAGCCGATAATTTACTATTGGGATATTTCTGTCTTAAACTATTAAAGAATGGCACATTGGCATGTGCTATGGCATCTGATTTTTTTCCGTTTCCTATTCCCCAACCATCTAAAATTATTAAAGCTGTTTTACTCATTTTTATTTATTAATTATATACTATTAAATTTTACTGTAAAAATAGTGCCTTGCGGCATATTTGGTTTTACATCTATTTGTCCACGATGAAGCAATACCAGATTCTTTACAATATACAAGCCAAGTCCTGTACCTTTAGTTTTGCGAGTTTCTTCATTCCCGCTACGATAAAATTTATTGAATATCATATTTTTATCTGTTTCAACAATACCAATACCTTCATCTTTAAATTGCAAAGTTATGTGGTTTCTTTCATTCTTTAGAGAAAAAACGATAGGACTTCCAATTTTTGAATATTTAGCGGCATTGTCAAGCAAATTTGTAACAATTGAGGTTAAGGCCATGGGGTCAGCATGTATAAGAATATCATCATCAATATCAGTAATAACGGTATGATTTTTTAATAAAGAATTATTGAGGCGTGCAATTATTTCTTTACTCCATTCGGAAAGATTAAATTGCTCTTTATTTAATGTATATAGGCTGCTTTCAATATTATTTGCAATTAATAGTTTCTCTACCAACATATCTAACCTCTCAGTTTCTTGAAGTGCTTGTTTAAGTATAATCTCTTGCTTTGCCTGTGGTAGCTGATGTCGGATTAGTGTTTCTATTTGTAGGCGGGTTGCGGCTATGGGCGATTTTAGCTCGTGTGTTACCGATAGCATGAAATTTTTTTGTTGGCGACTTAACTCCATTTCTTTTTTGAAAGTATGGTGAGTTCTGAATATACCTAAGCCCAGAATGATAACAAAGACTGAGCCTTCACCGGCTATCATAAGCCATTTCTTATGAAGCCTATCGTTGAGTTCGATATGCGCGCGCGAAATTTCATCAGAACTTTTAAGAGTGCTTAATTCTAACTTTAATTTTAAATCGTGTACTTCACGATTTAAAATGGTCATCATGTAAGCCCACCATATAAATTGCAGAGCGATGTATAAGACTAATAAATAAAATTGTAATAGCGCTTTCCCTGATTTATTAAACTGCATCATGGCAAAATATTATTCGCCTTTGAAGACGGCAGGTCTCTTCTGTAAGAAAGCGTTTACCCCTTCGCTATAATCATAACTTGAGGCTGCTTTTACCTGATATTCGGCTTCATGCTTTAATTGTTCTTCGAGCGTACTGGTGGCCGATAAATGTAAAAGTTGCTTGGTATAAGCCAAGGCTTTGGTAGGCATAGCGGCCAGTTTTTTAGCTACAACCAAAGCCTCTTCAAATAGACTATCGGCATGTCCAACCTGATAAATCATTCCCATTTGTTGTGCTTCTTTGGCTGAAATCTTATCGCCTAACATCATCAGTGCTAAGGCTCTTTGAGTTCCTACTAAACGGGGCAAAAAGAAAGTTCCTCCACTATCGGGGATTAACCCAATTTTACTGAAAGCCTGAATGAACGAAGCATTGTCAGCAGCCACAACAATATCACAAGCCAAAGCAATATTGGCTCCGGCTCCGGCAGCTACACCATTTACGGCACATATAATTGGTTTATTCAGTTTTCTAATTTTTAAAATAATTGGATTGTAATGTTCCAGCACTATGTTCTCAATACCCGGCCCGTCAGGATTAATAGCTTCTGACAAATCTTGTCCGGCACAAAAACCCTTGCCATTGCCTGTGAGTAATACAGCGCGTATATTTTTATCATTTTCTGCATTGTCCAACACTTTCTGGAGTGCCAGAGCCATTTCTCGGTTAAAACTATTTAGCACATCGGGGCGGTTAAGTTTTATAACCAAAACAGATTCTATATGGTTAATTTCTAAAGTTGAAGACATATTATTTTTATTAATGGCATTTAAAATAATCAAAAGGTTCCAGGCAATTGTTGCACTTGTATAAAGCCTTGCATGCTGTACTGCCAAAGTAATTAACCATTACCGTATTAGTTGAATTACATTGAGGGCAGCGAACTTCGGGGTCTTTACCTAATAATTCGGCTTTGTTTGATGTTGCTTTTTCGGGGGGGGCTATTCCGAATTTTCTTAACTTCTCACGTGCTTCATTACCTATCCAATCGGTTGTCCAGGCGGGAGATAAAATAGTTTTAACCGAACAATTAATATCTTTTTCTTTTGCGATGGAAATAATATCTTTTTCAATATTGTTCATTGCCGGACAGCCGGTATAGGTTGGGGTAATAATTACATTTAGCCTTCCTTCTTCAAAAGTAATATTACGCAGCATTCCCAATTCTTCAATGGTAATAACAGGTATTTCAGGATCCGGAATGGCCTTTATTTGTGCTATTACTTCTTGTATTAAAGTATTCATGGTTTGCTTATTCCTATATATGTTTTTAAATAATATCTTGATTGTTAAATTACAGAAATACTTAATTCACTATTATCTAATCCTCATTTTCATCTTTAATCTGATATTGCTTCATCATTTCCTCCAACATCTTTTGCCTGTCTTCATCAGACATATTTTGCATTTTTGAAGGATCAAAACTAGCTGTCTTGGTGTAGTTGGCAGGCACTTTAAACATGCTGCCTGGGATATTTTTCTTCTCAATTTTTACTAACTCCATAACATATGTTGCTCCTTGTTCAGAACCTTTCATCTTTACCATTACTCCTTCAACTTCTTTATTTTTAAATGCGTTTTCTATAGCTTTTTTTGAACCTTGATTCCAATTTTTGTTGGCAATTTCTTTATAGAAAGGAATATCTTTTGTTGTCCACATTTCTATAGTGGGGCCTTTTGACTTAATACGTGCATGAACACAATTATACCCGTTTACTTTTTCTTTCCCAACAATTTCTACTGTACCAAAATCATCATTGTTATCTACATCATTATTACTTATTTCAGTATATGATTTATTTTGTTCATCAATCAAATATGAGATATTGGGTTTATCTATTGGATTAATTACAATAGTATTATGTGCTCCCATTCCCGGAATTTCCATGTCCATTTCAACTCTTGAACCACTATTACTATTCCATATTTTATATTTGCTGCTAACTGTAGTGCTACCGCTACCAACTAAACTAATATACTCCATATAATAAGCATCTTGGGCTGAAGAAGCAGAAATAACGAAAAGTATTTGAACAAGAATAAAAAATATTTTTTTCATAATGTTTGGTTTTATTAATTAGTAAAGATATGAGTTTTTACTAAAAAAATAAATAATTGACAAATTTGTTGTTGAAATGTATAATTATTAATAAAAATTATAATTCAGAATCTGCTTTATTTTATAGGAGAGATTTAAGAAAAATAAGAGATTTTTAGTTTGCGCTTTTAAGTCTTTTGTTTTCGCGGATGTGTAAAGCTTTATGATATATAATAGGAAAAATGAGCAATGTAAACAAGGTTGCGGTAACTAGCCCCCCAATAATTACTATTGCCAGTGGCTTTTGACTTTCTGATCCAATACCGGTACTGATTGCCGCAGGGAACAGTCCGATTGCTGCCATTAATGCTGTCATTACAACAGGTCGTGTTCTTATTTTTACGGCATTGATAATTGCTGCATTCAAATCAGATGTTTGCTTAAATTGTTTGTGAAACTCGGAAATGAGGATAACACCATTTTGAACACAAATACCAAACAACGCAATAAAACCAACTCCCGCTGATATACCAAAGTTAACTCCTGTAAGGTGTAAGGCAATAATACCCCCAATAAGGGCAAATGGAACATTGATAAGAACATAACCTGCATCTTTAGCACTGTTAAACATAATAAACAGCAATATATAAATCAATATTAGGCTAACAGGAACAACTTGTGCCAATCTTTTACTTGCCCGTACCTGATTTTCAAATTCACCTGTCCAACCAATTTTGTATCCTTCTGCTAGTTTTACATTTTTTTTAACCTTAGTTTGAGCTTCGGTAATAGTACTCCCTAAATCGCGCTCGCGTACCGAAAATTTCACCCCTATAAATCGTTTAGTATTATCTCTATAAATAAAGGCCGGGCCTGTAACTTGCCTAATACTTGCTACTTCCTTAAGCGGGATATTATTGCCCGTAATAGTTGGAATCATTAAGCTTAATATGTCATCTTCATTTTTTCTATATTCATTATTATATCTGATTCTGATATCAAATTTTTTTTCTCCTTCATATTTTTGCGTTGCAGTTTTGCCTCCAATTGCCATTTCGATAACGGCTTGTGCTTCGGCTTTGGTTATGCCGTATATGGCCATTTTTTCTTCATCAAAAGTAATAGTAATTTCCGGCTGTCCAATATTTCGTAATATACCAACATCTTTTATTCCGGGAACATTTTTTATTTGCTCCAAAACTTCGTTTGCATATTCGTCAAGTTTACTTAAATCATCGCCATATATTTTTACGGCATTTGAAGCATTCATTCCTGCCACAGCTTCGGCCACATTATCAATAATAGGTTGTGAGTAGTTATAATTTATGCCTTGAAATTTTTTCAGTTTCTTATCCATTTCTTCTATTAATTCAATATAAGAAATATTTCTTTTCCATTCAGATTTTGGTTTAAGATTTACCTGCATTTGCACATAATAAAAACCACTTGGGTCGGTACCATCATTACTTCTACCGGTTTGTGACAATACTCCGTTAACTTCGTTAAAGCTATTTAGTTCTTTACGCAAAATACTTACCATTTCAACTGTTTTAGGGAGCGAATAGCTCATAGGCATTTTTGCCTCTACCCACAAAGCTCCTTCATTAAGTTCGGGTAAAAACTCTGTACCCAACCACTTGGTTGAGATTAGGGTTAAAGCAAAGATTACAATGGCAATAGTTATACTTAGTTTTTTACGGTTAAAAGTAAAAGTGAAAGCCTTGTTTACTATTTTAGTAACGTTTCTGGTAAAGAAAGTATCTTTTTCTTTTACATTTTTATGAAGTAAAATTGAACACAGTACCGGTACTAAAGTTAAGGTAAATATTAAGGCTCCAAGTAAAGCAAAACCTAGAGTCCATGCTAATGGAGAAAACATTTTACCCTCCACCTTTTCAAACGAAAATATAGGGAGAAGTGCTGAAATAATAATTAATTTAGAGAAGAAAATGGCTTTTCCCATTTGTATTCCCGTGTTCTTAATTAGTCCCATTTTGGCTAGTGCGTTAAAACGTTTCATTCCGCTTTGATGTGCCTTATGATCCAAAGCCACAAAAATGCCTTCAACCATTACTACTGCCCCATCTATAATTATCCCAAAATCAATCGCCCCCAATGAAATTAGATTGGCACTCATCCCCTTTAAATGAAGCATTAAGAAAGCAAACAATAAGGATAGGGGAATTACAATAGATACAATAATTGTTGTACGCCAATCGGCCATAAATAAAAAAACAATTACAGTTACTAAGACAATACCTTCTAACAAATTATGCATTACTGTTTTAGTGCAGTAACTCATCAGGTTATCACGGTCGTAAAAAGTTTCCATCCTTACATCGGATGGCAGTATTGAAGTGTTTAACTCATTAATTTTTTCTTTTACGGCTTTAAGTACAATGCTAGGATTTTCGCCTTTACGCATTACAATTATGCCTTCTACCACATCATCATTTTCATTCAAGCCTACTTGTCCTACTCTGGGTTTACTGGCTTCTTCAACGGTTGCAACATCTTTTACCAGCAATGGATTGCCATTAAAGATATCTACTATAGTATTTTCAATATCTTTCTTACTGTCTATTAGACCAATTCCTCTAACTACATAGGCTTGACTGTTTTTTTCAATTACGTCACCTCCAACATTTAAGTTAGAGCGACTAATGGCATTATACAACTCTAGGGGTGTAATATCAAATTGCTGAAGTTTTATGGGATTGGCAGATACTTCGTAAACCTTTTCTTGACCACCAAAAGCAACAATATCGGCAACACCAGGCACTCTTCTTAGTTCACGATCTATTGTCCAATTTTGAATAGTTAATAAGTCACGTGTGTTACGTTTATTGCTTTGTAATACATACCTGAAGATTTCACCTGTTGGCCCGTAGGGAGGCTGTACATCAGCATCAACACCTTCGGGCAAGTTAACATTTTGCAATTGATTATTTACTTGTTGTCGGGCAAAAAAGTCTTCAACATCATCATCAAAGATTATTTTAACTACTGATAGTCCAAACATAGTAATACTGCGTATATTGGTTTTGCGCTGCACACTATTCATGGCAATTTCAATAGGTGTTGTTACAAAACGCTCTACCTCCTCAGCACTACGGCCATTCCATTGAGTTACAATAATTATTTGGGTATTAGTTACATCAGGGAAAGCTTCAATTGGTATTTTAATGAAACTTATAACTCCTAATATTACAATTATACTTACCCAGAAAAAAGTAAAAAACTTATTCTTGAGCGAGAAACCAATAATATTCTTTATAAAATTATTCATTGTCTAACTAGTCGTTTAGAGCATCATATATTAATATTCCGTTTTTTGAAACCACTTTTTCACCTTCATTTAGGCCTGATTGAATATAGGTTATATTGTTCAGTTGCCGGTAAACTTCAATTTTTCTGGTTTCTACGTTATGCTGGTCTTTAAACACCATTACCCAATAATTGTTCTTGTCAAATATTACTGAACTTGATGGAATGGTGGGCAATATTTTGTCTTCGCTGTAACTTACAGATACCGTGCAGTTCATATCAGGTTTTAGTATATAATTTGGGTTTTTTAGCCTTACCCTAAACTTCATTGATTTGGTATTTTTATCAACCAGGTTATATATTTTCTCAATTTTTCCCTCAAAAACAGTATCAGGGTAGGCAATGGTGTTAATAGATACCACATAGCCTTCTTTAATTTTTGAAATATCGCTTTCGTTAACATTAGCAACAGCCCATATTTCGTTTATATCGGCAATGGTGAACAGTGGATTTTCTTCATCAGAACGTAGCAGTTCATTGATATTAATATTTTTAGTTATCACAAAACCGCTTATAGGAGCAATAACCTGAAAGGTAGAGCCTCCCTTTAAACTATATATTTTATAAATTTCATTGATTCTTTCTAATCCGGCACGTGCTTTCTCTAATTCTTTTTCGGCCACGGCTACATCTTTTTCGGAGTTTAGCTTTCCTGCAAATAAATCTTTTGCTACTTGTAAATTCTTTTCAGCTATGGCCACATCATTTGTTGCATCTAATTTCTCCTGTTGAAAAGTGGCCACTTCGCTACTTTGTATAACGGCCATAACTTGCCCTTGCTCTACATAATCACCTAATGCTACCTGAATGGATTTTACCACCCCACTCATCACTGACGAAACTTGCGCTGTTCTATTATTATCAGCCTCAATCTTACCAAAGAATCTTTTTTCGTTTTTTACTTGTTCGTTCTTTGTCCCGTAAAACTCGCACTTCGACATCATGGTGTTGCTCATAGAGAATGAGGTTATACTTTCAGATTCTTGCTGATGTTTGCAACTGATAATGAATATTGAAAGTGATACAATTACAAAAATGTTTTTCATTTTAAAAAATATCTTTTCCTGTTAATAAGTTTAACTGCTCAGCAGAAATTACTAATTGGGTTTTAATGCGTGTAAGTTCTGTCATTACTTCATTATACGATTCAAAAAAGTCCATAAATTCGATGATTGACACATTTCTCTTTTGGAAATTTTCAGTAATTCCTTTCATAGTAATTTTAAAGTTTTTGTCATACATTATTTTTGATTTATGAAATTCAAGTACGGTTTGTTTATATAATTGGTAATTGCTTTGTATACTGGTTTTAATTTCATTTTCTTTGATTGTAATGTTATATTCTGTTTGTTTTATTGATATTCTGGCTGCATTAATATTTCCTTGATTGCGGTTAAATAATGGCAATGGAACTGATATACCCGAATTTATTTGATGATTAAAGGCACCACCTCTTTGGTCGTAAGAGGCAAATAGAGTAACATCCGGTAGAGAAATTTTTTTTTGAAATTGGTAATACTGTTCAGCAAGTGCCTTGTCTTGTTTTAGGAGCAATAATTCAGGATTATTATTTTGTGAAAGATTAATTATGTCTTCTAAAGCTATATCTTTAACATATTTCTCAATGTCGCTATCAATGAAATCAAATGTGATAGGATTGTTTATATGCAATAACGACTGCGCTGTTTGTTGCGATTCGAAATATGCTTTTAGTACATCAGCTCTATCATTGCTCAATCGTAAATATGCGCCTTTTAATCTTACAATTTCTTTGAGTGGAATATTTCCTTTATCGGCTTGTATTTGATAGGCATGTAGCAGAGTATCCAACATATTTAACTGGTAATTGTATCTGGATAAAAGAAACTCTTGTTGCCCTATAGTATAAAGGCTACTATGTAGCTTATACTTTAGTTCCCGAGTAAGCTGCAAGAATTCAATTTCGGCTGTTGTTACATTTGTCTTTGCCAACTCTATTTCTGATTTTCGTTTGCCGCCAATTAGTATTAATTGTTCAATTTGCATAGTTTTTTGTCCCGATGAACCTACATTAAAATATTTATTATTGTCAGGATCATAAACATTAAAATCAGCACTAAGTACCATATTGGGAAATAAGCGGGCTTGCAAAACCTGAGCCTTGGCCATATCAATATTTAAAGATGATGCCAACAGGTAATAGTTGTTTTTAAGAAATAAGCTATCGGCTTCTTTAAGAGTTACTTTTTTTTCTGTTTGTGCAACAGTAACTTTAATGAATAGCAGGAAAATAATTAGAAATCTGACCTTTAACCCTAAGTTCATCATTTGCTTCAAAGTTGTGGAGCAAAAGTGTAGGTATTAACCTTAAAAATACCTTAAAATGTATAAAGATTAGCTTAAAGGAAATTTAACCTCAAATATGTTAGTTCTAATATTGTCAGTTTGATACAATATTTTACCACCGTGCAATTCAATTATTTTATTGATAAAAACCAGGCCCAAGCCAAAACCTTTTTCGTTCTTACTGTTTCCGCCTCTAAAGAAATGTTGAAACAAAAATGGAATTTCGGCAGTTGAAATAGTTTCCCCTTGGTTTATAAAACTCAATACAAGCTCTTCATTAACACACGAAATAGTAATTTGCGCGACATTACCATCAGAATATTTTATACAGTTTTGCATCAAATTGGTAAAGGCCGATTTAATAAGAGACTCATTGCCTTTAATTATTAAACTATTTTCATCATTGGCTTGTTTGTATTCAATTGAAAAGATAAAGTCAGGATATATATATTTGAGTTCTTCAGATATATCAAATATTAATTCATCAATTCTAATGCTACTTTTTATTAATTCTTTACCTGTTTCAGATTTTGAAATTTCTAACAGCGCATTAATAATATCGCCCAAACTTTTACTATTTTCTTTTTGCTCGGCAACAATTAGTCTAATTTTTTCAATATCTTTTTCTTTTTCAGCTTTTTCAAGATTTGATACTAGTACAGATATTGGTGTTTTTAATTCATGTGAGATATGATGGACAGCGTGTTTCTGGAATGAATAAGCCTCTCTGATTTTTTGCATTAAAAGATTAAATTGAGATACTAAAATTGTTAACTCTTGGGTATTATCATTTGATTCAAGAGGCAGATACTTTTGTTCAATATTAAAATCTTTTATCTTGTTGGTTAAGGCAATTAAAGGTTTGGTAATAATGCCCGACAAATAGAAAGAAACAAATAAAATAATGATTGAAATGCCTATAAAAGCAATTATTGTAATATTTCTCAGGTAGTGCAGTTTGGAGAATCCGGAGATATCATATGCCTTGCTTATTCCATAAAATACATCGCCCTTCTTCTCAATATAGGCACCTACCACATCATAATTATTTTCTGTTGTCACAACAAATCTGTTATGGATATTTAAATTTTCAAGTATTTTTTTAGATATGATAACAGGCGTATCGTCAATGCTTGAATAAATTAATTCCTTTTTGCTATTAAAAAGCAATAGTTTTTCGTCATAAATATCATTAATTTTTAATTGGTCAATAGCCTCCAGTATGGAATTATCTATTTGTTGAATTTCTGCTAATAGATTAAGAGTTGATAGTATTTTCTCTTTTTGCCTTTGTTGAAATTCATTTAATCTGAAATCATAAAAAAAAGAATAAATGAAAAACAGAGCAGCCCCTGACAAAACTATACTTACCAATGAAAAGTATAAGAGTATTTTGTTTCTTATTCCCATGTTTCTTTATTCAAAATAATAACCATAACCTACTTTTGTTTTGATATTATTTTTCCCAAATGGTTTATCAATTTTGTTTCTCAAGAAATTAATATATACTTCAATAGTATTGGTGTTGGCATCAACAATATTGCCCCATATTTCCTTTATCAAATCATTTTTAGAAATAATCTCGCCTTTATTTTTTACCAACTTTAATAATATTTGATATTCGCGAGGAGTTAAAGCAATATTCTCACCATTCCTTTTAACCGATTTTTGGGTTTCATCAATAACAATACTATCTACCGAAAGTATTTTATTAATAGCATCATTAGCTCCTTTATCAACTCTTTTTATTAATGAACTTATTCGTAGCAACAGCTCCCGCATATAAAATGGTTTAGTCAAATAATCATCTGCTCCACATGCATAGCCTTTTACTTTATCCTCAATATCGCTAAAGGCTGTAAGCATAATTACCGGTGTAGTTTTATTAAATTCTCTAAAATCACTGCACAAATCAAATCCTGATTTTCCGGGCAAATTAATATCAACCACCAAACAATCATAAACGTTCTTCTTTAATAGCCTTTCTGCCAGGAGCCCATCATAAACACCTTCAACATTATACCCTTCTGAGATAAGGGCTTCCTTAATATTGTTGTTTAGTGTTGGGTCATCTTCTATTACCAAAATATTCATAGCTCAAAATTATAATATTAATAACATATTTAACAAACTTGCTTTCTCAACAATTGATTATTGATAAATAAATAAAACTTAAACCCACCTATTGCAGCATAATTGTACTTTTGGAATATGCCTTTTTTAAAGAAATTCCTGATTTACCGTTTACTGCATTTTATACTTATTTTATCCGTTTTAAGTATAGTAATGACTATTGAAAGTTGTAACATTTTTAAACATACCAAAGTAGAAAACACAAAGAAACCGGTTAAGAAAAAAAGCAAAACTATTTCTATTGTACACGATTCATTGACCACACCGGAGGCAGCACCCCCTGAAACCAATTTTTGGGGTGAGGAAAGAATAAGCTGGGCCGACAGTATATTTTCTAACATGACCTTAGATGAAAAAATTGGTCAGTTGTTTATGGTTGCCGCCTATAGTAATCGCGACAATAAACATATAGCCGCTATAGATTCGTTGATTATAAACAATAAAATAGGAGGACTTATTTTTTTTCAAGGAAGCCCTACCAAAGAAGCCATTCAGACGAATCACTATCAATCATTATCGAAAATACCATTGTTTATGGCTATTGATGGCGAATGGGGCTTAAATATGCGCTTAGACAGTACTATTGCTTATCCTAAGCAAATGACACTTGGTGCTATTCAAGACAACAATCTCATTTACGAAATGGGTGCACACATTGCCAACGAATGTAAGAGAATAGGATTGCACATTAACTTTGCACCTGTGTCTGATATTAACAGTAACCCTTTAAATCCGGTAATTGGTTACCGATCGTTTGGTGAAAGTAAAAGTGATGTAACCCTTAAAAGTATTAAGTATATGAAAGGCCTACAAGATAATGGTATAATAGCTTGTGGCAAACACTTTCCGGGGCATGGCGATACAGATGTTGATTCACATGCAGATATGCCACTTATTAAATACGACTATGACAGACTTGACAGTTTGGAGTTATACCCCTTTAGAGCACTTATCAATAAAGGCATAAAAAGTATGATGGTGGCTCATATTGAGATTCCAAGCCTTGACACTAACCGGGCTGTAACGGCCTCTATTTCTGCTAATGTTATTAAAGGATTATTGCAAGACTCCATGAAATTTCACGGCCTGGTGTTTACCGATGCTTTAAACATGAAAGGAGTAGCTAAATACTATAAAACGGGCGAACTGGAAGTAAAAGCATTACAAGCCGGTAACGATGTTTTGCTTTTTAGCGAAAATATACCCTTAGCTATCAGTGCCATTAAAGATGCAATAAATAAAGGTATTTTAAAGATTGAAGACATTGAACAAAGTTGTAAGAAAATATTAAATGCTAAGGAGTGGAGTGGACTAAATCACTATAAGCCGCTACAAACTGAAAATATTATAAATGATATAAATAACGAAAAGTTAGAAGCTTTTAATCATAAACTATACGATGCTGCTTTTACCGTTCTTCAGAACCATAACAACTTACTTCCTTTAAAGAGGCTCGATACCTTACAAATTGCTACATTATGTATTGGCGAAACTGATATGGGGCCTTTCCAAAAAACTGTTCAGTTATATACTTCGGCTACTCATTTTAATATCAAAAATCTTAATCGTAAGTCAGCAATTGATACGCTTATTGCTAGTTTAAAAATGTACAATTTGGTATTGGTAAGCCTTGAAAATATTACCAAAAGATCAACTAAGAATTTTGGGATAGGTCCTGAAACCATTGCATTAATTAATAAAATTAGAGAGAATAGTAAGGTAGTAATCAATATTCCGGGAAACCCATATTGCTTAGAGAAATTTGATAATTGCCAACAAGTTGATGCTATAGTATTAACTTATGAACGGAATACTTACACTTTACAGAAAGCTGCTGAACTAATTTTTGGAGGAATTAACTCATTAGGTCGCTTGCCGGTTAGTATTGCCGGAAAATACAAAATTGGAGAAGGGATAGAACTGGGAGAACCTATACGTTTTAGTTATGTTAGCCCTGAAGATATTAGGTTAAGTACAAAGTTTCTTTCAAAGGTTGACAGTTTAGCTAATGAAGCTATTAAATTAGGTGCTACACCGGGATGTCAAATATTGGCAGCAAAAAATGGAAAAGTATTTTATAGTAAAGCCTTTGGAAATTTTAATTACGATAAGGCAGAACCTGTAGATATTAATACCATTTACGATATAGCCTCGGTTACCAAAATTAGTTCTACCTTGTTTGCTGCTATGCAATTGTTTGATTTAAAAAAATTCAATCCTGAACAACCCCTGAAAGATGTACTTCCAATTACAGAAAATACCAATAAAGGAAACTTAATTATTAAAGATATATTACTACATCAGGCAGGATTAAAACCATTTATACCTTATTATACACAAACCATCAACAAAGGTGTACTCAATCCAAACATTTATCAAAATAAAAAATCTAATAAGTTCCCAATACAAGTGGCCGACAGTTTATTTATTTTAAAATCATATTCTGATACTATTTACAATCAAATGTTGACATCGCCTGTAAAGTCAAATCCTAAGTATGTGTATAGTGATTTAGGGTTT
Source organism: Bacteroidia bacterium (assembly GCA_020845635.1). Classification (GTDB taxonomy): domain Bacteria; phylum Bacteroidota; class Bacteroidia; order UBA4408; family UBA4408; genus CAIKXD01. Next base: position 20,696 of record JADLFI010000007.1, read on the forward strand.
TATATTACACAAATGATAAGCGAGCATCTAAGCCAAAGAAGTATTGACCAATATATGCATCCTATTTATAGAAAAATTGGAGCAAGTACTACCGGATATCAGCCTTTAAACAGATTTCCAAAAAGAAGAATTGCTCCAACAGAGAACGATATTACTTTTAGAAAACAATTAATTCAAGGTTATGTTCACGACCCTGGCGCTGCTATGCTTGGAGGTGTTGCAGGTCATGCCGGAATTTTCAGCAATGCCAACGATTTGGCTAAAATTATGCAAGTATATTTAAATAAAGGACAATACGGAGGCGAACAATTTATTACAAGTAAAACCATTGAATATTTTACATCGTGTATAGCCTGCGATGAGGGCAATAGACGAGGACTCGGTTTTGACAAGCCTGAACCCGATAAAGCAAAAGCAAGCCCAACCTGCCATAGCGCTTCCTTGGCCAGCTTTGGACACACCGGTTTTACCGGAACTTATGCGTGGGCCGATCCGGAAAATGGGCTGGTTTATATTTTCTTATCTAATCGTGTTTGTCCTGATGCCGAAAATACCAAATTGTCAAAACTAAATGTACGCACCAATATTCATCAGGTGTTTTATGATGCAATTGAGAATAGTAATGCAAAGCAGTAGTCAAGTTTTCTTAATAATTATGCTTTAGTTTTAGGGATAATAATATTTACCTTCAATCCGTTTCCTGAAGAAATCTCAACCTTAGCATTAATCTGTTCTGATAGTAACTGAATCAACTCCATTCCTAAAGAATTTTCTTTTCTGGTATCAAAATCTTCGGGCAAGCCCATACCATTATCGCAAACAGAGAGTAAAATGGAATCGGCATTTTCTTTTAAGGAAATTGAAATTTGTCCCTCATGTTTTTCAAAAGCGTGTTTTACGGAATTAGTTACTAACTCATTTACAATTAATCCAAGTGGTACTGCGGTGTCCATGTCTAACAATATTTCATGGCAATCGGTTTTAAGCTCTATTTTGTAGTAATTGTAATTGTAAGATTTTAAAATTTCTTCACTCAATTGTATAATGTATTTATCCATTCGCAAAAGATTAATTCTTTCCTTCTTGTATAAAAATTCGTGCACTAAAGCCATAGATTGAATTCTATTGCGTGCCTCTTCAAAATACTCTTCTAACGCTTTATTATTAATTTTTCCTGATTGCAACTTTAGTAAGCTCATAATAATTTGCATATTATTTTTTACTCGGTGATGCACTTCTTTAAACAATACCTCTTTTTCTTTTAAGGTATTTTCTAAGGCAATTGATTTGGCATATATTTCATTGTTTTTTTCTGAAAGTTCAATCTCTCTTCTCTTGATACGAACAATAAAATAAGCGGCTAAAAGTATAATGATAGTGAGTAATATTAGTATTGAAAGTAATAAATTATGTTGAAACTTTTGCCTCAGTACCTGTTCATGTCGCGTTGCCAATTCTTTTTCCTGTTCAAATATTTTTTGCTGCAACATATTTGTTTCGAAAGATATCTGCTGATTAAGTTGCATTATTTTATTATTGCTGAACCTGATTGAATCTTCCAGTTCAATATACTCCCGATAACTCTTATTTGCCTCAATGTATTTTCCCTGACGACTTAATAAATCTGATTTTAATTTTAAGTAAAGTAGATACTCATCGGGCACATCAATTTCTTGAAACAGATTAGTTAGTGAATCAAGTATAGAAGCTGCTGCATTTATGTTGTTTAATTGTAAATAACATTTTACTAACTCATTGCTACTGATGGACGCATTATGATAATACCCGGTACGTTTGCTACTATTAATGTCCTCAACCAATAATGGAATTGCCTCTTTGTATTGTTTCTTTATCATAAGTGCCTGACCAATGTTGCCTTGTAATAATCCATAAAAGAATATACAATACTTATCATTAGGACTCTCTTTTAAATATACACTAATAGCTTGTTTTGATTTGGTAAAATATACAATAGCGCTATCGGGCAAGAACTTTTTCAGTAATACAACTCCAACATTGTTTAAGTAATTAGCTTCTTTGTATTTCCCGAAATTCTCTGAATCTTCCTCATATTCTTTTTTTAGTTGAAGTAAACCATCATCATACAAACCCATATCAATATAAACTGAGCTAAGCGGTATTCCAAAATTATTCCCCTTTATGATAGGATTGTTTCTTGACATTTTTACGAGTAGATTGTGTATCTCAAAAACTTTTGGATAGTTTAGTAGTTTAATAAAGCAGATCCTTAGTTTTAGAAGTAAATCAACAGAATCTTTCTCGGTAACAAATTCCTTTTGCGAAAGTAAATCATAAATTGCAGGTACTGCACTATGATACTTGCTCTTTAAAAACAATGCTGAAACCTCACGCCTTTTTATGAGGTATTTCTTTTCTGGGCTAATATCTTTTTCAACCCTTTTTATAAAAGAATAATATTTATCCTCATTTCTACGAATAAAATCAATTACTCTGTCTTCGCTACTGTCAGCCAAGTAAATCAGTTTTTCTTTATCTGTATCGCATTTAGCAAAATGATTGTTGAACTAAACCTTCGGTAGCCACAAACAAAACAAAAATACACATATATCTCGTATAAACAAACTCACTTTAAATAAAAAATATTATGAGTTTACAAAAAAAGCGATACAATACCATTGTATCA
>JADLFI010000008.1 GCA_020845635.1 Bacteroidia bacterium
CAATTCTTAGTGAAGCATTTTTCTCTCCATATTGAAATTGCGAGTGAATGTATCCAGAAATTTTAAATTGTTTTAGTAATTTTAAATCACTTTCGTGTGATTGAATTTGTTGCTCCAATTGTTTAACTAATTCATTGGTTTCTTCTACTTGTTGTGCAAAGAGGTTGGTTGTCAATAAATTTGTGGAGCATAATAGAATAAATATTTTTTTCATTTTGTTTTAATTTACTTGGCGCAAAGCTATATGTACATTATTGTGAAGTTGTTTAAGAGGGGTTACAATATTGTTACAATTATGCTTTGATTTACTTTATAAGTTAGGTTTTGATTGTTGTATGTATAGTCAGTGGGATTCATCTGTATTCAGTAGAACTCATGTTGCTTGCCCTTTCAAAAGCAAGCATTTCATCACTTTTATCCTTGTTTTATTTATCTTTGCAGTCCTATTTGAGAAGCAATAAAATGGAACTTATACAAGTAGAAATGCACATAAGACTAAATATTTCTCTCATTAGTCTTAATCGCCCGAAAGAATTGAATGCACTCAATTGGCAGTTAATGCATGAAATTAAATATACAGTTGGAATTTGAAGAAGCAAGCAGTAATTATAAAAGAAACGCTATTTCTGCAGCTGTTGGATGGTTATTGACACTTATAAAAATTTTCAGCATTAGGGTTTAACTGAAAAAAGACTTTTCAAATAGAGTATAAACTGTCACACTTAGCAGCTTAGACGTCATTTTGTCAATCTGTCTGTTGGAGGGTCAGAAATTCTTTATTATTTTTATTGTTTTGGCGTTCAATCCATTATTAATACTTAAAAAATATATTCCTGATTTCAATTCTGTTAAGTCCATAGTTTGATTGTTACCAATCACCTGTGTTCGCATAATCGTTTGCCCTAAACTATTCAATAAAGTTAATTCATACAGCTTTGAGCCAAAGTTATCTAGGTGAATAATGTCCGAAAATGGATTGGGGTAAATTTTGAAGTCAGTGAGTTTTAAGTAATCAGCACTGAGAACAATGTTTACAAAGCAGCTTGAGTAATTTTGGTGTTGCCAAACTTGCTGATTATTGGAAAACGTACAAGTAACCAACATCGAGTCCGGCATTTCTGTGCTGAATTTAATTGGAAAGTTGGTAAACAATGGGCCGTGAATGCTTCCTATTCCTTCAATCCATATTTCGCTCAACAGGTCAAAAGCGTTAATCGTAGTTGGTTCGGCAAAATGAAACCGTTTGTAATACTGTCCGTTTATTTGAATACTGTCAATACTAACCACAGGGATTTTTTCCGGATATTGCCCATATAAATTAAACAATACGCTGTCTCCTGCACTAATATTAAAATCATACAAAGTATCGAGCTGGTTTGATGTGTCAAGAAATAACACCCTATTGTTTTCAGACCGAATTAGTCCTTTAAACATCAAGTTGTTTTGGAATAGAGAGTCACTTGCTGAAAATATTTTAAACCATATATTGCTATTTATAAGTGTGTCGCCTATAAAGCCGTAAACAGTTGTTGTAGTTGCCACAAAGTTTGGATTTTGTATATTGCCATTAGGATATGTTTTTGCAACATTCCATTTAGTATCCATATTTTCAAAATGATTTGTAATTTGCCCAAATATCAATATAGGTATGGTTAAGAATGTAAGTAAAAGACTTATTTTCATTGTTTTGCAATTAGGTTGTTAGAGCATCTGCCTGAAATTATATAACATTAAATTATATCAAATGTAAAATAATCAGTTCAAATCCACAATATCATTAGTTATTCATGTATAGGATATTAAGGGCTAATACACTTATAAACATAAAATGTGTCCGAATTAATTCGCCAATTTGAATTTTTCTGCATCATCTTTTATGCTTTTCAGTACTTACCATTTTTGGTTTTTTTCTCTATTTAATTAAAATCAAATGATTAACTTTGCAGTTTATACAAAAATTATGATTGGGTAATGAAAACCTATACTATTCTGAATAAACAGTTTTTGTTGTTATGGATATGTTTTTTTTTTACTCTCCATTTGCAGGCACAAGATTTAAACAGCTTGATGAATGATGCCGAAAAAAATGAGAGTGAAGAAAAAGAATTGGTAACAGCAACATTTAAAGGAACCCGTGTAATTAATTTACATACCATTGAAACCCAAGGACCCCGTGTGTTGGAATTTCGTATTTCACACCGCTTTGGCGATTTGGGTTCCGGAGGCATTAATGCCTTTGGTTTAGATGGGGGAGCCAGTATGCGTTTAGCTTTAGAGTACTGTGTTGATGGGCGATTTAATTTTGGATTGGGTCGTTCCAATATTGACAAAACGGTTGATGGATATTTAAAATACCGATTACTTCGCCAAACTACTAAAAACGAAATGCCTTTAAGTTTAACCCTTCTGGCGGCTTCTTATCTTAATACATCCAAAGACCCTAATACTGCTGTTACAGGGTATAATAAATTCGTACCGGCCTCTAATCGTTTAAGCTATTGTTTTCAGGCTATTATGGCACGCAGAATTAACGACTATGTTTCAGTACAAATAGCCCCCACCATGTTGCATTTTAATTTGGTACCACGCAAAGTTGATAAAAACGATATGTTTGCTTTAGCCTTTTCGGGACGTGTAAAAATTAATAACAGAACAGCTTTTACCTGCGAATATACACATCGTCTTACACTCGATTATGCCAATCAGAAAGATGCTGCGGGCAATCAACTCTATTACAATCCTTTTGCCTTTGGTGTTGATATTGAAACCGGAGGACACGTGTTTCAGATTCATTTCGCCAATTCACAGGGAATTATTGAGAACCAGTTTATACCATTTACTACTACTTCGTTTAAAAATTGGGGTATAAAATTAGGCTTCAATATTTCAAGAGTGTATAGCTTGTAAGTTAAAAATTTAATGCAAAACTTTAATAAATAACCCTATTAAAAATGAAAAATAAATTGATGGAACTTATGGCACCTGCCGGCTCATACGAAGCTATTGCAGCCGCCATTAATGCAGGAGCCGATTCAATATATTTTGGTGTAGAGCAATTAAATATGCGTACCAAATCAACGCATAATTTTACTTTGGATGATTTACCTAAGATTTCTGAAATTTGTAAAAGTAATCAGGTAAAAAGCTACCTAACCCTTAATACTATTGTATATGACCACGATATACAATTGCTGAAACGAATTATTGACAGCACCAAAGCTGCAGGAATTACGGCCATTATTGCCTCTGACCATGCCGTGATGAACTATTGCCGAAAAGCCGGTGTACCGGTACATATCTCTACACAGGCCAATATTACTAACATTGATACCGTAGAGTTTTACTCTGTATATGCTGATGTTATGGTTATGGCTCGCGAGTTAAGTTTACAACAAGTGCAATCAATACATCGCGAAATTCAAAGACGTGAAATTACAGGACCTTCAGGAGAATTAGTAAAGTTGGAAGTGTTTGGTCATGGCGCCTTGTGTATGGCTGTTTCGGGAAAGTGTTATTTGAGTTTGCACTCTAATTATTCTTCGGCCAACCGAGGAGCCTGTATTCAAAACTGCCGCAAAAGCTATATTGTTACCGATAAGGAAGATGGTGTTGAGTTTGAAGTGGATAACGAATACATAATGTCGGCCAAAGATTTGTGTACAATTGATTTCTTAGATAAAATCGTGGGTGCAGGTGTTTCCGTTCTTAAAGTTGAGGGTCGTGGTCGCAGTGCCGATTATGTTCATGTTACTATTCAATGTTATCGCGAAGCAATTGATGCGCTCGCCAATGGAACCTACTCAAAAGAAAAAATAGACCAATGGAAAGAAAGACTGAGTACGGTATTTAATCGCGGTTTCTGGGATGGTTATTATTTGGGTCGCAAAATGGGCGAGTGGAATGATGAAGCCGGATCAAAAGCTACCAAGCGTAAGGTATATATTGGTAAAGGTTTAAAATATTACGATCAGGCCGGAGTTGCCGAGTTCTTAATTGAAGCTCAAGGTTGTAAAGTGGGCGATGAGTTGCTTATTATTGGCCCTACTACGGGTGTTGTTGAAGCATCACTTCATGAAATGCGATGCGATGACCAAAGCGTAGATATTGTTAAACGCGGAAAAACCATTACTTTCCCTGTATCTACTAAAATCAGACCCAGTGATAAACTATATAAACTAGTTCCCGCAACATGATAAAAGTATTGCAACACCGGCATAAATGCATAGGGTGTAATGCTTGTGTAGAAGCCGATAAGTATCGTTGGAGAATTTCAAAAAAAGACGGTAAAAGCACCCTGATTGGGGCTACTGAAAAAAAAGGCTGGTATTCGGTAGTAGTTGAAGATGATGAAGCAGAAAAATTAGAAGCCGCCCGCGTACATTGCCCCGTAAACATTATTCGTTGGGAAAAAATATAACCCTGTTTTTAATTTTTAAGTCGTTTTGTCATACTTGTTTATTTGGCAATAAATTTGTATTTCTTATGGTAAAAAACAAACTATGATAGGAATTTATTTGATATTCGGATTTTTTGCCATAATCAGTTGGGTAATCAGCAATCGCCTTAAAAGTAAATTTGAAGCATACAGCCAAATACCATTAAGCAGCAATATGAGTGGGAGTGAGGTTGCAAAGAAAATGCTGAACGATGCCGGAATTTATGATGTAAAAATAATTTCAGTTGAGGGGCAACTGAGCGATCATTACAATCCCACCAATAAGACAGTAAATTTAAGCCATGATGTATTTTATGGACGTAGCATTGCTTCGGCTGCTGTAGCAGCACACGAGTGTGGGCATGCCGTTCAGCATGCGCGAGCTTATACTTGGCTCAACCTGCGAAGCCAGTTGGTTCCGGTACTTTCGGTAACTTCTAAATATATGCAGTGGATATTGTTGGCCGGTATTTTATTAATTAATCTCAGTCCAATACCGCTGGGGGTTGGAATAGTTTTGTTTTCACTTACAACTTTGTTCTCATTTATTACCTTGCCGGTTGAGTTTGATGCTTCAAACCGTGCTTTAAAATGGTTGCAAAGTTCAGGAGTGTCTAATAGTTCTAATCACGCTTACGCGCAAGATGCCCTAAAGTGGGCAGCCATGACTTATGTAGTTGCAGCATTAAGTTCCTTAGCCACCTTAATATATTATATCTTAATTTTTTTAGGAAATCAAAGGAGAAACAACTAACCCATTTACACTCAATTTAATACTTTGTAATTGCGGTTATTAATTTCAAATAAACTAACTGTTTGCAAAAAATATTTATTTATAAGCTAATTATTCTTTTTTAATAGAATTGATTAGTTATTTTTGCAGTCGTTATTTTAATATCTGCTCTATGCCAAATGCTAAATATATTTTTGTAACCGGAGGGGTTACATCTTCACTCGGAAAAGGTATTATTTCAGCATCGCTGGCTACATTACTGCAATCGCGTGGGTTTAAAGTAACTATCCAAAAGTTTGACCCTTATATTAATATTGATCCGGGAACATTAAACCCCTATGAGCATGGCGAGTGTTATGTTACTGATGATGGGGCCGAAACCGATTTAGATTTAGGACATTACGAACGTTTTTTAAATGTTCCTACCTCGCGTGCCAACAGTATTACTACAGGCCGCATATATAAGTCGGTAATTGATAAAGAACGACAAGGAGCATATTTAGGAAAAACCGTTCAGGTTATTCCGCATATTACCGATGAAATTAAAAACAGTATCAAGCTTCTAGCCAAAAACAAGGCTTTTGATTTCGTGATTACCGAAATTGGCGGTACTGTGGGCGATATTGAGTCCTTACCTTATATTGAAGCCGTTAGGCAAATGAAATGGGAGTTAGGGAAAAATTGTTTGGTAGTGCATCTTACCCTTATACCATATTTGGCTGCTGCCGGGGAGCTAAAAACCAAACCCACGCAACACTCGGTAAAAGCTTTACTTGAATACGGAATACAACCCGATATTTTGGTTTGTCGCACGGAGCATACCTTAAATAAAGAGTTGAAAAAGAAAATAGCTTTATTCTGTAATGTTGAAATTAGTGCGGTGGTTGAAAGTATTGATGCTTCAACCATTTATGAAGTTCCTTTCTTGATGAAAGAAGAAAAACTAGATGAGGTGGTTTTACGCAAATTAAGCATTGATACCGACCAAAAACATGATTTAACGGCTTGGAGCAAATTTCTGAGAAAATTTAAAAACCCCACCAAAGAAGTAAATATTGCATTGGTTGGAAAATATACGGAATTAAAAGATGCTTATCTTTCCATTGCTGAGGCATTTAAACATGCCGGAGTAGCTAACGATACACGGGTAAATCTTAACTGGATACATTCAGAAGGAATTAATGATGATAATGTTGCAGAGAAAGTTCAAGACATGAGTGCGGTACTTGTGGCTCCAGGCTTTGGAGAGCGCGGAGTAGAAGGAAAAATTGCTACTATTAAGTATGTACGCGAAAATAATATTCCGTTTTTTGGTATTTGTTTGGGAATGCAATGTGCAGTTATTGAGTTTTCACGAAATGTATTAAAATTAAAAAATGCCAATAGCACCGAAATAAATGTTGATACACCTCACCCCGTGATTGATATTATGGACGAGCAAAAAAAGGTAACTATGAAAGGCGGAACTATGCGCTTAGGGGCATATTCATGCCAATTAAGCAAAGATTCCTTAGCGTATAAAATTTACCAGTCAGATACAATTCAAGAACGTCACCGTCATCGTTTTGAGTTTAATAATAAATACTTGGATAAATTTGTAAATGCCGGAATGATTAACACCGGAATGAATCAGAAAACTAATCTGGTTGAGATTATTGAAATACCTAGTCATCCATTTTTTATAGGCGTTCAGTTTCACCCTGAATACAAAAGTACTGTGGCACAGCCGCATCCCTTATTTGTCAGTTTTGTGGCTGCAGCTCTTAAACATCAGAAATCTAAATAGTTAAAGTATTATAAGCCCCTCTGTGTCTTTATTTTTTATTAAAGATATAACTTATATTTGTACTTATGTCCCGTATAATGTGTTTTGATTATGGAACCAAAAGGGTTGGAATAGCCGTATCAGACCCCATGCAAATGATTGCCGGGGCTTTGTGTACTTTGCATCCTGATAAAGTTTTAGATTTTATAATTGATTACAAACGTTCTGAAACCATTTCGTGCTTTGTGGTTGGATTGCCCAAAAACCTTGATAATTCTATTAATGAAGTAGAAAGATATATAAAAGGTTTTATCAAGAAACTAAATCAAAACTTTCCTAACATACCTGTTGAACGCATAGATGAACGGTTTACATCGGTAATGGCTCAAAAAAGTATGGTTATGGGGGGAATAAAAAAAAGCCAAAGACAAGAAAAAGGAAATACCGATCAGATTAGTGCAACCATTCTATTACAAGATTATTTAAGAAAGAAAATATAAAAATTATGATATTACCAATTGTCGCTTACGGAGACCCTGTTTTACGAAAAAAAGGAGTTGATATTGACCAAGATTATAAAGATTTAAAGCAGTTGATTGACAATATGTTTGAAACCATGTATCATGCCAATGGTGTGGGATTGGCCGCACCTCAAATTGGCAAATCAATACGTTTGTTTATTGTTGATGCTGCCCCTTTTGAAGATAAAGAACCTGAACTTAAAGATTTTGTTCAGGTATTTATAAATCCTGAAATTGTTGAACAAAGCGGAGAAGAATGGGCTTTCAACGAAGGCTGCCTGAGTATTCCCGGCATTCGCGAAGATGTTATGCGTAAGCCTACCATTTTGGTTAGATATTATGACGAAAATTTTGAATATTATGAAGAAGAATTTTCAGGATTGGCAGCACGTGTAATTCAACATGAGTATGATCATATAGAAGGAATATTGTTTACCGACCGTATTAACGCTTTAAAACGAACCTTACTGAAAGGAAAGCTAAACGATATAAGCAAAGGAAAAGTTGATGTAGATTATAAAATGAAATTTCCAAAGAAGTAAATTAATTAATGAAACGAATAATAATTATTTCAATTATAGCATGTGCTGTGGCTCTTCTTATGAGTTCGTGTGGTAATTCTAAGAAAAGTGAGGTAGGAGGAAAAGAGTTTTATCAGAAACAAATAGATTCGGTTGAAACTCAGTTGTATGGCAATAAAAAATTTGCTATTGATCATGCCACAGCTATGTTTGCCATTAAGTGTTATGAAGAGTTTGCCTCATACTTTCCTGACGATGCAAAATCGGCCGATTATTTATTGAAAGCGGCTGACATTTCGCAAGGGTTAGGCTCGTATGATGCTGCACTGAATTACCTAAATAAGTTAACAACCAAGTACCCCAATTATAAAAACAAAGCCTGGGCAATACTTATGAAAGCCATTATTTATGGAGACGTAAAAGGAGATACTGCACAAGCGCGTATTTATTATAATGAAGTAATAACCCAATACCCCGAAAGTGAGCTAGCTAAGGATGCTGAAGCCAGTATAAAAAATTTGGGAAAAAGTCCCGAAGAGCTTATCAGAAGTTTTGAAGAAAATCAGTCAAAAGCTAATTAAACCGGTGTTTGCATAACATGAAAGTAAAAAAAAAACTACCTTTAATAGAAGCTATTGAAATTGTAGATATTGGTTCTGAGGGGCAAGCTGTTGCCAAGTATAACGATTGGGTTATATTTGTAAAAGGCGGTGTGCCCGGAGACGTATGCGATATACAAATAACACGAAGAAAAAATAAATATGCTGAAGGCTTTATTACGCGTCTTGTCAAACAATCTGACAAAAGAACACAACCCTTTTGCTCACATTTTGGTACTTGTGGAGGGTGTAAATGGCAGCATTTAGATTATCGCTGGCAGTTGTTCTACAAGCAAAAACAAGTGGAAGATGCTTTAAAACGAATTGCCAAAATTCCGTACCCCGAGTTGTTGCCTATTATTTCATCTGAGCATACAACTTTTTATCGTAACAAACTGGAATATACCTTTAGCAATAAAAAATGGCTTAATAAAGATGATTTTATTAAAGCAGTTGAAAATAATGAAAACAAAACCCAAGCTTTTACCGATAGCAAAGGTGTTTCAAATGCCTTAGGATTTCATATTCCGGGAATGTTTGATAAGGTACTTGATATTGATAAATGTTGGTTGCAGCATAACATTAGCAATGAAATAAGAAATTCAGTTAAAGATTTTTGCAATAAACAGCATTATCCTTTTTTTGATATTAAACAGCAAAATGGGTTTATGCGCAATTTAATTGTTCGTAACAGCAGCATAGGGGAGTTAATGGTTATTGTAGTGTTTCATAAAAATGATGAAACAAAAATCAATAAACTGATGGGCTTTTTAGCCGAACAATTTCCTCAAATAAACTCATTGAACTATGTTGTTAACCCTAAACGTAATGATACCATAAACGATTTAGAGGTAATTACCTACAAAGGAAGCAGTTATATTGTAGAAGAAATGGATGGTTTGAAGTTTATGGTAAGTCCTAAATCGTTTTATCAAACCAACCCAAAACAGGCTATGGTCTTGTATAAGGTGGCCAAAGATTTTGCCAATATTAAAAGAAACCAAACCGTGTATGATTTATATACAGGAACCGGCACTATAGCCAACTATGTGGCACTACACGCCAACAAAGTAATAGGTATTGAGTATATTGAAGAAGCCATTCATGATGCACAAAGAAACTCAAGCCTTAATCATATATCAAATACTGCTTTTTTTGCAGGCGATATGAAAGAGGTGCTGACACCCGAATTTATAGCACAACATGGCAAAGCCGATGTAATTATAACCGACCCGCCACGTGCCGGAATGCATATTGATGTGGTGCAAAGAATTATGGAAATGAAACCGAAAACGGTGGTATATGTAAGTTGCAATCCGGCAACACAAGCACGCGATATTGCCTTCATGGCATCTCTCTATAAAGTTACTGCAGTGCAGCCTGTTGATATGTTTCCACACACTCATCATGTAGAATGTGTAATAAAGTTAGAATTAATGTAATACCGTGTAAAGTCATGATAAAAACCGATAAAAAATTTTGGGAATCTCGTTGGGAAAATAAACAAACGGGATGGGATGCCGGGCAAATTACCACACCACTCAAAGAATACTTTGACCAATTAAAAGACAAAAGTATAAAAATACTAATTCCGGGTTGTGGTAATGCCTACGAGGCCGAGTACTTATATAAATTAGGGTTTAATAATGTATATATTATTGATATTGCTCAGCAGGCCTTAGATAATTTTAAACTGCGTGTCTCCGATTTTCCTGAGGAGCATTTAATATGTGACGATTTTTTTAATCATGAAGCACAGTATGATTTAATTGTAGAGCAAACTTTCTTTTGTGCTTTAAATCCGTCCTTGCGTGGCCAATATGCCCAAAAAGTACATAGCTTATTAAAGCCTCAAGGAAAGCTCATGGGTTTACTTTTTAATATTCCGTTAAACAGCACCGAGCCTCCATTCGGTGGCCATAAAGATGAATATATTAAATACTTTGAGCCTTATTTTAATTTTAAATACTTTGAAATATGCTATAATTCCATAAAGCCAAGAGCCAATAACGAACTATTTATCTTATTCACAAAGAAAGCATAATGATTATTTTTCTATACCTTTGTACCAATATTGAGTTATGGAACAAAGTACCTCTCGCGAAAAAATATTAAAGAAAGTACGCAATGCCTTGATGAATAAGTCGCCCAAAGACACTGTGGCTAATATTGACTTTGAATCTGAAGTTTTTGCCAAGGCCGTAGATGATCTTGAACTGGTATTTGCTCAAAATTTTACCGAAGCAGGTGGGCGTTTTATTTTTTGCGAAAATAATGTAGTTCTGATTGAAACAATTGAAGAATTTGCTAATAACATTGACTTGCCTGGCAATATTGTTTGTCAGGAACCAATTATTCAAGAATTATTACAAGTTGCTGAAACTAAGTTTCAAACGGAGTTTACCGATAGTACACCCATTGTAATAAGTAGTTGTGAGCAGTTAGTTGCGCGTACCGGAAGTGTAATGGTTTCGTCAAAACAAGGAACCGAAAAAAGGGCTTTATTAAATGCTCCTTTTTTAATTGTAATAGCTTCAACTAATCAGTTGGTGGGAGACACCAAACAAGCATTAATTGAAGTACGTAAAAGATATAATGGTACTTTCCCCAATATGTTATCTATTATCACTAATCCTATTGACACCGAGAATAAGCTGAATAATAATAAACAAAATATTTTGGTATTGCTAATAGATGCACAAGATTAATTAACCCCTTTACTAATACTTATGAGCTATGGAAAATTGGACTAAGGTATATGAAACTGATGATTTGCAGAATGCAGAATTGCTTAAGTCTGTACTGTTAAATGAGGGTATAGAAGCTGTTACACTAAATCAAAAGGACAGTAGTTATGTGGTTTATGGAACTATCTCTATATATGTTCCTAATGAAATGGCAGAACAAGCCAATAATATTATTAAATCACAATTAAGCAGTGAGTAATTTTTGGCAAAGAGCCGTTACCGGCACTGTCTATGTTGCTGTGCTTGTTGGGATGACCTATTTTCATCCCTTGTCTTTGGGTATTCTCTTCCTTGTTGTAACTATTTTAGGGTGCAATGAGTTTTTTAATATAGCTATAAAAGGGAATAACACGCCCCAAAAAATAATGGGCACTTTATTGGCATCATGGTCATTTGTTTTGAGCTTTATGTATGTGTTTTATGAACTCCCCCCCAAGTTCATGATGCTTATTATTGTAATGATATGCCTTGTATTTATTGGAGAATTATATCGTAAAAAAAACAATCCTTTCAGGCAAATAGCCTTTACCTTAACCGGGGCTATATGGGTGGGTTTACCCATGAGCCTGATTCCGTTTTTGGTAAATTATCAAAATCAGTTTCATCCCGAGATTTTGTTGGGGTGCTTTTATTTAGTATGGGCTAATGATACAGGAGCTTATTTACTGGGAAGCAAAATAGGAAAACGTAAATTATTTGAACGTATTTCGCCTAAAAAAACATGGGAAGGTGCATTGGGAGGCGCTCTTCTGGCAATGGCTATAAGCTATCCCATAGCTCATTTTTATACCGTGTTTTCATTTACCCACTGGTGTATAATAGGATTAATTGTGGCGGTTATTGGCAATTATGGAGACTTAATTGAGTCACTTTATAAAAGAAGTAAAAATATTAAAGACTCCGGAACTCTATTGCCCGGTCATGGAGGAATCTTAGACCGTATTGATAGCTTACTGATGGTTATTCCGTTTGTTACTGTTTATGTTTATTTATTCATTTAGTTTAACTGTTAAATTCTTAATTATTACATCAATATTTAAGAGATATAACATTATTAAGCCCTTAAATTTATTATCTTTGATAAAAGTAAAAAAATAACTATGTTCAAACGGTTGATATTAATATTTACATTGGTATTTTTCATGGCAATTCCATCGTTTGCGTCTTTTTTATTGATACCCATGGATAATACCCAGAAGAATCATTTAAAAGCTTATGGTATTGCATACTGGGTATTAAAAAATGATGCAGAGTTAAGCTGGCTACTTAATTATCGTGGTGGTAGCTTTATGATGAAAAATATGAAATCTGTTGAAAACGAATGTTTAATCAGAGGTGTTTCATATGAAATTATTGCCGATTCAAAAGCCACTGCAATTCTACAGGAAATATCCAATCCTGAGGTGAATATGGACGAAATAAAACTTGAAAAAGCACCACGTGTGGCGGTATATTCACCTAAAAATAAATTGCCTTGGGATGATGCAGTTACAATGGCATTGACCTATGCCGAAATTCCATACGATGTAGTTTATGATGAAGAGGTGATTATAGGTAAATTGCCTATGTATGATTGGCTGCACCTGCATCATGAAGATTTTACTGGACAGTATGGTAGATTTTACGCTATGTATCGCAATGCAGCATGGTATCAAGAAGAGCAAAGAACAAGTGAAGCCAGAGCTCAAAAATTAGGATTTAAAAAAGTATCACAGTTGAAATTGGCTGTAGCTCAAAAAATTCGTGATTTTACTGCGGGTGGAGGTTTTTTATTTGCAATGTGCTCAGCTACCGACTCGTATGATATTGCTTTAGCTTGCGAAGGTTTAGACATATGTGAAAGCATGTTTGACGGAGATGGTACTACCCCTAATTACAATAGTAAAATTGATTATTCAAAAGGTTTTGCATTTACTAATTATACATTAAAGACAAATCCTATGGAATACGAGTTTAGTAATATTGATATTAAAGTGCCGCGTGCAATACCGCAAAAAAACGACTTATTTGTACTTTTTGACTTTAGTGCCAAATGGGATCCTGTGCCGAGCATGCTGTGTCAAAATCACGAAAATATTATTAAAGGTTTTATGGGGCAAACAACAGCCTTTAATAAAAACTATATTAAACCGGGAGTGTTAATTATGGGCGACAATAAGTCGATGAATGAGGCACGCTACATACATGGCGAGTACGGTAAAGGTACTTGGACTTTTTATGGCGGTCACGACCCCGAAGATTATCAACACTTTGTGGGCGACCCGCAAACTGATTTAAGTTTACATCCTAACTCTCCGGGGTATCGTTTAATCTTGAATAATATTCTTTTTCCAGCGGCTAAAAAGAAAAAACAAAAAACATAATTATTATCTGTACAGAAAAATGTGAATTTGTTTCAGAGATTCCCTAAGCATATTATGTTTAAAATTAAAATAACTGTATTCTTTACAGCTATTATAATTTTAGCCCTAAAGTTTATATTTCCGGAAAGTAATATCTTGTCATGGGACGTATTTGGTTATTATTTGTATTTGCCCGCTCGATTTATCTATCACGACCCCTATCTTACCCGGCATAATTGGCTAAATGATATTGTTGAACAATATCAAAGCACCGCCACACTTTATCAATTATACGATATACCCGATACCGCAAACCGTGTTATTAAATATAGTATGGGTATGTCGTATCTTTACGCTCCTTTTTTCTTCTTAGCTCATTGGTTAGCTCCTTTTTTTCATTATCCGCAAGATGGCTATAGTGGCATATATGCCTTGTCTATTGAATACGGAATGTTGTTTTACAGCTTTATTGGCTTATATTATTTACTCAAAATATTGTATTCATATTTTAATAGTATAACCGCAAATATTGCTTTTATTCTCATTGTTTTTGGAACAAATTATATTCAACTTACTGTTCAATATTCCTTACTTACCCATGTTCCTTTGTTTACTTTATATTGCTTATTGATATATTTCACTATACAATGGGATAGGTATAAACAATGGACTGACTTTTATAAACTAACTTTGCTTTGCGGGCTTATTACCATTATCAGACCAAACGAAATAGTATGTGTTTTTATTCCGCTGCTTTGGAACAACATTTCAATGGAAAGTTTTAAAAATAAATGGCAATGGATAAACGCTTCATATTTAAAATTAACTGGTAGCTTATTGCTTTTTTGTATTCCCATTGCAGGACAGTTGTTATATTGGAAAGCCACTACCGGACAATGGTTTTTTTATAGTTATTTGAACCCCGGTGAAGGACTTGATTTTCTTAGCCCGCATACCCTTCCTTTCTTATTCAGCTTTCGCAAAGGGTGGTTGGTATATAGCCCTGTTGTTATTGTTGCCATCATTGGTGTTTTTATAATAGCTCGAAAGAATAAAGCTATTTTTCCGGCAACAGCAGTAGTGCTTGGTCTTTCTGTGTACCTTGTATCTTGCTGGTCGTGTTGGTGGTATGCCGGTGGGAGTTACAGTCAGCGTGCTATACTGTCAACTTATCCGTTATTAGCTATAGGGTTAGGTTATGCCATTGATGCCATACCTTCAAGAATTAAATTTGCTTTTTATGCTTTATTGTTGTTTTTATTGACTTTAAACCTGTTTCAAGCATGGCAGTTTAAACAAGATATAATAGATCATGAGCGAATGACTTATCAGTATTATAAAAAAATTTGGTTTAAAACCGAAAGACCGGAAAATGCTGAAAGCCTATTGTTGGTTAATAGAGGAGTTGATTTTAACGAAAGCATTACTGATATTGATAGGTATGATGAGAAGCGAGTTGTAAACAATAAATTTAATTCAGTAATTCCCGGCAAAGAGTATATTTTTTGCGATACATTAGGCTTTGATGACCATAGTTCGGTGTGGATGCAGCAAGGTCAAAACGAGTTTGTTGACGCCTTTGCCTCAACCTACAAAGCTGTAACCAATTCTGACCACTTCTGGATTAAAGTTTCAATTTATTTTTTTATTCCGCCAGGACAACAAGCTAAAAGTCCTAATATAGTGACGGTATTCAATCATAATAATCAACCCTATAAATATCGCAATATACACTTGCCTGATGATTCAATTAAAATAAATCAATGGAATTATTTAGAATATTACTATTTGAGCCCTGAAGTGCGCACGGTTAACGATGATTTTAAAGTATATATTTGGCATCCTAATGCCAATAAAGTTTTTATTGATAATTTAGCGGTATCTTTTCTAACTCCTAAAAAGGATGAATAAGTTAATTGTATTTTTTGTAACCATACTTTTGTGCTCGGATACTGTACAGGCGCAACTCAACAATTTTCAAATTTGGCAGGCCGATATTCGCATTAAGGATGGGGCAGTATATTTTGGTCAGGCTCAAAAAATAGGTAATCTTAAAGGCTATAATAATCAGCCTGCCTTTGTTAATGATAGTATTTTATTGTTTAGCCATGCCGATGGAGCAAGCCAATCAGATATTTATCAATATAGAACTAAAAGCCGAACTTTTCAAAACCTTACCAAGAGTGCAATGAGCGAGTTTTCACCAAAATTGCTTCCCAATAATGATGGTTTTTCGGTAGTAGCAGTTGAACAAGATTCTACCCAAAGAATATGGTCTTATAATTTGGAAGGAGGGAATGAAAAAAATATTATCCCTCAGTTCGACTCGGTAGGGTACTATTGCTGGCTTGGCGATACTGCCATAGCAGCCTTTGTATTAACCGAACCATCCACGCTTCAAATATATTCCATCAAGAATAATCAAGTAAGAACACTAGCCCATAATATTGGTCGCTGTTTACAAGTTTCGTCTTATAACAACTTATATTTTTCTTTTATTGATAGTTACTCAACCCGTTGGCTATGCCGTATAGAGCATGATGGAACTATTACCAAACTCATTGAATTTTTAAGCGGTGTTGAAGACTTTGTGGTAAGTAATAACAATACTATTTTTTGTGCTCAAAACGGTATCTTGTTTTATACCGACCTTAATTTCAATCAAGGGTGGCGTATGTGTGCCAACTTTGAGTCGGTAGGAATAAAGCATATCAGCAGGTTAGCGTTAAATCCTTCAAATAAGTTAATAGTTTTTGTCAATAGCGAAGATTAAATACCATTAATCTTCATAACTTACTTCGGTTTCTTCTTCAATCATACTGATATAGCTGCGATATCTGGTAAAAGGTATTTTATTTTCCTTTACCGCCTGTTTTACTGCACATCCGGGTTCTTGTAAATGCAAGCAATTGTCAAAACGACACTGATTTAATAAATCTCTCATTTCAGGAAAATAATGGCTTAACTCGTATTTATCCATATTGATTAAACCAAACTCGCGTATGCCGGGCGAATCAATGATAAAAGTATTATCATCTAAAGGATGCATTTCGGCAAAAGTGGTGGTATGCCTTCCTTGTAAATGTACTGTTGATATTTCGGAAGTTTTAATATTAAGGTCAGGGTTTAAGCTATTGATTAATGTTGACTTTCCGGTGCCTGAATGTCCAATGAGCAAGGTTATTTTGTTCTTCAGGAGGCTTTTAAATTGTTCTGTGTCATTTTTTTCTAAGGCTGTGATAGAGTATGTATTATAGCCTGCCGCTTGGTAAACATTTTTAATTTCGCTGGCCAATGTTTGATCTTCATCATTCCAGGTGTCGCGCTTGTTAAAGATTATAGATGCAGGTATTCCGTAAGCCTCGGCAGTAACCAACATACGGTCAATAAAACCATAAGGAGTACGCGGGTTTTTAATAGTAATAATGATAAAAACACGATCAATATTTGCCGCCAGAATATGTAATTTTTTGGATAGATTAATACTTTTACGAACAATAAAATTTTTCCGATCTTCAATATCCACAATAATTCCGTTATCGGTATTATTTTCATACTCTATATGTACTATATCGCCAACGGCTACCGGATTGGTACTTCTTACACCCTTAAGCCGCAAATTGCCTTTAATGCGGCATTCCAGAATACTTGAGTTGTTGAGTTTTACCCTATACCAACTTCCGGTTGATTTTATAACTCTACCTTTTATGATTTTACCTGACATACCCACGAAATTAAACAAATTGCCCGAGTAATTTATAATCAAATACAGAATTGTGTCGGGTTAATAATATTTTTAACTATTATTTCGTTAACACCATATAATATCCTTTGCAGTAATTATCTTTGTTTTAATGTTAACCGATAAACCTTTTGGAATAAGAACTCGTTATGCTTTGCTCGGCTTAGGGCTTTCGCTGGTACTGAGCCTGCTACTTAGCTTTTTTATTCCTTATGCTGAATCGAAGAAAATGCATATTTCTGATTTTCAGAAAAAACTACATGAGAAAGAGGAAATTACTGAAAAATTAATATCGCAGGTAAAAGAGGAGATTCAAACATCAGACTATACAGACTTATTTGCTAAGCATCAAAAAAATTATAGCACACTGTACCGTAAACAGGGAGTGGTTTTAATGATATATGAGAATGATACTCTTAAATTTTGGACAGACAACCATATCCCCGTTGAGAATCATCTATTAAATATTTGTTTAGACAACAATATAGTAAAACTAATCAATGGTTGGTATGAGGTCCGGAAAAGTACCTTAAATAGCAAAATTATTATTGGATTGATTTTAATAAAGAATGATTATTCATTTAATAATGAGTACTTAAGTAATGACTTTGCGGTAGGTTTTCATTTACCACAATCAACACAAATTATGGAAAACAAGCCTAATGAGGGCATACCTATATTTAATAAGGAGAATAAATATTTATTCTCGTTTGATAAGGTTGAACATGAACCGCATTTGTGGTTAGAGCATTTATTAATTATTAGTTTACTATGTAGTCTTGTTTTTTTCTGGATATCATTAGAAAAATTGTGTTTCAGAATTTTTCATCGCTTAGGATTCTATACTTATTACATTGCATTTGGAGCATTACTGGCTTTGTTTCAGTTATTAATGATTAAGAATAGGTTTCCGCAATTATTATATAATACCGAATTATTCAGTCCTTCAATATATGCACATACAACTTTTATTCCTTCATTAGGGGATTTACTTTTTCTAGTAATACTTCTATCTGCCTATTTGTATGGTTTTTATGTTTATGCAAAAAGTAGTCATAAAATTAATATAAATGGTTTTGTGGTTATTATACTGCATGTTCTTGCCTCTGCACTCATTGCAGCATTAAGCATTAATGTTTCTATAAGTTTAGTGGGCGATTCAAAAATTAATCTTAATATCAACAATCTTATATCACTTAACCGATACAGCTATTTGGCATATATATGTATGGGATTGTTGTTTACTGCTTTTTATTTTTCTGTTCAGATATTAATAATACGGTTAAAAGATTATCAAGTAAGCAATGCCAAAGCTTTGTTGTTATGGCTAAGTATTATGCCTTTAATAGCTGTGTATTTTAATATTGAAGGCTACTTTATTTTTCTTCCTTTATTTTGGTTTGCCATTCAATTATTTCTTTATCAGATATCTTTTATTCGCTATTATACCGCCTATGTCATTACTTTTATTATTATGGTTAGTCTTATTACCAGCCTATTGGTTAGAAATGAAATTAACCATAACAATGAGATTAAAATAAAGGCCTTAGCAGAAAATTTAGCCATTGAACGAGATCCAATTGCCGAGTATTTATCTATTGATATCAGTCATAAAATTGTTAACGATTCTGTTCTTATAAACTCCCTGATTACAAACGTTCCGGGAGATAATGTTTTCTTGAAAATATTGAAAGAAAAATATTTTAATGGCTATTGGGAAAAATTTGATATTCAATTTTATGCCTACGATTCATTATGTAATCCTATCAATAAATCGCCCGGTGCAGTTTTTGATAAATACAGTTTCTTTGAAGATTTATTTAAGGATAGAAAAAATAATAACTTTTGTTACCTCCCCACCGAAAAAAGTTCTAAGTCGGGTTTTCTGCTTAAGTACGATTTATATAAGAAATCAAAAAACAGTAAAAAATTTGTAGCCCATGTTTTTATTGAGGCCGATTCCAAATATCTTTCTGATGAAATTGGTTTTCCGCGATTATTACTTGATAATACGGTTGACAACCAGCATGAGTTTAGTGAATTATCTTTTGCCATCTATCGTAATAATTTGTTGAGCAAGCATCATGGTAAGTTTATTTATAACACAAACCTCTCGTTTTATAATAGCCTGTTACAGCACAATAATACCGACTTCATATACTTTAACGGGTATAAGCATTATATTATGAATGCCGGAAGTAATGTGTATGTTGTGAGCATTAAAAACGAAAATTGGGTTAGCACCCTTACCTTTTTCTCCTATCTGTTTACTATTTTTTCTTTGTTGTTTTTACTGCTTGTATTTATCATTAACCCTGCCCGATTTGATATTTTAAAAACATTTACTCTACGCAACCGCATACAATTATTACCCATAGCTATGGTGTTAATAGCCTTAATATTGTTTGGCTCCGGAACGGTTTACTTTATTATTAAACAGTATGAACAAAAAAATGCCGAAAATCTTACCGAAAGACTTCAGTCTGTTTTGCGTGAAGTTGAATACCGCTTGGGAAGTGAAAAAAACATTTCGTTTTCCTCGCCAGAATACTTAACCTATATTTTAGCCCGATTCTCCAATGTATTTATTGCAGACATAAATCTTTATGACAACAATGGTAATTTAATCGCTTCATCAAAACCCAAGATAATTGAAGAAGGTTTGATTTCAGAAAAAATGAACTCTGAGGCTTATTTACAAATGGTAATCAACAAACAGGCGCAATTTATCAATAACGAGCAAATTGGAAGTTTGAATTATTTATCGGCATATATTCCCTTTATCAATGAAGATAATCAATTGCTTGGTTATTTAAACATCCCGTATTTTGGCAAACAGGCCGAACTGGAAAATGAGATATCAACTTTATTGGTAACATTGATAAATATTTATGTTTTCTTAATAGTGATATCGCTGTTGGTTACCCTTTTTATAGCCAACCGTATAACAGTTCCCTTACACCTTCTCCAACAAAAACTTGCCAGTATGCGTTTGGGGCGTACAAATGAAACCATTGAGTGGCACAATAAAGACGAAATTGGGAATCTGATAACCGAATACAATCGTATGATAATAGAGTTGAGCGAAAGTGCCGAAAGGCTTGCCAAAAGTGAGCGTGAAAGTGCTTGGCGAGAAATGGCCAAACAAGTTGCACATGAAATAAAAAACCCTTTAACCCCTTTGCGTTTAAATGCCCAACTTATTCAAAGAGCGTATCAAGAAAATAATCCGCAATTTAACGAAAAATTTAATAAATTTATTTTTATGCTGATTGAGCAGGTGGACACCTTAGCCCAAATAGCTACAGAGTTTAGCAATTTTGCTTCTATGCCTAAACCTAAATTGTTGCCCGTAATTATTAATGAGGTTATTGGCAATACCATTACACTATTTAAAACTACTACCGATACTGAAATTGTTTATACTGAATATGCTCACAATTGCGAAATATTGGCCGATAAAGAACAATTGTTGCGTGTATTTAATAATTTAATTAAAAACGCAATTCAAGCTATTCCTGAGGACAAAGAAGGTCGTATAGAAATTGTTTTAGAAAGGCAGAATAATGAAGTGGTTGTTCAAATAAAAGATAATGGAATAGGGATAAGTGATGAGCAAAAGAAAATGATTTTTGTTCCTAATTTTACCACTAAGTCCGGAGGTATGGGGCTGGGGCTTGCTATGGTTAAAAGTATAATGAGCAGTATTAACGGCAGTATTAGTTTTAATTCAGTTTTACATCAGGGAACTACTTTTGAATTACGATTTCCTATGAATACTATCAATGATAATCAATAATAGAATGATATTATTTTACGAACCCGAAATAAGCATTAACTCCGTATGTACACTCAGTCCTGATGAATCAAGACATGTAGTACAGGTATTACGATTAAAGAAAGGAAATTTGTTGCATATAACTAATGGTAAGGGGAGCTTGTTTATAGCCGAGTTATTAGACGATAATCACAAAAGATGTGCTGTTATGGTTAAAGAAGAACAGTACTTTAAAGAGAATGATTCTAATATTCATATTGCCGTGGCACCAACAAAAAATATGGAACGTATGGAATGGTTTGTTGAAAAGGCTGTTGAACTTGGTATTGATGAAATTACGCCTATAATTTGCAAACATTCCGAACGGAAAGAAATTAAAACAGAAAGATTAAATAAAGTTGCTGTGGCAGCCATGAAACAGTCATTAAAGTATCGCCTTCCAATAATTAATGAAGCTGTAAAATTTGATAAATTAATAAAGGAATGTATGCATGAACAAAAATTTATTTGTTTTGGCGAGGCTTCTCCTGATAATAATTTGAGCACAATTGATATTCATAAAGGGCAAAATATTTTTTTGATAGGCCCCGAGGGCGATTTTAGCGATGAAGAAATACAAGCAGCCAAAGCACAAGGTTTTTTGGGATTATTTCTGGGAAATAGCAGATTAAGAACCGAAACAGCAGCACTTCATGTAGTAAGCATTTGCCATTATAAGAATCAGGTTTCCAACAAATACTAAATAGTGCTTCTCTATTGCCTTTTTATGTGATTGATAATTTTTTTTAAATATTATTTAATTTTTTTAAATTTGTATAATAACCCCCCTAAAACTCACTTAATATGTTTGTATTAGCTATTTCTTTAATTGTTTTGCTCATTTTATCCTTATCTTTTGTAACTGTACAACAAGGTACTGTTGCAGTAATTACTATTTTCGGAAAATACCGAAGAGTTATAGGGCCCGGTTTAAATATGAAAATACCTTTTATTGAAAAAATATTTAAAAGGATTTCTATACAAAATCGTTCGGTAGAATTGGAGTTTCAAGCTATTACCATAGATCAAGCCAATGTTTATTTTAAAGCCATGTTGCTTTATTCTGTTTTTGACCAAAGCGAAAATACAATTAAAAATGTAGCCTTTAAGTTTATTAATGACCAAGCTTTTATGCAAGCCTTAATACGAACTATTGAGGGGAGTATAAGAGGCTATGTGGCCACTAAACGTCAGGCAGAGGTGTTGGGGTTACGTAAAGATATTACAGAGCATGTAAAAGAACAAATAGATAAAATATTGGAAGAGTGGGGCTTTCACCTTCAAGACCTTCAACTCAACGATATTACCTTTGATTTGGCCATTATGGACTCTATGTCAAAAGTGGTAGCGTCTAATAACCTGAAAGCTGCTGCCGAAAACGAAGGTCAGGCGCTGCTAATTACCAAAACTAAGGCTGCCGAAGCCGATGGAAACGCTACGCGTATTGCCGCTACCGCTGAGAAAGAAGCTGCACAACTCAGAGGGCAGGGGGTAGCCTTGTTCCGTCAGGAAGTTGCAAAGGGTATGGGAGAGGCAGCTCGCGAAATGGAACAAGCCAATTTAGACACTTCGGTAATATTATTTTCCATGTGGACCGAAGCAATTAAAAATTTTGCAGAGTATGGCAATGGAAACATTATTTTCCTTGATGGCTCAAGCGAAGGAATGCAAAAAACCATGCGTGAAATGATGGCTTTAAACAACCTGATGAGGCTGGATAATAAAGAAAATAATAATTCATAGAAATAATATCTGGAAACAACATGAAATACCTGAGCAAAATACTACTAATTATTGCCATTATCGGATTTTTCTCATGTACTAAGGACATGGTTATGGCTAAAAAAGAGAAAATGACAGTAACCAGAGACTGTTCCGGAACTTATGTGAAATATGCAGGAAACGATTACCTGGTTTGTAATGATGATAAGTTAAAGAGTTTTAAAGAAGGTGATTCCATTTTTGTTACCATGAGAAAAGTTGATCAGTGTAAGGATGATGGTTCAAATAAGGCTGTTTGTTTGCTGTATCACGAAAATAAAGGTATGGTAGAAATAGTTGAAGTTTTTAATTGAATAACCTTTGGAGTTTTCAAAAGATTCCTACCCCTAAAGAATTTCGTCTGTTAAAGTATTTTAATTTTATTATTTGCATAAAGCCAATACATTTGTGGACTTATTTAAAATTATGACAGAAGAAAAATTAGCACCTAGGTTAAGTAAAATTACAGAGTCGCAAACCTTGGCAATGGCTCGTAAAAGTCGAGAATTACAAGCACAAGGAAAAGATATTATAAGTTTGAGTTTGGGAGAGCCTGATTTTGATACTCCCGATTTTGTTAAAGATGCGGCTAAAGCAGCTATGGATAACAATTTTACTCATTATCCTCCTGTGGCCGGTTTTCAAGATTTGAGAGAAGCCATTGCCGCCAAATTTAAAAGAGATAATAATATTGATTATAAACCCGAACAAATAGTTGTTTCTACCGGTGCCAAGCAGGCTATAGCTAACGCCATGCTCTCATTGGTTGATGTTGGTGATGAGGTAATAATTCCTGTTCCGTATTGGGTGAGCTACCTCGACCTGATAAAGCTTGCCGATGGCACTCCGGTATTTGTTCATGCTTCTATAGATAATAATTTTAAAATTACAGCCCAACAGTTAGAAGCCGCCATAACTCCCAAAACCAAGCTGATTATTTTTTCTACTCCATGTAATCCTACAGGTTCTGTTTACAGTTATGAGGAACTAAAATCATTAGCTGCTGTTTTGGTTAAACACCCACAAATATTTGTAATTTCTGATGAGATATATGAGCATATTAATTACATTGGAAAACATCAAAGTATAGGTCAGTTTGAAGAACTGAAAAATCAGGTAATCACTATCAATGGGGTAAGTAAAGGATTTGCTATGACCGGTTGGCGCATTGGTTATTTAGGTGCTCCATTATGGATAGCTAAAGCCTGCGAGAAAGTTCAGGGACAATTTACTTCGGGAGCCTGCTCTATTGCCCAAAAAGCTACATTAGCCGCAGTATTGGCTAACCCTACCGTAACAAGAAATATGAGAGACGGGTTTCTGAAACGTAGAGACTTAATGTACGGAATGTTAAAAGAAATTCCCGGATTAAAGGTCAACATTCCCGAAGGTGCTTTTTATTTCTTCCTTGATATTAGCTCATATTTTGGGAAGCGATACCAAGATACTGTCATTAATACTTCGGCCGATTTGTGTATGTATATTTTAAATACGGCCAATTTGGCTTTGGTAAGTGGCGATGCTTTTGGTGTTGATACTTGTTTACGAATTAGCTATGCCGCTTCAGAAGAGAAAATAATAGAGGCTATGAAACGTTTTAAATTAGCTTTATCAAGATTAAGTTAACCTTGCCTGAAAAAGATAAAATAAAAATCATTGAGTCGTTTAAAGATAAACGGGTAATGGTAATTGGCGATGCCATGCTTGACGCATATTGGGTAGGTAAGGCCAATCGCTTATCACCCGAAGCGCCTGTTCCTGTTCTCAGTGTTAGTGAAAAAACATTTAAGCCTGGAGGGGCTGCCAATGTGGCTTTGAATATTAAACATCTGCATGCCATACCTTATTTATTTACCATTGTGGGGAATGATGATGCAGGACAGAAATTAATAAACATTCTGAGAGATGAACAAATAAACATTGAGGGCTGCATCATCATAAAGAACAGAATTTCAACTGTAAAAACTCGTATAATAAGTCATTCGCAACATATTTTGAGGATTGACGAAGAGCAAACCAATGAATTGTCTGAAAAAGAGAAGACAGTTATTAAACAAAAAATATTAAAAGGAATTGATACCATAAAACCTCATGCCATAATTTTTGAAGATTATGACAAGGGAGTATTGTCCGAAGATTTGATTAAATCAGTAATTCACAAAGCTAATGCTTTAAAGATACCCATAGCTGTTGATCCTAAATATAAAAATTTCTGGCATTATCAACAAGTTACTTTATTTAAACCCAATTTACGTGAGCTTTGCGATGCCACAGAAACAAACATACAGGCTAAAAACATTGATTCTGTGATTAATGGCGATAAAGCATTGCGTAAAAAATTAAAAAACAGCATAGCCTTAATAACATTAAGTGAGCATGGGGTTTATATCAGCGATAATAAAAACAATTATAGATTGCCTGCACATTCACGCAACATCACTGATGTATCGGGTGCTGGCGATACGGTAATAAGTGTGGCAGCACTTTGTTTAGCAGCTAAAACCAATATTTACGATCTGGCGTATTTGGCTAATCTTGCCGGAGGCTTAGTGTGCGAAAAAAGTGGCGTAGTTCCTATAACAGCTCAACAATTAATACAAGAAATAACTCATAAATAACAATAAAACAAAAAGTATAAGGTTATATTTATTAGAGTTTAGAATTTAAGAAATGAAAGAAGGATTAAGTGCTAATAGTGCAGCAAATATAAAGCCATACAATGAGCAAAATGCCAAAAAAGTTCAGGTGGCCGATATGTTTAATAACATTAGTCATAAATATGATTTCTTAAATCATTTTTTATCTTTAGGAATAGATATTTTGTGGCGTAAAAAGGCTGTAAAACTTCTTCGGAAATATGCCCCCAAAAAAATACTTGACATAGCCACCGGAACTGGTGATTTTGCCATAGCTTGCTTAGCTTTACAACCCGATAAGATTATTGGTGTTGATATTTCGGAAGGCATGCTGGAGGTAGGAGTTTCAAAACTAAAACAAAAAGGTATTTCAAATATTGAATTACAGCAAGGCGATAGCGAGCAGCTTGTTTTTAGCGATGCTTCGTTTGATGCTGTTACAGTGGCCTTCGGAGTGCGCAACTTCGAGAATCTTGAAAAAGGATTGTCTGAAATGAGTCGTGTTCTAAAGCCTCATGGTGTAGCGGCCATTTTAGAGTTTAGTAAACCATCATGGTTTCCTCTCAAACAACTTTATTACTTTTACTTCCTTAAAATATTACCTACTCTAGGGAAAATTGTTTCTAAAGATAGTCGTGCCTACTCGTATTTGCCTGAATCTGTATTGGCTTTCCCTGATGGAAACAAAATGGCTGAAATTATTAAATCATCGGGCTTTAAAAAGGTAACTTTATATAAATTATCAGGCGGAATTGCCACTATATACTTTTCAGAAAAAACATGAAATTTTCTTTTAGAATAAAAGATTTTCATCGTGTAGGGATAACCTGCTGTATGGTGTTGTGTTGCACTGTTGTCCCATTTGTTTCGGTTAAGGCTCAAAGCAAGGGGAGTGATAATAAGGTAATGAATCTCCCTAATTTCGATAATAAAATTATACATTTTGGTTTCCTGTTAGGTCCCAATATGGCAGATTTTCGTATATCTTATAATCCAAAACATTTTGGGGTTGATAGTGTATTTGGGATTCAATCTAAACGCGAAAGCGGTTTTAATTTGGGCATTATTTCCGATTTGCGTTTGGCCGAATATCTCAACTTGCGTTTTGTGCCAACCTTATCTTTCTCGGCTCGCTTGCTCGAATATACCTTACTTGATCAAAACGGGCTTTACAATATTGATAAGCGAGTAGAATCGGTATATCTTGATTTTCCATTGTTATTCAAATATAAATCAGAACGAGCCGGAAATTTTAGAGCCTATTTGATTGGAGGCGGTAAATACAGTTTAGATATGGCTTCCCAGAAAGACATTAACAGCAAACTTGTGAAAGATATTTTAATAAAAATTGATGATAATGATTTCTCATTTGTATTTGGTGTGGGTTTCGATTTTTACTTAACTTATTTTAAATTTTCGCCCGAATTAACCTACTCTTTAGGATTAAAAAATATTCTAATTCAAGAAAACAATATATTAACCAAACCTATTGACAGACTTACTTCTAAGATTATCCAAATTTCTTTTAATTTTGAGTAAAACATTAATATTTTGGTATGATTAAAGAAGTGACGCTAACCATTAAACCTGAAGAACAAGCTCAGCCCGAAACACTTTATTTATTGGCGGCTGCGGCTTTGAGCGTCTCAAGAGATAATATTAATCATGTTGAAATAATCAGAAAATCTATTGATGCCCGAGGTAAGAGGATTCTTATAAACTTAAAAGTAATAGTTTTTATTAATCAGGAAGTATTACTTGATAGGGTCTGGAGATTAGAACCTATTAAGGTTCAAAACATAAATCATGCCCAAGAGTTGTATATTGTTGGAGCAGGCCCTGCCGGATTGTTTGCAGCTTTAAAAGCAATTGAAAATGGGTATAAACCAATAATTATTGAGCGTGGTAAAACAGTTCGCGAACGCAGACGAGATTTAGCTAAAATAAATAAAGAACATATTGTAAATCCTGACTCTAATTATTGCTTTGGCGAAGGTGGTGCGGGTACATATAGTGATGGTAAATTATATACCCGTTCGGGAAAGAGAGGCAGTATTGATAAAATATTGCATACTTTTGTTGAGTATGGTGCCGATAAACAAATTCTTATTGATGCACATCCGCATATTGGTACTAACAAGCTCCCGAAGATTATTGAAAATATACGCCAAGCTATTGTTGATTGTGGAGGTATATTTTTTTTTAATCATCGCCTCAGTGATGTATTGATTTGCAATAATGAATTATCAGGGATTACACTTACTAATTTAGAAAATCAATCTTCTTTTAATATTCAACTTAAACAATTGATATTGGCTACAGGACATTCTGCACGTGATATCTATAAATTATTGAATGACAAAGAAATTGAACTGGAAGTTAAACCCTTTGCTTTAGGTGTGCGTGTTGAGCACCCACAAAATCTGATTGACAGTATTCAATACCATTGCCATATTGGGCAAGTTAATGATTTGCGCCAATACTTGCCTGCTGCTTCTTATGCCTTGGTAGAGCAAATAAAGGGTAGGGGAGTTTACTCTTTTTGCATGTGCCCGGGCGGCATTATAGCCCCCTGTGCAACGGCTCCCGGAGAGGTTGTTACCAATGGTTGGTCGCCTTCCAAGCGTAATAATCCTTTTGCCAATTCAGGCATAGTTGTTTCTGTAGAAGGCAATGATTTTTTACCTTATCAAAAATATAAATCTCTGGCAGCCATGTATTATCAATCAGACATTGAGAAGAATGCATGCCTTGCCGGAGGAAATACACAAGCGGCTCCTGCACAGCGATTGGTTGACTTTACACAAAATATTACTTCATCCTCATTGCCTGCATGTAGCTATCAACCCGGTGTAGTTAGTTCTAATTTAAATCAGGTTTTACCCAGCCAGGTAGCTTCACGCTTACGAGCGGCCTTTGTAGAGTTTGGAAAAAAAATGAAAGGCTATTATAGCAATGATGCTATTGCTGTTGGTGTAGAAAGTCGTACAAGCACTCCCGTTAGGATTCCTCGACATCAAACTAACTTAAACCATATTCGCATAAAAGGCTTAATTCCATGTGGAGAAGGTGCCGGATATGCCGGAGGTATTGTATCGGCTGCTATAGATGGCGTTAAATGTGCTGATGCTGTACTGTTCAACAAATGAACATAATGGTACTTTGAGGTTCAATTTCAAATTATTTTGCCATATAAATTACAGCTTTCACTAATAATATATTTAGGATTATGTGTTATCCCTCAATTGGGTGGTACAAACAAAGAGATACAAACTCATATAAAAGCTCAGGTTCTTGTATGATTATGATACAGGCAGTTGAGTACATTTCTGGCAATAGTTATACACTTATGCGTAAATGGTAATCTTGCCTAAGCACGTTTAATCTTGCATGATGATATCATATTTCATAAAATCAATATTTATGAAGTAGCATGAAAAAGTTAGAAAATTAACTGTAAACTATACCAATAGAGGATTATTCAAATCTAAACATTACCCTTTGTCTATAATGGGGAATTTTTTAAAAGTATTGTTTCAATTTACTCAGAGGCTTTCTGATAAGAGTAAGCGCCCCCGGTTTTAGACCATTTATTTCCCAAGCCTTCTTATCCTCTCTATTGGCCAAGTATCTGTTTCTTAAGGTAACATTACTCTGTCCACCTGTACGCATATTTACTATAAGTTCAGGCAAATAGGCTACCTTAATTTTGTGTTTATGAATAAATCTTAACATCAACTCATAATCGGCTGCTGATTTTAAATTTTGATTAAAACTTCCGTATCGCTCATAACAATATTTTTTTACAAAGAATGTTGGATGTGGAGGCATCCAGCCTTTCATAAAATATCCTTCTTTATATGCACCGGCTTTCCATTTACGTATTATCTTTTCAGGATGATAACGGTCAACATAATTCAAATCGCCATAAACAGCCTCAGCTTTAGTTGTGTTAAATAAATTTACCACTTTACTAATTATATTATTTGATGCATACATATCATCAGAGTTGAGGGCAACAACAACCTCTCCGGTAGCTTTATCAATACCTTTGGCTATGGCATCATAAATACCCTTATCTTTTTCTGACACTATCCGTGCAATTTTATCTTTGTATTTATTAATAATCTCTAAGGTGTTATCGGTAGAGCAACCGTCAATAATAATATACTCTATGTCTTTATAATCCTGATTGATTACTGATTTTATAGTATCCTCAATGGTTTCTGAACTATTAAAACAGGCTGTAACAATACTTACTTTCATGTCTAAAAATTAGGTTTTGATATCACGCTTTCTAATTTCCTTTGCAGGGTTACCTTGATAAACGGTATAACTTTCAAGATGGTTTGTGGCAACACTGTTTACGGCTAATATTGAATGACTCTTACAGGTAACACCCGGACATACTACTGATTGAGCACCTATCCATACACCTTCTTCCAGATGTATTTTTCCTACAATCAAATCAAAAGTTTTCTTCTTATAATTATGATTGCCGCATAGCAGCATTGCCCCTTGCGATATACAAACATGATCATTAATATCTACCTGTGTTAAATTATCAATCCAAACCTGCTCTCCAATCCACACATAATTGCCAATACTTAGCAACCAAGGATATTTTATATTAACAGATGGTTTTATAACTACACCTTTTCCTACCTTAGCCCCAAACAATTTGAGCAAAAAAACTTTTAAACTGCTGATGGGCAAACAGCGTGAGGTAAAAAATAGAATATTGGTATAATACCAAAGTAACATCTTTAATTTTGATGCTTTTGGGCTATACCAACTGTTGTTGAATAACGATAAATCGGTTTTTTCCAATGTCATTTTTTACTTTTACAAGATGCAAATATACAAAGCAAATCAATAATTATAGCATTATACCTCATGAGGCTGTCCATAACTATTCTTTTGCTATATAATGCAATATTTAGGTTATAAAGTATTGATAAATAATGAAAGAACATTCTTTCACTTTTCTTTTCGCGAATATTGCTTATTATTGTCTTAAAATTAATTTAATTTGCAATGAAGAAAACGTTTTTAACAGTACTAACTTTAATTATTACCCTTTTGGCGCAAGCACAACATCCGTTGGGAATTGAAGAAATGCTCCATTTGAAACGAGTAGGTGCTCCGGCAGTATCGGCCGATGGTAATGCCATATGTTATGTGGTAGAAACCGTAAGCATTGAGAATAATAAAGGAAGCAAAGATTTATTTTTGCAAAGCATAGGTAAGCAAAAATCTGAGCCGATACAACTTACCAACACACCCGATATTAATGAGAATTCGCCTTGTTTTAATAATAAAGGAAGTCATATTTACTTTATCTCAGCCGAAAGCGGTAGCCCGCAGGTATGGGTTATGGATATTAATACAAAATCTATAAGCCAAGTTACTAATTTTGAAAATGGTGTAGGGAGTTTCTTAATCAGTAAAGATGAGAACTACTTATATTTCACGGCTGATGTGAGAATGGAGAAATCGGTAAATGAAATATATCCTGATGCACCAAAAAGCGAAGCACGCATTATTGATGATTTGATGTACAGGCATTGGGATAGTTGGGATGACTATAACTATACTCACTTGTTTTTCACTAAACTGAATAACCGTGTTGCCGATGCCAATGCAACTGATTTAATGGAAGGAGAGCCTTTTGATGTTGGAGGTTTTGATGTTAGCCCCGATGGTAAAAGCGTTGCTTACTCTTGTAAAAAACTAAAAGGAAAAGAATTTGCCTTAAGTACTAATACTGATATTTATTATTATCAAACAGAAAGCAAACAAGTGAAAAACTTGAGCCAAAGTAATTTGGGTTACGATCTAAATCCAAAGTTCTCAAATTCGGGTAAGTATTTAGTGTGGGGAAGTATGAAAACTGCAGGTTTTGAAAGTGATAAGACTAATATCCTAATGTATGATTTTGCAAATTCTAAGTTGAATTATTTAGCTCCTGATTTTCCGGAGGGTGCTTCTAATCTAACTTGGAGCAATGATGATAAAGAAATTTATTTTATTGCTACCACCAAGGCTACTTATCAAATTTATAGTCTGAATATTGCTTCAGGCAAGGTAAATCAAATTACACAAGGCGATCATGATTGTAAAAGCATAGGTTTAGGAAATAAGAGCATTATATACACTAAAACTACTATGATGTTGCCGGTAGAAATTTATTCATGGGATTTGATAAAATCCGGTGAAACGCAGCTCAGTTTTGTGAATAAGGCAGCACTCCAGAATATTATTCCAAGCAAGGTGGAAAAGAGAATGGTAAAAACTACCGATGGAAAAGAAATGTTGGTTTGGCATATTTTGCCCCCAAATTTTGACCCATCAAAGAAATATCCAACATTATTGTATTGTCAGGGTGGTCCGCAAAGCCCGGTTAGCTGTTTTTATAGCTTCCGCTGGAATTTTCAATTAATGGCGGCACAAGGATATATTATTGTAGCACCTAATCGTAGAGGATTGCCCGGCTTTGGACAAGAGTGGAACGACCAAATAAGTGGCGATTGGGGGGGACAAGCAATGAAAGATTATTTAAGTGCTATTGACGATGCCTCTAATTTGCCTTATGTTGATAAAACTCGATTAGGTGCTGTAGGTGCCAGTTATGGTGGGTACTCGGTATATTGGTTGGCCGGCAACCATAATAAGCGTTTTAAAACTTTTATAGCACATTGCGGATTGTTTAATCTGGAAAGTTGGTACACCTCTACCGAAGAAATGTTCTTTGCCAATCATGATATAGGCGGACCTTATTGGAATAGTACATACAATAATGCTTACAACCAGTTCTCTCCACATCGCTTTGTAAAAAACTGGGATACTCCAATTATGGTAATTCATGGCGAAAAAGACTTTAGAGTGCCTATAGGGGAAGGTATGCAAGCATTTGGTGTGGCACAGCTCAAAAATATTAAAAGCCGATTTTTATATTTCCCTGACGAAGGACATTGGGTGGTTAAGCCTCAAAACTCATTAGTTTGGCATCGCGAGTTTTATCGTTGGTTAAAAGAAACTTTGTAAGTTTACATTTGGTAATTGATATTTATTTTAATTCCTGAACATGAATAAGTTTTTTGGAGTATTTGTGGCTTTAATGTTGCTTTGTTTAAATAATAACCAAAGCTATTCATGGGGCTTTTACGGGCATAAACGAATTAATAAAATGGCAATATTTACCTTGCCCGAAGGTATGATTGGTTTTTATAAAAAGCACATTGATTATATTACCGAGCATGCAGTTGATCCGGATAAACGAAGATATGCTGTGGCTGGCGAAGGCGCACGTCACTATATTGATATTGACCACTACGGTGAAAATGCTTTCGATATTGTGCCTAAACGATGGAAAGATGCGGTAAATAAGTTTACGGAAGATACATTACAGGCTTATGGTATTGTTCCTTGGTATATTGAAAAAATGGTTGGACGTTTAACGGGAGCTTTTAAAAAAGAAAATTTAGATTTAATCTTAAAATACTCAGCCGATTTAGGACATTATATTGCCGATGCTCACGTTCCATTACATACTACAGAAAACTATAATGGTCAATTGACTAATCAATATGGCATACATGCATTTTGGGAATCAAGAGTACCTGAGTTAAAAGCAAATGATTATGATTATTTTGTAGGAAAAGCCGAATACATTGACAATGTTTTGGATAAAGCATGGTTTACTGTTAAACAAAGTCATATTGCGGTTGATACAGTATTGAAATTTGAAGCTTTATTAAGCTCAGAGTTTCCGCCTGATAGAAAGTATAGTTATGAAAACCGTGGAAATGTGCTAACTAAGGTTTATTCTGATGAATACACTAATCGCTATAACAATATGCTTAACGGAATGGTTGAAAGACGTATGCGCACAGCTATTTTAACCGTTGGTTCTTATTGGTACACAGCATGGGTTAATGCAGGTCAACCTAATTTAAATCGTTTGGAAAGCAAGGAATTGTCAGATTCAATAAAAAGCGCGCAAATGCAGGAAGAGATTTTATGGAAAACCGGAAAATTAAAAAGCCCCAATAAAGGGCATGAAGATTAAAATATTTTTATTATAGAGATATAAGTGTTGATTTGGTATGATTAAGAAAATAAAGTCAGAATTAAGAAAAAAGTATTATTCTTTTCTGATTGAATTTTTAAACTCTCAATCTTTTGGAGGCTTCTTACTTATTGCCTGTACGGTTATTAGTTTATTATTGGCCAACTCATCTGTTGGTTCCCATTACACACATTTTTGGCATCAAGAGTATCAGTTTAATTTATGGTTCAAAAGCATTAATGCAAACATTGAGTTTATTGTAAACGATGTGTTGATGTGCATTTTCTTTTTATTGGTAGGGATAGAGATTAAACGTGAAATTATTATTGGAGAATTAAGTACCCGTAAAAAATTAGTACTACCCTTAGCCGCTGCATTTGGTGGAATGCTTGTTCCTGCATTCATATATAACTTATTTAACCATGGAAATATTGCTCAACATGGCTGGGGAATTCCTATGGCAACTGATATTGCATTTGCCCTTGGTGTACTCTCCCTTCTTGGCAACCGAGTGCCTATAGCCTTAAAGGTATTTTTAACTGCTTTGGCGGTAATTGATGATTTAGGTGCTATTATAGTTATTGCTTTGTTTTATAGCAGTGGCATTAATTTAATGTATGCCTTGTTAAGTTTAGGGGTGGTTATTATTTTATTATTACTTAATAAGTTAAAAGTTAACTACACCTTTGTTTACTTAATTTTGGGTGGTGTGTTATGGTTTACGGTATATCAAACAGGTGTACACTCAACCATTGCAGGTGTATTACTGGCATTTACTTTGCCTACTTTTCATCACAAAAAGGGCGAATCTATTTTACTACAAGTAGGTCATGCTATACACCTTCCGGTTACTTATTTTATTATGCCACTGTTTGCAATGGTAAACACTGCTATACTTATCAATGCCCGGTCTTTTGAACATTCGCCCAATGCCCTCTTTTATGGCATTGCAGCCGGTTTGTTTTTCGGAAAGCCTATTGGTATTTTATTGTTTAGTTTTATTTCGGTAAAGCTAAAATGGGCTGTATTGCCCCAAGGAGCTAACTGGAATTCAATGGTTGGAGTTGGAATATTAAGTGGTATAGGTTTTACGATGTCGGTTTTTATAACTATACTTGCTTTTGACGATAAGATTCTGATTGACTCGTCTAAAATTATCATTATGATTACCTCATTATTTGCTGCTTTAACCGGCTTATTATGGCTGACTTTGGCACTAAAAAATAAATAACACCTTGAATTCCGAAAAGTTTATATTATTTATTGTTAATCCAAAGGCGGGGAAAGGCGCACCTCAAAATTTGGAAAGAATAATTACAGACAATGCCTCAAAATTTCAAACTCCGGTTGAGATTGTTTATACAGCCTATGCCAATCATGCTTTCGAGATAGCTCAAACAATTCCGAAAGATAAATACAAAACCATTGTTTCGGTAGGAGGCGATGGAACAATGAATGAAATATTAAAAGCACTAATTACAAACTCAATCCCTTTGGCCATTGTTCCTACAGGTTCAGGTAATGGCTTGGCGCGTTTTTTAAATATTCCACTACAAATTAACCATGCTGTTGCGCTTGCTTTTACCGGAAAACAAAAAGCCATTGATGCCCTAAAGATTAATGACACTTACTCTTTTAATGTTAGTGGAATAGGATTTGATGCTTTAGTTGCCCACCGATTTCATCATTTGGCCAACCGTGGTTTGTGGGGCTATGTAAAAACAGTTTTGAAGAATATTATCTCCTATAAACCTATTCATTTAAAAATTCATTATAGAAACAATGAGCAGGAATTTAATATGCAAGAAAGTACATTTATCCTGTCAGTGGCCAATAGCAATCAGTTTGGGAATGATGTGGTAATTGCTCCAAAGGCCAGGATTAATGATGGAAAGATGAATTTAATTTTGATAAAACCTATTGCTTGGTACTTGTTGCCTTTTTATACCATTCAATTATTCTTAAAAAAAATTGATACACAGAAACGTGTAATTGCTATTGAAACCGAGCAATGCACCATATACTCCGAGTCCGTTCAATGGCATATTGACGGGGAGGCGGTAATTCTCCATTCACCGGTTCATATTAAAGTATTACCTTTAGCAGTTAGAATTATTTTATCTGAATAATCTTTTTATGTCTATGAGCAAAAAAAACAAGAATATGGTTAATGTGGTTTATAGTACAAACCCCAACTTTAATTATCAGTATGAAGAAACTGAAGAAACAGAAACACTTGCCACGGAGAAACAAAAACTTCGAGTTTTGCTGGATAAAAAAAACAGAGCCGGAAAATCAGTTACACTAGTTACCGGTTTTATTGGCAAAAAAGCCGACTTGGACACTCTTGGTAAAATGCTCAAGAACAAGTGTGGGGCAGGAGGGAGCGTTAAGGAGGGAGAAATAATTATACAAGGAGATTTCCGTAGTATAATCGCAGAAACACTTCAAAAAGCCGGCTATAAAGTAACCGTAATTTGATAGTACTACTTTAGTTGCATTTAAAATATTTATTCTTTTACTTCTTTAGCAATAAATAAAAATTTAATCCCAATAGCTTTATTATTGCGCTTCGCCAGTTTGAAACAGAAAATGTTAAGTTGGGTCTTATATCCTGGTTAAATATTTCTATAGCTTTTGTCTTATTATGTTTGGCCCAATTTCGGGGAAGCTTACAGAACGGTACCGCTCTACTTCTGCCAATAAAAACTTAAACCACAACTCCGCTATGATGCGTTTAAGTCTTACTTGTTATAAGATGTGTTTCTTTCTTGTCGTCATAGTTCATTAATGTTTTTTACTAGCGTCAATACGCTGTTTGGATTATTTAGTTCGTAAAACCAATTATTGTCAAAGTCCTTAATTGTCGCAGGATTCTGACTATTACCAACTACCAAACTATGAAATTTAGTTTTGTTGTCTTTGGCTGATTTAATTTGGTCTTGTGTTGTTTTATCAAATGCTGACATTACAAAGTCCGAAATCATTATCACATCGGCCTTTTTATAATCTTCTGTTGTTAACATTCTAAGAGCTTCTCTCATTGCGGGAGTTGCATCTGTGCCACCTTGAAAACTCATTGAAAGAAAGGATATAATTTTATCAATTGAGTTCTTTAAATCTGTTAGGTTAAGAGTTGCAATTCCTGTCGAAAATGAAATTAGATAACATTTTCGATTATCACGAATTGCGATTTTTAGAATAGCAAAGCAAAGAGTTTTGGCAACTATTTCAGGAGTTCCGTGCATTGAGCCACTTGTGTCAACACAAATGATAAAAGGTCCTTTTGCTTCTTCTTTTTCCTTTTGTCGCTTATCTTGATATTCCTCTTCTCGGTAAGAAAGCATTTTTGCTTGATACTCGAATGTTTGTAATTTCTTTTCAGCATACTTTTTATAGAATACAAATTGCATTGATTCATTGGCAAGTAAAGCAGTTTCCGAAGGAAGTAAACTACTCAAATCATCGCTTTCGTGTATTCCGATTAAGTCGGCTTTACTTGCGTGTTCCACCTTCCATTCGGGTTTGAGTTGAATGTTTGCAAACATTTCTTCTTCAAATTCTTTTTCGGCTTGCTGCATTTTACCAAGCATTTCGGCAAGTTCTTTCAGCGACTTATCTCGTTGCAAAAGTTCAGCGTATTTTTTCAGAATATCAAAATTTACACTTTGCCAATTACCTTTGCTCATTTCCCAAATCCGTCCTAATACTATTGTGAATGGCTCAAGTACTTCTTGTAGTTTTTTTAGTTCTTCAATACGCTTGTATAGTTCTTCACAAAATTTTTTTCTCTCGGTTTCTATTTGTTCAAGCTCCCATTTTATCTGCTTCTTAATAAGCAATTCGTCCCACTCTTCAATGAAATGTTCTTTTACACTTTCAAAACTTGGCTTGTCTTTATCGATATTGATTTTTTTGTCCAAACTTCTTTTAAACTCATTTTCGTAGAAAGTGGTATCAAAATCTTTCTTGTCGTATATATCTTTAATGATTGGGTTTACTTTATCCCATTTACTTTTAAATTCCGATTTCTCGCTTTGCTCAAATTCGTTTTTTAGTTCTATTTCCTCTTCAAATGGATTTGAAGTCTTGCTTAGTTGCTTTTTGGTCTTGTTAACAAAATCAAGAATTTCTTGAGTTATCTTTTCTGCAAGTTCAGGGTCTTCAGAGCATAATTCTTT
This sequence comes from Bacteroidia bacterium, assembly GCA_020845635.1. Lineage (GTDB taxonomy): Bacteria > Bacteroidota > Bacteroidia > UBA4408 > UBA4408 > CAIKXD01. Next base: position 37,872 of record JADLFI010000008.1, read on the forward strand.
CATTGTAGGATAGGAAAGAATCTCGTCAATAGCAGTTCCAAAATTATCAGAATCAGCATTGGCAAAGTCAATGCCTTTTTCGGATTCCTTTAGCAACTGGGAAAAAATTGCGTTAGCAATTTTCTCCCTTGAATCTTTATTGCCAATGAAACCGAAGTTAATAAATCTATCAAAAGTATCTCGTCTCATTATGAAATAATTATTTCTTCGTTCTTCAATATTTTATAGTCGTTTTGAATTTTGCGGATTTCAACTTCAAATTTTTCAATTTCTTTTTTTGTCGAAGTCAAGTGACTTTCTACAATGTTGGCTAATTCAGTATTGACAAATAGATTAGTTCTCAATTGCTGTAAGTCCTTGGTTCTATAAGTTTCAAGTTCTTCTTTTTGATTATTTGTTACTTCAAGATAGTTTGCAATTCTATTGTCCCAATCTTCTTCAACCTTTTTGTGTGGTTTTTTAGTTATCTGACGTTTTTCCCCTTCGATAGTTGTTTTTAGTTTGTACTCTTGGTCATTTATGAAGATGATAAATTTTGAATTTCCCTTTCTTATATTGAAAGCATTGTGTCGATTAGCTTGTCGGCCATAAACATTTTGATTAATAAGATAAACTAATTTATTGTTATTTGTTAAACTATTGAAATCAATCTGACTTATAAGGTTGTTTTCATTGTTGAAACCAACTATTTCAAAGTAATCGTTTCTTGCATTTACAAGTGTTTCAACTCTTGTGTCTTTTACGAAATTCGTTTCTTCCTCTATTTCTGCTTTAAATTCATCTAACTCATCTTTTAGTCCTTTGAAATTGAACTTTAAAGAATAACCGTGCTTTTGAATTGCATCACTAACGTAACCCTCCCATAATTAGGACAGGTTGTAAATATACAAAATTAAATTTATTTTCGTTGTGCTTATCAAGAAACAGAAAAGAGCTCTGCTGGAGAGCAACTCTC
>JADLFI010000009.1 GCA_020845635.1 Bacteroidia bacterium
ATCTATTGATATTGCTACTAGCGGTGAATGTACCACCAGTAGCTGCAATTTTTTGGCTAAGACTAATACCTACATTACTGAACGCTTGCTCAACAGTGGTAAACTTTATCGTTCCATCGGGTTGGGTAACACTGGTTATGCTGTTATTGTAACCCGGTAGGTTAGCATTAAGGTTTACCTGCGGAAATAATTGCGCTCGCTGCAAGCGATAAGTTTGACTAACAATTTCTAAATTATTTTTATTGAGTTGTGCGTTTATGCTGTTTTGTTGGGCGAGTTGAATTGACTCTTTCAACGAAATAGATTTCTGGGCAAAAACCACTAAATTAGATAACAAAATCGATAAGCAGAATGTAAATAATTTTCTCATTTGTTATCTTAACAGCTCTATTGCTTTTATCACAAATTGATCTTTACCATTTAATACATCTTGCAAAGTTGCTGATTTTATTTGTACCTCAGGAATAATTCCAACACCATGATGCTGACTTCCGTCATATCTGGGGGTGTACATTTGTGTATGCCAAAACTGATACAGCCCGAAAACAATAAATGAATTTATATTACCATTTGTTCCCGCAGTTTGTTCGCCAACTATTTTTCCGAATTTATAGTGTTCAATTATTGCTAGAAAACTTTCTGCTGCACTTATACACCTACCATTAACAAGAAATACAATATTTTCGGTATATTTTGGCAACAAAGGGGCGTGTATCCAATGCGATGCATTAACAGTATCTCGTTTTATATCATTCTGATTGGGATATGTTTTAACAGGAACTGTCCATGCAGGAGGAAAAATTGTATCGCTTGCTAAGTGTTGCAAAAAACTATACTTTACAGGATATGGATAACCCCTAAAATCAAATACAATGCCTTTTGCCTTAGGCAAAATATTTTCAGAGATGTAATTAAATGAAGAATCCGAAAGGTAGCACAAATTTACATAATAGTAATCCTTTTTGATTTCATAAATTTCAGGACGTATTTTGTTAGCATTGGCATCATTTGTCCTTGCACTAACATTTCTGATTAATGAAAGTGTTTTTCTTTTGCCATTTTGCAATAAATCTAATTTCACGAAAGTTTTTTTGTATCCTATGAGCAATTCGCTTTCCGCAGTGTATTTGTTCCATGTTTGTGTTGCAGATGAGATTTTTTGCTGCTTCTTTTTGAAGAAATCCATAGCAGAAATATTATCTATGCTTGTGACTTTATCGCCAATATTTATCAGGTGTTTTAGGGTATCAGCAACATAGGTTACAATTAGTTTATTTTCTATCAACTGAATTTTTAATGGTGGTACAAAATCGGGCCACTCAGCCATTGGCGCATAAGGCATAAACCCTGCATGCCCGTCTTTATATTCTGCGCCAAAATATTCGAGCGTTTCAAAAAAATGTTGTTCGTTCATTTCACCTGACACTGTTTTTAAATATTTTTTAAAAATAGCTTCATTGTCAATTTTCATTTCTTCCATGTAAGGATAAAAATATTCCTGCACGTTCCACACTTCCATAATAATGCCCATTCGCACATATTTATTACTGATGCTATATTTGCCTTTTTTTGCTTTCGGGTCAAATTCGCTGCTTGTGTTGTAGAACTTATAAGTGCTGTCACTTACACAAGCTGTAAGGGGCATTGCAATAAAAATATTTTCGTAAGTGGTTTTATACAAATTAAGATTGGTACTACATTTTTCAATTTTAGAGGTATATAAAAACTTCATGTTGGTTGTGTTTTCATTGCGATTACCCCATCCTTTGCTGTAACGATGAACATAAAAACTATTGCATTGTGTTGAAACTAATTTATTTGATTGGTTTTTCTTGTCAAATGGGTTTACAACCAGATTTGGCTCTAGCTGAATAAAACACGTTTTAATAATATTACACAATTCTAGGTCAGATTCTGCAGCTTCTACAAGCGGCAAATATGTTATTAACAAATCCTCCCAGCCATAAAAAGTATCAACTGCTAGTGTAGGGCTAAAATGACGAACATAACCGTACACTTTATTAAATACAGAAATATTATGTAGACCTTTCTCAGAAACAGATTGTGCTTGCTTTGGCGAGCTATAACTATAAATTGGTGCTAGTAGCAGAAGTAAAGAAATACATCCACAAATGAGAAAATTAAATACTGTTCTTTTCATCTTTTCTATACATTATTGACTTGTAGTATCGAGCTAAAATATCATAAATTGCAAGTTCATGTTTTCTCTGCTTTGAAATAAAACTTCTGTTTATATGCATATGAATATGACTGATAATAAAATCTTCAATGGTAATATGGGAAGTTTTGATTAGCTGATATATCGGCAAAATATAATCAGACAAACAATTTTTATATTCATCAATATATACGTTACATTCATCCAATTCCCCCTCAAAATTGTTATTAATTATATTATTAATCTCATTTTTATAAGTACGAAATTTTTGATCTAATATTTCCTTAGTTTCTTTCGTTCCGTTAAGCTCTGAATAAAATGAATTACGCAAATGCTCAAAGATAATTAACCTGTTAGCCATTGGAATATTTAAAGTATCTAAAAATACAGTAATCAGACGGATAGAAGTCAGCCACCTTAAATTTACCCCATTGGGGTGAGTATTTATAATTTTCTGTATTTTTAATATAGCCAATGAATTATGAAAGAATAATTGTTCCGATATATTCATTAGTTCATTTCCTCCGTAACGTTCAATTTCTCTGTTATATGTATCCATTTCAACATTATACACCTGACCGGTATTCCTGAATGATTGCAACACAGAGTTAAAATCTTTGATGAAAATATTGAAATCAAACTTATCGGATTTATGTAATCGCAACCTGATATGATAACCACCTTCGTTATACCGTATAAAGAAAAAAGAATTTATAAGTCCATCAGATAAATTTGTTTCTATTAATGGGAAAATAGCTTCATTGATTATTTCATCGCTTGAAGCTATACCACAATATAGTTTAAAATACAACCACTCTGTTCCTATATGACAAGAGATATTTGCAGGCGTATCACCGAAACGGCTTATTTTTGGTATTTTCTGACTTTGTTTTCGTGCGGAATTGGCAAACGAGATTACAATCTCGTTTGCGCTACCGATTGATTTTGAGGGTTCAATATATTCTTCAAGAATTACTCTTTCTTCTGATTTTATTTCATTTAGAAAAAGTACAAGCGAAAGAGGAATATCAATGTCTATTAGCAGTCTGTTATCATTTTTTACATAACTAAATCTTCGTGCTATTTTATGGGATGCTATCCATTCATCTATATTTTTTCTGTTCTTGTAGGCGTTTTCGCAATCGCGAATCTGATAGTTGTCTAAGTTCCATGATGCCAAAGACAGAATAATGTTTTTATAGATTACACGAGGTCTGAAAGACAATTCTTTTCTCATTGTTTCCCAGCCAAAAGACATAAATCTTTTCGTTCCGTTATATTGCATATCGCAAAGAAAACTATAGAGGGACAGATTATGACTTGTAAAGTTATGCGCTGTGCTAAGTCTTGGCAGTAACTCTTTACGATGCTTTTTTGAAAATAAAATCAATCTGTTTTCCTGTTTTATGTATTGAAGCATCATGTCAGCTATTTCTAGGCGTTTATTTTCAGGCAACAATGAATTACCGAGATATGGCGTTTCATATTCGTAATCTCTGTTTCGTACTAAGATATTGTTTTGCCTGATTTCAGCAGGATTATGGATTATTTCTGTAATAAGTTTATCAGGATTAAGATCTTTCTCAAATTTTTGAATTGTTGTAATCAGTCCGTTAATTTCTGAATGTAAATAATCAAATCGTCCTAATAGATTTGTTGCACTTGAACCGCTGATAGTGTTTAGCAATACCTTGTCATTTCCCCTGTCATTAACAATACTGAATATTGCTGAAAAGGTATTTGCCATAGGATACTTCCCTAAGTTTAGGAGCTCAATATCTTGATCCATTAACTCAATCTGTTGTGTATTGTTTTTAATATGCTCTATGTATTTGCTTAATATCATAGAATCAAAATCTGTCCAGTCTGCTTTTTCAAATTTATATCTCCGGTTACCATTTATAACAATATCATCTACCAATGGAGCTATATCATCATGCGCATCCGCTTCCTTATATCCTATTCCTGTTTCAACATCTAAGCAATTAATTAAGGATACAGCCCTTTCGTCATACCGCTGTACAAATTTTTCTTTAAATGCTTTAAAATGGTCATTATAATCATCAAAGAAAATTTTGCTCAATACATGATAGGCATCTTTTACATCATCAATAGTTTTTTTATTAATTGTTGATTGTTGTAACTCAAAATATGTATCAACCTGAACAAAAGGCTCATCGGCATCAATAAGGTTTTGTTCGGTTAATTGTTTTTGTAACGTTTGCAGTATATTAACGCGCTGCTTCTCACAAACAGCCTCCTCATATTGACATAATAAATCTGAAATTAACAATACTTCTTTATATAATTGCCAAATTTCATCTACTGCATTTTCTTTTTTTAACTCATCCTCCGTGTTTTTTAAGAACGTAATAATATTATCAAGATGATTTATTCCTGTCAGGTTTAACTCAATTTCAGATAACAATATTTGTTCGTTTATTAATTCATCTAGAAAAGAGCAAGAATCATCAACATCTAAACCTAGTGAAATCAACTTCTTAATTATGTCGTTATAAAAGCAATATTCTTGTGATAGTTTAACTACTTCTGATAAAAACACGCTATTTTCAACTGCAACATGATAATATCTAAATTTTTTATTTTCGCTCCTATGTTCTATATACTGGTAGTTTTCATTTATAAGTTTAAGACTTGTATTTGCTTTAAAACGAAGACGCTTTCTTAATCCCGGATTGTTAAGTATTTTCTTTGCTAATCTAAAACTGCATATGGCATCTAAGCGTATTTTATTAGTGCAAAATGGGTTTTCTTTAATTCTTCTTATATCTGTTTTTTCACCAAAGTTTACTACAGAGCATCCTGCGAACTTTCCGAAAGGGGTGCATCTAGTAGTCATTCTTACGTAATACTTATAAAGACTAATCACTACCCTAGCCATCTTTTTTTCATCTAGTTCATTATTTATAAACCTCAATGCTTGATTATATAAAGCTGGAGATGCAATCATTATCGCTTCCATAAAAACAGCATTTGTCATAAGTTTTGCTGCTAAATCATCTGTTTGTTTGATATTTTCAATCATATTCCACTCATAATAAGGCATCCTTAAAATGACTTTATTAAATGGCAATAAATTATTTTTATTCATTTTGTTTAAGATAAAAGTAATACTCTATCCCAGCTTGCTTTTTTATTTGAAAGGGCGGAAAGGTAACTTAATCCAATTCCGCTTAGTCCGTCTAGAAGTGAGACATCCTCGGAATTAATATTTTCATTTTCCAATAAAAAATTGAAGCATTTGTCTGATGCCACTTTAAAAGAAGTGTTACTTGATAAATTATATAATTTGTTATACATATATGCCAATCCTGAAACACCATGACATATACCCGATTCCATGCTTGCTAAATATTCGTGATTTATTCTCTTAATTGTATTTAAACATATACTTAAAAAATCATTGTAGTTATTTTGATTAGCCATTGCGTACAAAAGAGATGTACTGACCCCTAAGTCACCGTAGCACCAAGCTAATTTGCTAACTTGTGGGATCTTTATCCCGTCTATAATCCTTTCGGGTATTTTCGAATTAATATTATCCTTATAAAAAACGCTTTTTAACCACGTTATGCTTTCTTCAACAAAATTATTCTGTTTTATAAATGGCTGTACTTTGATAAGAAAATAAATAATTGATGGAATCCCGTGCGATATTCCTAAGTTATATTCTACACTGTTTGCATTTCTTTTATTAAATTTAGCTTCCCATGTGCGCCCAAATGATGTAGTGCAAGAATGCTCAATAATTATTTGAGCTATTTGAGATAATGTTTTGATTTTTTCCTCTGAATGCGGCTTTTCTATACAATAAATACCGTAACCTAGCCCGCCATGTAGATAATCAAAATTCTCATGTCGCAGTAAGTTCAAAGAAACTCTAAAGCAATCATTCTCCAAGTCGCCTAATACCTCTGCTCCATTAGTTTCTATCAAACCATTTCTATTAAAATGCTCAACAGTCCAAGCTATTCCAGTTAATCCGGTACTAAGCGAGAAATTAATGTTATCAAAGTTTATATTCTCAATTGAATCTTCTAGAATATTAATAGCCATTTCTCTATAATCCTCATTTTTAGTATACATCCATAAGTATAGATAAAAAAGAGAGACACCACATTTACCATTTAATAAGCCAGGACTTTGTATTTGAGACAGTAATTCTCTAATTCGATTTTCAATTAAATATATGTTATGTTTAATTCTGTCCTCATCCATTAGTCTATTGTATTATTTATCCAAAAAAATAGCCGCGTCAGCGGCTACTTTGTTTTACCCAACTGTCGGTATTCCACCATTCCACTCTGGAATATATGTTCCATTTTCTGTGTACCCTCCCGTAAATGTTTGATAGCCATTTGGCAATGTAAAATAAATTACGCTACCTTGTTCTACCATTTCTGTCCCTTCTGGGAGTAATGCAGAACCACATTTTGTCTCACAACAAGATATATTCATATCGGTTGCCTGACTTGAAACTACTTGCTCTCCACCTCTAATAGCTGACATTTCTAATTGATTCAACTGCTTTAATGATTTTTTGTTTAATTGAATTTTTTTCATTTTTTGTGCGGTTTGTAATTCAAAACCTGCTAAAAACTTTAGGTTAAAATAAAGTAAAAAAATTTCAGTCCGTAACACTAAAATTTTCAGGCAAAGGCGGGTTGCGTCTCACGACATGGGGGCGGTGCTTCACAGCAGCTAAACCTTCAATTGACAATTAGAGTATTTGTAAACTGTTGTATAACAAATTTTAAGAGACTATTTCTCAAATCCAAACTTACTTATGCTTTTAAAGCATTTTAAAATGCCTTTACGGTCTATGTATTTGCTTATCAGCACTATAATTTTATGCCCATTAAAAAAAGTATGGGTTTAAAAGAAAACTTAAAAACATTACGAAAAAAAAACGGTATCACACAGCAAGAAATAGCTGAGTATTTAGGAATAGATACAACTAGCTATGGTAGAATTGAACGGGGTGTCCGTAATTTAAGTGCTGACCGTTTAGAACTTATTGCAAAGTTCTATAAAGTGAGTGTAAACAATTTATTAACCGATATAAATGAGATTGAAATTAACACCCAAAAACAAGATTTAGAAAATGATTTTCTACTATATTTAAAACAAGAAAATCAATTTTTGCGAAACAGTATAGCATCCAAAGATAAGCAACTTGATTTCTTAATTGAGCTAAACAAAGAGTATAAAGACTCAATGAATGTAAAGAAAAATAAGTAACTACTTTGTTTTATATTATGCCATAAAAGCATATTATTGTCTTGTGAACTTCCCTTTTTACCACCAATTAGGCTTAAAAGACTGCGGCCCTGCTTGCATTAAAATGATTGCCCAATATTTTGGGCGCAGCTATAATATCGACTACCTGCGCGAAAAAAGCCATATTATCAAAACAGGTGTTAGTATGTTGGGAATTAGCGAAGCAGCCGAAGCAATAGGATTTAAAACCATTGGTGTAAAAATAGATATTGAAAAACTGAAAGAAGTAGCTCAAAGCCACCCAAGTATTTTGCATTGGGATAAAAATCATTTCGTGGTGTTATATGATTATAAACACAACTGGTTTAGAAGCAACATATTTTATATTGCCGACCCCGCCAAGGAGTTATTAAAACTCACCGAACAAGAACTACTTGAGCACTGGGCTATTCCTATTGAAAATTTAATTAAAGGGGAAAACCAAGAGGAGGCTGACAATAATTCTGTAAGTAAGAAACAAGGATATGCTTTAATTTTAGAACCCACACCTGAATTTTTTAGTCGTGAGCAAGATGATGGAGAACAAAAGAAATTAGGCATCAATTATTTGCTGCATTATTTTAAGCCTTATAAAAGTTATTTTGTTCAACTGGCGATAGGAATGTTGCTAAGTAGTATTATTACAATAGCAAGCCCCATGCTTACTCAAGCGATGATTGACAAAGGGGTTAACATGCACAACCAAAGCATGGTAAAGTTGGTATTGATGGCACAGTTGGCGGTATTTGCAGGCGGCATACTCATTCAGTTTATTCAAACCAAAATACTGATGCACTTGGGTACACGCATCAATGTGGGCATGGTTTCTGACTTTTTTTATAAGCTGTTCAACCTTTCCATACCTTTTTTTGATAGCCACGTAACAGGCGATTTAATGCAACGCATTGGCGACCATAAGCGGGTAGAAAGTTTACTCACGGTTAGTTCATTGGGTACAGTTTTCTCTTTGCTCAATATGTCTATACTGGTTGTTTTACTTGGTGGTTATCATCCGGGTATACTGCTTATATTTTCTATTGGTGCTGTTTTAGGATTTATTTGGACATACTTGTTTTTAGCTTGGCGCAAAAAGGTAGATTATAAAATGTTTCACTTAGGCAGTAAAGAAAACAGCAAGGTGATAGAAATGCTTGAAGGCATTCAGGAAATAAAAATAAACAACAGCGCAAAGCAGCACCGTTGGCAATGGGAAGAAATACAAGCCAACTTATACAAACAAAAAATTATCAACTTGAATGTTGGGCAGTTTCAAAGTATTGGTGGCAGCATGTTGGGTCAAGCAACTAGTATTTTAATCAGCTTCACATCGGCAACAGCCGTTATCAATGGCGATTTAAGTTTAGGAGGCATGTTTGCCATCAATATGATTATTGGTCAATTAAATGCACCCATTCAGCAATTGTATGGGTTGGTAAATTCATTACAGCAAGCCAAAATAGGTATGGACAGGATTGGTGATGTGGTATTGCAAAAAGATGAAACTGATACTTCACTTAACCTGTTAAATGATATACCCCAACAAGAACCTATTATTATAGAAAACGTAAGTTTTGTTTATGGTAGCGAAAGGCTTTCGCCTGTTTTAGATGATATTAGTTTTACCATACCAGCAGGAAAAATTACTGCCATAGTAGGCGCAAGTGGTAGCGGAAAAACAACCTTGCTCAAATTGCTGATGAAATTTTACGAACCAAAGAAAGGAAATATCTATTTGGGGGCAACACATTTCAACAATTTACATCATGGCCATTGGCGAGATAAGTGTGGCGTAGTAATGCAAGACGGAAAACTATTTAACACCACTATAGCTGAGAATATTGCTGCTGGTTTACCCGTAGCTATGAGTGACATTATACAAGCAGGTAAAATTGCCAATATTGACGATTTTATTACCACATTACCCAATGGTTATTTAACAGAAATTGGGAATGATGGCACACAAGTGAGCATGGGGCAAAAGCAACGCATTTTGTTGGCAAGAGCGGTATATAAACAACCAAGTTACTTATTATTAGATGAAGCTACGAGCAGCCTTGATGCAAATAACGAGCGTAAGATTATGGACAACCTAAACTCTTTTTTTACAGGCAGAACTGTAGTTGTTATTGCTCACCGTTTAAGTACCGTGCAACATGCCGACCAAATTATTGTGATGGAAAACGGGAAAATAATGGAAACAGGAAACCACCAAACACTTACTACCGCTAAAGGCAAGTACTATGAGTTGGTTAAAAATCAATTGGAGTTAGGAAATTAAAATGAGCGAAGGCGAACAATTATACAAGCACAACGACAATATAAACTACTTGCTGAAACGCAAATTAAGTTTTATGCTCCGTTATGGCATGACTTTTTTATTTCTACTCGGCTTTGCGATCTTAGTTAGTTTATACTTCATCAAAGCACCCGATACGCTTGAAGGAAAATTTGTATTAAGCAGCAGCAATCCGCCTAAAAGCATGGTAGCTAAAGTAAATGGTCGAATTGTAAAAAAGAATATAAATGACGTAACAAAAGTAAATAAAGGTGATGTCTTACTGGTTTTGGAAAGTGTGGCAGATGAAAAGGATGTTAACCAACTTGAAACTGAACTAACACACATACAATTATTATGTGACAGTAACTTGCTTGACAACCTTAAATATATTGGAACAGAATCGTTTCATCATTTGGGGGAAATACAACAAGTTTATGAACAGTTTAAAAAAAGCAATAATGAGTTATACTTAGCATTAACAAGCGGACAGTATTTGCAAGAAAAAAACATCATCAACAAACGACTTAATAACTTAATGCAAACACGCTTTAATCTAATAAATCAAAAACAAATTTATGAGCGTGAGTATGCACTTGCAAACGAAACTTGGCAAGCTGACTCTATATTGGATAAACAGCGAAGTATTACCAAAACTGAATTGCGAAACACAGAGTCGGCAAGACTACAGCGAAAATTGAGTTTAAGTAATTTGAAACAAAACTTATTGAACAACGAAACAGCAATAAACGACATTGAACAACAACTGCTGACATTGGAAAAGAATATAGCACAACAAAAAAATAGTTTTTTACAAAGTTATTCCGTACTCAAAGCTGCTATTGCAGACTGGAAATCTAAGTACCTTTTTATAGCTCCTTTCGATGGAACTATTTCAATGCATAAAAATATTTTTGTAGGACTAAATTTTCAGGCAGGTGAACCTCTTTTATATATCATCCCTGACAATAGCAACTGGCTTTGTGAAGTATTGATACCACAACAAAACTTTGGTAAAATATCCATCGGACAACGTGCTATTCTTAAATTCGACAGTTACAATTTTGAGGAATTTGGTGTTGCTGAAGGACAAGTAAAAACAATAGCTGAAACACCCCAAGAAGTTAAGACCAATGAAGGAAATGTAAATATGTACTTAGTACAAATAGCTATTGACAGCCGCTTGACAACTACGTATCAAAAAAACATTCAACCTCGATATGGACTTTCGGGGACAGCGACCATTGCTTTGGACGACAAAAATTTATTGGAAAAACTGTTCTTAGACAGGTTTAAATCCTTATTCGTATATCAATAAAGCTAGCTGACAATTTCGCAAAAACTCCCATGCAAAAGTCAAGCACATTGCGTAGCCACACAAACCCCTGCTAAACCCAATTTTTGCGATAAATGAGCGCAGAATCAAACTTGTTTGAGTTATGCCGAATGAAGCAAAAATCAGCGAAGCTAAACTACACAAAGAGCTTGCCTTTTCCGCCCAGACAAATACGGCCAACGTACAAAAATTAAATTAACAACAAGCCTCTTACTTAATTACTCAAATAGCCAACATAGACAACGGGTGACAGGTCGCGCGAGAAGAACCACAGCCTATAACAGCAATCTTGCGTAATTGCCGTTAACAAACTATGTTCAAACTTTAGTTTCCGCATTTTTATCTATCTTGGCTGACAGTTTAACACTACGCAATCGGCAACTAACGCAAGGTTGCAAACCGTTAGCAGAAATGTCAAATGAAAGTACTGCATAAAACACTTTTCTTAATTATTATCTTGTTTGCAATTAGAATTTTTGCAAGTCCACAAATTCCGGATTATATCATTTATAAAGGTGACACTATACCAACGTATAATTTAATTTTAGAACAATTTTTACAAAAGAAAAATCCAAATGAAGAAAAACTTTTTGGGTTAAGTTTCAGAAGCTCTGAAAATATTGGGGTTTCAACAAATTGTTGGAGAGGATATCAAGCGATATACGAAATAATAGACAATAAACTTTATTTAACAAATATTATTTCTTGTGGTGAATTATACGAAAAATCCAAAATAAATTTATCTGATTCTCCGCAAACACACCTAATATTTTTAGTATATTAGCGCTCAAAAAGCAGGGATTATGAACATATTCAGTTTTACGGCTCATTTCGGTTCGGAGGAAGATTGTCGTTTGCATTTCAAGGAGCAGCGTGATAAGGAAGGGGTTGTCTGCAAGCGATGCGGGGGCACTTCCCATTATTGGTTACAGGGTAAATGGAGTTATGAATGCAAAGGTTGCCGTTTCCGCACCTCGTTGCGCAGCGGTACGATCATGGAGAGCTCCAAGCTGCCGTTTCTGGTGTGGTACAAAACGATGTTCCTGATGAGTTGCACAAAAAAGGGATTCTCCACCAACGAACTCCAGAAGCAATTAGGATTGAAGCGTTACGAACCGGTATGGGCGATGGTACACAAACTCCGCAGGGCGATGGGCAACCGGGATGCAAGGTATACACTGGAAGGGATGATAGAACTGGATGAGGGTTACTTTTCGGTGGCCAGTAAGGAAATCGAGCGAGGCAAGGGTACACGTGGCCGGGGAGCCGAGGGAAAGCAGAACGTTGCGGTGATGGCCGAAAGCACCCCGTTGGAAGATATCGAAACGGGCAAA
>JADLFI010000010.1 GCA_020845635.1 Bacteroidia bacterium
ATTCAATTGAGGAAGTTGATCAACAACTTGGAGTTGCTTTGTGTGATTTGCAAAATGAAAAAGAGGATATTAAATCAATGTGTTATTTTGATTGGTTATATTGTGCTACTTGTTAGCGGTTTAGTATAAAGAAGCAATTTTAAAAAGTTTAGACGAAATAAATAGCCTGACAAATTATATGGAGATTTACAAACATATAATTCAAAATAATTATTACGAATTTGGAACTGCTAAGACACCAGCTTCTACTATTTCTGCATTACTTGGCGACTTTATTCGGAATGGCGACACAAGAGTAAAGCGTATCAAACAAGATGGTGGAACGTATTCTTACTACTTAACAAAAAACGAGCAAAATATTGGAATTGACATTTTGAGTGGCGACACAGAAACTCAAAATGCAAAACCAATCAAAATAAATAAGTCCAAAACGTATGAAGAACGGGATTTACACATACTTTTGAGTAGTTATCTGAAAAATACAGACACTTACTCAAAAACAATTTTTCACGAACAATCAAACGGAAAAGATAACAATCAAATTTGGACACATCCAGATATGGTTGGCATTAAATTCCAGAACCTACAAACAAAAGCAAGTCAAAATTTTTTAAAAGCAATTAACCGTGTTGATACTTTTAAATTGAGTTCATATGAACTGAAAAGGGAAATTAACAGCGATAGTGAACTTAAAAAAGCTTTTTTTCAAGCCGTTTCAAATTCCAGTTGGGCGAATTACGGATATTTGGTAGCTTTTGAATTTAGCGACAGCTTACACGAAGAAATGGCACGACTAAATCAATCTTTTGGTATCGGAATAATTGAACTTAACGCAAATCCTTATCAAAGTAAAGTGCTTTATCCTTCTGTTTTTCGTGTTTTGGACTTTAAGACTATTGACAAACTTTGCAAAATGAATAAGAAATTTGAAAAGTTTATCGAGCAAACAGAAAAGCTAATGACTGCAAGTGAAAAGTACATTTCAGGAGCAGAAAAAGAATTGGATGAATTTTGCGACAGATATTTTGAAAACGACACAGAAGTAGATAAATATTGTAAGGAAAAACATATTCCAACAAATGAAGATGACAATATTTAAGTTACATTTTTCTTTATGCGGTGAAAAAACAAAATAATCACCGCAAATTTGCGGTAAATAATCACTATATTTACCGCAAATTATATTTTGAGCAATGGCAAAATACATTTATGAACATAAAAACTGGACAGATTTCACTTGGCAGGACAAAGCCATAAATGCCGTCTTTGGTGAAGTCCGCTTAATGCAAGGCAAAATCATCGGACAAATGAACGCTTTGGGGTTTTCTGCCAAAGAAGAAGCTACACTTACTGCATTAACTTTAGATGTTGTAAAATCATCGGAAATAGAAGGTGAATTGCTCAATTATGACCAAGTACGTTCGTCCATCGCAAGGCGTTTGGGTATTAATACGGCAGGACTTGTACCAAGTAGTCGTCATATTGAAGGTATAGTAGAAATGATGCTTGATGCTACCCAACGCTTTAATTTACCTTTAACGGAAAAGCGTTTATTTGGTTGGCACGCAGCACTTTTCCCAACAGGACACAGCGGACCTTACGAAATAGAAACAGGCAAATACCGAACAGGCAAAATGCAGGTAGTTTCGGGAGCAATGGGAAAAGAAAAGGTGCATTACGAAGCCGTCAAACCCAAATTGGTAAAAACAGAAATGGACAAATTTCTGGATTGGTTTAATAACGACAACACGCTCGACCCGGTTTTGAAAGCTGCTATTGCTCACTTTTGGTTTATCATCATTCACCCTTTTGATGATGGAAATGGCAGAATTGGACGAGCAATAACCGATATGTTACTTGCTCGTGCAGAAAATAGTGGCGAACGTTTTTACAGTATGTCAAGTCAAATTTTGACCGAGCGTAAACAGTATTACGAAGTATTACAAAAAGTACAACATAGTTCGGGTGACATCACTGCATGGCTCGATTGGTTTTTACATTGTCTGAAAAATGCAATGCTTTCTACCGAAAGCACCATGCAAAAAATATTGCAGAAAGCGGAATTTTGGAAATTGCACGAAGACACTCCGATAAACGAAAGACAACGCCTTATAATCAACAAACTTTTTGACGGATTTGAAGGTAAATTGCAAACTTCAAAATGGGCAAAAATTGCCAAAACATCTACCGACACCGCTTTAAGAGATATTAAAGACTTAATAAAAAAAGGTATTTTACAACAAACAAGTGAAAGCGGACGAAACGTAAACTATGAGCTGACAAACTTTAAAAGAGAGTAGCCATTGGCTACTACATTTTGGGATTAAACCAAACTCTTTCTTGATTTAATTCTGTGCCTGACTGCCTTTGGCAGGTTGAATGAAGCTTCTTGGAGTTCGATTGAACAGCTTTAGATGTTTATCAGTTTTTATTTGTACTTTTATTTCAAAATAATAAACAGCTTGTGTTAATTACTACAAGTTTTTTCACAGGCTGACGTTATAAGTAATGGTTGTGGTGCGTTTCAATCTTTACAAATCGCATTCTAATTTTAAAGTTTATTATTCTGTGAACTCTTTTAATAATTTGTGACCTACACTGCTTACGCCCCTAATATGATTACCTGTACTATTTACAATTTTAATAAAGATGTAAACTCTAAAATACAGTTTACTCAATTGAATTACGATTTACTATACTATTAAGATTTCAACCTATTTATTTCTTCCTTTAAAAGATTTATTTCTTCTTTTAAAAGATTTATTTCTTTTTTATAGTACTCAAGTAAATCTTCATAATAAATTAAATTTTTATCGCTTTGATATTGATTTTGAATAAAATTTGTATTGGATTCTGAATGATTATTAAATGTATTTACAATTAAATGGTTTTCATCAATATTCAATATTTCAGATGGTTCACATCCTAATGCTTTTGCAATTTGATTTAGCTTGTCTGCGTCCATTTCAGTTTCACTCCTTTCGATTTTGCTATATGCCGCCTGACTAAGACCAAGATTATGAGCAATAGATTCCTGCTTAATCCCCTTAAATTGTCTCATTTTTTGAATTTTAGCACCTATTTTCATTGTAATAATTTATTCTGCTAAAGTAATAATTTATAACCATATAATTAGTTGCATTTTGAAAATAATTTTATTTATTTGAAAACAGAAAAGCCGAAAACTGTTATACAAGGTAGGCATTAATATAATTCAATGTATTATGAAAAATAAAATTTTAGCAGTATTCTTATTAATGATTTCATCGACCAATCTGTTTGCTGACATTATTATAAAAGGAAGAACTCGTGTTTCACAAGGAGATGCTGGAGACACAATTGTAAGATGCAAAGGTAGAAAAGGAGAATGTGTAAGGATTTCCGGTGCAGCAATTATCAGGGTCGATGTCTTTGCGGAAAATGGGACTGAAACTTTTACTTGCAATTCATACACTATTAAAGACAATGGTGCTGAAAATGAAGATGAATTCGAAACTATTATTATTTTAAACAATAAATAAAATGAAAAACTTACTTTCTATATTATTCTGCCTCACTTCTTTTAATTTATTTGCAGATATCAAAATTAGTGGAAAACTTTCTGATGTAACAACCGGACCTTCACCTAGTCAAGGCACTATCACAATAACTTGCAAGGGGCGTGGTGAGTGTGGTACTATTATTAAAACCTCATCTAATTCCGGTAAAGCCCAGTTTCAATCTGCGGAAAAGCAAATAAGTTTTTACTTCGAATCCTATGAGACTAAAGTAGATAATAAAACAACCTCATTAATTTTCTATCTTGCAGAATAATTTCAATTCTTTTATTTACATTGCATATATTTTTTAAAGTATATGCAATGTAATTTCTAATTTATGCAACTTAATATTGCCAATTTTTTTGTGATTCTAACATGTATTCTTTTTGGGGATATTGAATTTGTGTTATCTAATGAGTATAAACTTAAAGTAGAATTAAAAACCACAGATTGCATTAATTGTATTTCTTATATACAACTTTTTGAAAAATTAAATTCAAACATCAATACATATTTCATTTATAGAAATTCTAATGATAGTGCAGTAACTGCAGAATTTCTTTCAAATTACAATCCTTCACTGATTTTAAGGCCTGATAAAAACTATAGTAATAATGAAAGTTCTGAATCTTATTCAATGGTGTATTTTTTTATTGATTCAACATTGATATTTAGCTTTCCATTAACCAAACTCAATGACCGAATACCGATTATTAATCATTTAACAGAAAAATCGGAGGATTTGAGAATTGATTCTGTTTTAATTAGAAGCGTGATTTCAAAAAATGCTGAATTAATAATTTATCAAGAAAAGAAGTATATCTTTGATTCATTTTTAAACAAATTGCTTGTTTTTAATGAAAGTAGCCAAGAATTTAAAACATTTTTTAAGCCCAATCCGAATTTCAACCTTTCCCTATGTAAATTAGCACAATTAGACACAATAAGATACATTAAATTTGATAAAATTTTAGCAAAGTATGGTAAATCTAATCTCAAATTAAATAGTATTTCATTGGATGGTGAAGATGTATGGGCCACATCAACATTAAGTTATCCAATAATTGATAGAAAAGACACAATTTTAGAAAATTTCTATTTTTTGATTAAAATAATAGAAAATAAAATCGAAAAAGCCTATTATATAAAGGATTCTACTATGAGTCAAAAAAGTAGATATTTTTTCGATGATTCTAACTCTTTTTGTATAAAGGATAGCTCAATTTATTTAGGTATCTATAAAGAAAATACCAATTCAGAAAATCTTCTATTATCGAAATGGAAATTTTTCAGAGAAAATTTAATTTTTGAATCGTTTGAGAATTTTAAACTACCTGATTTATACGTTTCAAATAAATTTGATTATGATTACACGCACATGGGAGTTAATCAAAATAGCTTTTTTATCCAAAATTATCCTATCATTCACAACATAAATTCATCAAAAACATTTGATTTTAAAAGGACAATTGAAAAATTGGAAAACAGTAATCTTGTAAAGGAAAGAGTGCCGCAAATCTATATCTATGACTGTTTATATAAAGACGAGTTAATATGGGTTACCTATAATTATTCTGGAAAAGTAAAAATTGTCATAGTAAATCAAAACAATCAATTAGTAAAAAAAATTGACCTGCCTGAAAATATTTTTTTTAAATCGTTGAGATTTACAAGTTATAGTTCATTGGCTGGCCTGAATGGAAGTTCTAAGAAGATGTTTACAATTAATTTTAGTCCATAAATATTAGGAAAATATTACCTAGAATTATCTAAATCAAATAGAATCTTTTCAATTGTAATAAAGGTAAATGCCATATAATAATTCTAAAATTTCACGCCCCATAGCCAACAGCTTAAACAGCCGCAGCATGACAAACAAATTCTGACAATTATTGTGTAAAATTGGAGTATTTAAATGGTGCTGTACTTTCTACTTATTGCACTAGAATACTCCTTGCAACATTGCATGAACTATTGTTTAGACGACCATATTGTGATAGCCTTCGTATAAGGTCAGAATTTTAATTGATGACGTCCATATTGCTTACCCCACCCAACCCCGTCCTAGAAACATGGATTGCATAGATAGTGTTTTGATGTAGGGAGTGGCAGCCACAACCACAACTTATAACCTATAGGGATTAAACCAAACTCTGCCTTGATTTAATTTTGTGATGAATAAAGCTTCCGGAGTTCGTTTGAACAGCTTTAGATGTTTAGCAGTTTTTATTTGTATTTTTATTTCATAAATAATAAACAGCTTGCGTTAATTAATACGAGTTTTTTCACAGGTTGCTGTAAGCGGGCATTGTAAGACGAGCATTTCCAAAGACACTTTTCGCCTTGACAGAAACAAATATTTAAATTTAGACAATGAAAAAGATACTTATTATATCTGTTATAATTTCGACACTTACTTCTTGTAAAATTGCACATAGTTTAATTGAACTAAACAAAACGAAAGCAAAGACACATTCATATACAATAGACGACAAAAAACTTATATTCGTGCCAATGCACCATATAGGGAAAAAGAAATTTTATGACAATGTTAAAAGCATAGTCACAGACAGTAAAAACAAGGGATTTATAGTTTACTATGAGCTAATTAGCACGGACTTTACTACAGACAGTTTACTTAAAGACACAATCCGAAGAAAAGTAAGAAAGTTGAAAGGTTTTAGTGGGACATATAAAGAAAATGCCGAAAGCAATTTTTTTAAAAAATATATACAACAACCCTCTTACTCTGATCTTGGGACAGATGATAAAGATTTGCGTGCTGACGTAAATTATTTGCAACTTATCAATCAATGGGAAAAAGTGAATGGACAAATTATTTTAGACAGTTTGGATTTACATACGCCATTCACCGTGAAGTTTAATAAAAATGTTTTTTACTCGAAAAGCCAATACAATAAAATCTTTATTGAATATAGAAACGATTATTTAATCAACCTAATAAAAAACAGCCCGGACAAAAAAATACTAATACTTTATGGTGCAGGACACAGAAAAGATTTTAAAAAACGCATTAATTCAAAAGGCCATTGACTAAACAGAAAAAAGAACAACGACCCACTAACCTATAGATATTAAACAAAACTCTGCTTTGATTTAATCCTGTGCCTGACTGCCTTTGGCAGGTTGAATGAAGCTTCCGAAGCTCAGTTGCCAATAAAATGTATTATGGGGTTTAAAATATTAATAGAGATGCAAGTGCAGTTATAGTACGCGTTGTATTTGTGTTATGGGTAGTTGAATAATTAATTTTATTCTTTCTTTTTACCTCTTTTAAATTATTTTGATACGTATTTAGTTTATAGCAAAACAACCCTATTTCATTTCCACAAGCTATTTTAAGCTGCTTTACGACCTTATATTTCTAACTCATCGAAAACATATTTTGAAAAGATAGTTTTTAAATTTGCTTATAATTGAAATATATACGTGGTTTTTGGAAGAAAATTTACGGTAAAGTAGATGATTAAACAAACTGCCGTTGGTGGCAATATTACCGAACCGAACTTCTGACATAAAATCAACGGCAAAACATAAAATGTAATCTAAAAAATTTGCTTATTTACCAATTTTTGGTAACTTTGAAGAAAGTTTTTAAAAATGAAAAATACATCAATATCACTTGGTAACCATTTTGACCAGTTTGTGAGTAGTCAAGTTTCGGCAGGACGATATAAAAATGTAAGCGAGGTTATTCGTGCCGGACTTCGACTTTTAGAAGATGAGCAAAATAAAATTTTAGCATTGAAAGCAGCAATTCAAGAAGGAATTGACAGTGGAATTGCTCACGATTTTGACCCTAAAAAACATCTGAAAGAATTAAAAGCTAGAAAGAAAGCTAATGTCTAAGTATAAACTGACTAACAAAGCTGTTGAAGATTTGACAAATATTTGGAATTATACTTTTGATAAATGGTCTGAAAACCAAGCAGACAAATATTATAAAATGTTGCTTGAAAATTGTCAAAACATTGCAGACAACCCCAAAATTGGCAAAAAATATGAAGTGGTCAATAATGAATTATTAGGATTGAAAATAAATCGACACATCATATTTTACAGATACCTTGATAAAAAACAAATAGAAATAACAAGAATTTTACACGAACGAATGGACTTGGAAAACAGAATAAACGAATAAAAAAACTGCCACTAACCTATAGATATTAAACCAAACTCTGCTTCGATTTAATCCTGTGCCTGACTGCCTTTGGCAGGTTGAATAAAGCTTCCGGAGTTCAGTTGCAAATAAAAAGTATTTTTGGGTTTTAAAGAATTTGATGTAATTTTAAACAATAAACAAGTGTACTTTTTAGTACCGTTTTAGGGGTGTTTTATGGAGTTTGTGTTGTGGTTATGGTTGTTTTTTTTCTTATCTTGTTTTCGTTATTTTTAGTTTTATTTTTGATGTTTGCTCCATACCATGCCTGTTCGCTTGTTGCAAGCAAATACACTGATGTTCCTAAATTATTTTTTCATCTTTTTTTGAGGTTGAATGAGTTGTAAAATTTCCGGTGGCGCATTGGAAGAATTGAGCTTCTTAATTTATTTTTTTTGGATAAAATATAGATAAGATATAGATATTTCATATCTTTGTATAATTCTTTTTTGGATAAAATACAGATAATATATGGATAAATTCATTCAGAAACTCAATTTTGATTTCGATACCAATCAACGAATTTTACAACTCATTGGCTACATTGACGGTTTCAAGGGCAAATGGGGTATTGCCGAAAAGCAGGAAAACCGTTATTTGAAAGAATTGCGAAAAATTGCCACTATTGAAAGTATCGGCTCATCTACGAGAATTGAAGGTGCAACGCTTACAGACCAAGAAGTAAAAGACCTTTTGAAAGACGTTAAAATCACAAAACTAAAAACCCGTGATGAACAGGAAGTAATCGGCTATTACGAAGTATTAGAATTGATTTACGACAATTATTCCGACATCAAACTTTCGGAAAGTTATATCAAACAACTACATCACATGTTGCTGAAATACAGTAATAAAGATAAGCGACATAGAGGAACTTACAAGTTTATTTCTAACAAAGTTGTGGCAACTTATCCAACAGGCGAACAGCGGACGATTTTTGCCACTACCGAACCAGCATTGGTAGCAACAGAAATGCAGGAATTAGTTGAATGGACAAACGAAACTTTGAAACAAAACAACATTCATCCACTCATAGTTATTGGCAGTTTCATCTATGATTTTTTGAGCATACACCCATTTCAAGATGGAAACGGCAGACTATCGAGATTGCTTACAACACTTTGTTTGCTTCAAAACGATTATTCGTTTATTCAATACATTTCTTTTGAAAACCATATCGAGCAAAATAAAAAAGCCTATTACGAGGCTCTGATGAACGGACAGAAAAATCGGGGAACAGACAACGAACGTATAGACTTGTGGTTGATTTTTTTCTTGGAAAGTTTGAAAACACTTACCGAGAAATTAGAACAAAAATATGACGTTTTCAAATCCAAAGGTGCTTATCTGAACAAGAGACAAAAGTTAATCAAAAAGTTTATTACAAGCAATCAACCTATTAAAGTAAGTGATTTAGCAAATCAATTTCCCGAAATCGGATTGAGTACCTTAAAGAAAGACCTACAATACTTACGAGATGAACAGGTGCTAACAATGATTGGAAAAGGAAAAGGGAGTGTGTATGTATTGACTGAAAAAGAGTAATCTAAATACTGCCCGGCCACTAACCTATAGATATTAAACCAAACTCTGCTTTGATTTAATCCTGTGCCTGACTGCCTTTGGCAGGTTGAATGAAGCTTCCGGAGCTCTTTTGAACAGCTTTAGATGGTTATCAGTTTTTTTGTATTATTACTTCGTTAATAATAAACAGCATGGGTTAATAACTACAAGTTTTTTTTACAGGCTGCTGTTAGCAGTAAGCATTTTAAAACTCGTCACGAACAGGCAAAAAACCTTTATCTCCCAATAACTTAATGATACTTCTTAGCAAATAGCTGTTATCAAATCGAAGGACATACTTTCGTGTTCCATCTTTTTCAGGGGAAATCATCTTTTTATCAATCAACCGCTTAATTTGCCTTGACACCTCAGCATTTGCTTTTCCAACAAAAAACTCCTTTACATCAGCAGCTTGAATAACCTGCAAGTCAATGACTTTTTTCAAAATCTTTGACTCTACATCTGTAATATATTTTCTTTCTAATGAATGACTGATGGCTGGCAAGAGTATTTCTTTACGAAGAAAAGTGTAATCCGACAGCTTATCTATTTTTTCAATTTCTTCCTTTAGACCTTTTAATACATATTCAACCCAAGCCATTATTCCTTCATCAGCTCCTTTATCGGCTTCTGACAAGAAATTGCAATAGTCATTACGATTACTGCAAAAAACTGCGGTTGGATTTATTATCCTGCCAACATTTACATTAAAACCTGTCTTGACAAGCATTGCATAAGTAAATAATCGAACGGCTCTACCGTTTCCATTCCCGTATGGGTGTATCCAAACAAAACGATGATGAGCAATGGCAGCTTTTAATAAATCATATTTTGGACTATCTTCTCGGTTTACAAAAGCAATTAGTTCATTCATATAATCATCAACATCCAACCAATCAGGTGGTAAATGGAGCGACTTATTTATTTTCAAATTTCTTTTCCTGTATTCACCGGGAGTGGCATCGCCTTCTCCCTCAGGTGGTGGTAATAATCCATCAACTATCATTTTGTGCATCTCGCTAAGAAACGCTCTATTAATAGAGTAATCATTTACATTCTGTTCTATGAAAGCCATTGCTTTTTCAATGTTCTGGATTTCCTTTATGCTTGGTGGGACTTTCTTAGTTTCCGTTAGTTTCGTTTCAATATATTCAGCGATAGTTGTGTTATTACCTTCAATTCTTGCCGAGCCGATACTTTCAAGAGTATGGAATATGTGTTTTAATTGAAAAAAAACTTTCGGATGGGTCGAACCTCCAAGCTGTTTTTTTCTTAAATAATCCAATTCAATGATTAAGTCCGTAAGAGTTGAACCGAATGAAGGTTCCACTAATTTCAAATCATTGTGTATAAATTTCGCCTCTGACATTTGAAAACTTTATTTTTATGAATTAACATCATCTAAATCAAGAATTAACAGTACGTTATTTATTAGTATTGTTTTTCAATGACTTGCAAATATACAATACTTGTAAACAATTAACAAGTCAAAAATAAATATTTGCATTTTGCATATGTAAAAATTGCATTCCGCCTATATTGACAATTAACACATAGAAAAGTATGCCAGCCGCTAACATATAGAGATTAAACAAAACTCTGCTTTGATTTAACCCAGTGTTGAATAAAGCTTCCGGAGTTCAGTTGCAAATAAAATGTATTATGGGGTTTAAAAAAAATTTGATGTGATTTTAAACAATAAACAAGTGTACTTTTTAGTACCGTTTGAGGGGTGTTTTATGGAGTTTGTGTTGTAGTTATGGGTGTTTTTTATATTGTTGATATCCTGTTAGATAAAAATTATAGAAGGTTGCCAAAATTGGTATTTTGCAAAACCTGTAAAATCTAACAATATTACTATCAACTCGCCTGGGTTATCAGATTGAGTTTTATAAAGATTTGCTGTGTTAGTGATTTTTTTGACTTTGCGGGGTTTAACGACTTTAACCCATCTGAAAACATTGGCTTGTAATATATTAGACGAACACAAAAACCCATATCCATAAACTATACATTAAAACCTTCTCATAACCTACATCAATTAGAATTATTATTTTCCCTCCAAAAAAGTACAAGTATTTAATTTTTCGGAATATGGTCAAATTATCAACGCAGAATTTACAGGAGCTCCCGGTATAATTACCCTTTGAATTTATGAAAGACCAATTGAAATTCAGTTAACAATACAATGGGATTGCCGTAATCTGTTAAAATTCAACGCTATTTTGGTTTAGGTAAACATATTGTTACCATTTATGCTGCCTTTTAACTAGAGAATAAAATTTCTATACTTTAATTTGCAGAAGGGTGTAAAAAATATTACTTTTACGGTTTATTATTAATTGGTTTTTACTTTTTTGATGCTTTATTTAACAAATACTTTTGTTAATAAAGTGTTTTATAGGTGAAAAACTATTTTGTAATTACAACTAACAAAAGGCAAAAATATAACGTATTGTAATTAATAATTAGATTAACCTATCATATAGATTAGTAATATATTTCAAGTTTTAATAACCCCAATAAAATGAAAAATTATTTCATAAAATTAATTTTCGTTTCACTTCTTCTATTTGTATTTACATCAGTTTCATACGCACAGCCTTGTGCCGGAACTAGCAGTTTTACAGTAAATCTACAACCTGTAGGTGGGGGTTATGCTCCGGGTACGGTAGTAACCTATTGCTTTACTCTTAATAGCTGGTCAATGAATGGGTCGAACTGGTTTGAAGGGTTCAATATTCAACTTGGGCCGGGATGGTTGCCCGGCTCTATCACACCAGTTACCCCCCCAACTAATTTTGGAGGTGGCGGTGGTCAATGGGTTTGGGTGTCTAATACATTTGTTAATAATGGAGTAACTTTTGGTCCGGGCTATTTCTTTGATTTAAACAATAATGGGATAACGAATGATGATTTTGGCGATATGGGGGCAGGTCCCTGGACGATGTGTTTTAGTGTTACAGTAGGCTTTAATGTTGGTGCTTCATTAGGAGTTGGTGTAGCTACAGTCTCTGATGGATATGCGGGATCTTGGTCAAACGGTTCGTGTAATGGTTTGAATTATAATACACTTACCCCAAATTCAATTATAGTTTTGGGTTGTGGTTCTTTAATTCCGGGAGTTGTAAATCAAATAAATGTAACTTGCAATGGAGCAAGTACAGGGAGCTTTGAAATAAGTACACAAAATGGAAATCCTCCTTTTACCTATTCTTTTCAAGGCGGTCCGTTTAACAATACCAACTCTTTTAGTGGGCTGCCGGCAGGTACTTACACTGTAACCATTCAAGATGCCAATAATTGTACTGTTCCTTTTCCGGTAACTATTACACAGCCTCCTAATCCTTTAAGTGTTACTCTCATATTTAAAAACAATGTAGGTTGTTTTGGTGGAATAAGTGGAAATTATAAAGTTATTGGCACAGGAGGTACCGGGCCTTATCAATATTCAACAGATGGGGTTAATTTTGTTCCTGCTAATAATGGAGCTGCATTTCAAACCAATGGCTTAACAGCCGGATCCTATGATGTGTGGGTAAAAGATGCCAATGGTTGTACTGCTACTTTAAATATTATTTTAACGGAACCTCCGGCTATAACAGGTACAATAGTTTCGCAAACCAATCCTCCTTGTACAGGTCCGGGTTCGGGTAGTGTTGAGGTGGCAGGCTCAGGAGGAACACCAAATTACACCTATTCTTTAAATGGAGGTCCAATACAGTTAACAGGAGTTTTTAATAATTTAACTCCCGGCCCTTACACCATCACCATTAAAGATGCCAATAATTGCAGTACTACGGTTAACATAAATATACTTTCACCATCTTCTACAACTACAGGCTCCGTAGTGTCGCAAACTAATATTGATTGTTTTGGAGCTTCCACAGGCTCCTTAACTCTACAAGGAAGTAATGGAAATCCGCCATATACCTTTTCTTTAAATGGAGGTCCTTTTTCAGCCGGCCCTTTTAATAATTTACCGGCAGGTTTATACAACGTAGTTGTTCAAGAGGCAAATGGATGTACAGGCAGTTTCACGGCTACCCTTACCGAGCCTACTGCCCTTAATTTAACTATTGCATCGCAAACAAATATTGATTGTTTTGGAGCTTCAACAGGTGCCGTTACTCTCAGTGCCAATGGAGGTACAGCTCCATATACATACAGTTTTGGGGCTACTCAAAACAATACCGGTGCTTTTAATAATCTTTCGGCCGGAAACGCTACTTTCAATGTTACTGACGATCATGGTTGTACCGCTTCTGTAAGTACCAATATTACTCAACCGGCAACGGGGGTAGGAGCAAATATTACTACCCAAAATAATGTACTTTGTTTGGGAACTAATACCGGAAGCTTTACAATACAAGGAAATAGCGGAAATGCACCTTATTCATACACCTTAAATGGGGTTACCAATACAACCGGGACTTTTACGGCATTAGGAGCCGGAATCTACAATGTTACCGTTACCGATGCTACGGGGTGTACATTTGTTCAAGCTGTTAACTTAACTTCGCCTAATGCCCTTTCGGTTTCAATAGGCAATCAAACTAATGTAAACTGCTTTGGAGGAAATAACGGAAGTGTTACTATTAATGCCAGCAGCGGAACCAATCCATATACCTTTACCTTAGGAGGGACTACAAACGCCACAGGGGTGTTTAATAATCTTGTGGCCGGAAATTACAATGTTGTTGTTAGCGACCAAAACGGATGTACCTTAACCCAGGCGGTTGTTATAACAGAGCCTGCCGCTGCCCTCTCATCTTCAATTACAACACAACAAAATGTTTCTTGTTTTGGAGGCAGCAATGGTTCGGTTACCGTTACCGCTGCAAATGGTACTGCCCCATATAGCTATCAATTAGGCGGAACCAACAATACAACCGGTGTCTTTAATAATTTAAGTGCAGGCGCATATACAGTTTCTATTACCGATAATAACGGTTGTTTGTTTAACCAGAATATTACTATTACCGAGCCTAATGCAGCCTTGGGTGCAATTACTCAAAACATAGTAAGCGTAAATTGTTTTGGAGGAAATGACGGACAAATACAGGTAAGTGGTACAGGAGGTACAGCTCCATATAGTTATAGCCTTGGAGGTGTAAATAATACCACCGGAACTTTCAGCGGATTAAGTGCAGGCAATTTTAATATTAATTTAACCGACAACAACGGATGTACTTTTGTGTATCCTATAGCAATAACACAGCCGGCTTCTGCACTTAGTGCTACAATTGCCAATCAAACTAATGTAACTTGTTATAATGGTTCTAATGGTTCAGTTACCATTAACGCGGCAGGCGGCACACCAAATTATCTGTATGGAATAAGTGGTACAACATTTACCAACAATAATACCATTCCAGGTTTCTCAGCAGGGAATTATACTGTAGTGGTTCAAGATAATAACAACTGTACGGCATCAGTAAACGTTAACATTACACAACCCTTGGTTCCTATCAGTGCCACCGTTAACTCAACAACCGATGTATTATGCTTTGGCAATAATACCGGTGCAGCCTCTGTTACTGCCATAAACGGAACCGCACCTTATAGTTATACCTTAGGAGCAACCACTAATAGTACCGGAAATTTCAGCAATTTAAATGCAGGTAATTTAACTGTAAATATTACCGATAATAATGGTTGTGTAGGAATAGTTAACCTAACTATTAACCAGCCGGCATCAGCCTTAACTGCGGTTATACAAAATGCCGGTAATCCATTATGTAATGGCTCAACCAATGGCTCGGCTACAGTTTTGGCAGGAGGCGGAACTGCCCCATACAGTTATTCATGGAATACTAATCCGGTACAAAATAATGCTCAAGCTTCAAATTTAGGTGCCGGCAATTATACAGTAACAGTTACTGATGCCAATTTGTGTATGACCACTACAAATGTTACTTTAACCGAGCCTAACTTTCAACTTAATACTAATCCGCAGTACGTTGTTTGTAGTGGCGAGCAGGTAACACTAGCAGCCACTTCGCTTGATGGTGCTGCTCCGGTTACTTATTCATGGACAAATGTGGCTAATGGCTCTGTTTTAACCGGAAGCCCTGTAAATATTTCTCCAACCTCAAGTGTTGCCTTTACCGTTGTAGCTACTGATGCAAATGGATGTAATACTGCTGCCGCCAATGTAAATGTTACAGTAAACCCCGCACCGGTGGCCTCTTTTACCGAAGATGTAAAAGAAGGTTGCCAGCCCCTTTGTGTAACCTTTAATACCACTTCGGGCGGAGCCGGATACTCTTGGCAATGGGATTTTGGTGACACACATACAGGCGTGGGACAGAATCCGGTAAACTGTTTTCAAAATGATGGACTATTTACTGTTTCATTAACAGTTATTTCTCCTAACGGTTGTTCTAATACTTTACAAAAAAATGATTTAATTACGGTGCTTCGCTCACCTAAAGCACATTTTACAACCGATCCTAAAGAAACTACCTTGTCAAACCCAACTATTAATTTTAGCAATCAATCTATTGGTGCCGAAAGCTATTTATGGCAATTTGGCGACAGAACAACATCCACTTTATTTCAGCCCGAACATGATTATTTGGAGGCTCGGGAGTATTGCATAAGGCTAATTGCAAAGAATGATTTTGGGTGTACCGATTCTGTTAAGGAATGTGTAAACATTAAGCCCGATTTTACCATTTTTGTTCCTAACACTTTTACCCCTAATTCTGACGGTTTAAATGATGTTTTTATGCCAATTATGCAATCCGTTCAGGAGTATGAAATTAAAATTTACAATCGTTGGGGAATAGTAGTTTTTAACTCTAACAATCCCTCATTTGGTTGGGACGGAGCAGGGCAACCGCAAGGCGCTTTTAATTACTTTATTCAGTTGAAAACCTATACCGGAGAAGAAAAAATTTATACCGGTAGTGTTACCTTGTATCGCTAAAGTTTAACCATATTTATGATGATATGGTTAAAATAGGGTTGCTGTCTGATACTCACGGTTATATTGATAATTCGGTGTTTAAACACTTTAAGTTATGTGATGAAATATGGCATGCAGGCGACATTGGTAATATTGATACTTACGATAAATTAAGCGCATTTAAGACTTTACGTGCTGTTTACGGAAACATTGACGGACACGTATTGAGGAGTGCTGTCCCCGAAAATCAATACTTTGAAATTGAGGGTATGAAGGTATTTATGACCCATATTGGAGGATATCCCGGAAGATATAATGTAAGAGTAAAAGAATTTTTATCAAAAAACCAAGCACATCTCTTTATTTGTGGGCACTCGCATATACTGCGTATAATGTACGATAAAGCATTTCAATTACTACACATAAACCCCGGAGCAGCCGGAAATATTGGTTTCCATCATGTTAAAACCTTGGTTCGATTTGATATAGAGCAAGGCGTACCCAAAAATATGGAAGTCATAGAATTAGGAAAAAGAGCTATTTAGTATCTTTAAAAATTTGTGAGAAATACTTATTAAGAATCATTTTAATTAATTCTGTTGTGTGTTTTAATTAATTGATATTTAATGTATTGTAATTATGCTGAAAAGTTAGTATAAATGGCATTTTAGGTAAAAAACAAAAAAAACAATTTTTGGATATTGTACTATAAGATAATTGCTAAATTTGTGTACCTAAAAAATACATTATGCAAGGAAATTTTTATGACTATTTGCCAATAGCTCTTACTTTTTTAGTAGCTGCGGGTTTTGTTGTAACCACTATGGTGGTTACCCATATATTAGGCCCCAACAGGAAATCTAAAATTAAACTTAATACTTTTGAATGTGGTATTGAATCAAAAGGAAACGCCCGTATGCCATTTAGTGTAAAATATTTTTTAGTGGCCATTCTTTTTGTGTTATTTGATGTGGAAGTAATTTTTATGTATCCATGGGCCGTTAACTTTAAGTCTCTGGGCTTGTTTGGCTTTGTTGAGATGTTTATATTTATGGGATTGTTTCTTACAGGTTTTTACTACATTGTAAAGAAAGGTGCCTTAAACTGGGAATAATTTTCCTTCTTTCACATTTTAGACTACTAAGGAAAACAATTCTAACCTCAAATTTTAATAAGTTTTACTATGTCAGAAATTAATAAGCCTAATTATAATATAGCTAATAAGCCCGATGGGATTGAAGGGGAAGGCTATTTTCTTACCACTTTAGACCAAGCAGTTGGATTAGCAAGAAAAAACTCCTTATGGCCATTGCCTTTTGCCACATCGTGCTGTGGTATTGAGTTTATGGCACTTATGGCAGCACATTACGATTTGGCACGCTTTGGAAGTGAGCGTTTAAGTTTCTCTCCGCGTCAGGCCGATTTGTTAATGGTAATGGGAACTATAGCCAAGAAAATGGGGCCTATTTTACGTCAGGTTTACGAGCAAATGGCCGAACCAAAATGGGTGCTTTGTATGGGGGCATGTGCCTCTTCGGGCGGAATTTTCGATTCATACAGTGTGTTACAAGGCATTGACCGGATTATTCCTGTAGATGTTTATGTGCCGGGCTGCCCACCAAGGCCAGAGCAGGTTATTGAAGGTGTTTTACACATACAAAAATTGGCTTCAAGCGAATCTTTACGCAAAAGAGACTCAAAAGAATACAAAGCAATGCTAAACGAATACGGAATAAAATGATGCTCATATCTCAATCAGTACAAGAAAAATTAATCAATGAAATCAATGAACATTTTCAAGACGCCCTTGTAAAACATGAGGTGTTGTACGATATGTTTACCATTACACTTAAAAGAGAAGCTGTTGCTCCACTTATTAGGCATTTATATAACCATGAAGAGTTTAAGTTTAAATTTTTAACTAACTTATGCGGGCTGCATTATCCCAACCAAAAAAATCAGGAATTAGGTTTAATGTATCAGTTACATAGTTTTGAAAACAATTACCGCATCAGAATAAAAACTTTTTTCCCTATCAACGATCCGGTAATAGCTACGGTTACAGATATTTTTAATGCTGCCAATTGGATGGAACGCCAAGAGTACGATTTTTTCGGGATAGAATTTAAAGGGCATCCAAATTTGAAACGCATTTTGAATGTTGATGATATGACTATTTTTCCGATGAGAAAGGAATACCCTGCCGAAGATCAGGCAAGAAAAGATAAAAACGATATTATGTTTGGTCGCTAATTTTTAATTTAAGGCTATGTCTAAAAAACAAACAAAAGAGATTACAGAATCAACCATTATACTACCCGAAGATATTAAGAAGGAATATACTATTCTTAATCTCGGTCCTACCCATCCTGCTACACACGGTATTTTCCAAAATATATTAAAAATGGATGGCGAAAAAATTGTAGAAGCAGAATCTACCGTAGGCTATATTCATCGTGCTTTTGAAAAGCTTGCCGAGCGTAAAGCATATTATCAGATTACTCCATATACCGACCGTTTAAACTACTGTTCGGCTCCGCTTAATAATTTAGGGTGGCACATGGCAGTTGAAAAACTTATAGGTGCCGAAATTCCTAAACGTGTACAATATATGCGTGTAATTATTATGGAGCTTGCGCGTATTATTGATCATATTATTTGCAACTCTGTAATAGGTGTTGATACAGGAGCTTTAACAGGTTTCGTTTATATGTTCCAACAGCGCGAGTTTGTGTATGATATCTTTGAAGAAATTTGCGGTGCACGTTTAACTACTAATATTGGTCGTATTGGGGGCTTTGAGCGCGATTTCTCACCAAAAGTTTGGAAAAAAATAGAGCAATTCTTAAAAGAATTTCCAAAGGTATTAGCCGAGTTTGAATCTCTTTTTGTGCGCAACCGTATTTTTATGGACAGAACTATTGGTTGTGGCGCTATCAGTGCCGAAAAAGCTTTAAGCTATGGATTTACAGGGCCAAATTTGCGAGCTACCGGTATTGATTATGATGTAAGAGTTATGAATCCGTACTCTTCGTACGAAGACTTTGATTTTATTATTCCGGTTGGAACACAAGGCGATACTTACGACCGCTTTATGGTACGTGAAGAAGAAATGAAACAAAGCTTAAGCATTATTCGCCAAGCACTTGATAAAATGCCTGAAGGGCCTTTCCATGCCGATTTACCGGAGTTTTACTTGCCCGAAAAACAAGATGTTTACAGCAAAATGGAAGCCCTGATTTATCAATTTAAAATTGTTATGGGCGAAAATGATGTTCCGGTTGGTGAAATATACCATGCCATTGAAGCTGCCAACGGAGAGTTAGGGTTTTACATTATTAGTGACGGAGGGCGTACGCCATACAGATTACACTTCCGCAGGCCATGCTTTATTTATTATCAGGCCTATACCGAAATGATTAAAGGTGCTATGCTAAGTGATGCTATCCTTACCATGAGTAGTTTAAATGTAATTGCTGGAGAATTAGATGCTTAATAGAATATAATATATAATTTGTATGAAATTTTTTAAACCACTTTGTTTATTCTTAATTACGGCTTTACTAGCTTCATGTGGTTCTTACCGTGGCGTAACCATTGTAAAACGAAAACATAATCCGGGCTATTATGTAAATGTTGGCAATCATAAGAGTCAGAAATTAGTTCAAAAAGAGCATAAAGAAGTTGTTTCTGCTACTAAGCAGCATGCTAGTGATAGAACAGTTAACAATAGTAATAGTAAAAAAGAAAGTGCTGAAAGTACTGCCTTGGTAATGAATGAGACGGCAACCACAAAAACTTACCAAAAAGAAATACAGTATTTGGCATCAACCCAAAATTATATTTTACCCAATAGTATAAAGAGCCATATCACTGACAATAAACTTACAGCCCAAAAAAGTACTACTCAAAATATCAGTCATATTGCTGCGGTAAAGCAACTTCTTAAAGCAAAGAAAGAAGCTCAAAGAGCCAAGGGCAGTACCAATACTATTGTACTGGTAATTTTATCTTTATTCCCAATTTTGGCCTTAATAGCTATCTTTTTAAAAGACGGAAGACAAATAACTTTGAATTTTTGGGTGGATTTAATATTACATTTAACCGTCATTGGGTATCTCATATTTGCCCTGTTGGTAGTCCTAGATATAGTTAATTTAGCATAATAAAAAATTAAATAATACAATGTCATCACAAAACACACAAGATAAAATTGCTTTTAGCGATGAAGCATTGCAACTTGTTAATAGTATCATAAAACGTTACCCTGAAGGAAAACAAAAGTCGGCTTTAATTCCTGTTTTGCACATTGCACAGGCCGAGTTTGATGGTTGGCTTAGCCCGCAAACCATGGACTATGTGGCATCATTACTAAAACTTAAACCAATTGAGGTGTATGAGGTGGCTACTTTTTATTCCATGTTTAATTTAAAACCTGCGGGCAAATGTATATTAGAAGTTTGCAAAACGGTTCCATGTTGGTTGAATGGTGCCGAAGATTTAGTAGCCTATTTAGAGAAAAAATTAGGAATTAAAACAGGTGAAACCACTGCTGATGGTATGTTTACTTTACGCACAGTAGAGTGCTTGGGTTCGTGCGGTACAGCACCTATGTTGCAATGTGGTGCCAGCTATTACGAAAATCTGACCAATGAAAAAGCTGATGCCTTGATTGATAAATTAAGAGTTGAGAACACAAGAAAAAACTATACTGATATTATATAACCGATTAGAAAAACTTGTTTAATCAGATTAAATATCTGCAATAAAGAAAAAAATGGGTAAAAAATTATTACTTGAACATATAAATGTAGAAGGAATACAATCACTTGAAGTGTATCGCAAGATGGGTGGATATGCTTCGGTTGAGAAAGCAATAAAAACAATGACTCCTGATGAGGTTGTTGAAGAAGTAAAAAAATCAGGACTTAGAGGAAGGGGAGGTGCCGGTTTCCCTACGGGCATGAAATGGAGTTTTATTGCCAAGCCCCAGGGAGTACCTCGTTATTTAGTATGTAATGCAGACGAAAGCGAACCCGGTACTTTCAAAGACAGATATTTGATGGAAAAAATTCCTCACTCTTTAATTGAGGGAATGATTACCTCTAGTTATGCCTTAGGAGCCAATACATCATACATTTACATAAGAGGTGAGTATTTTTATGTATCGCGTATTTTAGAACGTGCCATTGCCGAGGCCTATGCCGCAGGTTGGTTAGGAAAAAATATATTAGGTTCAGGTTATGATCTTGATTTATATGTACATGTAGGTGCCGGAGCTTATATATGTGGTGAAGAAACCGCCTTGCTGGAATCTTTGGAAGGGAAAAGAGGTAACCCGCGTATAAAACCTCCATTTCCTGCAGTAAAAGGTCTTTACGGCTCCCCAACCGTGGTTAACAATGTTGAAACTATTGCTACAGTTTCGCATATTGTAAATATGGGTGGCGAGGAGTACGCTAAAATTGGAATTGGACGCAGCACCGGAACAAAATTAATTTCGGCAGGCGGCAATATTAATAAGCCGGGGGTTTATGAGATTGAATTAGGAGTTCCGGTGGAAGAGTTTATTTTTTCTGATGAATATTGTGGTGGTATTCCTAATGGTCGTAAGTTGAAGGCATGCGTACCCGGAGGGTCATCTGTTCCTATCTTACCGGCTCATTTATTGCTTAAAACAGCCAAAAACGAAAGTCGCTTAATGTCTTACGAATCGCTCTCTGATGGTGGTTTTGAATCCGGTTCTATGTTAGGTTCAGGTGGGTTTATTGTGTATGACGACCGCGCTTGCATTGTTAGAAGCACTTATAATTTTAGTCATTTTTATCGCCATGAAAGCTGCGGTCAATGTAGCCCTTGTCGGGAAGGAACCAGTTGGATGGAAAAGATATTGAAAGAAATAGAATATGGTCGTGGCACTATGGACGATATTGACTTATTGTGGGATATTCAGGGCAATATTGAAGGAAAAACTATTTGTCCTTTAGGTGATGCTGCTGCATGGCCTGTAGCTGCCGCCATACGTCACTTCCGCCACGAGTTTGAGTATCATGTTAAGTATCCTGAAAAAGTAAAGGATATTAAGCATACACCACCGCCAATGCCGGTGTAAACGGAATTGCCCTAGATTATTACAATTACTTATTTTACTAGAGAAGTTTATTAGTCGAATTTAGATTTGACTATTGACTATTATATTTCCTCTGTTGTGCCAATAGCTGTAGGTTGGGCAGCCGCATTTGTTTTTTTTACGATAGGGCAAGTACGACTTTTGGACAGGTTTACATGATGTACCAATAATAATCAGCATAAACACTAAGGCCAAAATATTTTTTGTTTTTAACATGGCTCAAAGTTAAACAAATAATAAAAATACGGATTCATTTTATGAAGTTAAAAGTTAACTGATACATTATGGAATAACCCCATAGGCAATAGCGCTTATACTTATAA
Source organism: Bacteroidia bacterium (assembly GCA_020845635.1). Classification (GTDB taxonomy): domain Bacteria; phylum Bacteroidota; class Bacteroidia; order UBA4408; family UBA4408; genus CAIKXD01. The sequence goes on from JADLFI010000010.1 coordinate 22,649, forward strand.
GCTTATATGATGGTTACTTGGTACAACTTAAAATTTATTAAAAAAGGGTAGTATAAAATAAAAAAGCCTCATTTTGTGAGGCTTTTTTAAGTTGTCCGACAAGGATTCGAACCTTGAATGACAGAATCAAAATCTGGAGTGTTACCATTACACCATCGGACATTAAGGGCTGCAAAAGTAGATTATTTTTTACAATTTTCAAACTTTTAAAGCAAAAAAATATTGTTTTCTCAGGTTTTACCGTCTTTAATATCTTTTAATACCCGTGTAACTGCATCATTTTCAAACCCCTTACCATAGAGGAATTGATATGTTTTTTGCTCTTCCTCCCACGATAATTTTTTGCTTTGCTTACCCCATTTCTTTACAATAAGTTGCTTTATACAATTCTCATAATCTTTTTCAGAAATTTGAGCCAAAGCTTTTTTGATACAATAGTCTGATATTTGATGCATTTTCAAGGCTTGTTTTATCTTTATTTTTCCCCATTTTTTAATTCTAAACTTGCCCCCTGCAAGTGTCAAGGCAAAACGTTCTTCATTTATATAATTATGGCTAATCAGTTCAGCAATCAATATCTCAACTTCTTTGCGCGCCACGCCCCACTCATACAATTTATTGCGTACTTCTTGTTGCGATCGCTCCTGATAGACACAATATTTTTGTGCTTTGAGCCATGCGGCTTGGTAATCAGTTAGCGTTTTTTTCTCATTCATCAGTAATCCAAGTATTGTTGAAAAAGAGTCTGCAAATAAGCTTTTCCCAAATGTGCCATACTATCCGCCTCGGTTTTATTATTGCACGTGTTCCAGTCGTAATCATGGCTTTGATAGCTGTATGCTAACCAGCAATTATCGTTAGCCCATCCAAAGCCATTAACCAGCGAGTAATATATAAAAGGTTTGCTGTAGGGATTCATCATATTCCGGCTCCATGCAAACTCATTGGCATTTTGGTGTAATTGTTTGAGTAAAGTGGCGGCTATGTCGCTTTTCGAGCCTTTAAAACTATTGGTTTTGCCTCTGAACTCTTGTTTTATAACATCACCAAAAAATATTAAAGGAATATGTCGGTTGAGTGGTTCAAAATAGTTTCTGTCGAAATGTGTGTGTTTGCTGTGGTCCGCTACCAGAATAAACAAGGTATTTTTATACCATTCCTGTTTTTTACAATTATTTATATACACCCCAATACAACTATCGCTATAGTGTGCAGCGTTTAAATAATCTTGTTCGCTACCACCTTTTTTTATGCTCCATGCAGCCGGTATATCGTAGGGGCTATGTGTACTTACGGTAAATAGTCCGCTGAAAAAGGGCTGTGGCATTTTATTCAATTCCTGTAAATGGTCGGGTAGGGTATAACCATCGTGTATGCCCAACTTGCCTCGCGGTATGTCTGAGTCGTAGTTGTCAATGTCTTTTATTTTCTTGAAATTGTTAAAATACATATAGCTCTTTATGTTGGCATAGCTGAGCTGTCCACCAAAATAAAACGAGGTATAGTATCCCATTTTATTAAACCTTTCATTGAGCGAAGGAAGCTTGCTAAATTTGGCTTGCTCTTTGATGATAGAAGTGGCAGGTTGAGCCGGAAAACTACTATAAATAGAGGCTATACCTTGATGCGATAAGGTACCGCTGGCATAAATTTGGTCAAACAAATAACCTTCTGAAATAATCTTCTCTAACTGAGGGCTTATGCCGCTATCGCCTCCGCAACTCTCTATTAAATCGGCCGAGTAGCTCTCGAGCAGCAATAATATTATATTAGGTTTAGGGTGATTTAAAAAATAAATGGTGGTATCTTTCGGTACCATATATAACGAATCAACAATAGCTTGTGCTTCGTGATGGGGCATAGTGATATATGGGTTAGTATTGAGAGCTGCCGCATTTTGATACAAACTTCCCAACAAATTCCACATGGAATTTACCGAAGTTAAGTTAATACTGTTGTTTTGAGAGAAATAGGCACTGCTTTGGTTAATGGGTATTTGCTGTATGCCTCCACGAATTCCAACTCCAATAAATGCGCTCCCAACAATTAGTAAAGTAAAAGCAAAGCCTATTTTTTGCCACTTATTTTGAATATTTAAATTAATTTGTTTCCTAAACAAAAATAAATAAAGCTTATAAGCCCCATAACCAAAGGCTAAAGTATAGATAAAGAAAATAATAGTTTGCCACCAGGTGGCAGTTCTAAAAACTTCATCGGGTGTTTTAAGATAGATTACTGCGCGGTAGTCAATTTTGGTTAGCCACTCTGCATATAAATTTATTTCGGCTCCACCAATCAACAAGTAAATTATTGATATAAACATTGTGTATATCAGCATCATTTTTTCTATAACTTTTTGGTTGATGAATATTTGTGCAACCACTAGCAACAAGGGTATTGCCAATATATAGCTAATCATGCTTAAATCTAACATCAGGGCATGGTAGGGAATAAACAAAACATCGGTTGCATGCTCCTTAAAGGTTTGTTGGTAATAATATATTACAAACAACAACCGTGTAGCATTAAATAAGATAAGCCAATATAAAATATATCGTAAAACAAATTTTACTATGGCTAAACTAAATGTCTTAATAGTTTGCAATGACTAATTTTAAACGCTCGTAAACTTGTTGATTAATATTCACTAAAGGCAATCGCAAGGTATCGCCACACACCCCTAAAAGTTTAAGGGCTGCTTTAACTCCTCCCGGATTTCCATCGGCAAAAAGCAAATCGGTAATTTCACAAAGTTTATAGTGTAATGGGCGTGCCGCTTCAAAATTGCCGGCCAAACAGTAGTTTACCATGTTGCAGTAATCATTGGTAAAGGCATTGGCGGTAACTGATATTACACCTACACCCCCGGCAGCTATAATAGGTAAAGTTAAATTATCATCGCCCGATATTACCATAAAGTGCTGAGGTTTGTTTTTTATAATATGCATAATCTGCTCCATATTCCCCGAAGCCTCTTTAATACCTGCAATATTGTGCACTTCGTTAGCTAAGTGCAAGGTAGTTTGTGCCAACATATTGGAGCCTGTTCGGCCCGGAACATTATATAAAATAATTGGCAGTGCCGAAACTTTACCTAAGGCGGTATAATGCTGTATTATGCCCTGTTGTGATGGTTTGTTATAATAGGGCGATACAGACAGTACAGCCGTAAATCCACTATAATCAAACCGTTCCATTTGTTTTATCAAATCAGCAGTATTGTTTCCACCAATACCAATAACCAACGGTACTCTGTTTTGGCTTACCTGTTTAATACAGGTTATTATTTCTTTTTTCTCCTCTTGACTTAAAGTGGCAGTTTCGCCTGTGGTTCCTTGCACTACTATGTAGCCTATACCTTGTTCTATCAAACGGGTTACTAATCTTTCCAGAGCTTTATAATCCACCTCGCCTTGTGTTGTAAAAGGGGTTATTATAGCTACACCGGTACCTTTTAATGCTGTTATCATGTTTCTTACTTTGGATTAATCATACTTAAATATTTTTCACACAAACTTATAAAATCTTTTAAGCTAGTATCATCATTGGTTTTTAACATTACGTCAAAATATGGTGCATAGAGTTTATGCTCGCGTCCTACTTTAAATTTTGCTTTAGACAATGCGGTAACATACAATAGCGGAGTTTTGAAATTCATACATAGGTTAATCAGCAAATCAAAAGGCTCATTAATAAAGTTTTCTACAAGTGGGTCGCTGGGTTTTAAATACCAATTTAAACTTTTTTTGGTAAAGAAATCGTATTCTAATCGTGAGCTCATCAACGCTGGCGATTCTTTTTCATCATAAAAGCCTAAGGCCTTAACCTTACGTTTTTGTTCTTTTAGTTTTTTAATATATTTTTTTACAAGTTCAAACTCATCTTTATGGGTAGCATCAAATATGAGTGCTATAGTTTCGGCATCATTATAGTTTACAGCAACAGCTTTTCTTTGACGGTTGGCATATTCTTTTTTCAGAAAATATTCACCGGCTCTTTTCTGTGTTTTTTTAACTATACTCATGCTCAGTTTTTTATTAAATTTAGATTTCTTTTAAAACAATTCAATATCTTTCAACAACTGTTTTCGCTCGGCTTCGCTCCATTTTGCATCAAATTTAATTAAATTACCTGCATCGGCAAAAGGTTGAGGATTCTTTTTTGTGGTAAGTCTTATATAATGATGATGATAAATGTTTAACGCTATATGGCAAGGTTTAATATCGCCATATTCCAAACTTCTTTTTTTTGAACGCATGTAAATATCAAAGTCGGCCGATTGTATACGTTCGTCCCATAAGCCAAGCAGTTCAATGGCTCTGCGAGTACAAAACACACTATGACCTACAAACCCTTCTTTTATTTGGTTATGAAATTTCAAATCGCGCTCATGACAAAATTTTTCCCAGTTGTTATACATCCAGGAGTGCATAAGCTTTAGGCTATATTCAGTAGTTGGAAAAAGATTTAAAAAGTTCTTTACATAGTTCCATTTTCTGCGCAAACGGTCAGAAGAGGTTTTGCTTTCCACCTGTTCTAACCCGCAGGAAGTAAGCACATCCAGTTGATTAATACGAATACTCTCTAGAAGTAACGCATCCCAGTTGGGGCATACAATAATATCGTTATTCAAAAATGCAAAAACATTTCCTTTGGCGGCTTTAATACCTTGATTTTGAGTGTAAGGGTAAGAGTAATTTTTTGCATTGCGTATTACGGTTGCTCCACACGATTCAAAAAATTCGGCACTACCATCACTGCTAGCGTTATCAATAATTACCAGCTCAAAAGGGTGTTTGCTGTATTTCTGCAAATTTCTAACAAATAGCCTGTTCATAGCTAATTGATTATGTACAGCAGTAATTATGCTTATCATGCTTTGTTAACGCTTTGAAACAGTTATTATTTTTATGTTTTATGGATGTTGCAAAATTAATCAAGAATTGAAAATTGCCCTAATTACTTTTTGTTTGTCTTTTATTGTAATGAAAAACAATTACTTATCATAAAAATACACGATTAATAAATTATTTTTTTGTAAATAATAATATTGAGCTATATTTGCAGTCCTAAAAATTTAGAAAGCGTTATTTACATCAAGGGAGATTAGCTCAGCTGGTTCAGAGCACCTGCCTTACAAGCAGGGGGTCACTGGTTCGAACCCAGTATCTCCCACCACATTTTAGAAGCCTTTACAGTATTGTAAGGGCTTTTTGCTTTACTTCACTTTTTCCGTTAGTTTCTCTATCATTCCCCCTTAATGAAAGCAAGTTTTTTACCAGGCTATAAGTGCAAGGTATAAGAATACGTATTTAACGCGGTTTCAATATTATTCCTCAATTATTACTTTGCTTTTTCTTGTTTGCCAACTTGTATCTATTCCCGTTTTATAACTTTAGTTGAAATCATTCTTAACTCCATTCATACAGCAATATAACAGCCATAGAAATGCCTGAACCTATCATTTATTTACGCTAGCAATACCTCTTGCTTTTTTTGTTGTTAATTCTGTATTAAATTTTTATGAAGTTTGTAAAAGCTAATAAAAAATTGTTTATTTTTGTCTATGATAATTTTGTTTTTATCATGCCTTTTTAATATTTGAAATTAATTATTTGATTTTTTTAAATACACATTTAGTTGTTTTAGCATGATATCTTTACAATCTCCCTATAAAAAACAATCAAACCTTTATACAATGAAACAGTTTTACTATTTCAAATTTACGGCATTGGTTTTTCTTTTTAGCTTATTGGCTTTAAATACAAATGCCCAAATTTCTATCCCTAACACCACCCCCGTTACTGAAAATTTTGATGCAATGGGTACAGGAACAAGCCTTCCTTCAAACTGGAGAATAAGGGAAAAGAACGGTACCATCACTTGGGGTGCCGGGGTTACCTCAACCACGCAAGCAGCACACAGCGGATCGCCTACAGCAGGCGGAACCTATAACTGGGGTACAAGCTCCTCAGAGCGTGCCGTGGGAGCTATGACTTCCGGATCCTTTGCTTCACCCAATACTTTAATGGCATACTACGAGAATACTAATTCAAATGACATTACTGCCTTGAGTGTTAGCTACAAATTAGAAAGATATCGTATTAATTCCGCTAATGCCTCAGTAACTTTTTACTACTCTACCAATGGTACAAGTTGGACTAATGTGACAGCCGGAGATATTTCCACATCTGACTTACCCACCGGTTCAAGTTCGTATGACTTTAGCCCATCGGGTACACCTTCAAGCAGCAATTGTGGGGTAATTACTAAATCAGGAATTAACATTACAGGGTTAAATATTACTAACGGTAGCCCAATATACTTGGCCTGGCAGTTAAATACAACCGGATCAAACTCACAAGGTATTGGAATAGACGATGTAAGTGTAACGGCTACTTTTTCCTCAGGGAGTTTTCATACTGTTAATTTTACAGGTAGCTCTTCTGATTTTGATAATAGTGAAAAATTCAGTGCTGCCGCCAACAATACCGATTACTACATTACTTTTGACCAGGAGTATTTGTATTTAGGGGCTTTCCGCACCTCAGGTTCTTTTGGCAGTAGCGATAACTTTGCCGCGTACATTGACACCGACCCGCGCAGCAACCCTACCGGTGATGGAAATGGAACAACCGCAGGTCGTAATTATAACAGTGTTACACCTACTTTGCCTTTCCGTGCCGATTATACCTCATATACCGAACAGAGCTATACAGACCCTCTGTATAGATACAACGGAAGTTGGTCGAGTACCGGAAATACACCTACTGTATATACTAGTTCTACCTCACGCGAGGTACGCATAGCTTTAAAAGATTTGGGAAATCCGGCTTCGGTTTATATTACTTTATGGATGGGCTATAGCGGTGGTAACTTCTCTAATGCACCGGGTACTGATGTTTCGGCATCTTCAACACCAACATTTACAGGTTTTTTTGGTAGTTTCCCGATATACAAAGACGGCATCAACCCCGTTACTTATCGTAGTCAGAATACTTCTACTGCCAGTGGAGGAGGTACGGCTATAAGCGACTTAACCTTATCGTCAAGTGGCAACATTGCAGGCGATTATGGTGATATAACCCTTAGCAGTAGTGCCGTGGGTACGGTTTCGGTTACCCATGCCTCGTTTACCGGTTCTCTTACCCTTAACGGAACTTCAACAGTTGCCTTAGGTACAAATAGCTTAAGTGTTGGGGGTCGTGGAGTAGGTGGTACTGCCGGACAAATTGTAATGGATAATACTTCAGCCACCTCCATTAATGGTACTTCAACAGCAGGTAAGGTTAGTTTCTTGGGTGATGGTTTAATAAAAGGAACAAATACAGCACGTACCTTTGGTACCAACTCTACCGTAACTATTGCCGGTGGTGTTGACTTTACGAGTTCGGTTACTAATATTAACGGAAATCTTCAAATTAATGCTAATGGATATGTCAATACCAATGCTCCAACCTATGGAAGCAGCTCAACTCTAATTTATAATACGGGCAGTTCATACACTGCCGGCCTCGAGTGGAAAACTAATGCCACTTCAGGTCAAGGTGTTCCAAATCATGTTTTAATTGGTAATGGTGTAAATACTACCTTAAGCTTTGGCTCCTCATCACAGTATCGCTTTGCTTCCGGAAACGTTACCATTAGTGCATCTTCGGGTCTTACTTTATCATCAGCCTCGGGGGGCGATTTAAAGTTGGGCGGTAACTTTACCAATAATGGAACTTTTACCCACAATACTCGCGCGGTATTTCTTGACGGTACTGCTGCTCAGAGCCTATCCGGAACACTTAACGGTTCGGGAACAACTAATTTTTTCCCCTATTTATTTATAGGCAACACTTCGGCTGCAGTTAGCTGTGGTGTAAGTATAAATGTTGGTACCAGCAGTATAAGTAGTTTTACGGTACCGGCTTCGGGTGGTGTTTATCAGCAAACTGCCGGAACATTTACCTTAGTAAGTGGTGCTTTAGGTACAGTCAATGGTATTTTCCGCAATTCGGGAGCTACTATTACTAACAGTGGTACTATGACCATAGCCAATGGTGCTACTTATGACCATAATATGAATGGTGGAAGTTTGGGTACTTGTACTTGGTCGGCAGGTTCTACATGCTTGATTACCGGTACAACCAATAACGCACCGGGTAATTTAAATCAATCGTTTTCTGATTTTACTTGGAATACAGCGGGCATGACTACCGGAGTTAACCTAAGTGGGAATCTTAACGGAACAAATGTAGGTCGTGATTTTAATGTTGTAAGTACCAATGGATATGTTTTAGGTCTTACTGCTACCTCTTCTTTAGGACTTACCATAGGTAGAGATTTAAATATAAGTGGAGGGAATTTGACAGTAAACACCGGAACTAACTCTACGAGTCCTTCATTAACAGTAACCGGCAACACCAATATTTCGGGGGGGGCATTGCTTGTAAATAGCGGTTCTACATCTACCGGAACGGTGTCTTACACTTCTACCGTTAATTTAAACATCAGTTTAAGTGGTAGCTTTACAGGAAACACAGGGACAAATACCGGAGGGGGAGTATCTATAAACGTTAGTGGGACTTTAAATAACAGCTCAAGCGCTGCAACTTCGTTTGCATTGAACGCTTCAGCTAAAACAAGTGTAACAGCAACAATTACAGGATTATTTACTCATTCGGGTACAGGTAATGGCTATGTGCAATCGGCCGGAACAGGAACTTCTACCTTAAATTGTAATGGAGGCTTTACACTTAGTAACGGCACATTCTCGGTAGCTAAAGATTGTAGCTCCGGTACCGGAAATATGAATATTGCCGATAATAAAACCATAACACTTAGCAGTGGTACGTTTAATATTGCTTCGGCTACATCCGGAACAGTAACCGGAGTGCTAAATGTGGCCACCAATACACCAAGTCCGGTGGCAACTACCGGTTCCTTAACTTTAAATGGTGCCACTTTAAACATTTCAACGGGATCCGGCTCAGGTGCAGTGGGAACATTAAATATGTATGCCGATTTAAATTTAACCAGTGGAAATATGGCACACACCTCGGGTTCTTCTACCGTAAACTTTAGAGGAGTAGGAACTTCTATAACAACTCCACACCCACAAAATGTTTCGCAAAGTACAGCCACTGTTTCAGGAACTATTGCGTTTAATGTTGGTGTGTCAGGTCCATCATATACTTTATTAAATTTAGGCAGTAATGTAGATTTTGGCTCAGGAAGTTCAACTACTGTTTATTCAGGTTCTTTCTTAAATTTTGCTACCAATTTATTAAGTGGATATAATTTTACTCAAAATGCCGGGGGTAATTTAATTACGGCTCATGTTGATGGTATTAATACTATTGCTACCGGAAACGTTGGCTCGCTTAGAACAACCAATACCCGAACCATGCATGCTACCGATGGGCAGTTTATTTATAATGGTACCTCAGCTCAGGTTACCGGAACCGCTGTTACCAATGCTTTTGCTTTATCAGTATTTAATAGCTCAGGAGTTTCATTATCAGTTCCTTTAACTATTAAAGGCGGAGGAGCTGTATATTTAGATTTATCAGGTCAACACGGTAAATTGTATTTAGGTAATAATAATCTTACTTTAGGTGCTTCGGCCTCAATTGTTGGATATTCGGCCACCGATTATATAGTAACCAACGGAACAGGAATGTTGAGACAAACTGTAGGAGGTTCAACCATAACTTTTCCTGTAGGAAATTCGGCCTACAATCCTTTAAAACTTGCTAACAGTGCTACCAGTGATGTTTATGGAGTTAGCGTGGTTGATGGAGTTTCTACTCCGGCTGCTTACGATGACACCAAATTGATTAATAGATATTGGAAAGTAAGCGAAAACACTGCCGGAGGAAGTACCATTACTGTCGATGCACAATACAACACTGGCGAAGAAAATGTAAACTTTGCCGCAGGAGTAACTCTAAAAATGGGATTACATAATGGCACTGTATGGACAACAGTAGGAGCCACAAGCGCAGGTGCAGGTCCTTATGTCGTTACTAATAGTTCTAGTTTTTCTCCATCTGTGGCTAATTACACTTTGGGTGTAGGTAAAGATGATGGCTTTTTAAACCCTTCAGTTACTTATACCTGGAATGGGGCAATTAGTAACGATTGGGGATTAAATACCAACTGGACGCCTAATGGTGTTCCAAGTATTTCTGATAATGTTATTATTCCAACTGCTGCAGGTTATACTAATGAACTATTAGTGAGCGGTTCGCGCTCGGCAACTGATTTTACTGTAAATGGCACCGGTAAGTTTACTATGGCAGGTTCGTCAGATTTAACCATTGCCGGTGATTTCACTTATGCTAGTACCGGATTATCATCTTTTAATTGTACCAGTACATTAAATATAGTGGCAACTACCTCACAAAATATCCCGGCACTTAATTACGGGAATTTGAACTTAACCGGTGGTGCAAGAGTTTTAGCCAATAGTGGAACTATTGGTATTTGCGGTTCATATACCCCGGGGTCATCTATGACTGTTACCGGAAGCACCATTAACTATAATGGTTACGGAGCGCAAACTATTACCGCTACTAATTACAATAATCTAACTATTAGTAATAACCGAAGTGGAGCTGCTATTAGTGAACCTGCAGGAACTATTGAAGTAGCAGGTGTTTTTGATGTTTCTACTTTAAGTTCATTTACCTCTAGTATAAATTCAGCTAGTATCTTTGATTTTACTTCAGCAAGCAGCCAAACAATTCCGGCTTTCTTCTATGGTCAGTTAAATAACTCCGGAAATGGAGCCAGAACATGGGCTTCATCGGGTGTTATAGATATTGCTCAAGGTTTTACACCAACAACTGCTACCAATACTATTACGGGCAGTACGGTTAGATACTCCAATACCGATGCGGTAGCCTGGAACTTAACCAACTTTACTACTAATGTGGCCAACAGACATTACAATAATCTGGAGATAGTAGGTGGGGCTAGCACTACCTGGAAATTAGTTTCGGGACTTAACTTGGGATGTACCGGAAACTTTAGTTTAACCGGTGCGGGTACACTTACCATAGCTACTAACAGCACTGCTAATACAATGTATGTTGATGGAGACTTAGCTTTAAGCGGAACCGGAAATATTATTGTGTCGAACAACACCAATGCAGGTATTGTTGGAACACTTACCGTTACCGGAAACTCAACCATTAGTAATGGCGCTCTAACCTGTGTTGGTTCATTATCAAACACTACTGTTCAGGGCAACTTTAATACCAATAATTTAACTATTTCGGGCAGCGGTGTTTTAGGGCTTGATGCCGCTTCAAATACTGCCAACGCAAGTGTTGTCGTAAACGGAAATTTTAGTATGACAAGTACTGCTACCAATGCGGTTAACTTTGGATCGGGAACAAATAATGCCAATAATACAATTGCTATTAAAGGAAATTTCTCAAAATCAGGCACAGGTACAATTGGACTTTCAGGAACATATAATGCCACAGCTATTTTCAGATTTAATGGCACAGGTACGCAAACATACTCGTATGCAGGAGCCGCACAAACAGGAGGCGGTTATACTCTTGAGGCCGGAAGCACTCTACAATTATTATCAAACTTAACTTCGGCAAGCAGCAGTAATGCTAACCCTATTAATATTGCCGGAACTTTAGATTGTCAATCTTATGCAGTAGTTGGTTCAAACGCTTCTAATACCTTTGCTTTGAATGCTACCGGAACACTTATCATTAACAGTGCCAGCGGTATTGCCGGTGTGGTTACTTCTTATACGGCTACACCGACATTTGCTTCGGGTGCTTCCTTTGAGTTTACCGGAACCAACGTAAATACAGGTGCTTCAGGTTTTACAGATATTGTTTTTGCAAAGGCTTATACTATAACTTGGAAAGGTTCAACCAGCTTAACTCTCGATAAATCGTGGAACTTAAATGCTTTTAACTTTACCAATAACGGTCTAGTGTATATGGGCAATTATGATATCAATATACCATCTGCAGCAGGCGGACTTACCGGATCAGGTTTTGGAGTAAGTAAAATGTTTGTTACTAACGGAACGGGAGTGTTGAATAGAGCCGTATTGAATAGTGGTGTAGGCTTACCGTTTACCTGGCCTATAGGCGAAAATACCGGAACTACAGAATATTCACCTGTAACTGTAAATGGTATAGCCGGTGCCGGAATTAACGGAACAGTAGGCTTTAGAGTAGTTGATGGAGTACATCCGAGCATGAGCCCGGCAGTTAGTTATGTTAGTCGCTACTGGCCAATCACCGTAACAGGATTTATTGCAGGTTATTCTCTATCTAACCTAACTTTCACATACACCGCTGGCGATATAGTGGTAGGTCCTGAAACGTCATTAAAAGGAAATGTTTATAGTCCTGCCAGTGGAGGTTATTGGACTCAACTAGCCTCATCATCGGCCGGTTCTAATGTGTTAACTATTACTTCAGGAGTTGCCGGTTCGTTTATGCCAACTCCGGGTACTTATGATATTACCGGAAGAATAGATGTTCCTGTTTATTATCAATCGGTAGCTACAGGCAACTGGTCTAATGTTAGCACTTGGGAAGTATCAAGCGACCCTACCTTTGTTTCGCCTCCGGGAACTACCCCGGCAGTGGCTCCAACCCACCTCAATAGTACAGGAATATTTATCAGAAATGGGCATACTGTTACAATTAATAGTAACACTACTGCAGATGAGTTGGTAATTAACTCAGGCGGTACTCTGGAAGTTACCAATAACTCACTTACCATCAATAGTGGTACAGGTACCGATATGACCATAGATGCAGGAGGTACTTTTTTAATGAACTCTTCAAGCAACAATGCTTTGATTGTAAACTCAAGCGCTACAGTATTAGTGAATGGTTTGATGAAACAGCAAGGCTCCGGAAGTCCGGATGTAACTTTTAACGGTACTGTTACCGTAAGCTCTACCGGAACATACGAGCATGCTCGTAATGCAGGTATTATTCCTACCTGTACCTGGCAAAGTGGAAGTACTTGTTTAATTACCGGAATTACGAATAATGCACCAAGTGGTTTAGGACAATCTTTCCACCATTTTACGGTTAACTCCACTTTAGGAAGTAGTGTTAATTGTTCGGGAAATTTACAAACCATTAATGGTGACTTTTCGGTTACCACTAATCATGCAAGTTTTGGGTTTAGACTAACTACCAACGTTTCATTTACCTTAAATGTTGCTGGCGATTTAATTGTTAATAATGGCATTTTAGACATTGCCAGTAACGGTTCTGCTACGTGTGTGGTTAATGTTACCGGTAATACCACTTGTACCGGAGCTAACTCGCAAATTACCAAAACCGGAGCATCTACCGCTACTTGGAACTTTGATGGAAACTTTACTCAAAATAGTGGAAGACTTGAGTTTAATGAAGGAGGTTCAAGTAATACTACAGTTAATTTTAAAGGCGATGTGGTAATGAACGGTACCGTTCAGCGTACTAATGGAGGAACACATACCGTTAATTTCATTAAACCTTCAGGCACTCAAACCTGGAGTTTCGGTGGAACATCGGGTTCCGGTTTGATTAACTGGAATGTTGGTAACGGCACTTCTACCAATATTGTTAAGATGTTAACTAATGTAGCATTAAGCAGTAGTGCTCATGTATTTACGGTATTGAATGGTGCCATATTAGATTGTGGTCCTTATGTATTATCAGGTACTAATACTTCATTTACGATTAATGCAACCGGAGGTATAAAATCAGGTAATGCCAATGGTATATATACACCTCCTACAGCCTTAGGCAGTATTCAAACCAACTCAAGAAACTTCCCGGGAACGGCTACTTATTTCTATAATGGGACATTTAACCAAACCACCGGAAATGCCTTACCTAATACACTAGTAACTACCGGAAATATTAATATTGATAATACCGGTGCTTCGGGCGATAATACCGTAACTTTAACTAATAATAATACTACCGTACCAACCTTTAACTTAATATCAGGCTTGTTTGCGGCAGGTACACCACAAAATTTAAATATTACCTCAGGCGGTACTGTAAATTCAACAGGAGGAGACTTTGCCACCGGATCAACAGCGGGCTTGTTGGTATTTTTGGGCAGTGGAACCTTTACGGGCAGTTGCAACCCATACAATGTAGATATAAACGGAGGTGTTGATTTTAGCAGCGGTACAGTAACCATACAAAGTGGAGGAACCTTGAAAATAAAATCAGGGGGCTATGCCAACACCAATGCACCTGCCTATGCGTCAGGCTCCACCTTGGATTACAACACAGGGGGTAACTATAACCGTTCAATAGAGTGGAGTTCCTCTTCGGGCAAGGGCTATCCTCACCACGTATTAGTAAGCAGCAGCACATTAATTCCGGCAGGTTCGGGAGGAAGCTATGCAAATACTGTATTTAAGACAGGCGGTGACCTCAGCATTAGCTCAGGCGGTAATTTGTATATGGATTATGGAGGCAACAATATGAATGTACCCTTAGAGATTAGTGGAGATTTGAACTTAATCGGCAACTTATCAGAGTCGGGTGCTATGGGGGGCGATATCAATTTAAAAGGACATTGGAACAATAATGGCAGTAGCACCAACTTTTACCCTAACGGACGCGCAGTAACCTTTAGCGGAACCAGCAACCAAAATATAGGGGGCAGTAACACTACGGTAATCCCATTTGCATACCTGACTATTAATAATGCTGCCGGAGTTACTTTAACCACCAACCATGTAGAAGTAAACAACCAGTTAACCTTAAGTTCAGGAAATGTAACCATAGGTAACTATAACTTAAAACTCAATGGCACCAATACCCCAATAAGCGGAGCAAGCAGTACAAGGTATATAATAACCAATGGCAGCGGAAAGCTAAGCCGTAAGTTTGATAATAACTCTACATTGTATCCTATTGGTCCTGATGGCAGTACCTACTCTCCGGTAACCCTTAACCAGTCGGGTACTGCTGACGATATAGGAGTACGTGTAAAAACGGCACCTTCTTTCACTTATGCGGTATATGACAATAACCAGATGGTTAACTTAGAATGGATAATGGACGAAGGGACAGCCGGAGGTAATAACTTAGAGAGTGTGTTTCAGTGGCCATTGAGCAGTGAAGCCGCAGGCTTTGTAAGAGGCAATGGAGTATTCCAGGGCGACTATACAGGCAGCAACTGGCAAGTAAGAAGCTCTATGGTATCAGGTGGTAACCCTTATTTAAGCAGTTCGGCCAATAACTTTATAGGCAATTTAAGCAATAGAAGCTTTGTGTTAGGCAATATCAACGGAATATTAAGTTGTGTTTCCACAGCCGCTTCCGGCACTTGGGGAAATCCAAGCACCTGGGATAGCGGAGTGGTACCTCCAACCTCCTCACGTACATGTATCTCTCATGCAGTACAAATATCGGGAGGTAATACAAATGCTGTAGGCTCAGTAACTTTATCTTCCGGAGGCAGTTTAGACATAGATGCTACTTACTATTTAGTATTAGAGCCCAACGGAGTATTTACCAACAGTACTGGAGCCGGTACCACAGTAACCGGAGCAGGCGGAATATTATTTAACGGAGCCGGAACCTTTGCCGGTGGTAATGACATTACTATTAATAGTGCCGAACTAAACGGTTTAACCACTATCAGTACCCCTTTAACGGTAAATGGCAATTTGCAGTTTAACAGTGGTAGCTCGGTAAGCGCCACACCAAGCTATGGATCGGGCTCAACTATAATCTATAATACAGGAGGCAGCTATAATGTCAATGTAGAATGGACAGGCAATAGTAACACGGTAGGCTTAGGTGTTCCGGAGAATATAAGTATTCTGAATAATACCATCCTTAATATGCCAGCGAGCGATAGAGGTATAGCCGGTAATATGAATATATCAGCGGGAGAACTTAATATGGGTTCAGGAGATTTGTATGTTAACGGAAACTGGACGCGCCATGGCAGCAATGGAGTATTTACCCCTAATAACAAGGCAGTTTTCTTTAACCGTGGCGGAACACAAATTATAACAGTAACAGGCGGAGGTACAGAAACCTTTAACTATTTAGTATTAGATAAACCATCGGGCTCACTGGTATTAAACAACAGTGGTGACCCAACGGATGTAACCATTAACGGAAGCGCGGGCAATACCTTACAGATATTAGGAGCCGGAGGCTTAGACATAAATGGTAATGAAGTAAACTTAACGAATAACGGAGGCGATGTATTGGTAAGCGGAGGCCTACGAAACATTATCAGTACCATTTCAGGTGGTCGTTTTAATGTGAGTGCCACAAAAGGAGTAACAAGCAGCTTAGGCGGTACTTTAGAGTTTGGTTCAAATGTGCGGGTAGTTTTAACCTCAGGAATGAACTTTGGCAGCAACTTAAGTACCATTAAAGGAATATTGCAGATAGAAAGTGGAGGTTATGCCAATACTAATGCCCCAATTTATGCAGCTAACTCTACTTTGCGTTATTACAGTGGCAACACTTACGGGCGCTCTGTAGAGTGGAGTGCAACTTCAGGAGCCGGTTATCCTTATCATGTAGAGGTAGAAGGCAATGGCACAGCAACAACCTTAGACTTATACAATGGTTCAAGTGCATTACGCCAGATGGCAGGTAATTTAACCTTAAACGATGGTGGTAACCTGAGTATGGGAAGCATGACCGATGCTTTGGTAGTAAAAGGCAATGTAAATATTGGAGGAACCGTCAGCGGAACATTAACCCTGAGTAGCACTACGGGAGGCGATATACAAATAGCAGGTGATCTTACCCGCAATACCGGGGGAACCTTTACACAAAACGGACGAGAAGTAATTATGAACGGAACTACGGTACAGAATATCAGCAGCAATATAGGAAGTTTTGGATATTTAAAGATAGATAATACCGGCAGCAGCGTAAAAATAAACGGGAATACGCAAATTGATAGCCGCTTGTATTTAAGCAACGGCTTGTATGATTTGAATGGCTATAGCACAACAATGGGAACAGGCTCTCAAATAAGAAGAGGGCAAAGTGGGGCTACCATGAGTGCCTCTCCAACGGTAAATGTAGGTGATGTGGTAGATATGCGTTATGACGGTACCATGACTACAGGAGTAGAGTTTTTACAAGACCTGAACAAGATACGCGATTTAGAAATAAGTGCAGGAGTATTAACATTAGGAGAGGACAAGACCATCAACCGCGATTTGATATTAAGCGGAGGCGATTTGGATTTGAGTACTTATACCTTTGTTGACCGAGGAAATGCCACGAGTCCAAGTTTTGCGGGAAGTATAACGGTTAGCGGAGGAGGTACACGCACCATTACCGGAGCTGTAGGAAGCAGATTTGATATTACGGGTGTATTGGGGAACAGTCCTTTAAAATACACCAAGACGGTAAGCTCATTTGGAGGAACCTTGTTAGAGTTTGATGATGATGTATTGGTACGAATAGGCGATGGTTCGGTTGACTTTGGAACGGGTAACCCAACAACCATAAAAGGCGTATTACAAGTAATGCTTGGCGGTTCAGTAGGACAATTACTCAACCCATGCCATTACGGAACAAGCTCTATTTTGCGCTTTGCCAATACGGTAGATTATCAGGTAGGTGTCAACGACAAGACTTGGGCAGCCGGCTCTATTTGGTCAGGCAATGCAGGTATTCCATGGAATGTAGAAGTAAATGATAATGGCACCGAACTAGAATTACATGACACAAGAGCCTTGCGCGGAAACTTAACCATAACAGACGGTTCGTTTGAGCTAACATCAAGCTTCACGGGAGCCTTTGAAATAGGTGGTAATTGGTCACGTACGGGAGCAACCAGTGCTTACACACATAACAACAAGAAAGTAAACTTTAATCGTCAGAGTGCAGGCAATCAACAAATCTCGGTAGGAGGAGGAGTAACCTCAGAGACCTATTACGATTTGGAATTTAGCCCTCAAAATGGAGATATGCTATTAAATGGCGATGTAAACGTATTGAATGAATTAACCTTAACAAATGGAAAGGTTGACTTAAATAGCAATACCATTAGCATAGGAACTACAGGAAGTGATGGCGTATTAACGGGAGGCTCATCGACCGAGTACTTTATTTCGGGCAATGCCGCTTCAAAAGTTATCAGATATACAACAAACACAGCTACTACTTATAGTTTCCCGGTAGGCGATAACAGCAATTATTCCCCAATAAGTTTATATTTGAACAGTGGTTCTATGGCATCAAACTCTTATGTAAGTGTAAATGTAATACCATCGGCACATCCTAATGTTGGAACCTCTACCAATTATTTATCCCGCTATTGGCAGGTAGAGCCGAGCAATTATCCTGTGTCGGGAGTAAACTATAAGGTTGACTATCAGTGGGCCTCAGCAGATGAAGCAACGGCACCGGTATTAAGTAATTTAAAGCCATTTAAGTACGATGCAGTGGGTTGGATTGCAGCCTTAGGAAGTGGAGCCAACTTTGAAATGGGAACAGGCACAATAAATGTGGGAACTAAAACCATCAGTTGGGACGGGTTAACCAATTTTAGTGACTTTACCGGATTAGGAAACGGCTCAC
>JADLFI010000011.1 GCA_020845635.1 Bacteroidia bacterium
CGCAGAGCCGAAACTGCGTGAACAAAGTCTGAGCGGAGCACCCAAAGGCTGTCGGGGTGTGGAGAATGTGCAGGACAGAGACTACAAAAGGGGGGCTTCGTCCCCCCAAACTTCTTCTCTTGGAGATTAACACGGGTTCGATTCCTGTGGAAGAAGCAATTTTTAACCGCGGCTATGCCGCACATTCCTTGCCTGTTGTAGGTCAAACAGGCACCAAAACCATGGCTAATACCAACACCTCAGAAGCATTGTTTCTTTCTAAAAACAAGGCTTACCGAACAAAAAAAGGCTTTAACAAGCTTTTGGAGGGAAATCCTTCTATGGACTTTGTAATCCGTATTGTGGAGGGTACGCCCTCGTTGCACACCCCGGAGACTTTAACCCAACTATTGTCCCATTACCGGGTCATGTACCACCTCAAAAAAATTATGCGTTTGCCATTTGCACAGGTGCAACAAACAATTGACGAATTATTGTATGTTTACCCCGCGCTGTCCGCTTGGGGCATACTATTAATTTTATGGGAATTTTCATTCACAAGAACGCCCGAAGTATTCGGGGCGTTCATAGCCGCCAACCCCGATGAATATGAGGCACAGCTCTTGCCAGAGCTGTGTCCTGAGTATGCTGCGTGGTTGGCAGCATAGACTTTACACCCGAAAACTCGCCAACGGAGTTTAGGGTTATACACAGCTGGTTAGAGAGGGCTATATTGCCCCCATACAAGGCTAAGGATCGATCTTCTCGTAAAAGTGAGGTATTTACCCACGAAGAGATTAAGATCGATCCTAAGCCTTCTTTAACGCCTTTCCATATAATGAGGATTGCGACAACTTCATTTCTTTTAGGAAGCCTCACAGCTTCCTATGAGATTCATTCCTGTTATAGTCAGGAATTTTCTGTGAGTACAAACACAGATAGGCTACGTCGGGAGTAACGCCCCGCACGGAAGATATAACTTACAGGTGTTGTTCCACCTGTGGTATTCTCTTGGAGAATGGGTTATAATCTAGGCGACCCTAAGAGGTTGATAGTAGCTGAGTAGATGTAGCTAAATATGGCGGGCTACATCGAGGCACAGGAACAACGGCACAAGCTGATGCCGATGACAAAAAGGAGAAGTCTCCACAGCAGCCATCAGGAATTTCCCCATAGTACTATAATATGGAGAAAGGAAATTCCTTTATTTCTTCACAAAAAAAAAACTCAAGGCAAGAGTATAAAATGCTTTTAAATTTTGTCCCAGAAAATTTTAAATTCTGGGCGGCTTTGTAATAGGGGTGTCATAGCTAACACCCTAATATTCTCCAAAACCCGCATTGTCCTGTTCACAGGGCAAAAGGTGGTGGAGAATATGTTCGTTTCTACTCCCCATTCCTACGACAAGAATGGGAAATGGAGTTACAGTACTTACACTGTGACTCTAAATGAGGGGGTAGAGACGACTGACATTGCGACCATTCCCTACACCGGGGGTCATTACTGCAAGGACATTTCGTCCTTGGCGGCAATGTCCAAGGAGTTAGGGATTGAGTCCACTACCCCCGCCGCCCAGAAAAAATTTTTCCAAGAGGTATTGCCCAAAGAGTGGGCACGCCACTTGGAATACCTACAAAAACTCGACACTCTATATGCGGAGGGTGTTGAGGATACCGTCCGCATAGAATTTTTTGGAGATTATCGCAACCGCCGTTGTGGTAATCTCCACCTCCTTCTAAATGGGGAAGTGTACCACCACCTTCACAACCCCATGCCCGAACTGGTCGTGCTGGAAAGCATGGACCGCGTTCCCGGCTACGGAGGGGGTCACGAAAATTACACCATCGTTGTCCCAGCGGACACTTTGGTGGAAGAGCTTTACGAGAGCAATTACGGCGGAGATGCTCTCGATACACGCGGCTATGTCTACAACCGCGACACCCAACGATGGAAACAGCAAGACGGCAGCGAGGGTAATACACCCTTCGCAGACTTGCTGAAAGGGTTGTAGACGTAGCTTCCCCCCAACTCGACAGCGGAGTTGATTAAGGGGGTTGACAGCTGTTGCACACTGGCTCTGCATAAACCAGATACTTTCACCCCTGCATTTTGCTTGAGGTACTTAACTAGGGCTATATGCCCACTTACCGCGCAGTTTCGAGCTTCTGCGCTCCCAAATTAAAAAGCATCTTTTGGAGTTAGCAATCTCCGCCAAAAAATCCCTGCCAAAGGACAGGAAAATTGCAACAGGGATTTATCCCCACCTTACCATGTACTAAGAAATTGCGCGAGGCTAACCGCGCCGTATAAATAGTTAATAGGGACATCAGCAATCCCGCCAAAACTGAATTGTCCTTGAAGATTCCGAATTGCTTATTGTGAGGTAGTAGGATTTCAAGGACAAAGGTGCACTGCCAGAGAAGTCAACTGAGCCGCGATACTTTAAGGCGGCAACTTTTCGGCAGGTAATATCCCTACAGTTATGGATTCTGTAGGTGGAAAAAGAAAAAATCCAAAAGCAAGCTGGCTCTGCTTAAACCAGCCCTTTCCAAAACACCCAACAAGTTGCGCGGGTTGGTGTGTGGACATAGCGCGTCCCTGTTTTCATGCAGGGCTTTTTGCTGCCATCACGTTCGGGTGGTTAAGAGTTCGACTCTCTTTGGCAGCACTCACCGGGGGTAAAACCCCACAATTTATTTTTGTCATGTTTATTAACATATCAAATCACCCTACGTCCAAATGGGGTGATGAGCAGCTAAAAGCTGCTCAGGAGTTCGGGGAACTCCTTGATAAACAATTCCCCAACATTCTTCCGCACGCCTCAGCTGAGGACGTGCAAGCCATGGCTGCGAACATGGCTGAGGAAGTAACTGAAAATGGCACCAACGCAGTGGTGCACGTCATGGGCGAAATGGGTTATACCCATGCCCTCGTTACAACCTTGAAAGCAGCTGGCGTTCGCTGCTTTCACAGCACAACGGAACGCAAAGTAACCGAGAATGCGGACGGTTCAAAAACAGTAGTTTTTGAATTTGTCCAATTCAGAAGCTACTAAAATTTTCCCCTAATCGTAGGGGTGTGCCCTCATATAATGATTCTTATGAAAGAGGGAATTTTTATCGCAGAAAACTCTAAACTGCGTGAACAAATGTTGAGTCGAACTATCTTAGTCCATTGAGATAGGGGATTGTGAATGATGGACACGTACAGAGCCTAAAAAACTCTTATGTAAGTTACCTTTCTTGAATCCTACCAAATAAACCCTAGGAGAGGGTATAATATGGTAAATTTCCGCCTCATGAGGTTGAGCAACCTCCCAGCAGCGGTCACCTCCCACGTGGAGCATGACCGACAAGGGAGTGCTATCACCTCCACCACCATTCATGCGCAGGGCGTGAATGGTGAGATTTTCACTAAAACACTCGCCATCGGCGAGGTGTTCCGCCCTGCTTCCATCGGCTTTGAGTTGATGTGGTGTTTCGTAAGTGCGCACGTCACCGTGACGGCGCACGGCACTGCGCCAACTCAAAGTTTCCAGACCACCTACTTCGACTAGGTGGCTGGCGCAGAGCCGAAACTGCGTGAACAAAGTCCGTGCGAACTATCTTAGTTATCGAGATAGGGGAATGTGAATGATAACATGTGCAGAGCCTAACCAGCTCTTACGTACCTTACATTTTTTTAATTTCCTTTATAACTCCCTAGGAGAGGAGAAAAAATGGAATTGAAAAGGGACAAAAAAGTTCCCAAGTTCATCGGCTGGGACGCCAATGAATTGGGGTACATAACTGTCCCCAACGGCGAACCAAAGTCGCCGTCTTCGCCATTCAAAAAACTGGTATCTTATATGCCAGTAACAAATGATGAAGACGGCGACTTGGACAGCTTCTGCCTTGAAGTAGTTGATATAGACGATAAAATTCGTCTAATCAACATCCTAACAGGGCAGTATGTTGATTAATCGCTGTCCCACTACTTGTACTGCCGAAGTAGTGGAGGCATAATTCAGGCAGTAAACTTTAAATTCGCCAACGGAGTTTAAAGTTAATACACAGTTGGTGAGAAATGGCTGAATTGCCATCACAGAAGCCTTAGAATCGATTTTCTTTTAAAAGTGGTATCTTACCACCAAAAAGAATAAGAATCGATTCTAAGGCATTTATATCGCTTTCTTAGCTCAGTGGGCATACTTTAAAAAACAGACTGATAGTTTTTGGGAAAGTGATAAAGCCTATACACAGCAAAATCTAATAGAGCGTTTTCAAAAAATGAAACAGCTAATCAAAAACCTAACAACATGATTAAACAAATAACCGTAAAAAATTATAAAATAGTGCAAGACCAAGCACTAAATATTACTAACTTAAACCTACTGACTGGTATTAACAGCACAGGAAAAAGTTCGTTTATCCAAGCACTATTATTGCTCCGACAGTCTTATGAACAGGGCTACCTAAGCGGCAGAACCAAAAGGATTTATTTGGGCGAAGAGGGGCGAAGTTTTTTGGTGCGCCCCGGCAACGTAGCCGATGTATTCAATTGGAATGCCCAAAAAAATGATAGCATTGCTTTTCATATTACAGACCAGCAAGGGGCTGAATATGGTTTTAAAAGTAAAAAATATATTTTAAATGATGCCGATAATCTTGCTTTTGCGGGAACTTTTACAAGCCCTGCAAATATAAGCGATACGCCTTTATTTAACGACCGGTTTCAGTATTTAGGGGCAAATCGGATAGAACCACAAGAAAGGTATCCCGTATTTGTTACAAATACCCAAAAAGATTTGGGCACCGACGGACGCTTTGCGCCTGCTTATTTAGAAGCCTATGGGCAAGAGGATATTGCCATTGATGCCCTACGACATCGCGACTCAAAATCTAAAACACTTAAAGAACAAGTAGCAAAATGGCTAAACCTTATTAGTGCTGATATTGACCTAAGCGTAAAAAAAATAGGCAACTCACATATAGAACTTAATTATTCGTATTTTAACGACCCTACTTTTAATATTAAACCCCAAAATATGGGTTTTGGTGTGGTCTACGCGCTGCCCATTGTTGTAGCCCTGCTTGCCGCCAAGCCCGGTGATTTAATCCTGATTGAAAACCCCGAAACCCACCTACACCCCTACGGACAAGCCAAACTCGCCGAGCTAATGGCACTTGCCGCCCAAAACGGCGTGCAACTACTCATAGAAACGCATAGCGACCATATTGTAAATGGCACTTTGGTGGCTTGCAAACGATTTGAAAAGGATAATACCAAAGGTATAGATAAACGAAATGTAAGTATTTACTACTTTGAACGCGCAGGCATTAACAGCCGTGTTACGCAAATATCTGTATTGGCGGGGGGGAAGATAGATGTAGAACCAAATGGGTTTTTTGACCAAATTAAGTCAGACTTAGAAATAATAATGGGGTTTTAAAATTCTATCTTTTTGAAAAAACAAATTCATAACCACAAACCTTTGGCAGTTGTATGGTCAAACTGCACTAAAAAATGAGAAATGAATTGGTCGGAGATTCTTGCGAGCTCGCAGCAGCATACGCCCTGCTAAATCGCTCCAAAAAGAGATTTTTGGAAAGTGCCCAAGCGTGGGACTTTCCATACTTCTTTCGGGACATGCCCGACATAGCATGTAACGAGGAAGTAGTAAGAAAATTTCTAGGAACTCAACCATGCCATGAGTTCCTGCGCACAGCTCTCGAGATGTGCGTTCACCCAATCATGCTAAAAGTCTTCGAGGCATGGCTCGAAGGCAAGCCCTCCGAAAAGGAGGTGAAATGGTTAAAAGAGTATTGCAAAGACTTTTTAGCTGCCTACCCAGAGGCGGCTGAAAAAGTTAACAGTCTCCCACAATAAGCAACGCATCTACACACTCGCCAACGGAGTGTGTAGATTAAGGACAGTTGGAATGCTGACATGTGCAGGGCTTAAAAGCCCTTAAAATCGCCTTAGAATCGATTTTCTTTTGAGAGTGGTATATTACCATCAAAAAGAATAAGAATCGATTCTAAGGCATTTATACGCCCTTTTAGCTCAATTGGTAGAGCAGGACACTCATAATGTTCAGGTCACAGGTTCGATTCCTGTAAGGGGCACTAAAACCTTGTGCAGTTGTATAGGTTAAACTGCATGAACAAAAACTGTGCGAACTATCTTAGTCTATTGAGATAGGGAGAAAGTGAATGATAGACACGTGCAGAACTTAACAAGTTCTTATGTAAGTTACATTTTTTTAAATTTCATTAGCCTCAAAAAGAGAAAATGAAAAGTCTAAAAATCCGTAATACTCACTATGGCGATGAGTATTACTGGGAACATACTCGCCATACCATCTATGCAACAGATGGAAATAATAATGAGACCGTAGAGTTGCAGGACGGTCAAGAGTTCGATAGCTCCAAGTTGGCTTTTAAGCCGACAAAGATAGTTGTCGAGGCTATCACTCGAATCATCACCCCAGATGATTCTGGTGACCAAAAACCTCAAACTACTGTTTATCAGTAGTTTGTCTGTGTAATTCCGAGACAAGCGGGAATTACACAATAAGAACAGCTGCAATATTTTCAAACTTCAAACCTTTGGCGTTAGTATGGTTAAATCGCTTGAAAAGATGAACTCACAAGTCATCTATTTTGAAATGCTGGAAAACCCAGCACTTGCCCCCTCAATGGTGGGCGAATTTCTCAAACTCTCCCCAGAGGATTGGGAAATCGCAGAAGCTCTTGAAAACTTCGGCAACAATGTCGAGTTCATGCAAGAGTTTCTTGCAAACCTGCCAACAATTGAAACACTTCTTGAAGTGTTTCAAGATTATCGAAGCATTCCCGCATGTTTCGAGGAATTAAAAGCGTTGGTTCTGGCGAAAGCCAACGCAGAAGAGATTTATCTCTTCATGCAGAGTGCAAACGGTTTCGCCACCGAGGACGTAATGGCAGCATTCTTCGCCGCCAACCCCGACATCGAAACTTTGAGAGTTGCTGCTAGGTCAGCTATAGGAACTCTCGAAATATCTTGCACATTAAGGAATGCTTTCTTTGCTGCTAAACCCAGTAAAAAGCAGCTCAAGCTCTTTGAGTTTGAGAACTCCTATCGCGACTAAAAAAACTCCCTAAATTCGCCTGCGGAATTTAGGGTTACTACACAGCAGGCAAGAGATGGCTGAATTGCCATCATACAAGGCTTAGAATCAATTTTCTTTTAAAAGCGGGTACAACCCTTAAAAAGAATAATAATCAATTCTAAGCCTTATATACCCTTTTAGCTCAATGGTAGAGCATAAAGATGTAGGTTCGATTCCTACAAAGGGTACTATAACCTTTGGCAGTTGTATAGGTTAAACTGTATTGTATCATGAGAACTTCTGTGAGAATTTTAGTGTGTGCAAATGATTTCAATCGCCCATTTTGCTCATCTTACGACCATTTGAAAAATGTATAACAAAAAATTCATAATAAAATCCCACAAGGAGATGGGGCACCATGAAAAATATAATTTTTAGTAGCATAGGTGTTGCTACAAGAACACTTGTAGAAATGGTAAGAACTTTTAAGGAGTTGCGAACTCAGGATATGCTAAAAATATTTCTCGAAAGGGAAATGACAGCAAGAGAGTTCCTAATCTTTATGCAGTTCTACCCAGAATATCATAACCAAGACAATTTACACAAATTCTTATCTTTGCAACCAACTGCAAAAGAAATAAAAGAACTGTGTGTATGGACAGGGTTTGAATATACGCCAATAGTTGAAGAAGCATTTTTAAATGCTGCCCCAACAGTTGATGATGTGGGCGAGTTATTAGCGCGCCTAAAAAATGTTAACAAAAAAAAGTTATGGGAAAAATTCTTTGTCTTAAATCCCAATCCTAAAAAATTGGAGTTTCTTATGGCAAATTATCCAGTATTGCAAATTGATAAAGTCTTAGACTTGTTCTTAAAAGGCAATCCAACCTTAGAAGAAGTTGAAAGACTTATTAATACATTCTGGAATTATTGTCCAGAGAAATTAATAAACAGGTTCTTTGAATTAGAACCAACAGAAAATGATATTTTTAAGCTTTTATGCGGCTATGATTGGGCACGTACCTCATGTATCATAGAAAAAATAGAAGTTGAAAAAGTAAGTGCAAAATTCTGGTTACACATGACAAATCTCTACCATTGTAAAGGTAATCCAGCAATCATAACAGCATTTTTCAAAGCAAACCCAACAAAAGAACAGTTGGATGAGTTTTGGAAAGATGCTTCCCTTGAAAAGAAATTATTAGCAGAGACTATACTAAAACAATTAAAAGAAAAATAACTAAATTTAGGGACTGCTTCTGAGGCAGTCCCTAAACTTTTCATAATACATGAACTATACAATAACACAAGTAGAAAAGATGTCTTTTAAAGATATGATATATTTAGTACGTAAGTATAAAACATTTCGTACACAAGAGTTTATGGAGGTATTTTTAGATAAAAGTCCCAAATTTAAGCATGTGTTTAAACTTCTGTTCTATTGTAAAAAGTTCAGAACAGAACAAATGCTAGATTTTATGCTTACATTTGATTTGTACCCAATTCAAATAATAAACATTTCTAAGATTTTAAAATATACATTCACAAATAAATTAGAAAAAGCCTTTTTTAAGGCTGAACCTAATATACATAATATAGTGATGTTATTGCAAAATTGTGCAGATGCTCGTAAGCCAAAAATTATTCAAATTCTTCTGTCTTTTAATCCAACATCGTGTTTTTTATGCGACTTGATTAATAGCCAAGAATGGGCACAAATTCCAGAAATAATTCAAGCCTTTTTTGACAGTACTCCCTCAAAAAAGGAAATAAATATAATTAAGAAATTAGACATTCCTAAAAAAAATAATTAACCACCCGAAAGGGTTTTGAGTGTAGACAAACTCATGTAAAATTAAGGAAACAACAGAAAGAGAAAAACAATTACAAAATTTTATTAACAATCATATTCACCCTTCACCATACAAAGCATGAAATTTTACAGCCTCGCCGACCTTCCAGAAGAGTTTGTAACATTCTCTCGAGAGTTTCCAAATCGTAAAGAATACTCAAAAAAGAGAATCTTTGCGCAAAATGAGAATGAAGAAATTCTCATAACTCTTAAAAAAGGAGAAAAATTTGGTTTAGATTTTTTACCCTTTAAGCCAAAAGTAGTAATTGTGGAAACTATTCTACGAAGAATTTCCAACAATAAGAACATAGAAGTAAAAACAGATACAAAAATTTACTATTAATGCCCCAATTTTCTTACCTTAAAAACCTTGGCGATGATTTAGGAAATCGCTTTTAACTATGGAGTATAAACTCTTTTCGGACATAGTTAGCACCGAAAGAGTACTGCGAGAAATGGAGGAAAAAAGCCTTCTCCTCATTGCTGCTTGTGAGCAGTTTAAAACAATGGGGGAAAGAGCTTTGGCAAAATCCACTGTTCTTATGGCGAAAAGAAACTTCGCTAAAACAGAGGAGGAAGTCAACAAACTCCAGATGTATCTTGATGTGTATCGATTTCGAGACCATATCAAGAAAGCAGACTCAGAAATGTCAAAAGACTTCATGCGCACGGACATTCTGTCTGCTGCAAAAAGAAGTCTTGCTGCCAAAAGGATAGTAAATCTGTATGGCAGACCACAACAAAAAGAAGCCATGAATTTGATTACTTCGGCAATTAATGAAACGGCAGATTTTACCACTGAGGAGACATTAAAAGCAAATGCTCTCAATGTTCTTGACTTAACTCTTAAAATGCAGTTGGTTCTTGCAACTGTTGCTTTTGAGACAACAACTCAGATGGTATTTGAATAAAAAAACATCTCAATTTTGCCAACGGAAATTGAGATTACACACAGTTGGTGAGAAGGGGCTAGGTCTTCCTTATAAAATAGGCTGTGGACTAGGCGGAGGAGATTGGAACAAGGTGAAAGAAATAATTGAGAATTTTGCATTAAATCACCCAAACATAAATATAATAATTTATGAACCGTTACAATGAGGACTTAGATCCTTCAATAATGCCAAGAATTTGGCTCATCATCATCGTATTAACCATTACAGCTATATTGCTGTGTCTCAACTAATTAAACTCAAGGCGAGAGTATAAAATGCTTTTTTATCATGGTATTTGTATTTAATCACACTACAAACCAACAAAGAACCGAAGAGGAAATAAAAGTTCTAAAATCTATGTTTCCTAAAAAGCAGTTGGTAATGAGAAACTATCCCTTACCAAAAATTGACAATTCCATGACAATTGAAGAAATTGCTAAGGATTTTGCGAAAATCCTTTTAATCAACAAAGGTCATGCTGTTTTGATTGTCAATCCTAATGATGAATATACAAGATATATAAGCCATATAGCTGTATCTCTCAATATTCCCTTAGTTAAGGACGGTCAAGCAAGATTATTGCGATTTTACTCTTCACACCCTTCTCTAACACAGGCAGAGAATACAAAAAAAGCAAGTTCAAATGAATAGGCTAATCCCAATCCAACGTAGCAACGAAACTTACCTCGGCTTTTATGCAAACAATATGATATTTCATAGCTTTGAAAAAGCTACGCAATTTGGTGAGGTTTCAGCAGTCGTCTTAAAATTTAAGGGTTTTCGACTTACTTATTTAAGCACACTTGCAAAATTTAAGAATAATGAATTTCCAATTTGGCGCACAAGCCGAAAGAAATTCCTTACTTACGAAGATGCCATGCAACCCAATAAGAGAACAGCTTTGTTAAAATCATCTTATGATGATCCAAACAAAGTTATATACATAATTAATACAAATAAATAACCTTAGCCCCGCTATTGCGGGGCTTCAAACATCTTTAAAATGAAAAAGGTAGTAAAAGCCTTAACCAAGATTGACAAGAAAATTCATAAATTCCTCTTAAAGGAAATGATAATTCTTGAAGAAATTGAGCAGGAAAAAGCTAAAAATTTGCCTATTACTAAAAAACAAGAAAAGAAATTAAACAAAGTTTCTAAGAAGTTGAATAAGGCGCATAATGACTTTATAGCCTTTAAAGACACCCTTTTAATCATCACCTCTAAAAAAAGGGGAAACCCTAAATGTAGAGCATTAGAAAAATTTTTAAACTCGCTTTGACATGTATACAATAGCTTTAAGTACAAACCGCCTCCTACAATTTGAAACCTTTCCTGACGGAGAAAGATTTCTACTCTCCGATGTAGAGGGCAATCCAATTACACAATACATTTTTAAAAAAGTTCTAAGTGTCTACATTGAATTTCCACTCACCGTCATGGACATCAATGGTACTGTTGGCATCTTAGATACAAACTCAGGTCAATTTAATCCATCATGAGAACTTGTTTAGACATCTGGAGATTTGGAGATAAGATCTCTGAATTAGACTTTTTTGCGAAACCGCAACAAAAGGAAATTCTCCAAAAATTAGAAACCTTTAAAACTCTCTTTAAAGAGAAGCAACAAGAATTAAAGGCATCACAAGACAGGTATGAAATAGCTGCAATAAGAAGGTTAAACATTGATCTTACTGAAAGCTATGCAATCTTTGTGCAGTACATTGAAAGTAATTACGAACGTAAGGAACTTAATCCTCTCATTCTTTCTATCATCATAGAAATAAACACCCTAATTACTTACCTATGAATGTAACAAAGACTACAGTACTTATCTTATTTCTCAACAGCTTAATTATATTAGGCTTAATATTAAGAAATGAGGTAAATGAATACAGTTATCAAAAGGACATCTTAAAATCCTATAATGAAACTGTAATTTTTGATACCATTTACTTAAAAGTGAAAGGTAAATCACAGAAAGTTGCATTCTTCATTTCTTGGGAAAAGGGCAAAGAGTTTACAGTTGAAGAACCTTTATTCAGTAAAACTGTAATTCTTAAAAATGACTTCCGAATCTATTATGAATTTGACACTTTCCAAAATCTGACAAAAGAAGAAATAGATGAGGTTAATAAGCAACTTACACACGAGTTTCTTGAACCCTATGTTGGCGAACTGCTATTACAAAAATGGGCGATAGAACTTTCTTTTAAAGACCAAATCACTAATCAGGGAAAAACTCCCATAATAATCCCCTTTAAACAATGAAAGGTTTTGAAGTTTTAGGCTATCCTCTATGGAATCACATTCATCATGGCTTTAATAATCCTGATTCTTATGTTAAATATGCTTACGGCAATTTTAACAATGGTTGTATGGATTGTGATGGAAGCGAAGACTACGTGGTATTTCAAACAAATACAGCTAAATTTATGACTAATTTGGCTGCTTATATAGAAAAAATAAATCCAAACACTCCAAATTTTGACAATACATTAATGCTAAAACTTTTTGATTTGGTAGATAACCATGTAGAAAGTCATGTATTAAGTAGTATTAATGCAGAAAAACAAGTAGTGAATTATATTCAAAGTGTTTACACACGAGAAATTGGAGAAAAAATATTAGAAGTTTTACATCAAATTCATCTCACCATTAAAAATCACTGAGAGCCGAGTTCGCTCGGCTCTCTCCTCCTATTATGATTAAATTCTTTGTTTATCAGGTATATGGGTATGTTAATTCCTATATGGGAATAGCAAAAACTTTTGGTTTGTATCAAAATCAAGAAGATGCCCAAGAAAGGTGTAATAAGTTAGAAAAAAGATATGAAAAACTAAGGAAATTGCAGGATTTAAAAGATGAATATTATTATGACCTTAATCAACGAAATGATGTAATTTCTTTTATAAGCGGTTTTAAAAACCTTAAATTTGCTTATGAAAATGCTGTAAAAAAAGAAGATAGAGACATTATAAACCTAAAAAAAGAAATTTTAAAATCCAAAATAGAGAAGGAAATTGGAATTTCCTATAAAGAATTTAAAAGAGTAAGAAGACTTGCAAAACCTATTCCAGACATTTCATTTCAAATTAAACCAATTCCCGTAAAATGAAAAAAATCATTAATTCCGTAAATGAGAAATTTGAGGCATTAATACTAAAATACAAAGACAGTATTGATGAAGCTAATAATAAAATTGTTGGGGAGCTAAATGCACAGCATAAAAGACTCCAAAACATTCAAAACAAAATTCAAGAACTATCAATTGATTATAGAAATCTTGAACAAGCAATCCTCAAAGATAAGAATGAAGACATAGTGCCGTCTTTGAAGGACTTAAAAAGGAGTTGCAGCGAAAAGCTAAAACTTTCTGAGGAAATAAAAAAAGATATTCTCTTCATTATAGAGAATTTACACAAAGAAATTAGAAGCAACAATAAAGAATTTAGATTATTTAAAGAAAAAATCCAAACAATTCAAAACTCTTTTACAGACTTATGCAAGAATTAATTGTAGAAAATTATGGTTCAATAAATGCAGACTTTAAATGCAAAAAATTAACAATTATTGAAGGTAAAGAAAAGGAAACAATTCTACGCCTTCTCTATCTTTTTCAGAAAACTGCTTCTAAAATAAAAGCAGATTCAGATTTAGATAAATTATCTGTTAATTTTTGGAAGAATTGGAAAAGATTAGGACTTTCTCAATCAGAAGGTTTTATACAGTGGAAATCCAATTCTGTCGAAATTACCGTAAAAGACGAAGCTGTAAAATTTACTGTGCATGATGAAGAAATAGATAAAAAAGCTATATTCTTACCAAAAAGTAGAATTTACACCTTCGAGTATACAAAGAAAGAAAATAAAGACGAAATATTTTTAGATTTTCTAGATGAGAAAATTGTAGACACCATTGTCGAAGCAATAAGAGAGGACAACAGATCTACTATCATCGGCGGAGAATTAGCAGTTGAATACGGCATATTCTACTTTAATGACGGTGGTGGATTTGAAGACTTAATGGATTTGCCTGAATTTTATCACAAAGTATTACCCACTGAATATTTATTTAACTATGTTACTTATCGTGACAAAGTTATTTTCCTTGAAAAATTCGGCGTGGAAAACACTTTTGATGAGAAATTTGAGGCATTAACCAAACAATTATTGCAA
This sequence comes from Bacteroidia bacterium, assembly GCA_020845635.1. Classification (GTDB taxonomy): domain Bacteria; phylum Bacteroidota; class Bacteroidia; order UBA4408; family UBA4408; genus CAIKXD01. The sequence continues at coordinate 14,011 of JADLFI010000011.1, forward strand.
ATTTGCAAGAATACCCAAGTCATCATGACTTTAAATAATCCAAGTTTAATAGACTTTATTAATGATCCTATAACAATAGGAAATAAAATAGGTTTATTAACCATGTTAGAAACCAAACTTTTCACCGAGACTCTATACCTTTATGAAAATGAAGTCTCACAAATCTATATCTAATTATGAATACTGTTTTGCCAACTACCCACGAAAGTGAATTAATCCTAAGAGGAAAACTTTACAAACTCAATGAGGTTGAAAAAGCACTCCGAGATCTACTTGATCCTGAAATCCTCGAACACTTCACACATGAGTACAGGATTCCTCTTGACATCTTGACAGAATTTTGTGCAAGACAAATTAACCCAAGTATAGAACCACAGTACAGGAAGGAAGATTACGACAAAGCCCTAATGTATATGGGTTTATTCGCACTTACTGCACCATTGACTTTGGGAGGTTTGGGAGTTAAATTTGTTGCTAAAAATGGCAATGAATACCCCAATACCACACCATTAAATTTAAACAAATATGCACAGGAAATTATCTTCACTTCTGTTGCAGAGAAATTAAAAGTACCGAGAAAAAATGGAAATGCTGTAAAAGTTTTCCAATTAACTGAAAATGCCAGAAATCATGTAACAGGCGAAATTAATATTACTTTACAGCATTTCCTAAATCCCAAACTTAACAAGTTAAGGGACGAATTAGACCTGATTCCTATTTCTATGAGACAAGCTGCCTTAGAACTGATGAGAACAACTGATGAAGTAATTGCGAATACTTCACTCGACACAGACAAAAAAGAAAGAACCCATATTAAAAAACCAATAAAAGTAATTGTATGAAGTACTTAATTTGCCTTTTATTCTTCTCTTCCTGCGTAACTATGAAACCTGTGTATAGTGAGTACTATACTCAAAGTGAAATGTTCGCAGCAAGCACTGACCCAATTCCAATTCCTAAAAGATTTGACCCCGCAAAAACCAAAAGATTTATTGTCTTAGGAGAAAAGGGCATCTACGAAATCTTGATGGAAAAATCTCTTCACTTAAAATATTATCCAAACCCATGCGAAAATTAATCTTTTTGGCTTTGCTTCTTTGTAGCCTTTGCACATTTGCACAAAACAGAGAATTTGTATCAGCTTTGTACTATAAGGAATTTGTTCTTGAAAAGTACGTTGAAGATAAAGAGTTTAAGTACGAATTTGAATCTGTCAAGAAAGTCAAATATAAAAGATTTAAGGGCAGCAAGGACTACATGGCTTTACTCTATACCAAGCAAGGCAATGTCTACGTAATAGCCTTGGGTCACAAGACAAAAAAATCGCATTTGAAATTTTTCTTGAGAGTTGGTTACAGAAGTCCTATACTTATGAAAACTTCCTTGCATGGTAACAATAATTAGGGACGGCATTATTCCATTTTACCAAAGAGAGTTTTTAAAAGAAAGAAATTTCTCTATGACCCCTTTGGTAAAATTGGAATATAAAAGTAAGCCAAATAAACCTGCTTACGTGTGGACTAATTTCTATGGTACACAAGAAGACTTTAACAAGTTACCAATTTCTAAACAAAAAAGTTATATTGTTAAAATGCGAACTTACCAAATAAAGAAATTAGCAAGAGTTACGCCATTTCACGCTAAGAACTTAGCTCACGACTTTAACGGAAAAATATACCATGAAAATTTCACAAGAAATACTCAATGAGTATATCGAAATGAAAGTTAGAGATAAGATGCCAAAAGAAGAAAAACCTGAGCCACCGAAAGGTGGCTCTAACTTTTGGTTTGTCTATTTTATCGCTGCTTTGATTGGATTATACTTTGGATTGAGTACAATTGCGGTAAAAAATTCTATCAAGAGAATTACCATCATTAGGGCAGTAGATTGTAAAGACCCAAAAGATTGTCAAGATTTTGTATTATCTGCAAATATTAATGGAAGAAATACAAAAGAAATCAAATGGGATATTACTATTGGCAATGACACTCTTATAGAACACAGACAAAATAAAGAACAGATTGTTATTGCAATCTCTGATACTTTACCAGAAACTATCTCAACTTTGCAAAATACTTTGGGAAAAATGTATGGTAAATATAATGCTGATATATATATAAATCTTGAAAGTCCACGTATTACTAACCTAATTGAATTATCTCTTTATGGACAAAAATCATGGTTTTAAAATAACAGCGCAAAAAAATAGAGTAAAAAAATCAAATGGGGAAGTAAACACCATTAAAATAGAAGCTGGAAAGTACGTTTGGGAAGATATAGATGAATGTGGTTTATTTATCATTATTCCAAAAGTAAAGAAAAATGTCACTATTAAAAATGGTGTTCCTAAAACTATTGTAACAAGAAAGGGATTATTGCAAATTTTACCCATTAATCAAGTAATAAAACTATGGACTAATGAAATAAAGGTATTAAGTCCTAATCTTTCCTGCACATATTTTGAAAATCATATCGTTGTAGAGGCAGAATATATTATTACTGAATTAGGCGAAACTTGCATTTATGGAAATGAGATATTAGCGAAATCACATTTAGAAGATTCTAAAATCCTCTTAAATTTAAAAGCTCCTCAGAACATATTCAATTCCATTGAAATTATTCAGAATCCTTTGGGCTTATTAACCGAACCTGTAAAAAATAAAAATGTTCCTGTCAAGGAATGGGCAAATTTATTTTATTTTCTCAGGGATTCAGAAGTACCTGTTAAAGACATAAGACCAGAATCTGCTCCTCTTAAAAAGAATTTAAAGGCAATAAGAGATTTTATAAAATCCTACCCCTCAAATCAAGAAGCAGAAGAATTTAAAACCAAAATTGAGAAAGAAGAAAAAGAACAAAGAGAAGAATTAATTTCTCAAATTCAAGAATTTAAAGAATTTTATATGGATCATTTTAGATATTATAGCGATGTAATACAATTGCCATTGCCTATATATTCTGACATGATGCAAAGAATTTCAGTTGCAATTAGAAATCATATAATTGATCATCAGTATTTATATTTAATTTTACCCAACTTTAAAAATGCCTTAGACCTTAATAATGAATTGCTTTTATTCATTGAGAAAGCTCTAATTACCCACTTTATCGTTGATAAAAAATATAAAAACACGAGGGAAAAAGAAACCACAGTATTTATTATATCTTACTCAAAAGATATAGTAACTACTCGCACTTATGAAACCACATTTTCTAACGGCAAATTAACAGTCAATGCTAAATTACACCATTAATGATTTTTTCGTAGAGGCACAAAGGACTCTTGAAAACTTTTCAAAAGAAGACTTACGAACTCGAATAGAAGAAGTAAGAAATAAATATACCGATAGTTCTAATGATCCAAAACCCTTAACTCCTTATGCTTTCTTAGAGGGAGAAAATTCAGAGTTAACAGCTCTTGACATTAAAAGGAATAATCCTAACATAAATGAAAGATTACAAGCACTTGTAAATTTAGGTTTGGATTTAGCAGAACTTAGTGTTGCGCACAATTTATTAAAAGATATACCTATAAAGCCTCATAACGGCTCTGCATTAATAATTGACATGTCAGGTTCAATGCGAGATAATGGAAAGAATGAGGTTTCTACTATGGAGGAAGTAGCTGCTGTCAAGCCTATTAGGTACAGAAATGGTACTATCAATAGCATCGCTTCTAATTTAGTAGTAGGTACGGAATTAACAATGAGAGGAGAAACTATAAAACTACAATTTAATCCCACAGATATTTTTACGTTTAATAACGAGGCTTATAATTGGGGGATATTTAGAAAAAATCCGATTCCTAACTTTTCCACGCATATTAAAGAGGCTTTAAATCTTGCCGCTGCTCTGGGATATGAAAATTTAATAACCATTTCAGATGGAGAAGATGACTATTTTAGAACAGGTGAGCCAATAGTTAATTGGTTTGATGGAAATAGGATTTACAAAGACAATAACGTAAAAGAGGTTTTAGACCCACTAATTAACCAAGGAGTTAGAATTTCCCCTATCTTTTTATCTCCCGGAAACACCGAAAATGAAGAATTTTATGCTTTCTGCAATACTATTGGGACGGATTTGCAAAAACTTGTGGAAGTAATAAAAGAAGACAGGTTTTATAAAGTAATGGCACAAGGAATTGATAAAATTTACAGTGTATACCAAGTAACAGCTTTGCTTACAGGAGGTATTGCTTCCTTTGGAGAGAAAGGAAAGAAAGGAATTGTAAACATAGAAGAACAAGCAAAGGAAATGGATAATTTAGCAACAAAGTTATTAGCTTTTATAGCAATAGCTTTGCAAAGAAAAAATACAAAATTAACTTCTAAATTCAATTTAACCTCATTTCTAAATGGAAGGAAATAATCTCGACTTTGAAAGGATACTAAATAGTCCAACTTATGACCCTAATTTTGGTATCACGGAGAAAGAAACACTTTCTGTAAGAACTTTAAACACTTTAAAAAGTAGATATAGTTATGAAAGTAAGCCTACAGCTTTCTTTATCCCTATTGTGGCTTTGGCATATAACGAAGTAATTAAGCAATATTTAGAATACTTATCCTCATTCTTACCTGTAATTGTCATTATAAATGGCGGGGATATTCCAGATTCTTTTGATAAAGTTTTCTTTAAAAAAGGAGATTCTAAAACAAAAGAGGAGCTTCTAATAGAATGCGGAATAGTTAAAAAAGAAGATTTTATAATTTCTAAAATGGGAATTTTAAAAGAATTTGTAAAAGAAAAGCTACAATATAAATACAATGATGAAATAGACCAATTTAACAGTCAGTTGGAAAAATTAAAAAGAGAAAAAGATAAAATTCTCAGTAGCCTTGTTCATGTCACAGAATTGTCAGAAGCCATTAAAAAAACTTCTAAAACAAAGGTTGCAGTTCAAGGCGTTGAAAAATTAGAAGTTACGAAAGGCTACGCAGAAATTATATTAGAACACTTTTTAGTAAAGGATTTTATTCCTTATAATGCAGAAAAAGATATTTATTTCCTTTGTCCTCAATTAAAAGTAACATTCTTTTATAAGGACTTTGTAATAAATGTGAATGCGGCTAACACAGATTTTAACAATCGATTAAAAGCATATTTAAAAAGTTTTCTAAAAGAAACTTTTCCAGAAGGAACAAAGGAAGAGCATGAGAAATTTACAAGTTTCAAAATAGCTCACCCGCACAATTACGCAGAACACTTAGAAGGCGGGAATTTCTGCTTTGGGAAAGTGAATGAAAAAAAAATACTAGACCTATTTCAAAAAAATAGAATAGAAGAAATGATAAAATACATTTTATCATGCTTAAAAACTTGTTGCTCTTCTGACCATAATGCAGTCTTTGCATCAGATCACTTTATATCAGGAACAGAAACAGAATTAATCGATTTCTTAAACTTAATGCCATAATGAAAATACCCCTAATTATATCCCATAGAGCCGCTATAACGCTACTTGCAGGCTTCAAAGCTACAACACTTACCAAAAAGGCTTACGAGGTCTCCTATCAAGGTATTCTTGTAATGACTGAACAGAAAGATAGTTTATCAGGAGAATCAATTAAGAAGGCTTATATTCCTGACTTAATTATTACTGAAATTACTACAAAGCCTGACTTCATTGAAGAAATGCCCTTGAGTGACATCTTAGCTTGTATGCAAAATTCTTCTATTTTAAATTCCTATTTAAATAAGAACAATACAATAAAAGATGATGAAGTAACCATTGAAAGTGGTGTTGTAATCACAAAGCAATATTATTACCTTCAAATACACACCCACCCCTACATGCCTGAATATGGCGTTATACCATCAGCTGTTGATATAAAGTGTAGAGAACAATTGGCTGCCTATACTGACAAAGTATGTACTTTAATAGTGAATGAATCGATGTTGAAAATTGAAGAAAGGTTATTTACATCTTCTCTTTTCTCTGAAAAAAGCCTCGTTCCATTAGATACATTTGAAGTCAGTGCTTGGTTTAATGATAAAAACATTTGTCATGGAAAAGTCAAGGAAACAGTAGTAACTCAAGGAGAATTAGGCACATTCATTCTTTATGAAGATGGAGAGGTTCTCTTTGTAGAAGGTGATAGAGAAGATGATTACGCCATTAGGTCTTTAAAGGCAGGAAAGTTTGCACACTTTGTAATGAAAGAACAGATTTTCACACCAGAAGAAATTCTAATTGATGACGAACTGTTTGAAATTTATGAATTGAATCCAAATATTCAGCAATTAGGATTACTCAATCCTTACAACACAGACCGAAGTGACGACGATTTAGAAGAAATGGTAAATTTAATTTATCCGAGTAATTTCTCTTTTATTCCTTTAAAAACTAATGTTACTGGTTTACCTGATAAAGAAATAACAGGAAAAGATAAAATAGTAAAAGGCAATTCATTAGTTTCTGTTTACTTGGAATCCTGTGATGAAGGAGAATTTAAGAGGATTTTAAAAGAGAAAAGTGAATTTTATTTAGAAAGCGTCAACAATTTTAACGACTTAGTTAAAGCTGTTGGCAAGCTAATAAAAATGGAAGCACCAAAACCTACAGTACAAAAGCCAATTATCCCCCTTAACTTACTATTTAAAAATGATAAATACTGATAGTATCAATTTAATTACTGACTTATATACTGATATTCCAGTTCATATTATTGGGTGTGGTGCGGTCGGTTCTTATTTCTTTCAAACTTTATTTCGTGCAGGATACCCACTAAACTTAATTACCTTGTGGGATTTTGATTATGTCGAAGAAGCTAACATTTCTAGCCAAACTTTTGTTCAGGCTGATGTAGGCAACTTAAAGACTGAAAGCCTCATAGATTTAGTTCACAGAACTCTTTTGAGTAATGATGAATTATTAATTTATCTACAGGGTGGAGTAAGAACTTTCACGCAACTTCCCACCATAAAAGGAAAATACACTAATGAAAATCTTACAGGAATTGTTATCATTGCAGTTGATAGTTTAGAATCGAGAATTAAGATATTGGAAAAATGCAGAAGCTCTTATGAGGTTGTGCATATCTACACAATAGGGTTTCCAAACATCTTAAACTTATCTGATTTAATTATCAGCTTCAACTCTATTCAAGGAGAAAATAAATCTGAAATTAACTCCTTGATAGAAATCTACAAACAAAAATTAGAAACTGAAAAGGAAGATAGAACAGAAATTATGAAGCAATTAGCTTTGAAAAAAGCCTGTAGAATGCCCAATATAGGAGCATTAAGTCAATGTGCAACAGCGCATTTGTTTTTTACCTTTATAGAAAATTTAGAATTAATAGCCTTTAATTTACCAACAAAACAATTCAACAAATTTATAAACCCTTTCCTATGAATTTCTTTCAAAGATCTAACGCACAAAACATTAGCCTTTTTCATGGTACTCCTTCTAATGTAGCTTTAAAAGGTGACGCACTCAATAGCTTGGCTACATGGTTCACTTATTATAACGCAGGAAGAGTAAGTACACAACAAATTACACCCGAAAATTTTAATTTTAGATTCACTTTAAAAGGTGAGCCGTTATTGGAAATAAATTCCGAAGAATGGAAAAATAGACCTTTGATTAGCTACACTACAGCTACACAAACAATCAAAATGACAGAAGTAATTCAAATTAAATTAGAACACAAACAAGGAAACAATGCTTCCGAAGAGAAAAAAACAGGAGGTAAAAGATGGGCAGGAATTGCTTATGAAAGGATTCTATGCCAAATTTTATTTCCAGAAGAATCTCCTGAATTTAAAGAAGAGGCTAAAAGAGCAGCAGTTACATCTCTTTTTAACCTTGTAAACTTGATAAGAGGAAATAGTCACAGTATTGTAGAAGGAAAATCTTATAAAAACCCAATGCTTTCTTCACTAACTAATAGTTTACTCCATGTGCACAAAAATTTTATTGATGCTTACACTGTTCTCCCTGCTAATCCTGTCTTGTACCACGAAAGAAGAGAAGCTGCCCTACTTCCAAATTCCGCAAATGGAGATTGCGGACACGCAGAAACTGCAAGTGCAAGTAGTGAACCTCCAAAAGACAGTGATGTACGAACATATCCAGAAGGAGAAAATTCCCTTGAAAATATCAGTACAGGGGACATCGGAGGAAGTCCTTCAGAAGAAGATAAAGGCTATCACACAACTTTTGGACAGTCTCTCCTTTAATGAATGTGCTATTGAAGAGGTAGAAAAAACATTTAACATAAATTTAGTGACAGGAGAAAGTTTTCAAGAGCCTTCTCCTAAACTAAACAAAGTTTCGACACCTCCAATAACAGCAAAAGAAACAACAAGGAAAGACAAAACCACAAAAAAAGAAGCAAAAACAACTAAAAAGAAGAAAGAAACCATAAAAATCTTCTATCACACAGTAACAACAGGAGATAATAGAACAGCAATTTCTAAGAAACATGCTATTACAATTGAAAAATTAACTTCTTTGAATCCCAAAGTAAATTGGAAGGATTTAAAGACAGGAGATAAAATCATTGTTAAAATTGAATAGTATATTTGCGGAAATTATTAACTTATGCAAACATTAAAATCAATCTTTATGAAATCAACTTTGATAATTCTATTAACCATTATTGGAGCATTTAGTGTTGCAGCTCCTTCTGTTAATGTGGCTTTCTATGTTAAAGAAAAGAAAGTTGTAGAGGAATTACCAATTGACCACGATAACAAATTCATAAAGGAACTATCACCAAAGGTTTTAAAAATCTTAGCAGAGGAAAAAGAAAAGGGTATGCAAGTACCCTTACCCTCTGTGGTTTTGGCAATGGCTTATCACGAAACTGCACAAGGCAAGACTGCCTTAGCAAAGAAAGGAAATAATTACTTCGGTATTAAAGCCTCAAAAGCCTGCAAGAAAAACCCTAAGTGCTTAACTATGTCCCTTTATGATGATGATTATAGAGTAATAAAAGGAAAAAGGACAAAAGTCAAATCTAAGTTTCAAACTTATAAAACCTTAGATGACAATTTAAGGCATTATGTTGAAAAACTAAATGGCAATTTATATGTTAAAGCTCTGTCAAAGAAAACATCAAAAGAGCAAATTCATATTATTGCCAAGAATTGGGCTACTGATCCTCTATATACAACCAAAATTAATAACATTATTAAACATCATGACCTAAATGAATTTGATAAAGACTTTCTTTAAGCATGTTATTTATGGTATCATAGTAATTAATACTATATTGGCAATTCAAGGTTATATAATGGCTTTTACAATAGAAAAGCCGTCTTTAACTGAGGACTATGTTAAAGAGATTTTAACCTTTGAAAACTACAACGAAATAAAAATAGGAAAAGAATTTTCTATTGGAGATAGAAATTTTGGTTTTGTAATCACCTTTAATCCTTCAAACTATGGCTTATTTAACAGAAATTGCAACCAAGACGCAAACAATTCCGACATTCCCGATTGAGGTCTGTGTTCAAACAGGAGATATTACTTATTTCAGGGTATCAAATGTAAGAAATTCCCTAACTTATTATTTAGGACACAAAGGGGAATTAACTAGACAAGCAAGCAAAGCTAAATTGTTTACGCACAAACCTTCCATAAATGAAATACTCTTAATGGAGGAATTTAGTTGCGAAACAATCGGTGATTTTTCTTCCTGCGACATATTAGACCCAAATAATTGGTATATAGACAAGGGAGAAAATGGCTACATAATTTCTTACCAAACAGGAGAAATGGTAAATTGCCTTTACTTGAATTGGCAAGGAAACTTAGGTGAAGAAATTACCGAATTTTCACACACTCCGTCTTTAACAGAAATATTTAATCTTATGAAATTGTACTATGAAACAGAAAGTATAAACACTTATACAGTGGAACATGTAGTAATTTCAGTAACAAAAATAGAATCTTTACATGAACAGCTTCCAAAAACTCCAAAGTTGGGGGAATTTATCCCAAATTGCCCTCGATACGGAATTTAGTTCTTTAAACCCATTTCAATCAGAATTATATGCCGTGCAATTTGGGACAGAGGAAGAACAAATTGTTTTGGAATGGCATAAATTAACTCAACAACAGAAAGATTATGTAGCAGAGTTTATAAGCAATGATTCCATCTGTAAAGTTGGACATAACATAAAAGCAGATTTAAGTCAATTAGCTGTGTTGTTAAACATTTATCCTCAAAATGTATACGACACAATGATTGGACATACTGTTTTATATAATGGCTTAGGAACTTCTGCTTCATTGTCTTCTGTTGTTGAAATTTATTGCGGCATCACATTAGAAAAGGAAGTTAGAAATAATTTCTTAAATAGGCAAAAAGACCAAGATTTTACAGAAGAAGAAATAGAGTACTGTAAGGACGATGTTAAATACCTTTTAAAAATAAGGCAAATACAAGAAAATGAGATTAAACATTACAATTTAGAACATTGTAATCAACTCGAACAATCCCTTGTGCCTATACTTTGCGACATTGAATTGAGAGGAATTAACTTCGATTCTAAGAAGTGGTTAGAAAATAACGAGGAAAGGAAAAAGGAATTAATTCCTATTAAAGAAGAATTGTATGAACTTCTTGGAATGCTCTATATCCTTCGTCCTGAAATAGCAGAAATTAGCTACGTTAAAAAAGGCAAATTTTCTAACTTTCTTTCCGAATTTTCTGTCAATTCGCCCTTACAATTAAATGCTTTATTTGAGCATCTTATAAAGTTGCCAAACACTAATAGTAACACTATTAAATCTTGGCTACAAAAAGAGAAGCCAACTTCTGTATTAAAAGAAGTGATAATTAAATTCTTAACTGCCTTATTAGAATACAGAGGATTATCTAAATCCATTAGTACCTATGGAGAAAGGTTTCTTTCTTACTTAGGAAAGGATATTAGGATAAGAACCTCGTTCAAACAGAATTTTATACCCACAGGAAGATTAAGCTCAGGAGATATTAAAAATAGAAAAATAAATACAAAGGGAACTATTACAGAAAGTAGAGCAAACCTATATGTAAACTTTCAAAATATTCCCTCCGAATCTTCTTACAGAAATTGCTTTCTTGCCGATGAAGGTTATCTATTTGGAACTTGTGATTTAAGTGGTTGTGAATTGAGGATTATTGCTGGATTAAGTCAAGATCCTCTTCTCATAGGAGCTGTAATGAATAATGAAGACTTACACAGTAAATTAGCAACAGCTTCTTTTCGTATTATCACAGGAGATCCAAACTACATAGTAAGTTCATCAGTAAATAAAGATAAGAGAACCTTACACAAACCTGTCTTATTTGGGCTTTTATACGGTGCTGCTGCGCCTAATATTTCAGCTATACTAAATATACCGGTCAGTACAGGAAAACTCGTCTATGAGGCTATTAGAGAGCTTTTAAAGCCTTGTTTTGAATACTTAGATTGGTATAGTAAAAAATGTATAAAACAAGGTTTTGCTATTGTCAATGATGTCACAAATAGAAGGCTTTGGTTAGGAGATTATTTAAAGTATAGAAATCAAAATCTTCCTTATCCAAATATGGATAGATTAATTAGAACTCTATATAATGTAGGTATGCAAGGTACAAATGCAGATATTATGAAGGAAATTTTAATAACAGTATCTAAGATTCCAGAGGTTATAGTTCTTGGAACAGTACATGATGAATTAAAGTTTCAAATTCCTGAAAATAAGCCTGAGCTTGCAACTACAGTGAAGGAAGTAATGGAAGAGATTGGTACAAAATATTTAAAAAACACCGTGACCATGAAAGCAGATTTACATTTAGAAAAGTTTTGGACAAAATAATTAAATTTTTAAACTATGACACTTATTATCCTACTACTTTTAGTAGCCCTATTTGTTATTCCATATCTACTTTTAGTGTTTTCTACTGATGAAAAAGCATTAAAAAGAGAAATTAAAATTCAAGATGGCATCGCCAAGTTATCTGAAATCCAATTAATCGCTGTGCCTGCTCTATTAATAGGAGCGAGTATTTTCATGGTTTGGTATAAAGGACACACAAGTTCTGAAAAAGCCTTTGAAAGTTATGTGGCATACAGTAAAGCCTATTGCGATAGGTTCTGTGATGTTGCAAGCAGAGAGAATTTAGCTAAACTCACAGTAGACTTGGCTAATGTGAGTCATGAAGTTGCTATCAGAGAATTACATAATATCACAGGAGTTCCATATTTTGGACAGTCAGAGTTATTTCTAAGTATAGTAAATTTCATCAATACTCCGATTACATTGGCATTTTTCAGTCTTCTATTCTTTGTTTTGAGTGGTTATGGCATGAGATACAATAGTAAGGTAATAGATGAGGTTAAAGCTACTGAAAAATTACTTACTTACGACATTTTTAAAGCAAAGAAATTCTGGGCATTATTAATTCTGACCTTTATTCTTACAGAAATAGCCTTATACACCTTTATTAGTAGCTTTGCCTTGTATTTAGCAGCATTTCTGGTCTCTTTGTACCTTTTCTTTATTACTATTGTTTACAAATATAATAGAGAATGTACTCAAGCATCAGAAGTTTTAGTAGGAATTTGCTTTACTGCAGGTTTCATTGTACTTAGCATTTATGCAATGGACTTATATAATGACTACAAGTACACTATTGAAATCGGTCAACAAATTACTGATTACAAAGTTCAGCACTTGCAACAATTATTTCTAATTCAACAACAAGAATGGAAAACTATTGTAGAAACCAATGTAAAACTAACTCCAGAAATCCTGCAAAAATATTCCTGTGTATCTAAGGGCACATTATCTATGAATGAATGTCTGACTGCTTTTGTAAAAGCAGAAGATGGTAATTACATGAACAGCTTTATTGCGCAATTCTTAATTACCTTAGTGATGTTCTTAATTGAAAGTTTTGCTATCATTTGGGGTGCAAGAACTGATAAAATCCAAAGATTAACTGAATATGCTCTAACAAGTGTTCAGAAAGAAGCTGCTTTGTTTGAGCAAGACATTAAAGACGACGGAAAATTAAACCGTTCTAATCAACCACAGGCAAAAATTCAAACTCAACCTCAACCAAAACCACAAACTTATAATGCCGACAAAAGCACTATAATTGTAGATGACGATGATGATGAGGAAGAAAATCCCCCTTTAACAATAGGGAACTCCATTTAGAAAGAGGTTTTGCAAAGATTGTTTTTGATGCGGTAAAGTTAATAGTAGCTAAGTATAAAACCTTACAGGGGGAGTCTTTAATGATTCCCCTTGTAAAAAATTATAAAAACAATCGTGCGAAATTTGTAGATAAATCAGAGTTCCCTAATTTAGATAGGGAGACAATGCGTATTATAGGAACATTGTTGAATGCAAATAATGTAGAACAACTTATTGATTCTTTTGAAGCATTCCCATTTTCTTTTCCTATTAGAAAGCCTTACGGATTAAATGATTTATTTTCTATTGAAAAGGCTTTTGTAATTTTAAGAAGCTATAAATTATTGACAGAGAAGGTAAAAACACTACTTAAAGAGAAATTTAAATTAACTTTAAAGCAGGATTTATTTTTAAAAAATTTAGAAAATACTTTAAGTACGTTTGATTCTGCCGAAGAATTTGTAAAAAACTTATTAGCAGAAACTCCCACTTTAAAAACAATTACCTTACCAATGGAAAAATTGTCAAAACTTTGTGATAGAATTAAGGAGTTAGTAATTGAGCAAGAGAAAAGATTTGGTATTGTGTTCTTTAAGAGGAGGTCTTATGACGCAATTAGAGAACTCTTTATGACTAAATTACTTTCCTATGCAAAAGGTCTAGATAATGCCTATGAACCGAAAGAAAAGACCTTAATTGCTTATGAAGGTTTAAAAGAACTCGTTGATAAAGGAGAAGAAATTTTAAAAAGTATTGTTCTCAACGAAACACTTTTAACAGAATTTCCTCCCAATGATAGTTTTGCTCAAATACGAGATGAATTGTATAGCACAATTAAGACAATTAGAGATTTAAAACAAGAACTAATAAATGAAGAAAAACTTTTGTATTCTAACACACCAAATCAAGGAAACTTGTCAAGACTTTCTTTCCTTGAAGTGCATTTAGCTCATGTTGATACAAAAGATTTATTAGAAAGTGTTCAATCTCCATTGGAGGAAAAAGAAGGAATTAGAAATTATGCTTTTAAATTGTTGACAAATAAAACTTCTCCACGAAAAGTTGTTCTTATCGAAACTCTAACTGAGAAAATAAAACAAGAAGAAGAGCATAAAAGCAAAATAGAGGAGAAGATAAAAGAAATGGATCATACAAAAAGCGAGACAAACAGGCAGAGAATTGTTAAAAAATTAGAATTAGAAAATGAGAATTTCAAACAAAATATTTCAGCTTTACGTGATTTTCTAAGCAGCAGTTTAGGATTAACAGTAAATAAAAAAGCTCAAAATCATGTTAATAGAATTAAAAACAATAATAGAGATAATTAAAAATAACGTGGTAGCTCAGGAGGTTGCTTTTAACACTTTAAAAGCCTTAGGATTAATAGATGAAAATTCAAAATTCTGTCAAAATAATGTAGATGAAATTGAAAATTTTGAAAGTTTCTTTGAATTATTCTTTAATTTGTGGAACAATCTACCTAATGAATTATCTATTGGAAAAGGCAATAGAGAAAATGCTAAAAATAAATTAAAACAGTACTTACAACATACAGGGCATACACATAAGCAAATTATTGAAGCCACTAAATCATACATAGAAGACTGTATTTATTATAAGCGCATTGCCAAATTTCCACAATATTTTATATTACCACAATATAAAAAATTTAATAATTTAATTACAGATAGTGATTTATACAGCAGTGTAACTAACCCAAAAGAAAATTTAGGAGATATTTTCACTGTGCATGTTTAAAGACCGTTTAAATCACTACAAAGTGAATAAGGTACGGAGGGAGCAAGGATTAAACAATTGTTTATCTTTTGCTCCTTTTCTGCCTCGATTAGCCAAAATAGTCCCCGGATTAATTAAAGGAACTTATTACGCAATAACAAGTTATACCAATGTAGGTAAAACTCCTTTTGCTAAGTTCCTTTTTGTATTAATCCCCTTATTTTGGGCAAGTAAGGGAATGAAAATTAAAATATTTTATTTCTGTTTAGAAGAGAGTAAAGAGCAATTCTATGACAGCATGATTACAGCAAAGCTATACAGAGATAAAAAGAAGGACTTTAATACAATGCAATTAAATTCCATGTTTGAAAATGGAAATATTGATGAGGAAACTTTAAAGGACATTGAGAATTTTGAAACTTACTTTGAATGGTTTGATAAACACGTTGAAATAATTACTCATATAAGTAATCCAACAGGCATATATAAATATGTAAAAGAGTACGCACAGAAAAATGGAAAATTCTTTTATAAAGGAAATGAAGTTCTTGATGGGGGTGATACTTATGTGCCTAATGATCCAGATGAATATGTAATTGTTTTAACTGACCACATCAATTTGTTAGATACGGAAAGTGGTGCACCAACTCTTGCAGAAGCAATGCACCGTTTAAGTACTAAATACTGCTTAGACCGAATGATAAATGCGTATCAGTATATTGTGTGCAATGTGCATCAACAATCAACTGAAGGAGAAAATGCAGATTATAACAAATTTAACCAAAACCGCTGTAGTATTACTACTTTGGGAGACAACAAAAGAATTAGTAGGGATTATCAAGTATTATTTGCTTTGGACGCACCTCATAAATACAACATTACTAATGACAGAGGCTATGATGTAGCTCTTTGTGGAGGATTATTTTATAGAGGTTTAACAGTTCTTAAAAATAGATTTGGTCCTGCAAATGTGCATGTAGGAGTACAAATAGTTCCTCATGGCTGTATGTTTTTTGAAGTAGAGAAGAATGGCAAAGTAAATAAAACATGTTAACAGAAAGAAATTTAGCCGAAGATATAGCTTTGGCTGCTGCAGCAACAACTCACAATCAATTTGTAGTAACGCAGCAAAAAACAAAAGATTCAGTATTATCCCAACAACCCGTGAGTTATTTTACACAAGTTTGTTTTGACAAGATCACTGATGAATTATTGAAAAATATGGATAAATACATCACTAAATCAGGAAAAATAGATGAAGATGGTGTCATTGAGTACACAAGGAATGCCACTTCTATTTTTTGGGTTACTTGGATTACATTAGTAAAAGTAAAAAGAGGTTTCACTACTAAGGCTTTTAAAGAACCAACGAAACCAAAAACTGAAAGTACACCCCCAAATACAAATCTTCACGAACTAAAAAACAGATTCTTTAAAAAATGAACATAGAAATTAAATCTATTGTAGTAGACACACTTAATACTATCCAAGACAATCAGTATACAGAAGATGCAAAATCTGTAATACAGCAATCTACTTGGAAAGATTATGGCATAGAGTTAAATGGCTTTATTAACTTTTTAGTTAAGAGCGGGTTTGAATTAGTGTTTATTATTGGCGAACCGGGAACAGGCAAATCTTTTGGTATAAAAACTCTCAAACCAAAGGAATTTATTTGGTTTAATACAGACCATAAAAACAGTTCTTGGCAAATAACCAAAGAATTTTATGAGGCTTATGGAACAAGAACTGATCCAAAAGATTTCATGAGATTACCTACAACTTATAAAGAAATTACATCAACTATTACAGCACTTGCAAAAGGAGTTGACACAAAAGAAGGCAAAATTAAATTGTCTAATAGTCCTGTAGCCTTTCTATTAGGACACCCAGAAGAATATAGAGTCAATGAGCAAGTTAAAAGAAGATTACGTACACTAGGAAAACTATCTTCTAAGTTAGGATTAGAGGGGAAAAGTTTATACACTTTTTATACCCAAGTAGTTACTAACTTTAAAGGTGTTTCAGAATTTCTGTTGACAACACAAAACTCAGGTTTTGATACGGCACGTACTCCAGAAGGATTATTCCCGCCTTCTATTAAAAATGATTTTCAATTTATTCTTAATTCAATCCAAACTCGTAACCAAAATCCCTTTTCTTAATCATGGCAAATTTAACAGGTACAGAAAAAGTAACCGAAATCTTTAACACTCGCACCATTATAACAGGTGTAGCAAAAGCAACTCCAATTGCTTGTAATCCCTCATCAGAAAAATTAGCTGAACTAACCAACGGCAGGGTTAAAAGAAATGAATTACCCACAGACAAAGATTATAGAATGCTTGAAATCTGGTTTGAAGTAGGATTTGATGTAGAGGAAGATAAACTTATTCAAAATCCCGACACCGTTGCTGGCATGGAAGAATATGTAAAGATTTCTATCTTTTTAAGAAATGAAGACCATGAAACTCAAAACGGTGCATGGTATGTTGATAGTAAAACTTGTGAAACTTCTTATGTAAAAACAGGAGAAAAAGCACCTATGGGGTATAAATTAGCAAAGAAAGGACAAGTAGAATTATATAACTTTCTTGCTGATTGGCTAAACATAATTGAAATTGACTTTGAAACTCCATTCGCCGAATTGATGAGAGGAAATGTTGCAGAGATTAATGATGTCATTGAACAAAACTTGAATGCCTCTACAACAAAGCAAGTTACTTTGATGTTGGCTGCAAAATTAGGAGCTGGTGGTACGTATCAAGATGTTTACAAAAAAATCAAACGTGCAAACCAAAGTAATACTTTCTTTGCTTCAAAAGTAAAACAAGATTCTTTCTTCATGAATGATCATGTAATCTCGGAAGAATTGCAATTTTACAAAGAATCATTTGATATTATAGAAACTCCTAATGCAAATCCTTGGTAAAAAGAAATTTTTTTCCATAGTTGAGCAGTCTCAAATTCTAAGCAATTTAGGGTTTGAGATTGCCTTTTCCTCTTACATAAAAAATCCATTAAGAGAAGACACAAAACCAAATTGCAGATTAGTTTTAGAAGGAAATAAAATAATCTTCATAGACTACGGCTCAAATATTTATGGCGATTGTGTTTCTCTATACAGAAAATGGAAGAGTGTAAGTAGGCAAAAGGCAATAGAAGATCTTAACAAAATATTAGAAAATTCAGAAATCCCTGTCCCAGAAATAATAGAAACAAAAGAAAAGAATAATATTCCTGTAAATATTCAATATAATAGTTCCAAAGAAAAGGATTTATACTCTTATTTCTATGACTATTTTATTACGTATAAAACTTTACAGCAATATAAAGTTTTAGTTGGAATATTAGTTTTAGTAAAACAAAAAATTATAGAAACTTTTAGGCATACAGAAAAAGAACCTTGCTTTTTATATTTGACTTCTGAGGGAATTAAGATGTATCGTCCAAATAGTGTTAAAAAATGGAGAACAACTTCTTCTTTTATTCAAGGAATAGAACAATTAGACAAAAGAAGAAGTTATGATTTCATCATTATTACTAAATCTTTAAAAGATGTAATGGTTCTTCATGAATTGGGATTTCCTGCAATTTCCTGTGGGTCAGAAACTACCAAAGTAAATATAGATTATTTAAATAGAATTTTTAAATGTGGGGAATTTATCATTCTTTATGACAATGATAATGCTGGCATAAAAGCAGCACAAGAATTTACAGAACAAAGGCATATTTTTATTCCTGCGGAAACGGGAAAAAAAGATATTTCTGATTACATAAAAGAATTTGGTATTGACAATTCTAAAATCCTAATAAATAATTTATTATGCGCACATTAAAAATTCCATTATTTACCAATTACTTCTTAGGTATACGAGAAGAAGATGGAAAAAGGCTATTGAAAATTTATGAAAACTTCTGTATGAAACAACCGGGAACTTGGTTTGATGTGGATTTAAAAGGTTTTAATCTCCGTTATATATACAGCATTTCCCAATCTTGGATAGAGCCGTATGCCATAGAAACTCCTATTACCTTTATCACAGATTTAAAAATACATGTAATAGTAGACAAAGGAAAAAAACCTAAATTCAAACTAATATTTAAAAACTCAAATGTTCCAGTAGAAAAGGAATATGAGATAAAATTATATGATTAATGTAAGAACCAAAGGTCACAACTTAGAAAGAGAAGATGTAAAGATATTAAAAGAATTTTTCCCCAATGCCATGACTACTCGTAACGGTTCAACTTATATGGATAATTGTGGCATTGATATTATGAACATACCAATAGCTTGGCAATGTAAGAATGGTTACACAAAAGGAATTAATTATCAAACTTTAATAGATAATATACAAGAATTACAAAAACAAAAGCTAAATACTGAATTGCCTGTTATTATTCATCATAAAAAGGGAAGAAAAAGGGAAGATAATTTTATTGTAATGTATTTAGAAGAATTTTTAAAGGTCTTTAAGCCGAAAGAATTGAAACTAACATTACATAAAAATCTTGTCAAAATTGAATACTTTACCTTCATTGAGCGATGCCTTAGACCAAAATATCGCAATACCGCAACAAAGCGAACAAAATTATCGTAGCGCACCGGGAATTTCCCAAAGTGAATTAAAAAACTTACAGTATGACCCCAACAAATTCTTTAACAAGGATTGGGATAAAAGTAGAAAAGAACACTTTGTATTAGGCTCTCTTGTAGATTGCTTACTTACAACACCTGATAAATTTGAAGATTTGTTTTTCTTCATTGAAGAAGAGAAAATACCTACACAAAAACTGATGAAAATGGCTGAAATATTCATAGAACAAGGTATGGATATTACACTTGAAAATTTAGAAGTAGTAAGAACTCATGCAGGATACAACCCAACATGGGGAATTGCAGCAGTAGAGAAGTGGTTTAACTCAAGTGCAAGGGAATATGTAGAATTATCTTTACTTAATCCCGATAAAACACTTGCTACTTTTAAACAAAAAGAAATAGCTGAAAAAATTGTTGAAAGTTTTAAAACAAACGAATTTACTAAATTGCATTTTGAAGAAAGAGAAAACATACTAAGGTTTTATCAAGTAGAAATATATTATAACGCCTTAGTAAAGAATCCTATAACTAATAGAACAGAAGAAGTAGCTTGTAAGGGAATGTTAGATATGGTTGAAGTAGATATTTTAAATAAAACTATCCTTCCCATCGATATTAAGACCACAGGAAAGCCAACAAGACTATTTGGAGAAAGTCAAAAGAAATATAGGTATGATATACAAGCAGCTTCTTATACCTACGGATTACAAAAATTAATAGCTGGAGAAGCTGAATCAACTTTAAAATTAGATTTGAAAGAGTATACTATTTTACCCTTTCTTTTCTTAGTAGAAACAACAATAGAAGAAAATATTGGAACTCCCTTACCTTATAAAATGTCCGAAGCTGATATGCTCTGCGGCTATTATGGTACAAACAGTTTTCCAAAAAATGTGCCCGCTATATATTCTAATGGTGTAATGTTACAAATACCAGCATCACCGGGTTGGTTCACCTTATTAGAACAATATTTATGGCATAGAGAAACAGAAGTCTTTAACTATACACCAAAAGAATGGTATCAATTAAAACAACATGGGGCAATCATTTCCTCAATTTGGAACTAGTTTAGAACAAGCATTTGACGCATCTCTGCACAGTTTATTAAAGGAGGGTACTGCAAAGATATTTTTGTATACTCTTCTTTATAATCTGGTATCTCCAAGATTTAAGGGGATAGGTTTTAAAGATGAATACGAATTGTATTATTTTTCCGAGGATAAGTTCTTAGGAAATTTTAAAATTCAATTGTTAGATAGCTATGGAATTAAGGAATATTTAAAAGAGAATTATAAATTACACGCCGTTACAAGTACAAACTTAGTCTTTGAGTTTCCAATAAAGGAAGAATATAGAGAGACTTTTAGATACATTATGAAAGGACAATACAGTAAAGCTCCGGGATTTAAAAATATTTATAACTCTCAACAATTAGCTTATTGGATATGTAATCATGACCACAATCTAAAAGATTATTTCGATAGATTAAGTGTATACTTAGATAGTGATGTTTTAACTTTGAATAATACAGTAGAAGGCGAAATATTTTATCCTCCTATAAAAAGAGATTGGAAAATTCAGTTGTCATAATCACAGTAAATTTCATAACATTTAATTCAGTACACTTAAAAAAATTTATTTTTGACGGTGTGGTGTTTGGAACTCTAAATGACTTTTCTCAAAAGAATAAAATTGGATTCTTTCCATATTATTATTTAAGTTATGCAGAAGAACCTGATTATAAAGAATATTTTATAACGGTGCTATTAATCATTAATGAAGAAAAAGATATTTTAGATAAAATATCCTTTCAAACATTGTGTGATGAGCTGAAAAATTATTTGAAAATCCTACTAAGATCTAAAAAAATAAACGTGGGAATAGTTAATTCCTTATTTGTAAAACATGAGCTGTCAAATTATTAAAGACAAAAAAATACTTGATACAGAATGTCAAGTCATTGTAAATCCTGTAAATTGCGAAGGCATAATTGAAACACAATTACATCAGGATTTAAATAAAATATACCCTGAATTAGAAGAAATTTATAAGCAAAAATGTGAAGAAGGCTTTATTACAATGGGAAGTATTCATTTATACAAGAATATTTTATTCTTTCCCATAAAAGAAACGCAAAGAGAACCAACTAAATTAGAAAATTTGGAAAAGGCTTTAAAGTGTTTTATGAGAACTTATGAAGCATTGGAAATAAAAAGCATAGCTTTTCCAAATCTAACACACAAAATCTCAAAAGAACTTATAGCTTTAATACCTTCGTTAATGTTAACTTCTCTTAATCCATGTAAGGCTTTAACATTTATTTATTTAGAATGAATTGTTGTATTGTATTTACTGCACAAGTTGTGGCAATAAATAATACTTTTAACAATTGGGCAGAATTACTATCCTTGAATGATGATAGTTTGGATTTAAGTTTTATAGATGTATCAAACCATCTATACTTTTCTTCTGTCATGGATTATACTGAGACTACATGCCTTGTTCTTTTAACATTAGTAATTTATGCAGAGCTTGAATATAATTTTGATAAACAAAATCTTACCAAAACAATTTCTAAATTAACCGATGCCTTAGAACAAGAATTGCTATATAATAGGAATGTAATGGAAATATTATTTACAAAAACTAATACTTCTTTTATAAGATGAACGTAACGATAATATACAAAATTTCTTTTGAGACTTTAAACACCTTGAATAAAGAAGAATTACAAAGGTCTATTAATGATTTAAATAGTAGTAATCTTCATCACTTAGAAATTGATGATGACATTGTCTTCTTTAATTCTTTTTTACAAGAAATTTTCTTTGAGAATAATGTTAATTTCTATGATTGGACAATCATTTTATCTATTGATACCGAAGATTACAAAAGAGTTGAAAGTATAATGTTAAAAGCTATGGAAGAATACACCTTAGACTTAGCAGTACTTTTAACTTCCTTAGAAAAAAACTACGAGCCTTCTTTTTATAACGAAACTTATAATTTTTCCTATCTATGAGCTGCGTAATAATTTTAAAAAATACAAACTCTGACACCGTTAGGTTATTAAAAGAGTCTTTAAAAATACTTAGGTTGCCTTTAAAACCTATCTTATTTACTTCCTCCACAATTCTTTTCTTTTTTCCAGAAAATGATATTGAATATATCAAAGAAATAGATTTTTCACCCGCTACCTTAGTGTGGCACAAATTATAAAACCATGCCTGAACCCAGACCAATTAAAGAAATCATCGAAGAAATCTTAGGAGATTATGCAAAAAGTTAAATTATTAGCCAAATCAACCAATTGGCTTAACTCCGAACTATCCACGGTGCTTGTAGAAGTACCTACTACAAAGATAGCACAACTAAGAACACACAGAACTCTGCATCAAACTGACTATATTGATGTAAGTGAACATTTACTTTCTATGAGTTCAAACTCTTCCCGTGCCATTCCCGTAGAAAAACATTTTACTAACCTAAGCGAGCATTATTTTATTCCTGAATGGACAGAAGCCGCAAAAGGAATGGTTGGAAAAAAAGTAACAGATGCAGAAACAATACACAGAGCAACAGAATTATGGAAAAAAGCAAAGAAGAATGCTGAAAAAATTACAAGGGACTTAATTGAATTAGGAATACATAAACAAGATGTATCTTTATTGTTAAGCCCCTTTACTTTTTCAAATGTAATACTAACAGGCGATGATAAAGCATGGGAACAATTCTTTGAATTAAGATGCCCTAAATATAAAAATGAATCTGGAAATGTATTCTATTCTGCCGAAGCATTTGAAGAAAATAACAATCAAAGATTGCCTGTAAATACCTCAACTGCTTACCCAGCAATTCAAGAAGTTGCTGCTTCTATTTACAATACAATTAGAAAAGCCAAAAGTAACTTCTTAAATGAGGGGGAATGGCATCTTCCTTTTTCTGGAATGATTGATAAAATGCCTTATACAGAAAATTCAAGGGAAACTTTAAAAAATAAAATGTATCGGCAAAACAAAGTTGACGAATACGAAAAAGTGGTTAAGCCAAAAATAAGTGCTTCTTTGTGTGCTAAAATAAGTTTTGATACTACTTTTGCTAATGACACATGGCAAAAACATTTAGACAGAGCAACAAGATTAATTCAAGATAAACATTTCAGTCCCTTTGAACATCAGTATAAAGTACCAAGTAAAGAAGAGCTTTCTAAAATGACTTCTACTTTTGCAAGTACTAATGGAAAAATCACATTTTCAATAAAACCATTTGCCTCAAACATTCCTAATTGGATTCAATTTCGTAAATTATTATGACTTTACAAGATTTGTTACAGCACAAAGACCCCAAAGTAGTAAAGAGGGCAGTCATTGTAACATTATTATTAAATGGGTTATCCAAACAAATAATTGGAAGGATAGTTCGTACCACTGCAAATTATATTAATGTAATTGCAAATAAGTATGACCCAGATAACCTAAGTTCTTTACTAACAGAGAAGCATAAAAAATTGCCTATTTTAGCATCTGAAAAAATGGAAATATTCCTTTCTTGGCTAAATGGTTTTGAAACAATAAATAGCAAAGAAGTAAAAGCACAAATCAAAAATTTAGAAGGTAGAGTAATAGTTAGAAAAACTTTTGCTTCTTTTATGGAAAGCTGCGGATATACTTGTATCCAAAACAATACCTCAAAAGGGGCAATTTGGCAAAAAATTCCTAAATAAAATGTCAAAACTTCTCATCACTTTAACAGAGGAAATTATAGATCTTTATAAAGAAGTAAATTCCTTAAAAACTTTTGTTGAAATAGAACAAAAGAAATTAGTTAGCTTTCAACCACCAGAAATTAAAGACGATGAAGAATACATCGAAAATTTAATTTATTTAACAAGAACAATAAAAGAGAATTTAAAAAATATAAAAATAGAATTATGTTATACACCTCATTTAAATTGTCAAAAGAATTTATCAATTCTTACAAGGATAAAAAGGTTAATTTCGGGTTTAATGGGTTAGGTGAACTAACCTATTACAGAACTTACAGCAGATTAAAAGCTGATGGTACTAATGAGCATTACTTTGAAACAGTGGAAAGGGTAGTTAATACTATCTTTTCCATTTACTTGGAACATTTAGTTGCAAAAAACATATTGCACGATAAAAAATATATGAATGAACTTGCAGAAGAAATGTATGATGCCATTTTTACCTTTAAATTTACACCTTCTGGCAGAGGTTTTTGGGCATTAGTCCCTGAATTATTGGAAAAAGTAGGTGGTATGCCTCTACATAATTGCATGTTTGTATCTACTGTACCCAATGTTACAAAAGCATTTTGCACTATGATGAATGCCTCTATGTTAGGAGTAGGTGTGGGATTTGATACTAAGGCAGAGAAAAAAATAAAAGTCAATGTTGCACCAAGTCCAACAAAGACCTATGTCATTCCAGACACACGAGAGGGTTGGGTTAAAAGTTTGAAACTTTTAATAAATAGCTATCTTTTGAAAGGATCTCCTTCCTACAAGTTTGATTATAAAGACATTAGACCTGCTGGAACACCTATTAAAACCTTTGGGGGGATTGCTAGTGGGGCAGAACCACTTAAACAACTACACAAAGAAGTTGCAAAGACTTTAAGCCAAAATGCAGGTAAATTATTAACTGCAAGAACTATTGTAGATGTAATGAACCAGATTGGAAAATGTGTTGTATCTGGAAATGTAAGAAGGACTGCACAAATAGCTTTGGGAAAAGGCACAGATTTCTTGAATCTTAAAAACTATGAATTAAATCCTGAAAGAACCTCGTGGGGTTGGGCTTCTAACAATTCTTTACTAGCTGAATTAGGACAAGATTACTCCGAAGCAGCAAAGAGAACCGCCGAAAATGGCGAACCCGGATATTTTTGGATAGAAAATGCTCGTAAATTTGGGCGCATGGCTGATGTACCTAATTACAAAGACAAAAATATTTCTGGCACAAATCCCTGCGGAGAACAGTCCTTAGAAAGTTTTGAAGTTTGTACCTTAGTAGAAACTTTTCCTTGCAATTTTAAAAGTAAAGTAGATTATTTAGAGACATTAGAATTAGCCCATCTTTACGTAAAGATTTTAACCCTTGTTCCAATAAAAGAAAAGGAAATAAATGAAATTGTCCAAAGAAATAGACGTGTGGGAATTTCTATGTCTGGATTGGCACAACTTAAAATGTCAAAAGAAGATTTTATTACTTTCTGTGAAATGGGCTATGACCATTTACAGTTTTGTGAGAAATTCTTAGAACCTCATATTTCCAAATCTATTAAGTTGACAACCATCAAGCCATCGGGGACAGTTTCCTTGCTCGCAGGAGCAACACCGGGTTTACATTTTCCAGAAAGTAATTTTTACGTAAGAAGAATTAATATTCCTGCAAATACTAGACTTGCCGAAATAGTAAAACAAGCAGGGTATCCTTGGGAAATGAATGCCTATGGAGGAAATAGTATTTGTATAGAATTTCCAATAGCAATAGAAGGTGTAAAGACTATAAATGATGTGACAATACACGAACAAGTCGAAATGGCGGAACTTCTACAAAAATATTGGTCAGATAACCAAGTAAGTTGCACAGTTACGTTTAAACCCTCAGAGAAGCCCTACATTGAACGCATATTAGAAGATAAGCAGTATACCTTAAAAGGCATCTCCTTCCTTCCTAAGCTCGATTTGGGGGCTTATAATCAAATGCCCTATGAAGAAATATCTTCTAAGGAATACAAGAAGAGGTTTAGTAGAATCCGACCATTAGACTTCTCTCTTTTAAATGAAGATGGGATTGGTGTTAAATTCTGTGAAAATGACACTTGCATTTTAGAATAATGGATTCTATTATAATAGGAGGTCAACAATTATTTCATGCAGATTGTTTTGATATTTTCCCTTTAATAGGTGATAAAACAATCGATGCAATAATTGCTGATTTACCTTATGGTGTAACCAAACATAAGGAAGATGTTAGATTACCTTTTGATAAATTGTGGAAAGAATATGAAAGGATAATAAAAGATAATGGTGCTATTATATTATTTGGTCAAGGTATATTCTTTGCGGAATTAATCTGTTCTAATAAAAAACTTTTTAAGTATGATTTAGTTTGGGATAAAAAATTAGTTACAGGATTCTTAAATGCTAATAGATTACCTTTGAGAGTTCATGAAAACATTGCTATCTTTTATAAGAAATTACCTGTATATAATCCGCAATTCACAGAAGGCAAGCCTCTGCATGAAAGTTCAAGAAAAGAAGATGAAAGAAATCAAAACTATGGAAAGTTTAAAAGAACACCAGCCAAAAAAGGAAACACCAAAAAGTACCCAAGAAGTATTGTGTCTTTTCAAAAACCATCATCTTCTAAACAAGTTCATAGAACTGAGAAATCTTTGGAATTATTGGAATGGTTAGTGAAAACTTACACTATGGAAGGAGATTTAGTATTAGATAACACAATGGGTTCAGGAACTTGCGGACTTGCATCTATAAAAAACAACAGAAAGTTTATAGGAATAGAATTAAATAAAGATTATTACAATTTAACAATAAAAAGATTACAAAACTATGACGCAAATAAAACAATACATGGGCAGCCTATTCAAAGCCAAATGCCAAACTCTTGTGAACCCCGTCAACTGTGTGGGGGTGATGGGGGCGGGCACAGCCTTAGCATTCAAGTACAAGTATCCTGAAATGTTTGATAAATATGCCGAACTTTGCAAAGAAGAAAAATTAAAACTTGGAAATTTGTGGTTATATGATGTTCCCAACGGAAATAAAAAAGTACTTAATGTGGCAATAAAAGAACATTGGAAACACCATGTAACCTATGATACTATAAATGAAATCCTTTTAAATTTTGTCTTTATGTATCAAGTATTAGGAATAAAATCTGTGGCTTTTCCCATCTTAGGACAGGGAAATTTAAACAAGCAAAAGGTTTTAAACCTAATGTTTCAACACCTTGAAAAATGTAAAATACCCATTGAAATATATGATTTTGCCTAAATGATGAATCCCCTGTGTACTTTACAGTATGCAGGGGATTTTTTTTTTGTTCAGGGTTTATCTAAAACTAAGATCCTCAGTAAAGTATTCTAACCAAGTTTGGTCTCCCGTCATTTCATTATTTTCAAAGAATTTAAGCGTGGTGTAAGCACCAGCTAAACCGGGTATTCCCTTGATGGTTTGCACTGTACCTTTAATTTTTCCGTCGGCTGTGAGGTAATCTCCTCCTGTTGAATAATTAATAGGTGAAAGTAAAAATAATTGAATTACACCTAATCCTGTATCCCAAGTTTTACTAAAAGCGGCTGGAGATTGTCTCAATGTTCTAGCCCAATCTATGAAGTTATAATGCTGTGACATATTTTCTACAATTCTCAAATAGGCTTTTTTAGATTCATCGTCATCATCGTCTCCATATAAAGCTCCTGCTGCAAAATAGCACATTATAAAGAGAAGAATTGTAAACATAGCTTCAATCAATTCCTTTTTGTCATGGTCTGTTAAATTCTCCCAATTTTTCTTTCCTTTTAAAGTGATAATATCTCTTAATAATTTGGCTAAAAGTCTATATCTACCTTCAATTTCAGTAGATTGCCATTCTAAAATAGGCTTCCCATCAGCAGCTTTTCCAATCTCGACATATCGTCCTGTAGTCATGTCTATATGCCTAGAACCAAATGCGCCTGTGAGTGAGCTGGTGATATACTTTTTAAATTGCATGAGTATTCTTCCCCACATATATGCCTCAGCAGCTACTTTTTCTTCATGCCTGTAACCACCATTCATTCTTTCATAGACTCTTTTTAAAGCTGTAAGCTCTTTTGAAGTTATTGCTCCAACAGGTACTTCTTTACCATTGACCATTTCGTAACCTCGAATTGGACCTTTCCATTCAACAGTGTCATAATTCACAATACCGTCGTTTTTAGTAACTACCTCATAATTATCAAATATTGATGTTCCATCTGCTAATTTCATGGCTTTTAATTGAGCTATTAAAGTTATTGCAGCATTGGCATTTTCCCAAAAGGTGTGTGTTAAATACAGAGTTCCCATATTTAACAGCGGATTTTTTTCAATTACTGCATTATTTTGATTAAATTCAAATGGCAAATCACTAGTTAAATAATTCATTTGCTTTACTAATAACCACATTTTATTAGTTTCTAAGTTTCCCATGCCTCTATCTTTTAACATATCTAAATAAAGAGCTGAGGCTGCAAGCCAATCCTTTTCTTGGAACTCTATGCCTCTAACACCCAAAATCTTTGCTGATATAGTGTTTGCTATACCTTTTTTAAAGCCTATTACAAATGGAGTTATACCCCCAGAGATAAGACCATGCACAGGTTTTACTGCCATTAATACTAGGGAAACCCATTGTCTCCATAAGGATTCAATTTTCTTTACATCTACATTTCCTAAATTTTCAGACCATTTTTCATCAAAAGTAGTTTTTTCATAGTCCATAACAATCTTAGCTTTAACGAACTCTAAAAGGTTAGGTTGTGTAACTACTTCTTTTCCTTCTACATTCTTTGTAGTTGATTCAAGAATTTTTTGGTAGCCTATCATTGAAGCATAGACAGGGTCAAGGTATTTCTTTTCTAAGGCTACTCTTGCAAAAGCCTGAAATCCAGAAGCTAAATTGTAGCTGTAATAGTCAGAATGGTGATTCATGTATTTTAAAGGCAAACCAATATCTCCTGACTTTGTATGTGGGTCTTTCAAGAATGTATTCTTTACATTTGCCCAAGTTCTGTGCAGTGTGTTTTTACTAAAAATTCCTTCTCTTTCTCTGTATTCATTTTCAGTAATTGGAATTTTAGCAAAGAATCCTTTTGAAAGAGATTTAGTTTTTCCTTCTGTATGGATTATTCCTGTATAGTTGTATTGGTCTGGATTAAACATAATATCCATGAGGGTTTGTTTTTGATTCTCATAAACTGTAAATTCTCTTGTCAACATATCCCCAACTAAATGTGTGTAATTTCCTTGCAAGAACAGCAAAAACTTTCTTTTTGGTTTTGATAAATTAGACCATTCCTTATCTTCTGGTGTTATTAAAACCTCAACATTTTGAGCATTCTTTTTAAATAAAGGGGAAAATAATTCAGTAACATTAATAAAATTTAAATAGCCTTTTGTCAAGAAGCTAAAAGCTGCAACAATAGCATGTTCACTTTTATATTCATCAATAAGATCTTTTGAGGCTTTTTCTAATCTACCATTTAATTCCTGCACTTCAGCTTCTATTTTCTGTTTCGCACTTTCATATTGAGCTTTCATAGATTGTAATTCATAAGAATTTATATCCCCATATTGTCCAAAATAAGCCTTAAATTTGCCTATATCTTCTCCCTTAGAACCCATAGTACCCATGCCCGGAAGTCTTTCATATTCAGCAAGCATCTTTGTTAACTCTTTAAGTTTGGTTACAATAGGAGCTTCTACCCAAACACCATTGATTTGAGTCTTTGTAGAGTATCCTTTTTGTGTTTGGTAATCTAATGCCCATTTAGTATCAACTATTTCCTTTCTTAAATATTCTACAAATTCATGGTCAGAATCAAATTTTAAAGCAACTTTTTGTAACGCAGTTTTCTGATTTACACTTACATAAGCCTCTACACTAAAAATATCTGGAGTCTTAGCAATCATGGCAGCATACTTTGCAGGTTCATTTCTTCTCAGGTAGTTTTCCAAAGTTTTCAAGAACAATGGGACATCTACATCACCTTCTGGATCTATGTGCTTTAATTGCCAATCATTCTTAACTTGTAAAACTGAAAGCCTTTTAAACTTTATATCTTTGTTTTGTAATCTCACCATTACTGCTCTCAACATAACTTCCATCTTAGCCCTATTCTTAGGAGTATCTTTTATTGAATCCATTAAAGCTCCAGAATAAGAGAAGTCTAATCTTGAAGAAGTTTTCCAGTCAAACATACTGTATCTTCCATCAAAGTGAGAAACCATTAAGTCAATAGTTGTACCAATTCCTAAAATATCTGATACAATAGATAGTTCAGAGGATAGAATATCTTCTAAGGCAGGGGGAATTATTGCCTTTGCTCTATTGAAAGCATTATGATAAATCCCAAGATTTTCCATAAATGCAGCAATATCTTTCTCATTTATCCAAGCGTAACTTCCGCCTGCTTGCTCTTGGTATTTTAAGATGTCTTTATCTACTTCTGTTGTGGATTCCCCTATGTGACCTTTTATTACCTTGTCAACAGTGCTGTGAAAGAGATTACCTTTAATTGAGCCCGCTGTTCTGTAATTTATAAAGGCTTTAATATATGCTGCTTTATTTAGTAGTAAGGTCGTATTGTCAAAAGTTAATCCATCTATTTTTAAAACTTCGGTATCAGGTTTTCCGTTCCACAGTTTATTAGCTGTATCATTAGCCTCTAATTCAGGATCTCCATAAAATCGTTTTTTATTTGTACTACTTGAAGTTTGAATTACATAGTTAGTTAATCTCTCAAATTTAGTGGGATTACCAAGAATTTCGTAATGGTCTTTATTTACTACTCTTATTTGAGTAGCTTCATTTTTCAAAGCATTAATGTTTGTGTCTTTCCTTGTATTAAATAATAAGGAAGGGATGGGAACATTAATGCCATTTACTTGCAAACTTGTATTACTAGAAAGTAATTGTATCGAAAGATTTTTTATTTTGTCATCAAAAGAAACAGGAAATCCTAACCATTTAGAAATATATTCAATGATTTTATTCATGATTCTTTCAATAGTAGATTCATTTATAATGTTCTTTCCTTGTAAGCCTATTAATTTAGTAATAGCTTCCTGCTCATGTTCTTCCTCGGTATAGTGTTTATTTACATTCATTGATTCTATCATATATTCACGAGCCAATTTATTATCGTACAAGTCATCTATTAACTCTGCATATAATTCAGGATTTGTTCGTTGAATTACTTTTAAATAAATGTGTGCATATTCGTGAACAGCGTCTTCTTCATTAAATAATTCTTTAACAAAGTAAATTTTTCCGTCTTTAATAAAGGCGGAATTAAAGTCTTGTAAATTTACAAGACTTTGTGCTTCCTTAAAAGAAATAAATTCATAGGAAAATCCGCTTCTTCTTTTTAAATCTTCAAGCAATGACCTCATACTTCTTTCTTTTTGCATAGAAAGGTGTTCATAATTACTTTTAAATTTCTCCTTTAATTTTTCTAAATACTCTGCCATTACTCCCATTTCCTTTGTAATAGCACCTTTGGGAAATATTTGATTTTTATATTTTACTTTACAGCTCATTTTTATTCTCCTTGACAATCTTCTTCTGTGTCCGCATTTTCCTCTGTTTGTTCTTGATTAAGAGCACTATTTAAAAATACTCTACTAAATAATGAAAATTTATCTAAACCTTCTTTTGGTAATTGAAAATCTGTTACTTCAATAGTTTTAAATGCCTCTCTATCAA
Source organism: Bacteroidia bacterium (assembly GCA_020845635.1). GTDB lineage: Bacteria > Bacteroidota > Bacteroidia > UBA4408 > UBA4408 > CAIKXD01. Next base: position 45,975 of record JADLFI010000011.1, read on the forward strand.
CAACTACATCTTTTAATCTTATTATACCCATTGCAGGATTAGATTCTTTTGTTTCTGTGTTATAAAATACTACACCTATTTTTTTTAATTCTTCATTAAGAAGTGTTACAAGACCTTCATAAGCAGCAAACTCTTCTTTTTTTATAAGTTTATTTTCTTTTTTTGAAAAAAGAAGGTGTTCAAGTTCTGCCTCTAATTGATACTTAAAACTTTCGGTAATAACAAGAGCAGGCTTTTCTGAAATTTTAAATTTTTCACCAACTTTTTCAACTAAAATCCTATCTGTATTATCAGGGACACTGTTCTTACTTAAAAAGAAAGTATCTGCATAGGCTTGCTCTTTAATTTTAGCACTGTAAATTGTAACAAAACCATCTGAATCCACGGAAAAGGCATCTTCTTTAAAATAAGGCACATCGGTTCTAAAATATTCCTCTTGTGTAAATAGAGTATCACCAATTGGTGCAACTTCTTCTACTTTATTTATGTTGAAAAGTCTATTCTTAGGTAGTTTTTTATAGTAAGCAAAGTTTTTTGGTTTAGTACCTTCTTCGCCATTTGTGCTATGAGAAAAGATTAAAACGTATGCAGTTTTATATTTTCCTGTTTGGATAAATCTTGGCATACTATCTATATCTTTTACTTCAAAAGACAGGTCATAATGGAAGTTCACAGTTTTATCCTCAGTAGTAAAAATCCCATCATAAATCCTGTTTGTGTCACCCGTAGCACTCGCAACTTCTGTGAATTGAAGTGTTCCCATATTTTTTGTCACAAAGGGTAAGGCGTGAGGGTACTTAGCAGCTAAGTGGAAAAGAAATCTTTCAGCCTCTGCTCTGAATTTCTCAGGATTTTCTTTAAGAGTCTTTAATCTATTACCTAAATGTATAGATGCTTCTTTATGCAAGATAGTCGGTAATCCTTTGTTAAAGGTATTTTGACCAGCACTCATACCATTTGTGATTACACTTATATGGAACAATTTTTTCATTAGTTCAGGACTAGTAATAGTAGAAGCAAATTCTTTTGTCTCTGGATTCCAACCTGTTGGTATTGCATTAACAGCCTCTTTTAATTGAGCTACACTTATGTCAGTAAGATTTACCCCCAAAGTGAACCTAACATTGTAAGAACCATAAATGTTTTGACTTATTTCTAATCCTTCTAATAAGAAATTAGTTTTAAAAGGAACCTTGTCTTGTTCAGCTTGTTTTTTTGCTGCTGTGTAATCATTTTTTATTTTTAACAATTCCTCAGAAACTAAATATGTATAAGCTGCTGTTCCTGTGTAAGTCTTATGGATTTCATTTTGTCCACTTTTAAATGTAACAGTAATTTGCAAAGGTTTTGACTCTCCTTCTGGTGTTTCATAGACATTTGAAAGTTCATTTGTCAGAGCATAATTAAAAAATTCATTTGACACTAAGGATTCATCTATAATAGTATCGCTACTATTTAGTTTTATTCCCTCTGCTCTTACTCTCCTTACTATTTCTTCTTTAAAGATTTTGGAAAATCTATAAAAATACTTTTCAAAAACTTCTGAATTTAAGGTTGATAAAACATTAGTAGCAGCTTTAACGTGAGGTAAAGTTTCATAAATATCTTCACCAAGAAGTTCTTTGTTATTTCTAAATTTCTCCATGTTCTCTAACATTCTTTGTACTTTTATAGCATCGGCAGGAATTGATTTTAAAGAGCCAATTGCAAGAGCAAGTGAATTTATATCACTCCCAATTTTAGCAAGTTTTGAAAATAGCATAAGAACTTTTAATCTAAATAAAGGAGTTCCTTCTTTGCCAAAATTATCTTCCAATTCTTGCACAGTTAAGAATGGGAATTTTCTTCCCTTTTCTTCTTTTTCTCTTTGTTCACTTGATTTCATTTTACCAAAAAGAGCAGTGTTATTATCTAATAGTTCCAAAATATCAACTTCATTTTCTCTCTCGTCAACTTCCTCTGGAACTACATTTTCACCATCTTGTGTATTTGACACATCAGCAGAAACTTTTACTATTTCAGTAGCAATTAATCTTTCTGTTTCTTCTGTTCTTTCTACTTTATTAACAGGGGATTTCTCTACCTCTTCAAAATAAGTCTCCATTATACCAACTATGTTAGAATCAACATTAGCTTCTTTCATACTTTTTATTAACCCTTCATAAGCCTCTTTTCCTACCTGTTTTATCAACATGGCTTTTAAAGCAGAAGAATGTTGGAATTGCAATGCTTTTATTATATCTTGGTTAAATATTAAAGCTGTAGTATTAATATCTAAGCCTAGAGCTACGCTTGCAGCTATTGCTTCCGCTGTAATTTTATTTGCATTAATAATAGAAAGAATTTGTTCTTTCAAGTTATCTATTGCAGCATTTACAAGTGAGTCAATAACTTCCCAAACTTTTAATTCATCAGTTAAACCTACTAATTGAGTAGTATCAATCCCCAAGAAAGACTTAATAGTTGGGGCAGTTCTTACATGATCTTTATCTAATTCAAAGAATCTTCTTTCAAAGGTAGTCAAGGTAGCTTCCTCATCTGTACTTTTGACATTAGCTAAAACTAAATCAATGTGATTTCTTACAATAGATAATCTTTTTCTCAAAAGTTTATCGGGAACTTTTTCTCTTTTTAATTGTTTAGACAATTCAGTTATTAATTCCGATTCTAATTCTAATAATTTTGACAAATACTCAGTTTGTATTTTATTTAAAGAGACATTAAAAGTTCCTATTTTTGTTGAAGTTCCAATAGCCAGACCGCTTCTAATTTCATAAGCAAGACTTTTTGCGAAGTTGGCAAAGATACCTGTTAAGTCTGCACCATCAAACACTGACCTATAAGCTCTTGCTTTATCCAAGGGATTTGATAAATCATATTCTTTTAATAAAGTAGTAATTTTCTTTATAGTTGCTGCGTCTATATCTTCTCTATTTAAGCCCTTATCTTTTAAAAATTGGTTTAATTTCAAGTCTTGTATATACCTATTAACAGTACCCTCTGCATAAAGACCGTCATTTTTAAAGTTTTCTCCTTTCTTATTGAAAGCATCAGTAGAAATAGGAGATAACATTCTTCCTCTTGTTTGCGGTTTTTGTAGTACTTGCATGTAATTAACAAAGATTTTATTTTTCAACATCACTTTTAATTTAGACTTTAATAATTTTTTTAGAACTTCATCACTGGTCTCTGAAATCTCTTGTTTTAATGCACTTAAAGCTGCTTCATCAAAGGTCTTTCTTTTGTTCTCATCTACTATTATACCTGCAAAATTTGAAGGTAAGTTCTTAATGCCCTCGATTAGTTCATTTACAGGTGTTTCAAATAGGGCATTTCTATTTTTTATAGTTCTTTTTAATTCATTTTCAATTTTTTTACCACGCCCTTGTTCTAATGTCTTTTCGAGATTTTCTATCTTTTCATCGTAAGTTGTAACTTCAGAAATAGAATTTTTAAACATTTCTATTATCTCTGCTTTTGTTTTTTCAAGTTCCAAGTCTAACTGTGCAAGAGAAGTTGACATGAAGGTTTTACTTTTATTTTTCCAATTAAAAACTCTTGTGTATCTTCTATCTTCACCTCCTTCTGGAGTAGCGTCTTTATAACCCTGTAAATTCATTAATTCTTCTTTGTTCCTTTCAATTGTAAGCAAAGTAAATGCTGCCTTTTCAAGGTTTTTCCAATTATCTGCAAGTTGTTCTTTGTAAGAACTAAATTTTTGATGTAAAAGCAATCTTAATCCTGCTCTATCAGAAATAGATTCTGGTCTTATTACAAACATACTATCCACGTCAAAGTCAGCACCTGTAACTTTAATCAATTCGTAAGGAACAACAATACCATTTGTGCCATTATTGTCATAGAATCCCACTATTCTTAAAGGCGTAGCACTGTGTATTTCTGTGGTAGGTATCCTAACTCCAAAAATGTCCCCTAGATGCACATATTTCTCCATATAGCGAGGCAAAAGAGCTTCGTAGTATAACAGTCCCTTATCATCTATAACGGGCTTTAAACGACGCTTCTTTTTATCAACTCTTCTTTCAATTCCTAAATCAGGAACAAGTACCATTTTACCTCCAGAGAATTTTAACTCCACAGTAGATTTTGAAAAGGAGGCAATTGCATTATTCAAAGTTCTAACTCCTATCATAGGATAATTAATATCTGCACCTGAATTTAACAACTCGATGTAGTCAGAAGCATTATTACCTTTTACTTTCTTGATAACTTGTGCTTTTATCTTTTCTAAATCGCTAAATTTTGGTAAGGTTTCCTCTAAGGATAAATCATACAACTCAGCCATAGACTCATAAATTGCACCTGCCTCTTCAACTGATTGTTCCATAATATTCAAAAAGTAGGGAAGCTGTGAGGGATTTGTAATAGCTTCTTCTGTTACATGCACGGGATCTAATTGTATTTTATACTCGTCATTAGACAAAGTTAAAACAGAAGTTTGTGAAAAGTCTTGGATTTCTTTTTCAGTCAATCTACCATTTAATAATTTAGCAATTGGAATGGGCTTCCTTTCTCCAATTTTTAATGATGATGGGGGTATTGCCTCATCTACTCCCAATGCTCTAAGATTAGCAACAAAGTTTTTTAATTTCTCTCGTACTATATCTTCTCCCGGCATGTTTTTTGCCTCTACAAATGCTTTGCTTAGAACAGTTGTGTTGGATTTTACCATTATGATTTCTTTTTCTCTTATTTCATAATGAGCACTTTTTACTAGACTTGTAGGTTGAGAGGCTTCACCAAACATTCTTTGCAACATTTCTAATCTTTCTGGCAACATAAAAGCTGATCCATCAAGAGCGTCAACAGGACTTACCCCATCTTTAACAGGGTATTTCCCAAGTTTTTCAAATTCTTCAAGTGCAGAAAAAATGTTTCCTTGTAATTCCTCCATTACAGCAACTTTATAAGTTTTTGGAGCATGAAAATCTGAACTAATCAAACCAACTGAACCCGGAGCATGAGAACCACCCAGCCTTTTTAACCTGTCTTGGCTACTCTTAGTATGAGCTACATCTCCCGAAATTAATTGTTGAGCTAAATAATTATGGGGATAAGCATGTCTTAGCCACAGTTTCACTATGTCAGTCAAAGCATTATGTAAGGCAATAACATCAGGACTTTCAAAATTTAATGCCTCTCCATAAGTTCTTTTTATTCTAAAAGAATCTCCGTCTCTGTCTCCTCCTCTATCAAAATAATTTATAGCTTCTTGTGATAATCCATATTTTTCTAAATGTTTAGTTAAGGTTTGCATATTTCCCGGTAAATCAAATTTACTAGCCATTAACATTTCCTTAGCAATAGCAGCAGCATCTTCCTCAAACATAACCATTAAGTATTCAGCCATAACTTTGTACTCCTTATCAGTTAATTCCGCAAAATTACTTCCCTCTTTATTTTTAAATTTGTTAATGATGGCTTGTATATCATAGTTATTTACAAGGAATGACTCCTGCTCGGTTACTTTCTTTTTTAAATCCTCTAAGAGGTCTTTGTCTGCATTTAATAAAGTTTCAAGTTTTTCTAGATTGATTAAGCTCTTACTATTATATACAGTTGATGTTGGTAATTTTTCAGGGCGTAGAGTCAATTGATGCAATAAACCTGCATAAAGATTTTTTAATTGTTCCTCATTTAGCATATTGAATCTAAGTGCAATTAAACTTGGTCTATCCTCAGCAGGGTCTAAAAATTCTACTACCTCTGCTCTATCTGAAAATAAAGTAGATAGAAAACCACCAACAAAATTCCTTTCCCAATACTGAGAAATGGTTTCACTTTTGTATTCAGTATGCCTGTCTTTTTCTCTGCTTTTATCATGTTCTTGCATAGCTATCGGTCTAAACATATCCTTTTGTAAGGGGTTTGCTTTATAAAAAGGAAAATCAAAGTGTTTTGGAAGAGGGAAATTCTCCGCTGTTCTTGGTATTAAAGCTCTTGCATTTCTGTGTGCTGACGAAGACAAGGTAAAATTATAGTTCTTCTTACCATCAGAACCTCTATATGTTGATTCCCTTATGAAATCATTTGACTTGGATAATACTCTTGCTAATCTATTTAAATCCTGCGCATGATTTCGAGATAATTGCACTGTTATTAATTCAGGAAATTCTTCTGTATCTTCCTCTGTTTCAAAGTTTATAATCCCTTCTCCATTTTCTACATTTTGTCCTGTAATCTTTTCATTGCTTTCCTCCTCTACTGCAGAAGTTGAGGATTTTTTAGACTTTTTATTCTTTTTAAAAGTTTTTTCTGTTAATACTTTCGGTGCTGTTTGTCTTTCATCACTTTCTTGGGAATAGGTTCTTATAAGAGAAAATCCAAAAAAACTTATCTTATCTACATCTTCCGCAGTAAATACAGGATCAGAAAAACCTAACAATCTTACTAACATTTCTGGAAGCATTTGACTATATGAGATAGAAGGCGCACCAGCTCCAAGTTCTGTTACATATTTTGTAGCTTTTTCAAGAGCAGGAATTGTTAAGGGAATTGTCTTTCCCTTTATTGATAAATAAGCTAAGTTCGCTTTGGCTAAGAATTTTAAAGCATTAAGGTCTACTTTTCTCATCTCCTCAAACTTTGCTTCTAATAAGCTATTATTTGTAACTTTTGGCATCAAGTGTTTTACAAACCCTTTAATCCTCTTTTCAATTTTGGTTTTAGCTATTACTTCTTTCTCTGTAAGTCCCGTATCTTTTTTCAAAAGTTCATGGGATTTTATTTCATCTTCCATAGCTTTTTTAAAACCCGCTTTTATATAGGATTCAAAGGTTGTCTTTTCTCTTTGCTCTAATGGAAGTGAGTCTACATAAGCATTAAACTTTTCTTGTGTTGCTAATTCATTTAATACAGAAGAGGCAAAGTAATAAGTGCTATTACGATTTTTTTGATGCTCTTCATTGCTTTTTCCAAACATAGTAGCATCTGCAAAATCAGCTAATACCAAGGCATTACCAAAAACATCTCTAAAGGCTTCACTTAATGCCGCTCTTTTTTCAACATCTGCAAATAAATTTTTTATATCTTCTTTTATTCTTTGATCCACAGAAAGCATCACTGTTGGAAAATACTTTAAAACGGCAACTCCATAATTCTTTTCTTTTACATAGGTGTAAGGGGCACGCTCTCTTAAAGAGACTAAACTGACATGCAGAGAAGCTAACAAATCTCTATTCCAAGCACGTTGGAAATCTTTTTTTGCACTTTCGGCATCAAGAATATTAGTTCCCACATCTTGAAAGAAATCTGCATAAGTCCTGCCCGCCCTTCTATTAATATGAAACAAAGTAACTCTTTTTCCATTAGGCAATTCTAATTGCCTTCTAAGTAGTTCAGTTTCAGTTTTTAATATGTTTTGTCCGTCTACAATTTTAAACCTTTCTTCATAAGCTATTTCTTCAAACTTAAGGAAAAGTTCTTCTGCTTCCTTCTCTGAATACTCACTATCATTTAAAAAAGCAGATATAGCATCATAGTTAGGAAGAGCTGCTGTATTAGGATTTAAGAAAACAACAGGGCTTTCCGGAGCAACAGGGGTAGAGGCTTTTTTAATAATTATTTTTATCCTTTCGCCAATTGCTTTGGTCAAAGCATTATTTCCTTCCTTAATTACTGCCGCATCGATTTGAGCAGATAAGAACTCCTCAAAACTTCTTGTATCCGAATTTTGCTGATTAAAGTTTAGACCATTTAAAATCTGTACCGATTTAACATAGGCAAAGTTTGGTTCTACTAAAATCTTCCTTCCATTTGAACTTACAAAAACAAAGGTATTTAAAAATATTTTTGTTAAGATATTTGCTGAGTCTTCATAGCTTATATTTTCTTTCCTTTCAATATGGGATTTTAAACCCTTTGAAGTTTCTAATTCCGTGTCAATAGTAACTTCCTCTTCTTCTCCCATTACTTCCTGTGTTGAGGCTGCAATTGCTTGTGCAGAAGAAAAAGGTAATTGAAAATCTGGAATAAAGACCCTCATCATTGATGTGAATAATCTTTGTTCTTCCTGATTTTCCTTTTTGTTAAGTTTAAAACCTTTAAATTTCTCTCTTAATATTTTAAAACCTTCATCTTGATTATTTTCATCTCTTATATGAGTTATTACTTTTACAAATAATTCTTCATTTGATAAATTTCCAAGATTAGACTCAGTTCCACTTAATTGAACAAATTCACCTAGTCGATTAACCTTAATAATATTTCCTGTTAGTTCAGCTATAAAGTAATGTAAGGATCTTTTTGCTGCCATAAAAGTTTCTACTGTGCCATAGTCTTTTTGAATATCACCTTCATAAAATCTTGGTTCTTCTCTTGAAGATCCCCAAAAACTTTCCTCTGGAGATAATATAACACTGTGTTTTCCTTGCTCAATTTCCGTAAATAATTTATTAATTTCATAATCGTAGTCATTAATTAGATTAAGAAACTTCATAACTTTAAGGTACAATCTATATAAGAAATTTTTAGGTCTGGATTTTAAATCAGGAAAAGTTTGAAATTTTCTAGCGAGAATTTCCTCCCATTCCATTCTAGAAGGAGTTTCACCGTATAATTCTACATAGGCTTCATATAAACGCTGTTTATCTACACCTTGAAGATAATACCCAAATATTCTGTGGAATAACTCATGCTTTACAACATTAGCTCTAACCTTACCATCTTCCAATTCAACAAAGACATCTAATCCTCTAACCATACCTCGAACAGACACACCACCAGCTAATTCTTGTAATATGTCCTGATGTAAAGCATGTAGTTGCTCATCACTAATGTCGGGCATATATCTTTTAGCTCTTGCTTTAAATTCCTCTAATGTAATCAATTCACCAACAGGCAATTCTACATCAGCACGAAGCATTTTTGGATTGTTAAATTCATCTATAAATTCATTTACTTCATTGGCTAAATCAACAGGTCTTCCTCTTTTTAAAACAGTAAAAACCCCATTTTCAAAAGAGTAATTTTGGTATTTACTTCCTATTTTTCCAATAACATGATTGAATACAGCAACTATACTTGATGATGCCGCTGCTTTTGGAAAATTAGCTAAGAATTGTTTTTGTTCCTCTGTTAAATCTTCTTTTCCTACTTCTACGTTAGCAGTTTCTATTTCTTCATAAGAAGTTACAACATCTTGAGATGAGGGGACTATTACTTCTGCATTCTCCCCAACTTCATTTTCCTCACTTACTACTTCTGTATTTTGTGCTTCTTGAAAAGGGGTAACTACATCAGTGACAACATTAGAATCATCTTCTTTTAAGGTTATCCGTGTTGGTAAAATCTCTTCAAAAGAAGTTCGCATTCTTATCTTGTTAGATACTTCTTTAAATTCTTCTTCCTGTGCTTTTTTATTAGCATAGAGGTTATTTAATTTTTCTACACCTTTTAAGAATTGGCTTTTTCTTATTTGTACTACTATTGGAGGATTTGTGTTATCTTCAAAGAAATCAATTAAAAGAGCAATATCTTCAAAACTTAAAGGTGTACTTGAATATCCTTTATCACTATTTTTACTAGCCAATTGAGAAAGGACAATTTCAACATTAACTTTAAGCTGTGTTAATAAAGCTCTATCTTCTGGAGTTCTTTCTGTTGCTAATAAAGCAATTGTTTCTCTTTGTATGTTAAGGAGTTTATTTTCTAAGGCGTTATAATTTATTCTTTCTTCGACTGAAAGATTAACTGTAATTCCTGTATTATACCCTGCTTCTAATTTCTTTTGTATTTCCCTAATACCCTCAATAGCATACCCCAATAAACTTTTTGCTTTTAGCAAGTTAGACAAAGCGGCTGCATTTTTTCCTTTTATATCTTCTCTTATAGTTAGAAAAGTTCTTTGGAAACCTAACAATCTTTTTCTATTAGCATTAGCAATTCTTATAAAGGTTTTAGGAGCAATGCCCTGAGCAGCTTTTATTTTCTGAACAAAGCTATATGTTTTCTTTTTATTTTCAGCGATATGATAAAATTTAACTTCTCCTCTTAAATTAGTCTCCGTATTCCACTCATTACCATCTTTTTCCAATTCTGTTTTTCTTGCTTCTACTCTTTCTTGGAATTGTTCTGCTGTTTCCTTACTGCTTTTTTTGAGAATATCAAAAACGCTGTCTTCTCCATAATATAAATCTATAATGCGTAAAACTGTTTTTAGAAACTCCCCTGCTTCTTTCTTTTTTGTTTCATCTTTCGATTTAAGATCTTCTTCTATCTGTACTATAAGTTCCCTAAAATTTTTCATTTGCGCTGCTTCTAAGGGACTAGTCTTTGTATTTTTACTAGTTTCTCTTGCTCTTTCTGCTTTTCTCGCTGCTTCTTTCTTTTTTTCTTCATCGAAAGCACTTGCTAATTTTATACAATCTTCGGGAGTAGTATTAACAGCATCATTACCTAATGTTTTAGCCTTAGCTAAGGCATGAACAAAGACAGACAAAGCATTCTTATATCCATCAAATTGTTTTTTTTCTTTTTCCGTTAAAAATTGTTTCTTTACAATAAAACTTAAAAAGAATTTTTCATGCCATGTTAATTCTTTAAGTGTAGTTTTTCCCTGTGCTGTCCATTTTAAGATTTGTTCTTTTAAAAGCTTTGCAAAGGCTTCTTCTTTTCTAAACTCTTTCATAGTACTATAATCTTTCAATATGTCCATTAGTTCTTTATCAGGATTTCTAACTAAAGAGCTTATATAATTAGACATAGCCTCAAGACCAGCAGGAGAAATCACTCTTGATAATATTCTTATTTGGAATTGGTACAGTTGAGTTTCCCAATCTTTTATAGGTTCAAATTCCTCATCGGTCATTTTATCCCCTGATAACTTAATAATCATAGGCTTAATAGGAAAAGTCCTCTCCACACCGTCTTTATCTTTATAAGTCTTGTATATATTAGATATAATTAAATATGGGAATCCTTTATTAAAAGTATAATTCATATCAGGCAATCCCATTTTTGTCAATTCATTTTCTTCATTTGTTGTTGGTAAAAAGAATCTAATATGCAAGTTCTCAGCTTGTTCTGGAGTTAGAGATAATCCCTCTTCAAATTTTTTCCTTATATCAGAAAGATTTACCTCATTTAATTCTTTTGAATAAGCAAAAGTTAATTTTCTTGCTGTGGCTAATTTATAAGGACTTTGTAACTGTACCGAAGTGTTTAGAAGATTCTTTTTCTTAGTTTCATTATGACCAAAACTCACACTCTCCTTATCTAATTCATTTATATTTATGTTTACATCATGTCTTTGTAAGCCTAAGATTTGATACTTACCTGTTGTACGTGTTTCTCTTACAGCATAAATATCTCCTTTTTCTTCCCCTTTAATTCTAACATAATAAACTTTATCATAGCGTGTTCCATCACCATCAGTTAAAAAGCCATCAACAGTCTTAGTAACTGTATTATCAGGGTATTCTAATACATGACTGCCCTCTTCAATATCTAAATTAGCTAAAATTCTTTTTAACTCTTTAAAATCCTCAATGGTTATTTCCTCTTCTGTTTCCGCTTCGTCTTCTTCTGTAAGGTAATAATAATCATCATTTTCTGGTGTGATGTGTTCATTAAAATAATCATTAGGAGACTCAAGAACTTCTTTTGCTTTTTCTTTTATTTTCTTTTTTTCAGCTGCCAAATCTGAAAATTTAGCATCTATTGCTGTTAGTAATTGTTTTTGCCCATCTAATTTTTTACCGTTTAGTGCAAGTTCCGCCTCTACAATATCTTTATCTATTTTAGATTTTTGCGTTCTTGCCTTATTTTGTAATTTCTTAATTTCAGCCTCTATCTCTTTTCCTCTCTTAATTACTACCTCCCTAAATTCTTTAAGTTGTTCGGGATCATCAGGCAAATTATCTGTTCCTACTTTCTCTTCAACAGCACGATATTGTTTTAAAAGCTCCTCTTTCTCTTCTTCTTTTTTTGTTGCTCTATTTCGTTGTTCTTGTTTTTTTCTATTTTTTTCTTCTGCTGCTTGTTTTTTTGCCTCGTTATCAAGCATTGCTTGTTTTTGTCTTTTTTTCTCTTCCTCTTCTTCTGCTTTTCTAGCAGCTTCTTCTAAGGCATTCTCGTAATATTCCCTGTCATTTTGAATATCGAGTTGAAAACTTTTATTTAAATCACCTAATTCTTCATCAGTATAATCACCATTTTCAATTCTTTCTAAGTCAAGAAGTTTTTTAAAACCCTCTTCGTATTCCTCATTTTGAAGAAGTTCGTTAAATTCAGCATTGAATTGCTCCTCTCTTTTATCTTCTATTTCTTTCTTTTTCGCTAATGCTTTATTTAAACTATCTTCTAACTTTAAAAGGATTTCTTCTAATTTAGGAATAATAATAGTTAATTTGTTGCGATTATTTATAAACTGAACTTTTGTTTCTATTTCCAAAGGTTCTTTTATAGCCTCAGCAAGATTTATGCTTGTTTTTTCAATTTCCCCTAAAAGACCGTTTATATCGTGCATTTTAGTTTTTAACTTTTCAATGTTTAATTCTATTTCAGAAAGATCTACAAGGTCTTCTATATGAAAAGAAAGATCTTTTACAGCAGTTTCAAAAAACCCAAGACTAAAACTAACATCATTATGTAAATCACGTAACTTTTGCTGTTTTTCAGCTTCTGCTTCTGCTGCTTTTTCTTGCTCTTTTTGTGCTTCCTCTATTGCTATTAATCGATTTAATTCCTCCTCCTGTCTTTTAATTTCTTGACGTTTATTCTCCTCTTTTTGAAGATTTTCCTGTTGTTGTCCTAATGCTTTTAGTTCTGCATCATATTTAGTGTCATTTCTTAACCATCCATCGTTTGAACCAAGAATACCAATTAATCCCCATGGGTTATCTTTTTCATCCCTAACAGCTTTACCATCCCAAATACCTTTTCTTTCTTTTTCAGCAAAAAAAGTTATCTTGTCTCCTATTGATAGAGTAGATTCTACTTTTTTGGTATCTATAACTTCACTTCCTTTTTTAGCCAAAGCTGTACCTTCAGAAATTGTTTTTAAGTCTTTTCTTGTAAAAGTGTTTCTTCTTTCTATATCAGCTTTTTTAGCTTCAGCGGCTAATTCAGCATCGTATTTAGCGTTGATTTTATCTATATGTGTTTGGTTAGGGTTTTCATCTACATTGGTTGATTGAGGTGTAGAACTTACCCAATTTTTAAATCCTTCTATATCTTGTTTAGAACCTAGTATATGAATTTGTTCTGGTTCAAATACTACAATTTGATTTTCACCAGCATCATATATCCTATTATCTGATTGCTTTCCTCCTTTCAACAAAAGA
>JADLFI010000012.1 GCA_020845635.1 Bacteroidia bacterium
ATTCAATTGAGGAAGTTGATCAACAACTTGGAGTTGCTTTGTGTGATTTGCAAAATGAAAAAGAGGATATTAAATCAATGTGTTATTTTGATTGGTTATATTGTGCTACTTGTTAGCGGTTTAGTATGAGATACTACCGAAAAAAATTATAATGCTTTCTTTGCAGCCACTTTTCGGTTAGGTGATTTTGCTCTCTGTGCTTTAATGTCTTGAGTTTTGCGTGTACGTAGTTTACTTTTTGCCGAGTCGGCTGCTTTTAAAATAGCATCTTCAAAAATATTCGATTTAGATTTTATATTTATATCCTTTCCCGGTACACGAATATTTAAAACACAGTTTACCGTGTCTTTTCCACCTTTAACCTCGTAGCTGAGGATAACCTCTATTTCCTGAATGTCTTTATAATACTTATCCAGAGAGCCTAATTTTTCACTTGCAAATTTTTTTAACGAGGGACTTAATGTATTGCCTGCTGATTCAATTCTTAATTTCATAATTTAATTATTTAAAGTTGCAATAATAACTGAAAAAATAGATTTTCCAAAGTTTTTACCTACAAACTAATAACTAGAATTTTATACTGCAATTAAACATATAATTTATACCTGCTTGTGGGAAATAGAAGTTCTCTTTAATGAGTTCCTGATTATAAATATAACTATAGGTGTATCCATTTGATTCGTATAAGGTATTGAAAATATTATTAATCATTAAGCCAATAGTTATACTCTTGAATCTAACAGCTTTAAAGGTATGGGCTATTTGTAAATTGGCATAGTTGTATGAGTTTATCATTTTAGTGCTATTTTGGGTATTATCAAGATATTGTTTACCAACATACTTATGAGTAAGAGTAATTTGGCTATTTTTATATCTATACTCTACTCCTTCAGAACTTATGACATTGGGCGAAAATGCAATATCAGTATTTTTATAGTTTTGTGTTTGCTGATTTCCTAAATCGTAATCATCAATATATTCAGTAAAGGATGCAATTTTGTTCTTACTGATAGTTGTTCCTGTAAAGAACTTTAGGTTTTTCAGGATATAAATTTCTGATTCAATTTCAAAGCCACTACGGTAACTCTTGTCAACATTGGTTCTTGTGTAGGCACCTACATCATTAATTTGCCCGGTAAGTACTAATTGGTCAATATAATATTGTAAGTAGTAATTAAACTTTAAGTTTATTTTGTTTGCGAATATTTTTTCATAACCAAGTTCTGCATTATACATTTTCTCGGGCTTTGGGCGACTGTTGGTGCTTGAATTGGTGAAATCAACCCTTACCGGTTCTCGATGGCTAAATCCAAAGAACCCATAAGTTTTATAGCCTGTGGGTATATATTTTCCTTCTTGCTGTTGGTAGGTTTGCAATTTCATATATCCTAGTTTGGGATTGAAAAATTGGTATTGAGCATCTTGAGGTGTTGGTCGCAACAAATCATTAAAACCTGTAAAACGATAGTCAATATAGCGGTATTGCAAATCGGTAAATAATGACCATGCCTGAGGTAAATATACATCTAACTTGAAATATTGATTAATATCTGTTTTATAAGCATCATCATCATAATATTTGTCGCCAATAAAACTGTTGGAGGCATATTGGCTCCATATGATATCGCCAAAGTGGTTGCCTAAATATTGATTAGCCGCACCACCAACAACTACCTTAGTTTTTATTCTTTTTTCAGAACTAAAATCAGGATTAAAGGTAATAGAGTATAAGGTTCCATAAAAGTCGTTATCTAACCATCTTCTTCTAACCAAATCGGTGTTAGTAATAGTATCGTTACCAATATATAAATTATCCAAATTATATTTGGCTAAAGAGGCATTCTTTTTATACTCTTCATAATACCCTTGACCTTGTGTGTAGTGCATTCCCGCATTGATGAGAATGTTTCTTTTAGTGTATGAATAATTTAATTGATGATGTATTTGGGTGTAATTATCGGTTTGGTTTTTGTAGGTAAATTCATTGTAGGTACGATTTGTTTTTAAAGTATCTTGCGGAACACCGTTCCAGGCTTGATAAGTTTTTTCTTTTCCTGTAAACTGATTGAACTTAATAATGCTATGCTTACCATACCATCCTGCACTTACAAAATAACTTTTTAAATTGCTGAAAGCACGGTCAATATAGCCGTCAGAGCTGATGTTTGATAATCTAATATCTGCCGTAAAATGTTCGTTGAGTAATCCTGTCCCAACTTTGATAGTGTTTTTTAATGTATTAAAACTACCATAACTATTATTAATTTCGGCATAAGGCTCGGCATTAAGGGTGTTTGTCTGAATATTTAGATTGGCTCCGAAAGCTGCTACACCATTGGTTGATGCGCCAATTCCTTTTTGTAAACTAATACTTTCGGCCGAAGATAAAAAATCGGGAATGTTTACCCAAAAAGCACCGTGCGATTCAGCATCATTCAAAGGGATTCCATTCATGGTTACATTTATACGTGTAGCATCACTTCCACGTACACTCATGTTGGTATATCCTACTCCGGCACCGGCATCAGAACTCACATTTACAGAGGTAAAATTTTGCAATAAATAGGGTACATCTTGTCCGAAGTTGTTCTCTTCAATTTGCGGTTTAGATAAAGATTGAACGGAAGTGAAATTTGCCAAATTTTTTGTGCCGTATATTACCACTTCATCTTTAAACTTTACTGAAGGCTTTAGAATTAACGTAATAGTTGTATCGTTATTTAACGAAAAGTTTTGATTGTACTTTTCAAAACCAATAGCTTGAATTTGCAATCGGTAAACCCCTTTTTTTAATTGCTCAAACTTAAAAGTGCCATTAATAATTTCAGCGTATTTATTTCCAGGAAACAGTTCGGCATATATACCATCATATATTTTAAAATCATTTTCGGCTGAAATAACTTTGCCTTGAATAGAGTATTGTGCTTTAACCTGCAAAGCGAACAAACTTAAAAGAATAATAAAGACTCTCATTTTATATATATATTTATTTAATGAGGTCTTTAGCCGGCAAGCTTGTTCCGTTTCCCTACGTCAGCATTATCTGAATCAGGTTCTTCGGGTATAATCTCAGCCTTAGCAACAGCTAAAGCACCCCTATTTAAAATTTAATAGGGCAAATATAAATTTATTTTTATATTTACACCGTATTTTTTATAAAGATGTTGTACAAAATTATAACCCGCACATTTTTTTTCTCCTTGTTCTCGGCCGTATTTCTATTATCAGGCTGCCAAAAAGCCGATAGTGAAATTATTGGTTGCGTTTATGGTAAAATTAAAGGAAGTAACTTTAGAATAGCTTTGGGATGTATGACCAGAGTTGAATTTGATCGTTACTTGGATAGTCCATATCAGACCTATAACGGACAATTAATTAACCGCGATTTGACATTTACAAAAGTTGATGACTGTATTGAGTGTCAGTAAATTGTTTAATAGAATATTAATTTCATTAAAACTACAGCCTTTTGAATAATGAAACTAAAAAGGTTTTATTGTTTACTTATTACTGGCCTCCAAGCGGTGGGGCTGGGGTGCAGCGTTGGTTGAAATTCTGCAAATATTTTCCTGAATTTGGGGTAAAGCCTACGGTTGTAACTGTACGGGAAGATAAGGCAAGTTACCCTGTTATTGATAGAACCTTATTTGAGGAAATTTCTCCTGAACTCGAAATTATTAAAACTAACTCTTTTGAACCGCTGGGTTTTTATCAAAAACTATCAGGCAGAAAACAAATTCCTTTTGCCGGTTTTGCTAATGATGATGATAATTGGAAACATGAAATTTCACGTTTTATAAGAGGGAACTTTTTTATTCCTGATGCTCGCAGAGGCTGGAATAAATATGCCTTTGAGGCCGGTAGTAAAGTTATTGCCCAACAAAATATTAAAACTATAATCACTACCAGTCCGCCACATTCTACTCAACTGGTTGGTTTAAAATTAAAAAAGAAATATAATGTTAATTGGATTGCCGATCTTCGTGACCCATGGACTGATATATATTATTATCCCAAAATGAACCACACGGCATTAGCCAAAACGATTGATTTGCGCTATGAGCGAGAAGTTCTGAAAAATGCCGATAAGATTATTGTAGTGAGTGATTTTATTAAAAATATGTTTCTGCAAAAATCTACTCACATTCATCCCGAAAAAGTTTATGTTATCCCTAATGGATATGATGAGGAAGATTTTATCCGGATAAATATTAAACATAACCCTTCATCTTTTATTATTGGTTACAATGGCACTTTGGCCGATAATTACCCGATTGATACTTTTACAGATGCGATTAAAAGAGTAATACAAAAATATTCCAACAGGTTGCGAGTTTTGGTTCGGTTTACAGGCAGCATTAGTAACGATATGCAAAAAAAAATTCATCATGCAATTTCTGGTCATTGTGAATTTAATGCGCATGTCCCTCATAAAAAATCAGTGGAATTATTGCTTGAAAGCAATGTTTTATTACTACTTATTCCGGAGGTTAAGAATAATGAGGGCATATTAACAGGTAAACTGTTTGAATACATGGCGGCTTGTAATCCTATTGTTTGTATAGGCCCAAAGCATGGCAATGCGGCCGCTATTATTAATGATTGTGAAGCCGGTAAAGTGTTTGAAAAAAACGAATCAGAGATGATTGTGACATACCTGGAAAGTTTAGTAGAACAGTATTTAAATCAAAAATCAATTAAGACAAAAAATGACTTGCATCAAAAATACAGCCGTAGAAATTTAAGCAAACAAATGGCTTCGTTAGTATATTAAATTTCTTTTTTTGATGTACCTTCCAAGCCTATAAATGGAGCAAGGTGCAAACCCATCAGATTTGATTTTCGGATAATAAAATTTACCAAAGGGGTAATTAAGTTAAATACTTTATTCTGATAATTGGTGTTATAAAATCCATTAACCACTTTAAAATCAAATCCGTTTTTCTGAAATAGATTTTTGTATTCTTCCAGATCTAATAAATGTTCTGCCCAATTGCCGGTATAGGGATCGCAAGTATTTTTTCCTTTTACTTTTAAGTCAGGATACCGGCCTGAATTTTTAAATAGTTCAACGGTTTTTATTATTTCATCTTTTACCATACCACGACTTAGTTTTACCAGTTGCAACAAATCTTTGGATTTAATTTCCGGGAAATGTGACTGAATAATTTCCTGACGCATTTGCTTATAGGCTTTCAAAGAATCGCGTTCTTTGCCCCATTTGTTACTCATTCCTTCATGCTCCAACCGTTTTTGAATTCTTTGTGTAAACCATACGGTTAGCGGGTTATGGTTGTTGGCCGTGGTAGCATAAAATAGGGTAAGTTTTTGAGAAGGGATTTTACTTAATGCTTTAAAATGATCTTCTAAATCATAAATATGTTCAACTACATTGCGCGAAACAATAATATCGCAGTTAAAACTCCTTTGTTTAAAGAAATTAACCAAATCAATCATTTCGCCACAAACATAATCTTGCGCTTTAGCTTGAGCATTTTCGGCTATTATAGCTGCATCTCTACAAGAGATGTCATAAATATCATTATAAATAACATGAGCAAAACCTACTTCTTGAGCTAACATAGCTAAAACACCTGTGCCTGCACCATAATCAACAATAGAAATTTCATCTATCCTCTTTCCTGACTGATGTAAAGCGTGCATTAGAATATAACTGCAAGCCTGTAAACTATATCTTAACTTACGCTGATAGTCCTTAAAGTATTTCTTTGTATAATCAGAAACCGGCAGCTTATCTATATTAATATTAACGAGTTTACTTTCAAGCGAAATGCTTGCTTTTTCAAAGCGCTGTGCTGTTGGAGTATCAACGGGTATGTTAAACGAGTTAAACAGTTTCATGATTTAATCAACCTATTAATAATTTCATACAAAGCTGCACTTCTTTTCTCAATACTAAAATTATCGAGAATAGATTGGCGAGCTTTTGCACGCATTTCATCTTTGTTCTTATATTGTACAGCCTGTGTTATTACAGACTTTAATTCATTTACCTCTTTATTTTTTAAAATAAATCCATTGCTTCCAATAATAAACGGAATGGCACCTGCATTGGCTCCTATTGGAATACACCCACACAGCATTGATTCGGCCAAGGTGTTCCCAAAACCTTCACTCATACTTAATTGCAGGTAAAAATCGTGTTTGCAATAAATTTCGCGTAATTCATCATGAGGAACAAAAGGCAGAAGTGTGACATTACTACTCAGTTTTAGTACATTTTGTTGTGGGTTACAACCAATAATGGTAAATGAAAACTCAGGAAACAAACGAGCTGCCTCAAGTACCATATCAATTCCTTTAATCTTACGTCTGCTTTCATTTTCAATATTGGCTGCAATAGTTAAGAAGGTATTAGGCACTCTGGGGGTGTTTTGATAATACCATAAATGAGTTTCAAAGCCATTGTACACCACCTTATATGGGGTTTTTATATTTTTGACATGGAACAAAAAACCTTGTCTTTTAAAATCATTGTTTTGATAGGTATAGGGGCTGTCAACCAAATAGTCAGAGATTGGGGCTATATAACTACACCATTTAAAAGATAATGCGGTAATTTTTCCAAGCACTCTTTTATTAAAATTTCCGTAATTAACAGAAGGAAAAGAAACCGCATCAATACCACCGGCTACAATAATACAGGGTTTGTTAAACAATTTTGAAAAAATAACCGGAAGTATGGTATGATACCCGGCAAACATACAAAACAACAAATCGGCTCTATAAATATTTTTTATCAAAAACCATTTTTGTTTTATCAATAACCAAAGAATACTTATAGGACTTTTGATGTTAAACACAAACTGAATTACATTAAATTCCTTACTTAAAATAATGGTATCTATCTTGGTAAAAGAAGTATTAAGATGACAAAAATATAATACGTCTTTTTTCATGGCAATTTGCTTGATTTTACAAAGAATATTGATTTTTGAAATGGTTCAGGCATCATCAAATTTATTCTATGCACGCTTGTAAAATTAATTTTTCTTGACACAGTATGTATATTAAAATTAATAACCGCCATAACGCTTACGCAAAAACCACTCTACTGATAAGAAAGCCAGTAAAATAAAAAATATCCAACGCAACGAAATAAGATTTTGCAGTTTTTCTTCGGTATATGAAACAGGTACAATATTTTCCTGCTCATTAAGTAGTTTTTCTAGTTGATTCAATTGGGAAGGAAACACCATTTGTCCGCCTGTTTTTTGTGCAATATTATGGAGTAATTGGTGGTTTGCAGTAGTGTTCAAGGCCTCAACATTTACCTGTTTTATTACAAATGAACCTTGCATTTTATGCGTTTTACTGCTCGATTGGGTTTGTGCAACATACTTGTAATAGCCCACCGGCAATGATGGAATGTTCAAATAGTAACCATTATCATTTTTAGAAAATTGAAAACTAAATGTTTTACCATGTTCGTTGGTAATATCTATTTTAATATCAGGTTCGGTTATTTCTTCATAACTTTCATTATAAAGGTGAGCATCAAAATTTATTTGTTCGCCTTCGTTAAAAGAGTTTTGATGTGATATACGAAACAAACTTTTATCGGTTTTTACACTCATATATTGCACTATCTTGCCCATGATTTCATTAAAAGCATCATGATTTTGAACTTTTTGATAATTGTTTATACGCCAACGCCACAAGCCTTCGCCAAATATTATTCCGGTTTTTACATTGTTTATTTCATTAAAAGCAATTAAAGGATTGTTGGTAGCTACGGTGCCAAGTTGTTGATTAAAAAGTGCGGCTGCTCCGGCACTTGTTTTCAAATTTCCAAATGGAGTGAGCAATGGTGCAAATGAATTAATTATTTGTTTGGTATTATCGATTAAATTAAAGAGTGAGAATCCTGAATTTAGAGAAGGTAGGGCTTCATTAAACTTTGGCCTTACACCACTAATATTTACAAGAGATTGCATTGTATTTAAGGCATTAAAATTACTGTTGTTGCCTACAATAAACAAACGCGAAACATCACTCTTTTGCAAGTCGCTAAATATTTTATGGTTAGGCACACTTACAGAGGGTAATTGGTGAAGTACCACCAAATGATAGGCGTCTGTATTTTTATGGAAATCGTTAATGAGGCTGTACTCAACTTCATAGTTTTCATTTTTCTCGATACTTTCTCTTAATGCTGCAATATCCGGATGTGGAGCATCAGCAAGAATTAAAACTTTTTGCTTGTTGTTTATAACTTCTATAAAAACATGTTGCACGTTATTGGCAATAGTTATCTCCTCTTTGAGAGGAATAAGTTTAGCGGTTAAATGTATAGTTTCCTTGCCTTCAGCTTTAAGCTGCACCGGTATATTTTTGCTAAAATTATCAGAGGTAATATTTATAGTTTGTTCAAAAACGGTTTTGTCATCTTTTTCAATAACTAAGTTAGCGTTTTGCCCTCTCAGCATTTTGGCCTGAACCATTATTTCTAAAGGATAACTATTGCCTGTATAAACCGTTTTATTATGATTTATTTTAGCTAAAATCAAATCTCTTTTAACCACGGTGTCGCCCATGGCAATTGTATATATGGGACATTTTAAAGATTTGCTTTTGTATAAAGGGTTCTCGCCCTGATTGTACAGACCATCAGTTCCTAAAATAACTGCACCCAAATTGCGATTTACATATCTATCTTCAAGTTCATCAAAAAGTGTTGTAATATTAGTTGCTTTCTCGGTGTAATCCGGTTCTTTATTTTCTGAAATTTTTTCACCAAAAAGATATTTTCTTACTTCATACTTATCACTTAATTCTTCAATAACACGATTAATATCCTGACGGTATTTGCCTTTTAAGTAAGCAGAATCAGACTGATAAGTTAATGAGCTTGAGTTGTCCTGCGCTACTACAATAATAGGTTTTTCAACCGTACGCAATAAGGTTTTGATTAAAGGGGAAAGCAATAAAAAACTTAAAAAGGTTATTGTTAAGAAGCGGGCGGCTATCATAACATATTTTGTATATTTTGGCAAGCCTTGGTATTTTACACCTTTATGGTAAAGTACATAGGAATATAAAACACCCAGAGCAATACATAATATGCCCAGCCACAATGAATATTCTGTTACAATTGAAATCAATCGCTTTAATTTTTAAATATAGTTGGCAAAAATAAGAATAATATACCGTTTGAAAACATTTGATTTTAGGCTAAAATAAAAAAAATCAAAAAAGCACTAACGAAAATAAAATGAGATACGTAATGATAAAAGACATAGTTTTTTGGGTTATTGTATTAATTTGGGTCGAAATTAATTAACCTAGGTGCTATTTATAAGTTAAAAAGTTGCCTTGCGGGCAACTTTTTTTGTTGGTTTTCTTTTATCCTTCAGAACATGAATTTAACGTGCGCGGGAGGAGAGTCGAACTCCTACGGGTTTTACCCCACTGGCTTCTGAGACCAGTGCGTCTGCCAATTCCGCCACCTGCGCATATTTAACTATTTAACAAATAAGTTATATTTATACAACATTGTAGGGGCAAATGTACAAAACTATCCATGTTTCGTATTAAGTTTTGAACTTTTTACAAATAATACAATTCAAAGTATGATAAATTCTGCTTAAAGCATTATATATTAGTTTACAAACTTTCAATAACACGCTTTAGCCTAGCACTAACTTCTAAGGCCAAATTTTCTAAATCGTGGTTCACAACAGCCTGCATTGAAACCACCGGATTAATGACACTGACTTCAATCATTCCATCTTCATTTTGCTGCATAACAACATTACACGGCAATAAGGTTCCAATATTTTTTTCAGCGCTTAATGCTTTAAAGGCAAAATTTGGATTACATGCACCTAAAATTAAATATGGACGGAAATCTACATCAAGCTTTTTCTTAAAAGTTTCTTTAATATTTATTTCGGTTAATATGCCAAACCCTTCATTTTTCAAGGCTTCGGTAACTTTGGTTTTGGTATCGTCCCAACCTGAAGTAAGTTTTTTTGAAAAGTAGTAACTCATAGCAATTGTATTTTTGATGATTATGCCACAAAGGTTTATATTTAAAATCATTTATTTTGTAACTAAGGTAACACGGCAAGATTGTAATAAGCTATAAATGTGTTTTATTTATTCATATAAAAGATGTTTGCGTTTGTGTTAAAGCCGTGATTAATAAAGTTAATAGTTAAGATTTCAATATTTGGCTTGGACGTGTTTCATAATGCGTATTATTACTGAATACGATTATTGATATAGATGTTTTAATTATTAATTTTGAACTTTAATTAATAAAATAATATATATGTCAACAATTTTATGGCAGTTAGACCCTGCACACTCCGAGGTTCAGTTTAAGGTAAAGCACATGATGATGTCTAGAGTTACCGGAGAATTTAAACAATTTAAACTTAATGTAGAAAGTATCGGACATGATTTTTTAACTTCAAAAATTCATTTTGAAGCCCTTATAAATTCAATAGATACACGAGTTGAACAACGAGATAACCATTTAAAAAGTGCCGATTTCTTTGATGCTGCAAATTATCCGATATTAACATTTGATAGTTCCGAAATAGTAAAAATAAATCAAGAAGATTATGAATTGAAAGGGAACTTAACCATCAGAGATTTTACTCATACTATATCGTTAAAAGTTATCAGTAATGGAATTATAGAAGATCCTTATGGAAATTATAGAGCAGGATTTGAAGTAAGCGGTAGTATTAATCGTTTAGAATACGGACTACAATATAACCCTATTATGGAAAAGGGTGGTTTAGTAGTTGGCCACGATGTAGCAATTTCGGCTAATATTGAGATTTTCTATAAAAAGTAAGGCAATTAAATGATGATTGTTAATTAGGAGTGTTAGTTAAAAATTAATCAAATTGTTTTTGGAACTAAAAGAAAAAAATAGTTCAACGGTATTTCCAATTCTGATATCATTAAGTGTTGCTCACTTTCTGAACGATGGTTTACAAGCGGTAATTCCTGCTATTTATCCCAAGCTTAAAACAGATTATGACTTAAGTTTCACCCAAATAGGCTTAATTACTCTAACTTTTCAACTTACAGCTTCAATATTGCAGCCTTTGGTGGGTTATTATACCGACAAAAAAGCCCAACCCTATTCATTGGCAGTAGGGATGTGTTTTACCCTTTGCGGATTATTATTTTTAGCCTTTGCCACTACTTTTTACAGGGTATTGTTTTCTGTGGCTTTGATTGGTACCGGCTCATCTGTTTTTCACCCGGAATCATCTCGTATAGCTCGATGGGCTTCAGGTGGTCGTGCAGGCCTAGCACAATCGTTATTTCAGGTAGGTGGCAATGCCGGAACCTCATTTGGACCTTTAGTTGCAGCAGCTATTATTGTTCCTTTCGGACAACATGCCATTGCTTATTTATCTATTTTTGCATTGTTGTCTATTTTTATTTTAATGAAGGTTGGGAAATGGTACAAGAATCAGAATCTCAACAGAAACGGGAAGTCAGCATCCTTTATCCACCAACCCACACACCTTTCAAATAGCAAAAGAGTGTTTACGGTTGTTCTTTTAATGGTACTTATTTTTTCTAAGTTTTTTTACATGGCTTCTATGCAAAACTACCTTACTTTTTATATGATTCATCATTTTGGAGTTTCAATACAAAGTTCGCAATTATTTTTGTTTGTATTTTTGTTTGCGGTTGCTGCCGGTACCATCATTGGTGGGCCAATTGGCGATAAGTATGGTCGAAAAAAAGTAATTTTATTTTCAATTTTCGGGATAACACCCTTTGCATTGTTGTTACCTCATACAGGTTTAATTTTAACCTCTATTATGTCTGTATTTACAGGTGCTATTTTGGCCTCAGCCTTTCCCGCTATTATTGTTTATGGGCAGGAGTTGTTTCCCGAAAAGCTTGGTCTGGTGTCCGGTTTATTTTATGGATTTGCCTTTGGTATGGGCGCAATGGGTTCATCATTACTGGGTTTAATTGCTGATAAAACCAGCATTGAATATGTGTTTCAATTATGTTCGTATTTGCCTCTGTTGGGGCTTGTAGCTGTATTTTTACCGGACATAGAGAAGAAAAGTGCCGCGTAATTAATTTATCATGATAAAAAGGAATGTCGGGTATTCATTTACAAAAAGAGAAAGTTGAATTATTTCATGCTTTACACCATAAGGCAAATATGCTTGTTTTGGCAAATGCTTGGGATTGTTTGTCGGCAAAGGCGTTTGAAAATGTAGGTTATAAGGCAATAGCTACTACGAGTGCCGGTGTTTCTTGGGCTTTGGGATATATGGATGGTGAATTTGCTCCACCTGACTTGATGTTGCAGGTTATTAAGCAAATAGCAAGATGCGTTGAAGTGCCTGTAACTGCTGATATTGAAGGAGGGTATTACCGAAACAATTTAAATTTGTTCTCCGACTTTATAGAACGCCTGATAGATACTGGAATTTCGGGGCTTAATTTGGAAGACGGATATCAACATACTGAAAAACTGAATCATATCTCATACCAAACCAAGGAAATTACTACCATTAAAACTTTAGCTTTAAACAAAGGCTTAAATTTATTTGTGAATGCTCGTACTGATGCCATGTTGTTGCCTTTTGACCAAGAGCGTAAAGTTAAAATATGCATAGAGCGTGCTCAATCCTTTGCCAATGCCGGAGCTGATGGTATTTTTATTCCCTTTGTATATGATTTAGAAACTATTAAAACGCTAAGAAGTAATATTAATTTACCGATAAACATCATGGCATCTGACCACTTTAATATTGAACAATTGCAAAGTATTAAAATCAACCGATTAAGCACCGGGGCTCGTTTTTCCATCGCAATGGCATCTTATATTAAAAAAATGGCTGAGAATTTGTTGAATAATAATAATATGAACGAGATGTTTGATAATAGTTTAACCTATGCTGAGATAAATAATTGGTATAATTTTGATAACTTATAACACCACTATGATGAATACCTTATTAAGAACATTTCTGATTTTATCAATTACTGTTTTTTGTACTTTTTCTTGTATCGCTCAGGGCAATATACAATGCGGTGCAGAGCGAATGGAGAAATACTTACCTTTAATTCAATCAAAGAATGTATCTATTGTTGGCAACCAAACATCTGTGGTTGGAAAAAAATCTTTGTTAGATACCTTACTAAGTTTACAAATTAAAGTAATTAATGTATTCAGCCCCGAGCACGGCTTTAGAGGTACTGCAAGTGCAGGCGAAAGAGTTGCCAATGACATTGACAGTTTAACAGGCATTCAGGTAAAATCATTGTACGGAAGCAACAAGAAGCCCGACAAAAATGATCTAAAAGATATAGATGTTATGCTGTTTGATTTGCAGGATGTAGGAGTGCGTTTCTACACTTACATCAGTACTTTGCACTACGTAATGCAAGCATGTGCCGAACAAAATGTTGAATTGATTGTGCTTGACCGTCCTAACCCTAATGGTTTTTATATTGATGGTCCTGTTTTGAATGATTCATTTGCCTCATTTGTTGGAATGCACAAAGTGCCTGTTGTGTATGGAATGACTATAGGGGAGTATGCACAAATGATTAATGGCGAAAACTGGATAAAAACAGCAAACCCGTGTAAACTTCAGGTTATTACCTGCAAAGATTACACCCATCAAAGCAGGTATTTCTTACCCATTAAACCATCGCCTAATTTGCCCAATCATAAATCCATTTTATTGTACCCCACTTTATGTTTCTTTGAAGGAACCGTAATAAGTGTAGGTAGAGGAACAGACAAACCTTTTCAGCAATATGGGCATCCGGAAATGCAACATGGCGAAATTTCTTTTACTCCACAGAGCCTAAGTGGAGCTAGCAATCCGTTATATGCCAATAAGAAATGTTATGGTTTTGATTTAAGCAACAATGATAATCTGTTGAATACCATAGATTCCGGTAAGGGCTTACAGTTAGAGATTTTATTTAATGCCTATAGTAACTTCCCCAATAAGGAGCAATTTTTTAATTCATTTTTTAATAAACTGGCCGGAAACTCTACTTTGCAAAAACAGATTAAACAAGGTTTAAGTACTGCTCAAATTAAATCAAGCTGGCAGACCGATATTGATAAGTTTAAAACCGTAAGGGCTAAATATTTACTCTATCCCGATTTTGAATAATTGAAATATTAATATTGATATTCCTTCATCTGCTCGGCATTATCATGAGGAGCTTGAAATCTTATCACATTAATTGCCTTTCCTAAACGCGACAGGTATATATCTTCACCACCACAACACTCCCATTCAGGGTGAGAAGGTTTTTTACGATTTTCATTGAAAGCATACTGTGAAATAATCAGAAAATTTCCTTTTAAGTTGATTACAAAATAACATTTTGAAAAGCTCATTTTTACAGGGTTTATAGCCGATACATAAATCCTGTATATTTCCTTATATTGCAAGTAATGATATTTCTTTATCATAAAAATTATAGGGGCTGAACAATGAGTATCTTCATTCTCATAAAACGAAGCAATTTCATTATCGGGCTTTTTTTGATAAGCTGCTCCTAACTGGTCTTGAAGTTGGGTTGTTCCAAACTTATTTAAGGCGTTGGCATAAAAGTTTATCTTCTTTACATCTTGCACCATATAAGCACTTTGCGCTTCGGCTTGCAACTGTAAAAATGTTTGCATAAAGTCTTGTAAACCTTTCTTTTCTTCCTCAGTCATGTTGGTTAATCTATATTATATTTGCTCTTGTATTTTAAATATAATTGATGCTGAACATTATCAAGGCTTACTGATTTTCCCATAATAAAAGCTCTGTTGATAACACTGCTTTTCATATCCAGAATATCGCCTTGGCATAAAATGAGAGTTGCATCTTTTCCTATTTCGATACTTCCGGTGGTTTTATCTATTCCTGCTATACGAGCGGCATTTATGGTTATACTGCTTAATGCCTGTTCTTGTGTTAGCCCGTATGCTACAGCAGTACCTGCTATAAAAGGAAGGTTTCTTACTTGCCAAAAACCATTGCAACTGAGAGCATATAAAATTCCTGCATCTTGCAGTTTTTTAGGGAGGGTATAGGGAGCATCAATCGGTTCATCTTCTCGTAACGGCAATTGGTGAGTTTGCCCTAATATAACCGGAATATTGTTGTCTTTGAGTAAATTGATAACCATATTGGCCTCTGAACCGCCTACCAGCACAAAATTAATTTTATATTTATTACATAAATTGACAGCAGCCATAATTTGTTTGGCAAAATTGGCATGTATGTATAATTTTTTTGTGTTATCGAAAATGCCGCGCATTGATTCTAAAATTAAATTTTTAGGATTTGGTTTATTGTTTAGATGATAGTTATAAGAATCTTCAAAGAAGGCTTCCAAATTTTTTAGTTCTTTTTCAATTCTCTCTTTCTGTTTTTTCTCAAAATCCTCTTCATTACTTTTCTGCCCGTAATAT
Organism: Bacteroidia bacterium; assembly: GCA_020845635.1. GTDB lineage: Bacteria > Bacteroidota > Bacteroidia > UBA4408 > UBA4408 > CAIKXD01. The sequence continues at coordinate 15,452 of JADLFI010000012.1, forward strand.
ACATTCATAGAAGGCCAGTTAATATGTACTCCTTCGTCTGATTTATATACTGCGTCTTCCCAATTCCAGGCGTCAAGACTAACTATTGATGAATTTCCGCTAACCAATCCGCCTGATGGTGTTATTTGTGCCGTGAGGATTCCATTGAATCTAACAGTTGGTGTAACTTTACTATCGGTATTATATGCAATGATAGCACGGGCATTAGGGTTTATACTCCCTGTTTCGGAGTAGTCATTCATGGCACGCAATGCCTCAATTTCTGAAAGACCTATATTGGTGTTCAATGCAATTAATCCGGGATAAACATGTTGCCCCTTGGCATCAATAATACTATCCCACGAATTGTTTTTTTCGTCCATGTTAAGGTAAGATAGAAAAGTAATTTTTCCTTCATTAAAACCTATTGATGCATTGTTGTAGGTTTTTCCGTTGCCATCGTGTAATTGAACATTTTTAATTAAAATGCTTTTGCTCTGCGCAGGAGCAGGTGCGGGGTTTTGAGCCATAGTGGTTAGGCTTCCATGGCAAAATAATAAGCCTATAATTAGTTTCTGTAATGCGGGGCTTATGGAATTTATTTTAAAAATCATGATTATCGTTTTGATGGTTTATTAACTCATGGTCGTTGCAGTGCTGTAGCTTTTTATTTTTTAATAAAGGCTTTTGTGTATTCTCATTAGCATCTTTTTGGTTCATCATTTTCTGAATTAATCTGTTTCTTTCCTTTTGTATTTCATCCTGCAACCGTTTATTACGCTCCGAATCGTAGTAGCATATTCCATCAACATAAGTTTGTATTACTTTGGCATATATAGATAAAGGATGGTTATCCCATAAAACAATATCGGCATCTTTCCCCTCTTTTATACTACCGGTTCTGCTATCAATATGAAGTAACTTGGCAGGGTTTAGGGTAACAAATTTTAACGCCTCCTCCTCGCTAACATTCCCATATTTAATGGCTTTGGCAGCTTCCTGATTTAATCTGCGTGCCATTTCCGGATCATCTGAGTTAAAGGCAGTGGTAACATTCATTTTATTTAATATTGCACCATTGTAGGGAATAGCCTCAATAACTTCGTACTTATAAGCCCACCAGTCGGCAAAGGTGGAAGCTCCTGAACCATGTTTCTTTAATTTATCTGCTACTTTATATCCTTCAAGAATATGAGTAAAAGTGTTTACCTTAAAATGGAAGCTATCGGCTACATGCATCAGCATGTTTATTTCTGATTGTTGATAAGAGTGACAAGTAATAAATCGTTTACCACGAATAATTTCAAGCATTGCATCAAGTTGCAAATCTTTTCTTACCGGATTTTCTTTGGTGTTTTTTAGTTGATTTTCGTATTCCAGTGCCCTGGTAAATGCATCGGTATATATTTGTTCTACTCCCATGCGGGTTTGCGGATATCGTATGGTGTATTTTTCACCCCAATTGGTTTGCTTTACATTTTCGCCTAAGGCAAATTTAATGAATGGGTCAGCGCCCTCAAATTTCATTTGCTCAGGGCTTTTTCCCCATCTTAATTTTATTAATTGTGATTGTCCACCAATAGCATTAGCTGAACCATGTAGAATATGCGAAGTGGTTACACCACCGGCCAACTGTCGGTAAATATTTATATCATCACAATCAATTACATCTGCAATGCGCACTTCCGAACTATTTGAAAGTCCTGACTCATTAACACGGTGTGATACTGCTATATGTGAGTGCTCATCAATAATTCCGGAAGTTATATGTTTATTTGAAGCATCAATAATTTTTGCCGAAGTGCTTAGCAAATTTTTTCCTACTTTAAATATTTTGCCATTCTTTATCCATACATCTGTTTGCTGTAAAATTCCTTCTTTTTCATTAGTCCAAACGCTTGCATTTTTCAAAATAACTTCTTCTTCTATAGGCAAATTCTCTGTACCGTAGGCACAAAAAGGGTATATTACTTTGATTTCGTTATTTTCATTTTTTAAATGATTGTTTTTTGAAGCAGTATCTTTATTAGCCTCTAAGTATTTAATATTAATATTTTGCCAATTTCCATCAGGCATTTGAACCTTGCCGATAAAATCTTTATTGTTATATTCTGCTGAAACACGGTAGAACTCATTTATTGTTTTATTTTTAACTTCAAAACTCAGTGTTAATCGGTTTCTCTTGAAATTCCCCTTAGCAGTACATTTGGTAGTATCTTTTCTTAATTCAAAAGCCTTATTGTCAAGATTGCCTAATATTGTTAGTTTAAAGGATTGGTCATTGAGTATAAAGGAATATTTTCCTTGAATGGAAGGTTCATAAATATCATTTATGATGTAACGCTCACCTAATACCCAGTTTTCGTAAATAATATTATTTTTCTCAAAAATGTTACCACTGCTAATAATAAAGTTAGCCAAATAATTTTTTCTCAAGCTCCCTATAAGTTGATTTAATGCTAAAAATTCGGCAGGGGTATAGGTTAAGGCCTTTAAAACTTGTTGCTCTGTAAGTCCGGTTAAAATTGCTTTATTCAACTGTTTGAAAATATCTTTTTTTTCTTTTAGACCATCCGTGGTTAAAGCAAAATCAATTCCTGATTTTTCAAAAAAATATGGATTGTAAGGGGCAAGCTCCCAATGCTTTAAGCTTGCCAACGAAACATTAGCAGCATCATAAGGGTCGCTTAAATCATAAGCCTCAGGAAAGTTGAGCGGAAGAATATATCGGGCTTTAGTTTTCTTTATTTCTTCCATACGTTGATATTCATTGCCACTTGTTTTAATAATATAGTTTACGCCAAATTCATCCCCAATACGTCCTATACGTAAAGTATTTAACTTATCATCCGATTCAAAAATTTGTGAAAGATTCTTTAGTTCATTCCAACTTTCTAGCGTTATATTTTTTTCTTTATTCTTAGCAAGGGCATACCATTGTGCATCATAATATGTTTGCCGGATAAGAGCTATAGCGCCCATCAAACTTGAAGGATAAACTTGAGTACTGTTTCCCTTATTGAACGAGAAACATGCTGCTGCTTTACTTTTTATTAAGGCTTTATTCGGGTTTTCATCAATTAAGGCAAGTGCGGTCGATGAGCCTCTGGAAATACCCTCTTTGCGCAAACTTAAAACAACACCAAAACCGGCATTGCGGAATTGTTCTGCTTCTTTTTGATTTATTGAAAAGTTCTGGTATGCATTATAATCTGTTTTTAGGGCTTCGTTCCAACCTACGGCACCACTTTCAGAGCTTTTGTACTGAGGCCATTCAGAGGACTTGCTTTTTTCCATAGCTTTTATGCCGTAGCTACTATAAATATCAATGAATGAAGGGTATATGTATTTTCCCTGCATATCATAAACTACAGCATTGTTCGGAATTGTAATGCCATTCCCGACATCTAATATTTTGTCTTCGCAAACAATTAAGGTTGCCTCTTTAATTCTAGTTTTATAATCAATAAATATGTTGGCATTTGTAAAGGCATAAATAATTTTCTTTTCATTTTTTACGCCATTAACCGGAAAGTTTTGTTGTGCTATAATAGAGCTAATGCCGCAAAACAGAAATGCTATAATTATTAGTAGTTTTTTCATATATGAAAATATTGCACTAATGTAAGTCAAATATTAAAATTAGGAAGAAATTAAACGGATTGACCTAAAAAAAGCGTAAATAGGATATATTTACGCTTCTCAAAACTTAGTTTATTTTATTTATCAATTGCTAAGCAAGCCTAATCATTGGGACTTCCATAATTAAAAATTCAGATTTTTCAAGAGCTTCAATATTAAACAATGAAACTTCTTCAATCCCCAATCCATCTCTTCTATTAAGTATTTGATTCCCAATTTTTATGTTTCCTTCTATGACAAAAACATGCACGCCATTTCCTTCTTTCTTTAATTGATATGTTTTTTGATTACCTTTTTCAAAATCTCCTAATATAAACCAGGCATCTTGATTAATCCAGAGTCCTTCATCATTTATATTGGGCGAAACAATTTGTTGAAAATCATTTACTTTAGCGAAGTTGTCAATAGTTAGTTCTCCGTAACGAGGGGCAACACCAACCTCTCGAGGGATTACCCATATTTGGAGAAATTTTACTAATTCATCATTATTCCCATTCATTTCGCTATGTATTATACCTGTTCCTGCACTCATCACTTGTACCTGTCCTTTACTGATAGTGCCTTTGTTTCCCATATTGTCACCATGAGTTAATTTTCCTTCAAGCGGAATACTAATAATCTCCATATCTCTATGTGGATGTTTGCCAAATCCTGCTCCTGCTTCAACCGTATCATCGTTCAATACTCGCAAGGCGCCAAAATGTACTCTTTCGGGATGATAATAGTTGGCAAAACTAAAAGTATGGTAGGAGTTTAGCCATCCGTGATTGGCATGCCCCCTTGTATCGGCCTTATGCAATGTAGTTTTCATGTGTTCTATTTTTTAATGTTATTGCAAAGGTTGTACTAATGTTTTACAACTTTATTGATGTACGTCAAGGGATAATTCCCAAAACTCTTCAAACTTGATGGTGATATACCTTTAAAGCCCTATTAATTGAGCAGTTGAGTAAAATACCATAAACAAGGTATTCTTTAGAATAATTCTAAATAATACTTTTGCCCCCATTAATTAAGGATGCAAAGTGTTGCAGGAAATTAGTTAATGAATTGTTTTAAATAAATACTATTAATTATATTATTAAGAAAAAATGAATATGAAAAAGAATTTACTTGCGTTTGCTTTTAGTTTAAGTGTATTTTCTTTGTCGGCCCAAATGGTTAACGATACAGTTTCATTAAGTCCTACCTACGCCAATCAATCTTGGTATAGTTTAGAGAGTGGAAATAAAGGCTCAGCCCCAAAAAACAATTGGGATTTAGCTTTTGAAATTAGTGGTTTTGGCACCTCAGTACATATAAATTCCATAAATGGAACAATGCTATGGACTTACCCCAATGGCGCCATTGATGCATTTGCCACAGCCGACACAGCCGGAATAACAGGATGGACACCACAGTACAATAGCGATACATCATGGGTATTAGGAGCTTTTGACCGCAATATGGTATTAAGTAACGCCAACGATGTGGGTTGGGGAGTTTATAATCCAATAACGCATAATATTATTGGCGATTCGTTATTCATTATAAAATTAGCCAATGGCGATTACAAAAAAATAGCTATTGAAAGTGTTATTGGCGGAGGATATAATTTTAAGTATGCCAATATTGATGGTAGCAATGAAGTAAGTCATTTTATTTCAAAATCAAGTTTCAGCGGAAAGAATTTTGGATATTATTCGCTTCAAAATGACTCAGAGCTTGATCGTGAGCCTGTAGCAAGCGTTAACTGGGACTTATTGTTTACCCAATATACTGCTTTTATACCTGTACCATATACCGTTGCAGGTGTGTTATTAAATAAAGGAGTAAGGGCTGTAAAGGTTGCCGGAGTAGGTGATGTAGATAACTATAACGACTGGTTTACGCATAATTTTGAAACCCCTATAAATATTATTGGGAGCGACTGGAAATCATTTACAGGTGGGGCTTGGGAAATTCAGGATTCTCTTTTATATTTTGTAAAGAGTAAAAATGGAGATATCTGGAAAGTAGTTTTTACCGGATTTGGAGGATCGGCTACTGGAAATTATATATTTAAGAAAGAAAAATTGAGTACTACCGGAATTAATGATGCTGATATTTCATCATCTGTGTCTATTAGTGTTTATCCTAACCCGGCTAATTCCGAAAATGTTTACCTGATTTGTAATTTTGAAAATAATTTTAGTAATGCTTCTTATACAATATATGATTTGTCGGGTAGAGCAATTGAGAACCAAAAAATAAGTACCCAAAAAGGGATGAATGTTTATAATATAAATAGCTCTGTGTTAAGTTCAGGAGTGTATTTATTATCAATAAATGTTGATGGCAAAATAATAAACCAAAAATTAATTAAAAACTAAGTAAGTAAAATTTAGATAATAGAATTTAGAATGAGCAAGAAAATAATATTCAATTTACAAAAGCTATTTTTGTTATTTCTTTCGGTAGTGGCTCTACAAGCCTGTAATAGTAATGCCGAGAATAAGAATAATGTGGCAGATGAAAATGTTCCCCAAAAAATTGGCGTGTTATTGGTAAATCATGGATCACGTTCTGAAACATGGCGCAAAGCATTAACCGATTTTGAGGATAAAGTGAAAGACCGTATTTTGGCAGGTGGCGAAATTAAAGGCACTAAAACGGCTCACATGGAATATACCGAGCCATCAATAGCTACAAGGCTTAAAGAGTTTGATGCAGAAGGCTATACAGATGTAATTATTGTACCTGTTTTCTTAACGGTAAGTCCGCATACATTTGACGATATTCCTACCATTATTGGTCAGAAAGAAGATGCCCAATCAAAAGAAGCTTTGAAAATTGAGAAAATTGAACGTTATACCCCAAAAGCAAAAACCTATATAACTCCAAATCTTGATTTTACAGATATATTAAAAAAGAATGTATTGCGCAGAGTTAATGCTTTATCAAAAGAACCATCAAAAGAAGGAATTGTACTTATTGGCTATGGTGATGAAACTTACGATAAAGAATGGGGACAGCTGTTTGATGATGTTGCCGAATATGTAAAAGAAAATACCGGCATTAATAAGCATAGCTATGGTTGGTGTGGTCATATAGTTAGATATAACTCTGATAAAACTACCGAAGCTATTAATACCGTATTGAAGGAAAAGGAAAAAGCAATTGTTATTCCGGTACTTGTAGCTCACGATGAAGAGTTTCAGATAAGAATTATTGGTGGGGGAGTAGATAAAGTTAAAGATTCTAAGCAAAGAGTAAGCTACAAGCCTGATGCAATATTGCCCGATGAAAATGTAGAACAATGGGTAATTGATATTACTTCTGAATATATTAAAAAAGTAAAAAAACAAACAGCATTATAACACTGAAATGGCAGGCTGGAATATTAAAAAATTAAGACGGTTAAACATAGCCACTCACCGAGATTTAGGTTATTTTTTTTCATCACTTATTTTAGTGTATTGTATTTCCGGAATTGCTTTAAATCATGTTGACGATTGGAATCCCGATTTTATTCTAACCAAAACTACTGTGCAACTTGATAAAGAATACCACGCCCAAGATATTAATGATAATGTAATTAATGAATTTGGAAAGTTAGTAGGAGAGGAACATTTTAAGGTATATGATGCTCCAACCAGCGATCAGGTAAAAATTTATTATAACAATGCCTCTTTGCATATTAATTTAAGCACCGGTGTTGGTATTTATGAACAGGTTTCAAAACGCCCTATTGTATATCAATCAAACGTGTTGCATAGAAACAGCTTAAAAGGGTGGAAATGGATTTCAGATATATTTGCAGTTTTGCTAATAGTTATTAATATTACAGGTTTATTTATTTTAAAGGGTAAACACGGAATTACCGGACGTGGTAAATGGCTTATAGCGGCAGGTATTGTTCCTCCGTTGATAGCAGTAATTATTCAGGCTTTTCAACCTTAACGTATGAGAGTATTTTTATCCATATTGGTTATTTTTGTTCTGGGGCAAGTGCCTTTTGCCAAGGCTCAGGTCATAAAAGTATTTTCATCTGTTGATTCAAAGCCCATTCCATTTGCACATATCAAAGTAGTTGATTTAAAACAAAAAAAAGAAACCACGCTTGTTTCTGATGAAAATGGAAAATTAAATTTATCAATAGCAGAGAGCACTCCATTTAAGTTTATAATTACTATTTCGTTCTTAGGATTTGAGTCGCTTACCGATACAATCAGTAAAACAGAGGATAAGATTTATTACTTAAACCCACAGAGTACAGCTTTAAACGAGTTTGTAATTACCGCACAATATTCACCTAACAGCCCCGAGAAGGCGGTGCATAAAATTAAAATTATTGACAGTAAAAAAATTGAAGCAATGGCGGCTGTCAATTTAAAAGATGTATTAACAAACGAACTTAATATTAGATTATCTGAAGACAATATTTTAGGAAGCAGCATGAGTTTACAGGGTATCTCAGGACAAAATGTAAAGTTGTTAATTGATGGGGTTCCGGTAACCGGTCGACTCAACGGAAATATTGATATTTCACAAATAAATATGAATAATGTTGATAGAATAGAGATGGTTGAGGGGCCTTTGTCGGTAAGCTATGGTACTGATGCCTTGGGGGGAACTATCAACATCATTACCAAAAAATCTCAAAAAGAAACTGTTTCGTTTTTGTTGAATAATTATTATGAAAGTTGTGGTCAATACAACAGTACTGCAAAGCTTGGATTTAAAAAAGGAAACAGTACCATATCGGTTAGCGGGGGGCGTAATTTTTTTGATGGTTGGAATTCTTATGAAGAGCCTTTTAGCGTTGAAAAAGTAAGAATAGCAGATAGTCTTAGATATAAGCAATGGAAACCCAAAGAGCAATATTTTGGAACGCTTAATTTTAGTCAGTTTATTCATCAATTAAAAATAAATTATACTACTGATTATTTTAATGAAATGATTACCAATAGAGGCAAACCCCGTAAACCCTATATGGAAACGGCCTTTGACGAGTACTACCATACACAAAGAATAAACAATGCCATTAATTTAAATTATCAACATAGCAAGCATTATTTTTTTAACATGCTGGCGGCTTATAATATTTACAATCGCATAAAATCAACCTACTTAAACGATTTAACTTCTTTAGAAAAAGTATTAACCGAAAGTGCCGAAGATCAAGATACTGTTGGCTTTAATAACCTTTTTCTGAGAGGAGCATTGAGTAAAGCAAAAGACAGTACCAAAGTTAATTATGAAATAGGATACGATATAAACCTAGAAACAGCCTCCGGAAGACGTATTGAAAACCGTTCAAAAAATATGTCTGATTATGCTTTGTATAGTAGTGCTGAGCTCAAACTAATTGATGGTTTTGTGGTTCGTCCGGGATTTAGATTAATTTATAACAATATATATAAAGCTCCCGTTGTACCTTCCATAAATTTAAAATACACTCTCCCTTCAAGCAGCAATAATAAGACTTTAACCATGCGGGGGTCTTATGCTCGTGGTTTTCGTTCACCTTCATTAAAGGAATTGTATTTTTACTTTGTTGATATTAATCATTATATTGTAGGGAATGAAAATTTAAAGGCCGAAAATTCCGATAATTTTAATTTTGCCATTAGTTATAACAGAAATACTGGTGAACGTGTTTACAAAACAGAGCTATCGGCTTTTTATAATAGTATAAGTAACATGATATCATTGGTACAATCTACCGGGGATGTATATAGCTATTTTAACATTGACCACTTTAAAACTACGGGTGTTCAGTTGCAGAATGAAGTGTCGGTGAGTCATTTTAAATTGGGGATGGGGGCAGCCTATATTGGACGAAACAATGAAATGAATGGTATTATCAATGATAAAGGATATCTATTTTCGCCCGAGGCGCGCTGTAACATAATGTATGAGTGGCATCAGCAAAATACTACCTTCTCTATGTTCTATAAGTACACGGGTAAGTTTCCATCCTATATTTTAAATGCAGATGGCTCGTATTATAAAAACACCATACAAGATTATCATACGGCAGATTTTACTGCAACTAGGCATTTTTTTAGAAAAAGAATTGTTTTTGGGCTAGGTATAAAAAATATATTTGATGTTAGAAATATTAGCGGAATAGCAGCAGGAACGGGACATACTTCTTCTTCCAACAGTGTGTCAGTGGCTATGGGGCGTACCTACTTTTTAAAATTAGATTTTAATTTAGCAAGCCATTAGAAATGAAAAAAGTAAATAAACTTATTTTTATATTGTTAACTGTCATTTCGATGTCCTTCATGCAATCATGTATGAAAGACGAGTTGCCTATTCCCAAACACGATCCGGGCAATGTAATTACGGCTACTTTTAATTGGGGGACAAGCTATAATTTGCAGGTCTTTTACAGTCTTGAGTCAAATAGTATTGTAAGTAAAAATATTAAATCTATTTGGGATTTAGGATTTGAAACCAAAGATAGTAGTTATCATATACTACTTAACTCAGCTAAATTTATGTTTGCCTATAATACCGGAAAAACTGATTTTAATTCGGTTAGCGATACTGTAGGATTAGGGTATTATGGGAAATGTGATGCAGCAAGCGGAAACTATGATTCAACAGCCATAGGAAATTGGGTAAATACTAATCATGTTTATATAATTGATAGAGGATATGACGAGGTAGGGTATCATAAAGGGTATAGAAAAATTCAATTTTTATCAGTTTCAAACACTCAATACAAGCTTCGTGTGGCAAAAATAAACGGGTTGGGTGATACTACTTTAGTAATAAATAAAGATAATAAATACAATTTAGCTTATTTGTATTTAGAAGATAACACTCAGCCTATTATTGAACCTCCAAAAGATGATTGGGATATTGTATTTACGCAATACACTCACGTTTTTACAGACCCTTACCAACCTTATATTGTTGCCGGATGCTTATTGAACAGGAATAATACTTTAGCTGCTGTAGATAAAGAATTACCATTTGGAGAAATTGCCTTTGAGAATGTTTATTCCTACTCTTTTTCTGATGAGTTAAATACCATTGGTTATTCTTGGAAAACCTTTGATGGCGATAATTATACCGTAAATTACAAATACAATTATATTATTAAAAACAGCAAGGGATATTATTACAAATTACATTTTATTGATTTTTACAACAGCAGCGGTGTAAAGGGAAATCCTAAATGGGAATATCAAAAATTGTAGGATATTGCAGTAAAAATTAATTATTTTGGCGTGAAATAATCTTTATTCCTTCTTGATTAAAATTCTCAGGAATACAAGGAGTGATGGTACTGTAAAAGTCTTTAATTCTTTGCATATCATCATGATGGTTTCCTGTTAAGGTAATTACAGGTCCAAAGCCGGCTTCTTTTTTGGCATAATCTAAATAACCCGTACATACAGGTACATTGGCTTTAAGAGCCAAATAATAAAATCCCGACTTCCAATTGTTTACACGTTTGCGAGTGCCTTCGGCAGCCATCATTAAATAAATTTGCTTTCTTGCGTTGAGCGATTCGGCCAGTTCAACCACAACATTATGGCTTTTCTTACGATCAACTGCAATAGCACCTGAGCGTTTTAATAAGATGGAGAAAGGGAAAACAAATACTTCTTTCTTAATAAGGTAATTAACCTTATACTTCAATAACTTTAAAGCGCCTAAGGCAAATACAAAATCCCAATTGCTGGTATGAGGTGCAGCAATAATAACACATTTAGTAATGTGAGGTGGAATATGTCCTTTGATTTTCCAGCCTTTAAGTTTGAAAAACCAAGCAAATATTTGTAGCAACGAGTGGTTTTATAATAGGTTAATCTTGTTTAAAAACTCATCACGATAGGAGCCTCCAATTGATAAAACTTTTTTATCAATATCTAAAATCAAGTTTGGATACTCAATAGCTGCAATGCGTTCAATACGTACAATATAGGAGCGATGAATACGAATAAATTCATTAGGAGGTAACTTAGCCAAAATGTCTTTCATTGTACTATGAATAGTGTATTTGGTAGTTAAAGTATTTACCACTACGTAGTCTTTTAAAGCTTCAATATAAACAATATCACTGTTTTTTACTTTAGTCAAGCGGCTGTTTGCTCTAATAAAAATACTGTCTTTACTTGTGTCTTTATTTTCAACCAATGAGTATAAAAAATCTCTTTCTTTTTGAACTTCACTAATTTTCTCATGCTTATAAATAGCCATTTCAATAGAAGTATGCAAATCAACTTCTTTAAAAGGCTTTATTATATAAGCATAGGGCTCGGTAATTTTGGCTTTGTTAAAGGTGCTTTCATCTGAATAGGCAGTTAAAAATATTACCGGTATAGATAATTTTTCTTTGATTACCTGAGCAGCCTCTATACCATTCATCTCACCTTTTAGCATTATGTCCATCAAAACCAAATCAGGTTTCTTTTCTGTGGCCGAAATAATGGCACCTTCACCGGTAGAAACAATATCTATAACATTATAACCCAGCTTTTTTAAACTATGGTGAATATCTTTTGCAACAATACTTTCGTCCTCTACTATTAGAATATTAGTTTTACTCATGCTTATTATATTTTATTTATCAGTTCAAAGATAATGCTTATTTCAGTACCGGGTTCTTTATTTTTGTGAAAAATCTGACCGTTTATTTGGTCCACTAACGAAGTAACTAATTGCATACCTAAAGTTTCGGTATTCTTTAAATCAATGTTCGGGCTAATTCCAACACCATTGTCAGATACAATAATCTCAATTTTATTGTTTTTTTCTTTAACAAAAATTTCAATTTTTCCTTTTTTATTCCCCGGGAAAGCATATTTAAATGCGTTTGAAACCAACTCGTTTACAATTAAACCGCAAGGTATAGAATAATCTAAATTTAGCGATACATTATCGGTTTTCACAAATATTTCTATTTTGTCCTCACTGGTTCCAAAACTATGTTTTAAGTTTAAAACTAATGTTCTTAAATACTCGCCAAAGTTAAGACTGCCAAAATTATTGGTTTGATAAAGACTTTCATGGATAAAGCTCATACTTCTGACACGATTTTGCAATTCCCTGAAAAGGTTATCGGAGGCACTGTCTTTTAAGAACACTCTTTGTAGATTAAGGATGCTTGAAATTACCTGTAAGTTATTTTTTACACGATGATGAACCTCTTTTAATAAAATTTCTTTTTCTTTTAAAGATTCGGCTTGTTTCTTCTCGGCAAATTTACGGTCAGTAATATCATGTAGCATATACGACACTTCAAATATTTGACTATCGGGTAATATTACCGGATTTATATGCATTAAATAATATATTTTATGACCTTTGGTGTCAATTACTTTTGTTTCGGTTTGATTGGAATATCCTTTTAATGCTTCTTTATGTAACTTCAAAAAGTTACGGTAGTAGTTTTCGGGTAACGCTTTTTCTGCTACTTTTTTAATATTTAAACCAATATAAGGAATAATACCATAATCATTATAAGAGGCCTTGGCAAACAATTCGTTGAATGAAGTTAAATTATAGTTCTTATCAACGGTGTATATTTGTAATGAGCTATTATCAAAAAGGGATTTAATTTTTGCCCCTTGAACAATAATTTTTTCTTCTGATTTTTTCTTTTCTGTTATATCAAAACCTATAATTGCGGCCTCAATAATACCATGTGTAGGGCTTTTTACAGGCGTTATATAAAATTCGTAAGTGCTTTTTGTTCCTTTTTTGTTGGTAACAACAGTTTCAAAATATTGTGATTTACCCTTAAATGTTTCATCAATTTTATCGGTCCATAATTTGTTATATATATTATTGGTAAATATAGGCTCTTTGTTGGCATGCATTCCAAGCGCTATTTTTACATTATATATATCTTTAAACCATTTGGCCATATTTGAGTTATAGGTCGAAATTTTATATTCCTTATCGGTGGACATAACTAAGTAATTACTACTTTCTATAATAGAATTTAGTTTGGCATTTTGTTGTGAAATAATATCCCGGTTCTTTTTGTAATCGGTAATATCTTCACAAACCACAACAAAATAGGCCGGTTTTGAATATTCGTTTAAAACCAATGAAATATTTACGTTGGCATCAATTAAAGTACCACTTTTGTGCAAAAATTTTCTTTCTACTGAGTAGTTGACTGTGTTGGAAAGGCTTAAATTTTTTAAAAATGACTCTTTGCTCTTATTATTGGTGTCAAAAATATAATCCATAAAACTTTTACCCATCATTTCACTTTCCGGGTAGCCTAATATATCGCAAAATCGTTGATTGATTTGTGTAAAAATTCCATTTAAACTTATTCTGGCAATTCCAATAAATGCTTGGTTAAAAATGGCCTTATATCTTTCTTTACTTAAATGCAAGCGCGAGCGTTCTTCTTTTATTCTTGATATATCTCGTGATACTCCAAGGGTACCTATACTTTGCCCTTTCTCATTTTTTAAAGGGGTTAAGGTTAAGAAACTCTCAAAAAGTTCTCCATTTTTTCGTTTGTTGAATATTTCACCAGAAAATATTCCGTCTTTGTCTAATACTTTTTTTAAACGAACAAAATCTAAATCCTCGGCCGACAATAAATGGATTTTTTTACCTAAAACTTCTTGGGCTTTGTACCCATAAGTTAATTCGGCAGCTTTATTAAATTCAGTTATATTGTAGTTGTGGTCGGTCGAAATTATCATGTCTAGCGAGCTGTTGATAATGTTTTTAGCGAATAACTGTGATTTTATTAGCTCATTTTGTGCAATTTCTTTCTGACGAATTTCGTTTTTGAGCGTTTCGTTGGCTTCTTCAAAAGCTTTAGCTCTGATAATTTCTTGTTGTAAAAGTTTTTGCGAATCAATAAGATGTATAGCCACTAAAATACATGGTTGGTTAAAGTATAAGATGGGAATACTTCTTGTTTCCACTTTAATAATTTCGCCACGCCTGTTCTTTACTTCTATCTGGTAAAATGGTTGAATGCTTCCATCAATATACGATTGGGCTATACGTTTTTGAATTTCTTTGTGATATTCGGGTAATATATAATCCATAACCGACACTCCTATTAGGTCATTGGTATTATCAAACCCAAAAAGATTTAAAGCATAACGATTTACAAAAACTGCTTTGCCTTGGTTATGAATAATAATACCTTCAGGGACAAAGTCAATTAAATTTTTATAGTTTTCATTAAAGTTCTGTAAGGCTAATTCAGCACTTTTTCGTTTAGAAATATCAATAATAAATCCTTCGTAGGCTATCAATTCATTATGTTCATTATATATTCCTTTGCCTTGCTCACTTAACCATTTAATATAGCCATCCTTGGTTTTTATGCGGTATTGAATAATGTAGTTCTTATTTTCTAAAATAGACTTTTTTATTTCATTATCAATTAGGGCTGCATCTTCTTCTAATATTAAGTCATTATATTTTACGGTTTGTTGTTCTAGTATCTCTGTTGGTGTGTAGCCGGTAACCTCGAAGCAGCCATCACTCACAAATTCAAAAGTCCAATCCTTGTCGTTTTTACAACGATAGGCCATACCTTGCAAATTCCCAATTAGAGTGCTTAATCTGCGTTCACTTTCTTTTAATGATTTCTCTACTTGTTTTTTATAGGTAATATCGTTAAATATAACCTGTATGGCTTTTTGCCCTTTAAAATCAATAAGACTGCTTCGGGCGTCAATATTTAATATTTTACCTGCAGAGGTTTTTATTTTCATCTCCACATTCCCCAAAGACTTTCCTTTATAAATTAACTTAATTTTACGCCTAACTTCTTCTTTAAATTCCGGGAGTATAAAATCAAAAATGGTATATTTAATTTCTGTATCTTCTTTTCTCTCTTTTGCTACTTCTGAAATACGATAAGCACTTGAATTGGCAAATAAAATTTTGTTTAGAGTGTATATGACTATCCCTTCGGGCAAATTTTCTACCAGGTTTCCATAGATTTCTTTACTTTCTTTAATTTTATTTTCTAATTCTTTACGTTGGGTAATGTCTGTAATGGTTCCTATTACCTTTTCAACACTTCCATCAGCCTTGTAAATAATTTTATTTTTAATTTGAAGATGTTTAAATCTATTCTTCTTTGTATAAATACGAAAATCAACCTCATATTCTTGGTTCTGGTTGATACTTTGGGCAACAATATTCAAAAAATTTTGATGATCTTCGGGGAAAACAAAGTCATTTAAATATTCTTCTAAGTTGGGTGGCTTATTGTTTTGTGGAACATCATGTAAGGCATATAAGGAGGGCGACCAAAACAATTCCTTGCTTTCTCTATTATATTCCCAAAAGCCCCCTAATACTTCTTCTTTTTTATTTGATGTTTCAAGGTTTTTTTCTGATTCGCTTATTGAACTATTGGTCGGTTGTTTTTCTATTTCAATATAATAGTGCAGCTCATCATCAATAGTAAACTTGCTAAAATAAAGATTTACTCCTAATGGCTCAATATTGTGCAATAGGAGGGTTGTTTCTAACTTTAAGGGACTTTGTTTAATAACTTTTTTAAAAGTTTGCTGAATAAGTTTTTTGCTATTGCTACCATCGGGCTGGTTAATAGGGCAAAAATCCCAAAGCGGATTACCTACAATTTTCTCTTTAGGTTGTTCAATTATTTGCTCCGCTTTTTCGTTACACTCAACAATTACATTTTTACGGATAATTAAGCTTGCTCCAACAAATTTTTGGAACAGTAACCTGTATTTCTCAATAGTCTTATTATTTAATCTTTCGAATTTGTTTATTACTCCTAATCCCGGAAAGAGGATATTAGAATCTTCAATTCTTCTTCTCAGAAAATTAATCTCTGCTATCAGTTCGTCTTTGGATTTTTTTGATAAATCTTCCACAGAATTACTTTTATAGAAATATAAAAGTATATTTATTTTCTTAGCTTACCAAAAATAAATTTTTTTGTTATCTTTTTCTTGTTTTGTCCAAAACAAGAAAAAGATAACACTATTGATTGAAAATAAAATACTTATGGGTTATCCCAATACAGATCGGGCTATAACTATTTTCTGAACTTCGGTGGTTCCTTCGTAAATCTGAGTTATTTTAGCATCGCGCATTAAGCGTTCAACATGGTATTCCTTTACATACCCATAACCACCGTGAATTTGAACAGCTTCGGTAGTAACCCACATAGCCACACGAGAGGCGTAGGCTTTTGCCATGGCGCTTGCTGTACCATAATCGCCATGTGTGTCTTTTAAAACTGCTGCTTTAAGGCAGAGCAAACGTGCAGCCTCAATTTCGGTGGCCATATCGGCCAATTTAAATTGTATGGCTTGATGTTGTGAAATGGTTTTGCCAAAAGCCTTTCTTTCTTTAGAATAAGCTAATGCCAACTCATATGCACCACTGGCAATTCCAAGAGCTTGAGAAGCAATTCCAATTCGCCCCCCGCTTAATGTTTTCATGGCAAATTTAAAGCCAAAACCATCTTCGCCAATTCTGTTTTCTTTAGGCACTTTTACATCTGAAAATAAAAGAGAATGTGTATCGGAGCCTCTTATACCCATTTTATTCTCTTTAGCACCTATTTGGAAGCCCGGCATTCCTTTTTCTACAATTAAGCAATTAATTCCTTTATGTCCTTTACTAACATCAGTTTGAGCCATTACTAAATATACAGAGGCTGAATTTCCATTCGTAATCCAGTTTTTAGTACCGTTTAGCAAATAATGGTCGCCTTTATCAATAGCGGTGGTTCTTTGAGAGGTGGCATCTGATCCGGCTTCAGGTTCACTCAAGCAAAATGCTCCTATAATTTCACCTTTAGCTAAAGGTACTAAATATTTTTGCTTTTGTTCTTCGGTTCCAAAATGCTCTAATCCCCAACAAACCAATGAATTATTTACACTCATAACCACGCTTGCCGAAGCATCAACTTTTGATATTTCTTCCATAGCCAATACGTAAGAAATAGTATCAAGACCTCCGCCTCCGTATTTTGGATCAACCATCATACCTAAAAATCCTAAGGCGCCCAACTGTTTTATTTCTTCGGCAGGAAATTTCTGATGCTCATCACGCTCTATTACTCCGGGTTTTAATACATCATTGGCAAAATCTCGTGCTGCTTTTTGTATCATTAATTGCTCTTCGGTAAATTCAAAATTCATAGGTTCAAGTTTTTAGGATTAAAATTAAGGAAACAAACGTAATCTTTTTCATGAAAAATTCAAAATATAATAATATTTCATTGATTACCATTTATATTCATAACCCACCGAAATGCCACTGCTCCAAAATAAAATTTTCTTTTGTTCGGACTTTACAGAGGCATAACTACGTTGTACTGCGGCATTAAAGCGTAATATCGAATTATGACTTATTGAACATTTAATGCCCGCCCCCCAATCAGAGGCAGGAAGAATACGTTTGTGTTTTGATATAATAGTGGTAGCTTCCGCTTTCTCTTTGAGTATAGGATTGGTGGTTTCAATTTTTTGATTAAACTCAAAACAGTATGCTTGACTTATTCCAAAAAATGCAAAAAAATTATTTTTTTGATGACCTGATGTAAAAACTATTCTGGCCGGTATATTAATACTTTTATAAATATGTTTATAATATATAGTTGTTTCTTTTTTGGTTTTGCTATTATTTATGGGAACATCACTTTTATTCCCAAAATCTACCCTCATAACCTTATTACTAAGTGAAATGCCGGTTTCAAAAGCCCAATGTTTATTGTTGCTCCAACCAAAAATTTGCTCAATTCTAAACCCAGGGCTACCTAATTGATTTGGATAGTACTTTTCCCAATTGTGCATTTTTCCCGAATCGTTAGGTCTTTGTTTTACGGTAATAAAACAAATATCGGGCAAAGCAGAAAAAGCTATATAAAAGTGTTTCTTTTTTGAAGAAGAAAGGCTATCGTTAGTGGAGGCATATCCAATACTTGGGAAGAAGTATATTAAGCATCCCAAAAAGAGAAATATATTTTTTAGCATGTCCAAAAAAAGTTAATATTTTTTTACTGTCAAAATTTATTTTGACCCTAAGTTGATTTTTTGTGCTACCTTGCACCATAGTAGCATCTCAATTAGTCCTGTTGAAGGTAATAATTAAATGAAAGCCAAAACTATTTTCTTTTGCCAGCATTGTGGGGCACAATCGCCTAAGTGGATAGGAAAATGCCCTAGTTGCAACGAATGGAATACCTATGTTGAAGAGCTTGTTCAGAAAAATGAACCTGGTATGGCTCAGGCATTGTTTCAAACATCATTTAATAAGAAAAGTTCAGAAGCTGTATTGATTCACGAAATAGGCGAACAAAGTGAAAATAGAGTAATTATTCAAGATAAAGAATTGTCAAGGGTGTTAGGGGGGGGGATAGTTCCCGGTTCAATGGTGCTCTTTGGCGGTGAGCCCGGAATAGGGAAATCAACCTTAATGCTTCAGGTTGCATTACAAGAGAAGAATCTAAAAGTTCTCTATATATCGGGCGAAGAGAGCGAACAACAAATAAAAATGCGAGCCACACGTATAGGGTTACAGAATAAACAATGTTATATTTATACCGAAACATCAACCCATAGTATTATAGCCAAGGCTGATCAGATAAAGCCCGATATCATTGTGGTTGATTCAATTCAAACCTTATATTCTCCGGTATTGGAATCATCAGCAGGAAGTGTATCGCAAATTAGACAGTGTTCGGCAGAATTGATGAAGTTGGCGAAAGAATCGGCTGTTCCTATATTTTTAATTGGTCATATTACCAAGGATGGTAGTTTGGCTGGACCTAAAGTGCTCGAACATATAGTTGATACAGTATTGCAATTTGAAGGGGAGCGCAACCATGTTTACCGGTTGTTACGCACCACTAAAAACAGGTTTGGAAGCACCAATGAGTTAGGCATATACGAAATGCAGGGGAATGGTTTGCGTGAAGTAAATAATCCCTCAGAAATACTCATTACTGCTCGCGAAGATAATGTTAGTGGAGTTACTATTGCTGCTACCCTTGAAGGTTTACGTCCTATGCTTATTGAAACTCAGGCCTTGGTTAGTACTGCTGCCTACGGTACTCCTCAACGTTCGGCTACCGGCTATGATTTGCGCAGACTAAATATGTTATTAGCAGTTTTAGAGAAACGCTGCGGGTTTAGATTAGGCATAAAGGATGTTTTTTTAAATATTGCCGGAGGGCTTAAGGTAGAAGACCCGGCCATTGATTTAGCTTTGGTTTGTGCCATTTTATCATCTAATGAAGATATAGCCATAGATCATAAAATTTGCTTTGCCGGTGAGGTAGGATTAAGCGGAGAAATAAGACCGGTAACACGTATTGAACAAAGAATTGCAGAGGCCGAAAGATTAGGCTTTGAGCAAATTTATATATCAAAATTTAGTAAATTTAAGGCGCCTTCAGATATTTCAAAGATTGAAATTATTCAGGTGTCAAAAATTCAAGATACTTTTTCTTTATTATTCGGGTAAAAAATGATAGCCATTGATGAAACAATAATATCTGATGATGTTGTACAAAATGAGTTTGTGTGTAATTTGAATAAATGCAAAGGTGAGTGTTGTGTGGCAGGCGATAGTGGTGCTCCTCTTGAAGAAGAGGAAGTAGAGATTTTAGAAGAAATATTTCCAAAAATTAAGAAATACATTCCGGAAAGCGGCATAAATGCTATAGAAGAGCAAGGGGTGTGCGTGATTGACTCTGACGGGGATTTAGTTACCCCTTTGGTTGATGGCAACAAGCATTGTGCCTACACTTATTTTGATGAAAAAGGAGTAGCTATGTGTGGTATTGAAAAGGCTTATAACGAAGGAGTAATAAATTTTAAAAAGCCTATATCATGCCATTTGTATCCGGTTAGAGTTACCAATTACAAAACCTACACTGCTGTAAATTATCATCGTTGGGAAATATGCAAAGATGCATGTACGTTAGGAAAAGAGCTGGGTGTACCATTATATAAGTTTTTGAAAGAGCCATTAATTAGGAAATTTGGGAATGATTGGTATAAACAGTTAGAGACTGAAGCCAAAAATAGATTTTAAGGTTTACCAATAAAGTAAACTATATTTAATTACAAATTAGAATTGTCATTTATGATACTTAGCTTTAAAGGTGCTGCTAAAACTGTAACAGGGAGTAAGCATTTAATTACCACTCAAAAAGGAAAGAAGATATTACTCGACTGTGGTTTGTACCAGAACAGCGGTAGAGATAACGAAGATAAGAACCGCAACTTAGGGTTTAACCCTGCCGAGCTTGATGCTGTTATTCTTTCGCATGCTCATATAGACCATTCAGGAAATTTACCTTTATTGATAAAACAAGGATTTACCGGACGCATATATTGTACTCCTGCAACTAAAGATTTGTGTGATGTGATGTTGATGGACAGTGCACATATTCATGAAAGTGATATTGTTTTTCTAAATAAGCGAAGAGCCAGAGAAGGCAAATCATTATTAAAGCCACTTTATACCTCAAAGGACGTTAGCCGTTGCCTAAAGCATTTTTACCCTATACCTTATCATAATGAGTTTGTGATTAATGATGAAGTGAGTTTTGTTTTCAGCAATGCCGGACATATTTTGGGTGCTGCAGTAATAAATTTAACTATTAAAGAGGAAAACAAGACCATACGATTGACTTTTACAGGTGATATTGGAAGACCGCATGACTTAATTATCAAAGCTCCTGAAAAATTTCCTCAGGCCGATTACATCATTTGCGAATCAACCTATGGTAACCGATTGCACGAGGACAGTTCAATGGCAACAGATAGGTTATTGAATATAGTACGTGAAACTTGTATTGAGAATAAAGGAAAACTTTTAATACCGGCATTTAGCTTAGGGCGTACACAAGAAATAGTATATACTTTAGATCGTTTAAAAACCATGGAATTGTTGCCTCCCGTAAAAGTATATGTTGACAGCCCTTTAAGTATTGATGCTACCGAAATAATGCGTAACCACAGCGATTGTTTCAATAGCGATATTCAGGATTATATGAAAGTTGACCCGGATCCTTTTGGGTTTAAAAACTTAATTTATGTTCAAGATGTTGAAGAGTCAAAGAAAATTAATGCTTCTGATGAGCCTTGTATAATTATTGCTGCCTCAGGAATGATGGAAGCCGGACGAATAAAACATCATTTGCACCATAATATTGGGAAAGAAAATTGTACCTTGCTTGTAGTTGGTTTTGTACCTCCCAACTCTCTTGGGCATCGTTTATTGCGTGGCGATAAACAAGTAAAGATTTTTGGCGAAGAACATTCCGTAAAAATGAGGGTTACTGCGCTTAACTCCTACAGTGCTCATGCAGATTATAAAGAAATAATTAATTTTCTATCATGCCAAAATCCACAAGAAGTAAAAAAGATTTTTTTAGTACATGGCAATGAAGATGTTATGTTTGATTTTAAAATTAAATTAATGGAGGCTGGATTTAACCATATTGAAATTCCTGATTTAAATGATTATTATGACTTGTAAAGTTGGAAACAATTGCTGATAAAATAAAATCAAAAGCTATGATAAGAGTGCTCATTGGGGGCATTATACTCATGGCTATAAAAGTTAGTGCTTATTTTATTACTCGCTCAACAGCAGTTTTAACCGATGCCTTAGAGAGTGTCATTAATATTATTTCGGGCAGTTTTGCTCTGTTTAGTTTATACTATGCCTCAAAACCCAAAGATAAAGACCACCCCTACGGTCATGGAAAAATTGAGCTGCTTAGTGCAGGTTTTGAAGGAGGATTAATATTTATTACAGGAATTTATATTATTATAAAATCATGTTATGGTCTTTTTATGCCGGTGGCCATTAAAAATGTTGATATAGCCATTGTGCTTTCTGTTTTTGCCGGTGCCGGAAACTATATTATGGGCAAGTATTTGGTTGATGTTGGAAAGAAACATCAGTCTATTGTTTTGATTGCCGATGGCAAACATTTGATGACAGATACCATTACCAGTGTGAGTTTAGTTGCTGGTTTATTGGTTATTCATCTTACTCAAATATTATGGATTGATAGTGTAATTGCCATCATTTTTGGTATTCATATTTTATCAACCGGATACCTATTACTAAAGCAGTCTATTACCGGATTATTAGATGAGGCAGATTATGAAAAATTAAATATGTTGATTGATGTGTTGCAGGAAAATCGTAAAGCTAAATGGATAGACATCCATAATTTACGTGTTTTAAAGTATGGGAACACTTTACATATTGACGCACATATTACCATGCCCTGGTACGAAAATCTGGAAGACACACATAAAGAGGTTAATAATGTTGAACAACTGATAAAAGAAAAGTTACAGCAAGAAGTTGAACTTTTTGTTCATACCGACCCTTGTGTTCCTGATTCATGCTCTATCTGTTATATTGAAAACTGTAAGCATCGTAAATTTCCGTTTGAAAGAAAAATAGAATGGACTTTGGAAAACTTATTGCCTAATCGTAAACATAAAATTGACAGTGTCCCAAAAAAATAGTAAACGCTAATTTGAGATTTTAATATATATAATCACCACTCCCTGACACTTTAATATTCAACTCCGATTTATCTTGTATAAACTTATCATAACCTGTTTTTAAGTTATCCCAAAAAGCAGTTAAATCTTTATTAGGGCTATATTTTTCTTTATAATTACGCATATTTGTATCAGTCATTCTGAACGGGAAAACATAAACCGGTATTTTGTCCTGCCCATTATTTCTGGCATATATAGCCAATAAATATATTTCTTTTATATAATTATCGGTCATAGGCATGCAACCAATGGTTACACACGAACCATGTATAAAAATATCGCCCCCTAAATTAGCAGCCTTACTTTTAACTTTATCAGATTGATTGGGGTAATTAAGACCCAAGGATAAATAATAACTACTTGTTGGATTAAATCGGTTAATATGATAGAAGCCTTCAGGAACCTGTCCATCACCCTGTTTGCGCTTTGGGCCTAATTCTCCCGAACGCGAGCAAATTTTATACGACAGTAATTTAGTATAGCTTTTTTCTTGTTTTGTTTTAGCATATACTTCAAGTGTATCGCTATCTTTATATGCAATAAACAGCAGATTTATATTATTTGGAGTTAATTTATGGTCTTTAAGTTTTTTCTCAAGATAGTCTTGTTTTTCGTTAAGGGCAGTTCTTACTCGTTCATATTTTTTTTGCTGCGTTAAAAAGTCATTCTGAAGGGTAAACGAGAGCAATGTAATGCCCAATAGCAAAATAATAGGGAATTTAATCATGGCATTGAAGTTAATATTTACCAGGTGTGTGCATCTGCATCTAACCACATTTTTTGAGCTCTTAATACTTGTTCAATAACATCTCTTACACAACCCCGTCCACCTAATTCATGCGAAACATAATTGCACACGTTTTTAATATCATGAGCAGCATCGGCAGGGCAGGTTGCTGCAGCTACATATTTTAAACATTCTAAATCCGGAATATCATCGCCCATATATAAGACCTCATTTGGGTTTATTCCAAATTCAAATAAATATTGAATTAACACCGGTAACTTATGTTGTACACTCATAAAAATATCGGTTACACCTAACATATTAAGGCGTTTAATTACTGCCTCTGAGCGGCCTCCGCTAATAATTAATATACGTATATTTTTTTTGATGGCCAATTGTAAGGCATAACCATCTTTAATATTCATATTTCTAATTTGCTCACCATCATTAAAACAAAGTACCGAGCCATCGGTTAAAACTCCATCTACATCAAAAACCATAAGTTTAATGCCGGGTAGTAGTGTTTTAAAATTTATTTCATTCATAAAAAAGTATTAGGATGTTTGTTGAATATGTTGAGTTAAAACTTGATAGATGTGTTGTATTTCTTGGTCGCCCTTTAGCATCTGCAAGTGTTTTTCAATTACCGCATAATCGTTGCGCACGGCCGGTCCGGTTTGGGCTTGTTGAGGACTTATATAATTAAGTTTATTGATAATCTCTTTAATGAGCGGTAAAAGCATTTCAGGTTGATGATTATTTTTTATCATTATATCATAAGCCATTTTAATACAATGATTGGTGAAATTGGCTGCAAAAACGGCTGCTAAGTGTACCCTGGATCTTTCCTGACTATTCATAAATATTACCTCGTTTCCTAAATCCTTACCCAGCTTGGTTAAATATTCAATATCGTCTTGATTGTAGCTTTCTATTAATATAGGGAAATTTCTATTGCTTAAAACAATCTTTTTGGTGAAACTTTGTAAGGGATAAAACACAGCTTTTCGGTGATGCTTATTTAAAACATCAATACCAACCGAGCCTGAAGTATGAACAATAATTCCTTGAGTGTTGGGCAGCTTGTGGACTACTTCTATGATGGCATTATCTTTAACCGCTATGATATATAAATTGGCGTGGGGATTAATTTTATCGGTATCACATACAGGTTCGGCCTGATATAAATCAGCCAATGCTTTTGCCTTTTCAATATTGGGATGAAATATCTGAACAATACAATGTCCTATGGAATGAAATGTGTGCGCAAAGTATGAAGCCACATTCCCGCAACCTATAACTACAATATTTTGTTGTTCCATATGATATATATGAAAGATAAAAGTAGTAAAAATTATGATAGGTAATTAGCCTAAATTGTATTTGGTTTTCTTTACTCTTTCTCTGATAGCAATACTTGTGCCTATAATCATAATTAGGCAGCCTAACCACAAAATATTGATAAATGGAAATATAATGGCTTTTAGAATAATAAACTCTTGATTAGGACTATCGCTTTCGTATAGTTCAATGTCAATTTTTCCGGTTTGAGGATTAATATTGCGAAACGATAATTTTAATCCCATTTCGTTAACTACCTCATCAATGGAGTTTGGAACATTGCCTTTAATAATATACACCGGATTGGCAACAAAGGTATTGTTGCGTATATCAGTTATTCTGAATTTGGCTGCAATAGCTATATCATTATGCCCAAAGTGATATTTTAAAGAATCCGTCTCTTTATAAATATTTTCAAGTACTATAATACTTTTGCTTCCAAATAAAGTATCGCCAGGAAGCATGGAGGCAGAAGCAAATTTCTTAAATTTATCGTCAGTCTGGTTTCCATGTTGTTGTTCTTCACGCGCAGGTTCCATTTCAGCATAAGTAATATGGGTGTAAACATCTTTATGCCAATAATGCTTGGTGTCGGGCTCGGCCGAATTTCCCATACGAGGATTTGTTTGCACAATAGGGCTTAGCGTAAATTTGTATATATATTTACCCTTTTTGTTGCGGGTAAAGTAATCAATATCAAAATAATGATTAACGCCTTCAATTCTTCGCCCTTTATATGTCAGAAAATATTCGCCCATTTTTAAAGTATCGTTTTTGGCGAGCATTATGTTCTCCATATTGTTAAATTCCTTTCCTAACTTGCTGATATCAACTCCCGATGTGTTTTGAGATATAATTCTGCTTTTTCCTGTGGCTACCAACGCGCCTAACAAAATCATAGCAAAACCTACATGGGCAATTGAAGCTCCGGCTTTGCGTACATCACCATTTAATACTTTAAATATATAGTCAATATTAGCCACTATAGCAAAGAATGAACTGAAAAACAGGGCTATTAAGAAAGCATTATAAAGCTTAAGGCTAAATACTACTATTACCGTAACTACCACAGAAATGATGATAGAAATTAATAGTTTCTTGAATACAATTTTTATATCGCTATGCTTGTATCTTAAAAACAAAGTAACAGCCATTAGAAAACTGATAATAATAGCAAAAGGTATTTGCCAAGAATTATAGTGTTTTACGGCATCTACCGGAGGAGCTAAATTTGTTCCCAAAATTTTATTGATAACCGGAATAGAAGTTGTAAACGTAATTTGGAAAGATGATACTAATAAAACCAGAGCTGCAATAAGCATCCAAAATTCTCGAGAAGTACTGTTGTCATCGGCCTGGTTGTTGCTTATGCTTTTGTAATTTTTAAGCAAAAAGAAAGCAGCCAAGAATACATAAAACAATAAATATACCAATAATTGCCCACTCATTCCGAGGTCGGTAAAGGCATGAACTGAACTGTCGCCTAACACTCCCGAACGAGTTAAAAAGGTAGAGTATAAAACCAACAAAAACGATAAAACAGTTAGAGTATAAGCTGTAAATAATGATTGTTTACGGCTTTTGTAAATTAACATAACGTGAGCAGCACCTACCATTATTAACCATGGGACAAGCGAGGAGTTTTCTACAGGATCCCATGCCCAAAACCCACCAAAGCTTAACGATTCATAGGCCCAGGCACCACCTAACAATATACCCGTACCAAATATCATTATGCTGAAATATGCCCACGGCAAGGCTGGTGTAATCCATTCTGTATGGCGCTTTGTCCATAAGCCTCCCATTGCAAATGCAAAAGGAACTAGGGTAGAGGCAAAGCCTAAGAATAGCACAGGCGGATGTATGGTCATCCAATAGTTTTGAAGTAAGGGATTAAGACCGCGCCCATCCAAATTTGACAGATAGGAAGGAGATTGAATAAAAGGCAAGGACATGAAATCGGGATGCTCACGTAGCAATATAAAAGGATTGCTGCCTAAATGATAATCAAAAATATAAATGCCTAAAAGCATTGATGTAAGAAACACTTGTACTGAACTGAATATGGTCATTACAGGTGCTTCAAAATTTTTCGATTTTCGACTTAAAATTACACCCAATACTACATTCCAGAAGGCCCACAAAAGAAAACTGCCCTCCTGTCCTTCCCAAAAACATGAAAAAATATAACGCAGGGGCAAGTCTCTTGAAGAATGTTGCCAAGCATATTGATACTCAAAATAATGATTGAGTATAATATAGAATAGTGTTCCTACTATTCCGAAAATAGATACACCATGAATATAAAATGCTGTACGACCTATATTTTGCCATGATTTATCAAGTGTAGATGCAGATGATTTTCCGGCAAAAAAATAAGCTATGGTTGAGAGTAATGCAGCGGTAAAAGACAGAACAATAAAAAAATTGCCAAGTTTACCCGGTAGCAGATGCTCGTTAAGGTATTGAATTTCCTCCATCAAGAAAAGTTAAGTAAAAATCAAATATTGCTAGTTGTTGTTTTTGAAGGATCGTCAGTATTGTTATATTTTGATGGACATTTCATCAATATCTTATCGGCTACAAAAATATTGCCTTCAGTTTTGCCGGTTACTACTATCTGCTCACTCATTTCAAAGTCTTGCGGCTTAGGACCTTTGTATATTACCTTTAATTCTTTATTTTCATTGTCTTTTAAATAAAAGACACACTTATTGGCATTTACTGCCGGATTATACTCAATCCCTTTATCTTTAACATATTTGCCTACTACATGGTATTCGCTACCCGGATTATCAAGTGCTACTCTAAAGGAGGCATAAGTGCTACTGTCGGCAACAGTCCCCATAATGGCAGCAATTGAAATGGCAATAACTACTAAAATAATGATATGAATTTTTTTCATTTCTTTTTTAATGATTTGTTTTGTTAATCTCTTTCTCCAATTTATTTAATTTTAAGTCTATACTGATAAGGTATATTATTATCCCTACAAATATAATACACAAGACACCAATTACAACGTAAATTTTTCCTGAACTTCTAAAACCATCAGCCATTTCAACACTTTGAGCCTGCACAGCAGGTACTATCATCAGCAAAAATATGCAAATAAGAGATAATATTTTTTTCATATTAATGGGTGTGTAATTTTTCTATTATTGACTTCATTCTTATTCTTATATTAAGAATCCAAACGGCTAAAAGACTCCAACCGATAATAGCCGGATAAAAAACAATTTTCATTTTTCCGTCTAAATCATAGCCACCAAAGCCCGGATTGCCGCCATTCCCGGGATGCAATGAGTCGGTCATCCGAGGAAGTACACCTAAAAACACAATCATCATGGTATAAGCAAATATGTTATAAATGGCACTTACACGTCCTTTCTTGTCATCATCACTAATAGTGTTTCTTAATATTAGGTAAGCAAAATAAAACAATAAACTTATAGCAGCACCATTAAGTTTGGCATCGTTTACCCACCAAGCACCCCAAGTATTATTAGCCCACAACGAACCGGTAGTTACCCCTAAAATACCCAAGAATAAACCTACTTTAGCTGCCTCAGCGGATACAATGTCATAATATTTAAACCCTTTGTTGAGGTAAATAACACCATAAATTACCGAAACGGATAATATTAGAATCATAGAAAACCACATAGTTACATGAAAATATAGGTTTCTGATGGATTCGTGTAAAATAGGCAATGCGGGTACAGGTAATAAAAAGCCGGCAATAATGGTATATAAAATACATATTATTGATAATATTTTCCACCACTTTAAAACTTTCATGTTTTAGTTATTACAAGGCAAAAATCTAGAATTATTAATTTTTAGCTTAATCCTGCCAAAGGTAAGGAAATAATATGTAAGATAATCCTAAAACAACAATATTAATCAATATTAACACGGTTAAATATGGGTAACAAACCGAATTATCAATTCCGTCAACGGCTAACTTTGAAACTTTAATTAATGTTATCAAAAAAGGAATAAGCATTGGAAAGCTTAAAATAGCCATCATGCTAAAATTGCCGTTGGTTTTTGAGGCAATGGCCGATATCATGGTTAGAATACTGGAAAAACCAATACTTCCTAATAGTAAAACCAACAAAAATATGGGTAAATTTTGTACCAAGTAATTGATAAACATGGCATAAAACACAAAGCATAATAAGCTCATCAGTATCATTAGCAGTGCATTATATATCATCTTAGATAAGATTACCGTTTGTGGTTTTAAAATAGTGTAATAGTATAACTGCCTACCCGGGCTATCTTGTGTGAAACTCTTAGAAATGGCATTAATAGAGGCAAAAAGCATTATTATCCAAAATAGTGCATTCCATGTAGCCGGATGAATAATATTGCGAAAAGATAGATAAGAAGTATAAACCGTGGCTATAACATATAAAAAAATACCTCCAAGAGCGTACTTATTGCGTAACTCCAGTTTTATTTCTTTATAGATAAGTTGTAAGAGCAATTAAACTATATTAAAAAGGCTTCCCTATTAACGGAAGCCTAAAAATTGGGGTAAGTAATGGGGCTCGAACCCACGACCCTCAGAATCACAATCTGATGCTCTAACCAACTGAGCTATACCTACCATTTACCGTTATTATGAAGATTATCATAATAAGTTTCGGGAGTGCAAAGATAACTATTTTATAAAAATCTCAAATTTATTTTTCATAATTATTATATACTTTGCCAAAGTAGTTTATTTTCTTTGTTTAAGGCTAAGCATTATTGGTGTATTACAAGTTAATACGCTATGTTGAAATTGAGATTTACAATTTTTTGGTTAAGAGATTTATTTCTCAAGCACTTGTCTTAATAAAAAGTAAAAGTTGAACCATTTGAATATAAGTTAATAATTAACGGATTTATTTAAAATTAAATGAATTATTATTAAAAGATTTACCATTACTTAGTTTTTAATAATAGAAAATACTAATACTTTTGGAAATCTGAATGGGCGAAATGAAGATTTATTCACAAAAACAAAACTGGAAAATAGCCTTAGGTGTTGGTGCCATAATTATTATATTAGCATCATTGGCTTATACTAATTATATTATAAAAGAAATAGCCAATGATGAAAGAGCAAAAATTAAAATTTGGGCAGAGGCCATTCAAAAAAAGGCAGGATTGGTAAAATATACCAACGAACTGTTTGATAAAGTAAAAGCCGAAGAAAGAAAAAGGATTGAAATATGGGCAGAAGCATCTAAAATGCTTACCATAAGCGAAACAAGTGCCGATCTTAATTTTTATTTGAGTATTTTAGATAATAACACCACCATTCCGGTAATATTGGTTGATGATAAACATCAAATAAATTCATGGAAAAATATAGATGAAGTAGATAATATTCCATATAAAAACTTACCCCAAAGCCAGCAGAATAAACTGAATGAAGTGTTGGCGTATATGATGGAACAGAATGATTCAATTTTGATTCCATTGCACGGGAAATCAAAAAATATTATTTATTACAGCGACTCAAAGCTTTTTAATGAATTACGCTTTACTATTGATGATCTAATAAAATCATTTATTACCGAAATAGTCAATAACTATGCCTCAGTACCGGTAATTATTACCGATGAAAAAAAGGAAAAGATAATAGCTAGTGGAAATATTGATGAACTAAAAAACGCAAATAGTAATGATGTAAAGCAGATTATTGCTAAAATGAGTAAGCAAAATACACCCATTGAAATTGACCTGGGCGATCAATCAAAAAACTATATTTTTTATCAGGATAGTTCTTTGTTGATGTTGATTAAATATTTCCCGTTTGTGCAGCTTGGGGTTATTGCTTTTTTGATAATTATAGGGTATAGTTTATTCAGCACAGCACGAAAGGCCGAACAAAACCAAGTATGGCTTGGTATGGCCAAAGAAACGGCTCATCAATTAGGCACACCTTTATCGTCACTAATAGCCTGGGGCGAGTTGATGAAATCACGCTCGGACAATGGAGCTGAGTTTAAAGAAATTGAGAAGGACATACAGAGGCTTGAAACCATTACGGAACGCTTCTCAAAAATTGGTTCGCAGCCGGTTTTAAAGAAGCAGGATATTAATGAGGTTTTACAAGATAGTGTGGAGTATATGCGAAGCCGAACTTCAAGTAAAGTGATATTTAGCATAAATGCCCCGCATAATCTTGAAGTGTTATGCAATAAGGCTCTTTTTGAATGGGTTATTGAAAACCTTATACGAAATGCTACTGATGCTATGGAAGGCGAAGGTAATATTAGCATTAATGTGTACGATCAATCACAATTTGTATATATTGATGTTGAAGATACCGGTAAAGGCATTCCAAAATCAAAATTTAATACGGTGTTTAAGCCGGGCTATACCACAAAGAAAAGAGGCTGGGGATTAGGATTATCATTAACCAAGCGAATTATTGAAAATTACCATGGCGGAAAAATATTTGTAAAACGCTCAGAACCCGGAAAGGGTACAACTTTTAGAATAGTGTTAGAAAAATAATGGCTGGTATATATATACATATTCCTTTTTGTAAACAAGCCTGTACCTATTGCGATTTTTATTTCTCTACTTCCCCGGCCATGATAAACCCGGTAGCTGATGGGATAATAGCAGAGATTGACATCCGTAAACATTTTTTTGATGGAAACGCACCAACAATCATTGAAACTATTTATTTTGGAGGAGGTACGCCATCAACCATGCAACCCGAATTGCTGGATAAAATAATAAACAAAATTTATACTACATTTAAAATTAGTGCCCTTCCCGAAATTACTTTAGAGGTAAACCCTGATGATTGTAATATAGAGCGAATCAAAGCCTGGCAAAAGATGGGTATAAATCGTATAAGCTGTGGCATTCAATCCTTTGAAGATGAAGATTTAAAGTTTATGAAACGCAGTCATAATGCCGTACAGGCCACAGATGCCATAAAAAGAATGCAGGATATAGGTTTTGGAAATATAAATATTGATTTGATTTATGGTCTGCCTAATATGGACAATCTGACTTGGGCAGCTAATTTAGAGAAAGCCATTCAAATTAATATTCAACACTTATCATGTTACTGTTTAACGGTTGAAGAAAAAACTTTACTATCACATTGGGTTAAAAATAAAAGAGTTAAGTTGGATGAAGAAATGGCTGCCAATAACTTTGAGTATTTGATGAGATGGGCTAATGACAACAATTTTGAACATTACGAAATATCAAACTTCTGTATGCCCGGATATAGGAGCAAGCATAACAGTTCCTATTGGCAGGGTAAATCATACTTGGGATTAGGCCCTGCAGCACATTCGTACAATGGTAAAATTAGGCAATATAATATTCCTAATATGTTCACTTATTTGAAAGAGATTAATCAAGGTAAAACAGCCAACATTAATGAAGAATTAAGCCCTTTAGAAAAGTATAACGAAAAAATTATGATTGGCTTACGATTGGCAGAAGGGATTAGTTTCACAGAGATTAAAGAATATTTAAACAGTGTTACGGAGCAACACTTCCAGAAGGCTTTGAAGCGTCAAAACGATTTACAAAATATACAGCTTTACGAGCATCGTTTTGCCTTAACCCATAAAGGGAAACTTATTGCAGATAGTGTTATTGAAGATTTTTTTGCAGTATAAGAGTTATTCGTAATTTGGTAAATACCTTTTAGAGGTTTTATGTTTTATCACTTTCTTCTTCGTTCCCGAAACCCAAACTGTTTTTGTAATTTCAACTGTGCAACCATTGGTATGCCTACATTTGCCTTTGCGTGTAGTGTAATAATCTCTTGATTTCACTGTCCAAATACAGGTGTTGGTGTCAACTTCAATTATAGGCTGATATGAGGGAGTTCTTTTTACCTCCTCCATACTTACACCTCGGGGTTTTAATAACATATTTTTACGTAATACAACATCTAAAATACTGGCACTGTCGGCACTTGTGTGTGGGCATAAACTATTTTGTGAAAAACCTGAAGTAGTATATATAAGCCCAAGAGTTAATAAAAAACTCTTTTTTAAATGAATGAACCTAATGACACAAAATCTAAGCCTAGCCACTTAAAGTAAAATATTACTAATTATTAAAGTATAATCACTCTTTAACCTCTTGCAGTTCCTCACGTAATTGTTTGGAAGTTTTTCTACTTCCGTCATGACTCCATCCGGGAGGCATAAATAAGTATTTAAGTTTGGTTGTAAACGGAATATCTTTTTTAAAATCTTGTGCTATACTTATCCATTCATGAAAAACTACTTCAATAGGATGGTTCGGTCGTTCAAGGTTTTTGGTTAAACCAAATTTTATTTCTTCATTCTTTAAATCATCTTCAGAAGCAAATGTTCCAAATAACTTATCCCAAATAATAAAAATCATACCCATATTTTTATCTAAGAAAATGGTATTGGAGGCATGATGAACTCTATGATGCGATGGAGTGGCCATAAAGTATTCTAAAAATCCTAACTTCTTAATGTATTGCGTATGAATTAGAATGCCATAAATTTGTGTAGCGCTATACATAAACAATATGTCTAAAGGCTTAAAGCCAAGCAGGGCTAAAGGGATAAAATAAACAAAACGATACAATGGCTGAAATACTGATGATCTGAAACCTGTGCTTAAATTAAACTTTTCTGATGAATGATGCGTAACATGTACTGCCCAAAACAATCGGCAATAATGGTCAACCCGATGAATAATGTAAAAAATAAAATCTTCAAAAATCAGTAATAACGACCAGTAAAGAATTTTGTTTT
The DNA here is from genome assembly GCA_020845635.1 of Bacteroidia bacterium. Classification (GTDB taxonomy): domain Bacteria; phylum Bacteroidota; class Bacteroidia; order UBA4408; family UBA4408; genus CAIKXD01. The sequence goes on from JADLFI010000012.1 coordinate 49,423, forward strand.
CTATTTGTATAAACTTATATTGAAAAAAGAAAGCAAGAAAACCTATACAAAAGGCTCTGATTAATATTTCCAAACTAAAATTTAAAGCTGATAAATAAACATTCGTTAAGGTGTCTTTTACAGTATATAGTTTTTTGTTATGAATAGAACTTAAAATCATCTCTCCTCCAATCAAAATAGCATATAATGGGGTAGAAATAAGCAAAATTAGGGTTTGTTTGTAATCTTCCATATTCCTTTTCTGTAGTTATTTTGACTTCAAAAGTAACAATAATAAATGTTTAAGACCAATAAAAAACTACATTTGCAGTCTATGAGTTTGCTAATACGCATATTTTTAAAAATTATTTACATTATTACGGCACGCACTTTTTATTCAAAAATTGTTGTGCTTAATGCTGAAACTGTACCTCACAAAAAACCTTTATTAATTGCGGTTAATCACAGCAATGCTTTTTGGGATGGTGTAATGATAGGATTGCATTTAAAACAAAAAGTATGGTTTCTGGCACGCGGTGATGTTTTTAAAAACACTTTCGTAGCTAAAATACTTAATGCCATTGGTATTACGCCCATATACAGAATGCAAGAAGGAATTGAGAATTTGGAGAAAAATAATGAAGTCTTTAATCGTTGTTATCAGTTATTGAAAAATCATAGCTCGGTACTTATTTTTCCGGAAGGGAACTGCGAACGAGAGAGTGTGTTAAGACCTTTGAAAAAGGGTGCTGCACGCATAGCACATGGTGCAATTCAGTATTTTCCGGAAAATAAAGAGTTATATGTTGTTGGGGCAGCCATTAATTATGATGAACCTGATAATTTGAATTCTGAAGTATATTTAGTTTTTAATAAAACATTCAAGGTAAGCGACTATTTTTCTAAGGCTTCAAACCTTGACGGCAAAAGTGCGGCACGTTTTACGAATGATGTTGCACAGTCAATTGATGAGGTAATGTTTAACATTCACGATAGAGATAAACTTTCTATTTTTCATTTTATTAAAAGAAATTTTGACGTTTTGATTACAGGTAATAGCGGCAATGATAAGGTAAAGTTTGAGAAAATTAAACACTTCAGCCAACTTATTAATACACATCAGACAGCCTATTATGAAATGGCCTCGGAAGTAATACTCTATAAGTCGGTACTTGAACAATATAAATTACGCGAAAAACAAGTAAATAAATATTTAATACAAAAACGTTTTTTTGATGACTATTTAGTTTTTGTTATTTTATCTTTTTCTGCCCTACCTGCTTTAGTTTTCAACTCATGGCCTTACCTATTATCATATAGAGTTGCTAAAAAAACGGCCAAAAAACCTGAGTTCTTCAGCTCTGTCAATATTGGCTCTGCCGGCTTACTATATTTTTTATGGTATGTTATTTTATTAATAGGTTTAGTTGTATTTTTTACTTTTGTTAAAGCATTGTTAATCATTGTGGTATTGCATATTTGTGGCATTACTGCTTTACATTGGCTAAGCACATACCGCGCAATTAAAGCCCAAAGACGTATATTTAAATTAAAAGAGAAGGAAAGAAACAGGCTGTTGACTTTAAGAAAACAATGTATTGAAGCTATTATTAAATTTATTTCATAATGAAAATGAAATTGGACAAGGACATTCAGATAAAAAACAAACGTGCTTCGTTTGAGTTTATTCTTATGGATGGTTTTGAGTGCGGCATACAATTGATGGGATCCGAAATTAAATCAATAAGACAAGGAAAAGCCTCAATTGTAGAAGCATACTGTTTTGTGCACAATAATGAAATTTGGGTAAAGAATATGAATATTTCGGAGTATAAAGAGGCAAGCCTTAATAATCATGCCCCTAAGCGCGAGCGTAAATTGCTCCTAAAACGTAACGAGATAGATAAGATTATTTCAAAACTAAAGAATAAAGGTTTTACACTGATCCCTACACTCCTGTATATAAACGAAAAAGGACTTGCCAAGTTGCAGATACACATTGCCAAAGGCAAAAAGTTGTATGATAAAAGAGAGTCACTAAAAACTAAAGATGCAGTTCGAGAAATGGCACGTAAAATAAAATAAGTTATTTTATTTAGAGCTAGGTTTCTTTTTTTTATTCCGACAATTTTAGTACCTTTAACCCTTTGTTTAACCCGAAAAATTTTTAGATAAAATGACCATGCATGAGGATGCCGGAGAAGAGGAAATGCTTGAGGTAAAAGGGGCGAGAGTTCATAATCTGAATAATATTGATGTTTCGATACCGCGCAATAAACTTGTAGTAATAACCGGATTAAGTGGAAGTGGAAAATCGTCATTGGCTTTTGATACCATTTATGCCGAAGGGCAAAGAAGATATATTGAGAGTTTCTCTATTTATGCACGCCAGTTTTTGGGCAATCTTGAACGCCCCGATGTGGATCAAATTACAGGGCTAAGCCCCGTAATAGCCATAGAACAAAAAACAACCAACAAAAATCCGCGCTCAACGGTAGGAACCGTAACTGAAATTTACGACTTTTTACGTTTGTTATATGCTCGTGTAAGCGATGCCTACTCGTACGTTACGGGCGAAAAAATGATTAAATATACCGATGACCAAATTATTAATAACATCTTAGCCAAGTTTTCCGACAAAAAAATATCTGTTCTTGCCCCTGTTGTGAAAGGACGTAAAGGACACTATCGTGAACTTTTTGAACAAACCATTAAGCAAGGCTTTATCAGAGCTAGAATTGATGGAGTGATTACCGAACTGAAAGCCCGCATGCAGGTTGACCGCTATAAAATTCATAATATTGAGATAGTTATTGACCGATTTACAGTAAATGTTGAAAACAGACAGAGAATTGTGTCAGCCTTACAATTGGGAATGAAATTAGGAAAAGGCTCTATTATGGTAATGGACAATGATTCAGAAGATATTGCTTTTTTTAGTCGCTCATTAATGTGCGCTCATTCAGGCATATCGTATGATGATCCTGCCCCTAATTTGTTTTCCTTTAACTCGCCATTTGGCGCCTGCAGCAAGTGTAACGGACTAGGTATTATTAGTCAGGTTGACCAAAAAAAACTTATTCCCAATCCTAAATTGAGTATTAAAAAGGGTGGTATTCTGGCTTTAGGCGAGGCTAAAAGTACTTGGATATTTGAACAAATTGCTGCCATATTAAAACAACATGGTTATACACTCGACACCCCTATTGAGGAACTCTCTGAGGAGGCTATAGATATTATTTTGAATGGCAGCAACGAACTGATTAAGATAAAACATCAGTATTCCAACGAGTATCACTCTGTACAGTTTGAAGGAATTGTTAATTATATTGCCAAACAGCAAGAGGCATACCAATCAAAGTCAATTGAAAAATGGGCCGAGAGCTTTATGAATAAAGTAACTTGCCCTAAGTGTAAAGGAGCAAGGCTAAAACAAGAGGCATTATTTTTTAAAGTTAATCAAAAAAACATTTATGAACTAAGTTGCTTAAGTTTGAAAGAGCTGAAACTATGGTTTGAAAATATTGAATCGCGATTAAGCGAAAAGCAGAACTTAATAGCTGTCGAAATACTTAAAGAAATAAGACCCAGAATACAATTTTTATTAGATGTTGGGTTGGGTTATTTATCCTTAAACAGAACTTCCAATTCTTTGTCCGGAGGTGAGTCACAGCGTATCAGATTGGCTACGCAAATAGGCTCACAGTTAGTTGGCGTATTGTATATTTTAGATGAGCCAAGCATTGGTCTTCATCAAAGAGATAACACCCGATTGATTAACTCACTTATAAGCCTTCGTGATACGGGCAACTCTGTTATTGTTGTTGAACACGATAAAGAAATTATTGAAAAATCTGATTTTGTTATTGATATAGGGCCAAGAGCCGGGGTGCATGGCGGAAGAATTGTAGCAACCGGTAAGCCGGAAGAATTATTTGCCTTAAATTCTATAACTTCAAAATACCTACGGAATGAAATGCGTATAGAGGTTCCGGTACAAAGACGCAAAGGTTCCGGAAAGCATATTGTTTTACGAGGTGCCACAGGTCATAATCTAAAAAATGTAGATGTTAAAATTCCTTTAGGGCAATTGATATGTGTTACCGGAGTTTCAGGGAGTGGTAAATCATCTCTTATAAAAGAAACACTTTACCCCATCATCAATAAACATTTTTACAGAAGCCATCAAAGCCCTCTCCCGTATGGTAGTATAGAAGGCTTAAAATATATTGATAAGATTATAGAAATTAATCAATCTCCTATAGGTCGTACTCCACGGAGCAACCCTGCAACTTATACTAATGTATTTGGCGATATCAGAAATTTATTTGCAGAAGTTCCTGAAGCTAAAATTAGAGGGTATAAACCCGGGCGTTTCTCATTTAATGTTAAAGGAGGTCGCTGCGAAACTTGCCAGGGCGCAGGTATGGTAACTATTGAGATGAATTTTTTACCCGATGTTTATGTTAAGTGCAGTGAGTGTTACGGAAAAAGGTATAATCGCGAAACCCTGGAGATAAGATATAAAGGGAAATCAATAAGTGATGTACTTGATATGACCATTGAGAAGGCAGTTGATTTTTTTCATAACATACCCTCCATACTACAAAAAATTAAAACCATGAATGATGTAGGTTTGGGTTATGTTACTTTAGGACAAGCAAGCACTACGCTTTCGGGAGGTGAGGCGCAGCGTATTAAATTAGCTTCTGAACTATCAAAAAGAGATACCGGAAATACCTTTTACATATTAGACGAACCAAGCACAGGGCTTCATTTTGAAGACATCAGAATATTTTTGGAAGTGATTAATAGACTGGTAGATAGCGGCAACTCGGTGTTGATTATTGAGCATAACCTCGATATAATTAAAGTGGCAGATTATATTATTGACATTGGACCGGAAGGTGGTGAAGATGGCGGAACGATAGTGGTAGAGGGTACTCCCGAAGAAATTGTTGAGAAAAATATAGGATATACTGCCCAATATTTAAAAGATGAATTAATAAAAAGTAATACTTATGAACGAACAAGATAGAATAAGAAAAGCATTTCAACCGAAAGATTGGAGTGAAGTGAGAGTAAAAGACTCATGGCAGATTTTTAAAATAATGGCCGAGTTTGTTGAAGCCTTTGAAAAGCTTAGCCGTATTGGGCCATGTGTATCAATATTTGGAAGTGCACGCACTATGCCCGATAATCATTATTATTCATTAGCCGAAGAAATAGCCTATAAATTAACCCAAAAAGGATATGGAATTATTACAGGAGGTGGTCCGGGCATTATGGAAGCAGCCAATAGAGGGGCGCATAAAGGTGGTGGTATGTCAGTTGGGTTAAACATTGTTTTACCATTTGAACAAGTGGCCAATCCTTATGTTGATGTAGATAAGCTTATTACTTTCGACTACTTTTTTGTTCGCAAGGTAATGTTTATGAAATATGCACAAGGATTTGTAGTTTTACCCGGTGGCTATGGTACTATGGACGAACTTTTCGAAGCATTGACATTAATTCAAACTAAGAAAGTGGCTGCTTTTCCGGTTATTTTAGTGGGCAAAGATTATTGGAGCGGACTTATTGATTGGATAAAATCGTCATTATTGCATAAAGAAAATAATATTAATGAAATAGATTTGGATCTTATCAGTTTGGTTGATACTGCTGATGAAGCCGTATCTAATATTGAGAATTTTTATTCTAAATATTTACATAAACCTAATTTTTAAAAGATTTGGCACTTCACATCATAAAATTTTGAGCCTATAAAACCATTTATCATTAATTTTTTTGGTCTATCAATAATCAACTTTCATTGAAAACATTGAATGACATGAATATTGTAATTAGTGGTATTTATTTTACCCTGAACAATTTTGTAATGGTTATGAAAAGCTTCTGTTCTTATTACATATTTTAACTTTGGATGAGTTTATTAAATCCGATAATATCAAGAGAATTTTTTATATGAATTTAAAAGTGTAATATTGACACTAGAATTCAAAATATACAACCATTGAGTTAAATAAGATTTCCGTTTTCATGAAAAACAATTCTACAAAAAATCGTGTGGGCAACTTTAACCAAAGTATTGGAGATATTACAAAATATTTCCTGACTGATACCGGTTTATTATTAAATACCAATGATGAATCTATTGAGATTACTGTTTTCTCTAATCACATAATCAGAGTAAGAATATATAAGAATGAGTACAAACAGGAAGATTTTTCTTATGCTGTAACTGGCAAACCCGAGAACACAGATTTTCAAGTAATAGAGGAACAAGGACGCTTAATTTTAAAGACAAAAGCACTTAAAGCAGTTTTTTCACTGACCCCATTCAGAGTAGCATTTTACACTATTGACGATAAATTAATTAACCAAGACGATACAGCCTTTGGAACTTCGTGGATAGGGCATGAAGTTACTACCTACAAAAAACTGCATGACGATGAAAAATTTATTGGTTTAGGAGAAAAAAACGGACCTCTAAACAAACGAGGAAAGGCTTATGTAAACTGGAATACCGATAAGTTTGCCTATAGTGTTGAAGATGACCCTATTTACTTAAGCACACCATTCTATATTGGTTTGCACAACAATTTGGCTTACGGAATATTTTTCGATAATACCCATAAAAGCACTTTTAATTTTGGCGCTTCTAACAACAGATTTATATACTTTCAGGCCGAAGATGGGGAGATGAATTATTACTTTATTTATCATAACCATGTTTCAGATATTATCAGTTCATACACTGCCCTTACCGGACGTATGGAGTTACCGCCTTTATGGAGCTTGGGCTTCCATCAGTGTCGATATAGCTATTACCCTGATAAGGAAGTTATGAATGTGGCCCGTACCTTTCGCGAAAAAAATATACCGGCCGATGTATTATACCTTGATATCCATTATATGGATAACTTTAAGGTATTCACCTGGAATAAACAAACCTTTCCCAATCCCGAAAAACTATGCAAAGACCTATCGGACTTAAAGTTTAATTTAACCCTTATTTTAGATCCCGGAATTAAAACACAAAAAGGGTATAAACCTTATGATGAAGCAAGGTCAAATAATTTATTGGTAAAATATCCTGATGGAACTCCTTATGAAGGTCAGGTGTGGCCGGGGTGGAGTAGTTTTCCCGATTTTACCGATGAAGCCACCAGGACATGGTGGGCCGATAATATTAAAGCACTTACAGAGGTTGGAGTAACAGGCTTTTGGAATGATATGAACGAGCCTGCAACATGGGGGCAACATGTGCCCAATTTAATTGAATTTAACTACGAGGGTTACGGAGCTACCCACAAAAAAGCACACAATATTTATGGCATGCAAATGACCCGCAGTACTTATCAGGGAGCCAGAAAATATTTAAATTCCCAACGACCTTTTATTCTTACACGTGCCGGATACAGTGGTGTTCAAAGGTACTCGGCAGTGTGGACAGGCGACAATGTTGCGGATAACCAGCACATGATGGCAGGAATTAGGCTAATTAATAGCATGGGACTAACAGGTATTGCTTTTGCCGGGTATGATGTAGGCGGTTTTGCAGGAAATACCACCCCCGATTTATATGCTCGTTGGATAATGATTGGCGCCTTTTCCCCTTTCTTCAGAGCACATAGTATGATTAACACACAAGACTCAGAGCCATGGTGCTTTGGCGAAGAGGTTGAAGAAACAGCACGTAACTTTATTTCTCTCCGATATAAATTAGCGCCTTATTTGTACGCTTCATTTTATGAAACAACACAAACCGGGTTACCTGTGTCTCGCTCCTTAGCTATTGATTATAGTTATGATGAAAACATTTATAAGGCCGAGTATCAGCATCAGTATTTATTTGGAAAGAATATTTTGGTGGCTCCGGTTGAGAGTACAAAAGATTTAAGCAAAGTATATTTACCTCAGGGATATTGGTTTGATTTGTTTACCGATACTTTTATGGAGGGAGAAAATAGTATTATTGTTGAGACTCCTTTAACTCACTTTCCACTGTATGTTAAGGCAGGTGCTGTTATACCTATGCAGTCGCTTACCATGTCATTAAAAGAAAAACCTGAAGATATTTTATTTTTACATGTATGGGCCAATGCCAATGGCTCCTTTACTTACTATGAAGATGATGGAAAGAGTTTTGAATATTTAGAGGGTAACTACTGCAAACGTGAAATAATAAATGATTTCAAGAATAAGACCATAACTTTGGATAAGCAACAGGGTGTTTTCAAGTCTTATTTTAAAGAAATAAAGTTGTATTTACATGGCTTTAACCACTTACTAAAAGAGCAGGTAATAGTTAATGGAGAATCTGTAAAGGTTGAGTTTGAAGATTATAAGTATATTGAACCAATTTCAGATTTTGATCCATTTATAGATGCTTCAAAACAAATTTTGAAAATTAAAAATTTAGCCTACATCAGTATCAAAAATAGAATAGAAGAAATTAATATCTTGTGGAATAATTAATGTTTTTTTAATGATGAATCGAAAACTAATCTTTATACTAACTGGTCTTTTAAGTATTGCCTTATGGCTTGTTTCGTGTAAACAGGATAATCATTTAAATGTACCCTCACAAATAGATATTACCGATAATATTATTCCTATTAGTCTTGAGCCCCAACAAACTATTATTCATACCAATGATATATTGATGGATGAAAGTCTATTGGATTCTGTTTCAGCACGCCCTTTCCTAAACACAAAAATATCTGACGATAAAAAACATATTACACTTTCCGAAAATGGAACTCCATTACCTCCCTTGCTTTACCTTAAAATTTATTGTCGGCAATATGAATACTCTGTTTTATTAAAACGTTCTCAAAAAGTTTCGTATGAGTTTAAGTTTGTGTCGCTTGACACAATTCCACATAAGGTACAGATAGCGGGAGATTTTAACGGCTGGAATCCCAAAAACACGCTCATGTTGGCCGATAAGAATGGTTACAAATGCAATATAGTATTAAACCCCGGAAAATATGCCTATCAATTAGTAGTTGATGATAAATGGATGTTAGACCCCGCCAATCCACAAAAAATTGATAACAATATGGGCGGATTTAATTCGGTAATTAATATTGGCCAAAAGAAAAATGAAAAATTACCTAAACTATTTACTTTGGGTGTAGTAAATAATATGATAAGAATTAAAACACTTAATAAACCAAAGAAATTTTTTGTGTTATGGAGCAATTTTGATTTAACAGATAAGTTTACAAAATATCAGGACGACATTATTGAAATAAAAATTCCTGATGAAGCATACTATGTTAATAAATCAACAATTAGGGTGTTTAGTTACAATGATGACGGAACTTCAAACGATATACTAATTCCAATAAAAAATGGAAATGTAGTAAAAAACATTGCCGATATTGACCGCTATGACAAGGCAGCCATGATAATGTATTTTTTAATGGTGGATCGTTTCTTTGATGGTGATAAAAACAATAATTATCCTGTGAATGATAAAGAGGTAGATTTTAAAGCAAACTATCAGGGGGGCGACTTGGCCGGAATTGACCAAAAAATTAAACAGGGATATTTTGATAAACTTAGTGTCAATACCCTATGGATTTCACCTATTGTTCAGAATCCACAGGAGGCATATATCGAATACCCTGCACCGCACCGCAAATACAGCGGCTATCATGGATATTGGCCTGTTTCCAGTTCTAAGATTGATTATCGTTTTGGGGATGACAATACTCTACAAACCACAATTGATGATGCACATAATAAGAATATCAATATACTCATTGATTTTGTTTCTAATCATGTACATGAAAAACATCCACTGTATCAACAACACAAAGATTGGACAACACCCCTTGTATTGCCCGATGGAAGAAAGAATATCAGATTATGGGATGAAGAAAGACTAACTACTTGGTTTGATACTTTTCTACCCGACATTGATTACAGTAAACCGGAAGTAGTGAGCGCTATGAGCGATTCAGCTATGTTTTGGATAAATAAGTTTGGAATTGATGGCTTTAGGCATGACGCTACAAAGCATGTAAGCGAAGACTTTTGGAGAGCCTTAACTTTGAAGATTAAAAAATATGCAAGAGACAAAAAAGTTAATATTCCTTATCAAATAGGAGAAACTTTTGGTAGTCGCGATTTGATTAGAAGCTATGTTAATAGTGGTGAGCAGAATGCGCAATTTGATTTCAATTTATATTTCGATATGCGTAATGTGTTTTTAAACGATAATCTACCGTTTACCAATTTGAGTGCCTCATTAAACGAATCGTTTGATTATTATGGTTGGCATTCATTAATGGGTAATATTAGTGGTAATCATGATTTGCCACGCTTTATTGCTTATGCCGGTGAGGATTTGAAAATGAACGAAGATGAAAAAGAAGCAGGTTGGACACGTAATATTAAAGTCATTAATAAAATCGGATATAAAAAGCTATCGCAGCTTATGGCTTATATAGCCACCATTCCCGGTGTTCCTGTAATTTATTATGGTGATGAAATTGGAATGCCCGGAGCCGGTGATCCCGACAACCGCAGAATGATGGTGTTTGATAACTTAAATACCGATCAACAAAATCAGTTTGAAATAACCCAACAACTCTTTTCAATCAGAAAAAATAATATGTCATTATTATATGGCGATTATGATTTGTTGAAATCTGACAAAAATGTTATGGCCTACGGAAGATATTATTTTGATAATGCTGCTTTCGTATTTTTTAATAAAGACAGTAAGAGTGTAAAGTTTAAAGTAAACATACCTAAAGAGTATGCTTCAGTTAGTTTGAAAAAATATTTTAGCGGAAAGTTCAATATCTCAGGGAATGAGCTTTTAATTGAATTACCTCCACACTCATTCGAAATAATAACTACCCGCTAATAATTTTTAGTTTTCGTTACAAAAACTTCTCAAATTTGTAATTTACATATTGAGTAATTAATCGCATAAGCTTATGAGTATTAATGTGGAGATTATAACTATTGGTGATGAGATATTAATAGGCCAGATAGTTGATACCAACTCTGCCTGGATGGCACAACAACTTAACCTTTACGGGTTTTCTGTTATCCAAATTTCTTCTGTGTCTGATAACAAGGAGCTTATAAAAGAAGCTCTAAATGAAGCGGAAGCAAGAGCTTCTATAATATTAATTACCGGAGGGCTGGGTCCTACCAAAGATGATTTAACCAAGAGTACTTTATGTGAATATTTTGACTCTGCACTAATGTTTAATGAGGAAGTATATCAAGATGTTGAGCTTTTGTTTAAAGATAGAGGACTTGAAGTAACACCCTTAAACAGAATGCAGGCCGAAGTACCGGATAAATGCAAAGTTATAAGAAACAAAGTAGGAACTGCTCCCGGAATGTGGTTTGAGAAACAAGGAAAAATATACATTTCAATGCCGGGTGTACCATACGAAATGAAAACTATGATGCAAAATGAAATACTACCTCAACTAAAAAAACAGTTTGTAAGTGAGCATATATTACATCATACACTATTAACACAAGGAATAGGCGAGAGCATACTTGCCGAGGAAATAAGTGAATGGGAAAATGCACTCCCGGAAAACTTTAAACTGGCTTACCTGCCATCAGTAAGATCGGTTAGGCTTAGGCTAACTGCTACGGGATTTGATTACGATAAATTGAAATCTACATTTGATAAGCAAATAAATACCTTGAGAGAGCAAGTTTACAAATATTGCTATGGTGAAAATGGCGACAGTCTTGAAAAGGTAGTTGGCGATATGCTAAAATCTAATCATAAAACTATTTCAACAGCCGAAAGTTGTACCGGAGGACATCTTGCCGCAAAAATTACTAAAGTTCCAGGAAGTTCTGCCTATTACAAGGGATCAGTAATTGCTTATGCCAACGAAACTAAACAAAATTTATTGGAGATAAATCCTGATGATCTTGAACAATTTGGTGCGGTTAGTCGCCAAGTAGTTGAAGGCATGGCTAAAGGTGTTATGAAAAAATTACAAACCGATTATGCTATTGCTACCAGTGGTATTGCAGGACCTGATGGCGGTACAGCCAATAAGCCGGTTGGCATGGTATGGATTGCCATAGCCGAAGAAGGGAGAGTTTTTTCTAAATATTTTTTATTAGGTAATGACAGAGGACGTGTTATTGAGGCGGCAAGTTTAACAGCACTTAACCTGTTCAGAAGATTTATGCTAAACGAAATATAAAGATTATGCTTTCAATTTTAGATTATTAATTAACTTAGGGCAAAAATACAACGCTATAATTTTAATACATACTATGAATAAAGAAATAATTTTTACCGATAAAGCCCCACAAGCTATTGGCCCGTACAGCCAAGCTGTGAAGTCTGGAAGTTTAATATTTTTATCAGGCCAAATACCTATAAATCCGCAAACAGGCGAGTTAGAAACAGCTAATGTTGCGGTTGAAACACATCGTGTTATGAAAAATATTTTAGCCGTATTAGAAGCTGCCGGTTACACTCTGGATGATGTAGTAAAAACTACCATATTCTTAACAAGTATGAGTCATTTTCAAACTGTTAATGAGGTGTATGCCTCTTATTTCAGTGGGAATTTCCCGGCTCGCGAAACTGTTGCCGTTGCCGGATTACCTAGAAATGTAAATGTTGAAATAAGCATGATTGCTTCTAAATAATCTGTAATTATGGATTTTAAAGTAGGTGATAGTGTAATCTTTTTAGATGAAAAGGGTGGGGGAGTAATTACCGAAATTAAAAACAAGAATACCGTAGTAGTTAGCGATGACAGTGGTTTTCCCATAAGTTATCCTGTTAATAAGTTAGTAAAGATTAATTCATCAGCAGTTACTGAAAGTGAAAGCAGTATCAATGTTGTTGATGGCAATAATGCTATTAGCCTTTTTTATGTTCCAACTGAAGAAGGAATTGAGTTTTCTGCTAATTTGCAACTTATATTGGTAAATAATACCCGGCACGATTTTTATTTTGAATTGTTTTATAAGCAAGGCGGCCGAGCGCTTAAGTTTAATCAAGGTCAAATTGATAAGCATAATAAAAAGCTTGTGATTACTTTTTCATCAAGCGAAATAGAAAAATATTCTCAACTGTATTTTCAATGTTTATTTAGTTCATCACGTGAGTTTACACCTGTGCATCCACTTTTTAAAGTAGTTCAGTTCAAGGCAAGTAAATTGTTTAAAGAATCTTCATTCATATTTTCGCCCGAGATACAAAAAATAGCATTTTCAGTATGTTTGCTTGAAAAAGCTGAATATGAAAAATTACTTAACCCTACTCCTCATTTATTTCATAACGAAATAATGAAAGAAGAAGTATCTGAAGCTATTAAAATATCTAAACCGCATCACATAAATCGTGTGGAGAAGGTAGTTGATTTACATATTCATGAGCTTATTGACGACTTAAGTAATGTTAGCGAATCGCAGATGCTGAATATACAATTGAATGCATTTGATAAAGAAATGAATCAAGCCATTATTAATCATTATGCCTCCATTACTTTTATTCACGGTGTTGGAACAGGAGTACTAAAGCATGCTATTCTTGAGAGGTTGAAAAGTTATGAAGGAATAAAACACATGCCTGCAAGTTTTAATAAATACGGACATGGTGCTATTAAAATAGAATTTTAATTACAACATTAAACAGTTCATTCCTTTACACAAAACAAAAGAGCTGTTACGAAACTTTCATAACAGCTCTTTAAAGAGATAAATAAATTAAATTATTTCTTTTCTAACTCGTTTATTCTTTGCTCAAGTCTTTTAATTAACTCATTTTGCTCCTTAATGGTTTTCTCCATAGCTAATTGCTTTGAGTCAAGTGCCTTAACACCGAGTAATAGAAAACCGCTCATGTCGGTTAGGTTAACCCCGTTGTAGGTATTCTTTTCTCCTTTCTTTAATGATATTAAAGGAGTTCTTACACCTTCAGGCAACGATTGTGCTGTAAATCCTATATGCGGTTTTACAGATTCATCTTCAACTTTAAAACGATAAGAAATAGATTGTACTTGGCGAATCTTTTCAAGATACTGTTCAAAGTCGTTAATTTCAGAAATATCTTTCTTTAAACGAATATCGCTTGTAGCGTTAAAAGCTAAAGCCTGGCAATTTTGGCCGGCACTTCCTGCGCCATCCATAAAAATATAAGTTCCCGGGCTACCAGAACCACTAAAGCCCATAAAACCATTGGTAAACCCTGCATCATTGTCAAATCCAATTCCTGCCCAAATTGAAGAAGCACTTGTAGAACCGGCAATTATAGAGGCGTCTGCATAAGTAGTTCCAACACTGGTTTGTGTAAATCTACCGTTACCAATTACATGTAAATTATTTCCTGGTGTGCTTGTACCTATACCTACATTGGTGCCATTATCAAAAATGATAGAGTTACCACCTGTAGTGGGTCCGGTGAACTTAACTAAGTTATTGGTAGTTCCGTTAATATTGGCACTTCCGTCAGCACCTTGTGCTCCGGCAGGTCCTTGAGGTCCTTGTGGTCCTTGTGGTCCTTGCGGTCCTTGTGGTCCAGCCGGTCCTTGCGAACCCGCAGGGGCATTGGCAGCATACAAGGCATAAGGAACAGATAAAAGCTCTGATGTTCCCATAGCAACATAGTTACTTCCACCGGCAGCATCAAATTCAACACTTACAAAATATGGCCCGTTAG
>JADLFI010000013.1 GCA_020845635.1 Bacteroidia bacterium
CAGGGGGAGGTGGTTGAAAACACTACCACACACCCGCAGGGGGAGGTGGTTGAAAACACTACCACACACCCGCAGGGGGAGGTGGTTGAAAACACTACCACACACCCGCAGGGGGAGGTGGTTGAAATCACTACCACACACCCGCAGGGGGAGGTGGCTAAAAACTTAAACAATCTACCCTACCTTAAAACATTTCGCAAAAACCTACGCAACAACCTTACCCCTGCTGAGGCAAAGCTATGGACTTTGCTAAAAGGTAAACAATTAGAAAATAAAAAATTTAGACGCCAATTTAGCGTTGCCAACTATATTCTTGATTTTTATTGCCCGGCCGAACACTTAGCTATTGAGTTAGATGGTCAAGGACATTTTGAAGCAAGTCAAGCCCAGTATGATTATGAAAGAGATTTGTTTTTAAATCATTGTGGCATTAAAGTGTTACGGTTTGAAAACAAATGGGTGTGGGAAAACCCGGAAGGGTTGCTAGAAGTAATTAAAGAAAATTTTGGGTGGAAAGACAGATTTGACCACTCAGTCCTGCGGACAGCTCCCCTCACAGGGGAGCAGCTTGAGAGTGGTGCTGAATTGCTCAAACGCATCAAAGCCGAGAAAGCAAAATCAGGCAAAAAGGAAAAACCACTACCACCCATCCAACCCGAGGAAATCCCTTTTGAAATTCCAGAAAATTGGGTCTGGTGCAGGTTGGGGGAGATTTGTGAGATTAATCCAAGAAATAAGATTGACGATAACCTTGATGCCGGATTTATTCCAATGCCAATGGTTAGTCAACTTTTTGGAATTAAACCTACTTATGAAATTAGAAAGTGGGGTTCAATAAAGAAAGGTTTTACCCATTTTGCCAATAATGATGTAGTAGTAGCCAAAATAACTCCTTGTTTTGAAAATTCAAAAGCAGGAATAATCTCAGATTTGCCTAATGGTATTGGGGCAGGAACCACTGAATTAAATGTTTTAAGAGGTAATAAATTTGTGTTGCCAGAATATATTTATGCTTTTGTGAAACGAATTGATTTTTTAAAAAATGGTGAAAGAATTATGAAGGGTGTTGCAGGACAACAACGAGTTCCAACTGAATATTTTTATAATACTCCAATTCCTCTTCCCCCACTATCCGAGCAAAAACGCATAGTGGCGGAAATTGAAAAACAATTTGCCCTTACCCAACAGTTAAAAGAAAAGGTGCTTGCCAACCAACAAGCCACCGAGCAATTGCTCAAAGCTTTGCTGCATCAGGCGTTTGAGGTGCAATAAATAGTAGAGGCAAGGAGTTAACAAACGAAAATTTACAAGGATTTTAAATAAAAAAAGCCATGCACACCAACTATGAATTACAATGTGTGTGTTGTGTTTTATCTTGTTCTCACAAAACAATCCCTTCAAAACTGCTTAGGTTTCTTTTTCTGCTGTTAAGTATTTCCCCAAAAGTCTCACTTTTTCTGAAACTTTTGATTAATCTTTAAATTGTTCGTTATTTAAAACATAATTTGTATTTTTGTCTTAAATATCAATCATTTTTAAAATGAAGAAACAAGTAATACTTCCGAAATACAGCTCTCTTTTGAGTAAAATGGGAGAAAATATCAAGTTAGCTCGAAAGCGAAGAAAACTGACAACAGTGCAGGTGGCAGAGCGTGCGGATATTTCACGTTCTACTTTGTATTTGGTAGAAAAGGGAGATGCAAGCGTTGCAATGGGTGCTTACTTCAATGTCTTGCGCGTATTGGGTTTGCAGGATGATTTTTTGAAATTAGCTTCTGATGATGAACTGGGTAGAAAATTGCAGGATTTAGAACTTTTGTAAAATGGCAACAAACAAAACAGATATTTACGTTTTTGCGCAATGGTTTGGGGTGAATGAACCCGAATTATTGGGTATTTTATCTGCACATCAAGCCAAAGGACGAAAAGCCTTTAGTTTTGAATACGATAAAAACTGGCTGAAGACAAAAGAACATAAGTTAATAGACCCTGATATTCAGTTCTATTCGGGACAACAATTTCCTAATAATAAAGAAAATTTTGGTATTTTTTTGGACAGTATGCCCGATACTTGGGGACGAACTTTAATGAAACGAAGAGAAGCACAATTGGCAAAAGAAAAAGGAGAAAAAGCACGAACATTATATGATGTTGATTATCTGTTAGGCGTGTATGACGAAACCCGAATGGGTGCTTTTCGTTTTAAGTTGGCTGTTAATGGTGATTTTTTGGACAATGATACAGAGAAATCCACACCACCTTGGTCAACAGTCAGAGAACTACAACAAGCTGTGGTGCATTATGAAAACGATACTGAAAACGAAGCCATTAATAAGTGGCTGAAAGTATTGATTGCTCCAGGGTCTTCTTTGGGAGGAGCAAGACCCAAAGCCAATATTTTGGATGAGCACAACCATCTTTGGATTGCAAAATTTCCGTCAAAAAACGATACGATAGACAAAGCATCTTGGGAATTTTTGACGTATCAATTAGCCATTAAGGCAGGAATTGAAATGGCAGAATGTAGATTGGAAAAAGTAAGTGGACATCATCATACCTTTTTTACCAAACGATTTGACCGAAACGGAAAGGATAGAATTCACTTTTCTTCGGCTATGACAATGACGGGCAATAACGAAGACACGATTAAGGAAAATCCTGCAAGCTATCTGGATATCGTGGAATTTATTCAAAACTATGGCAGTAATGTGGAAGAAAACCTGCATCAGCTTTGGCGAAGAATTGTGTTTAATATCGCTGTTTCCAATACGGATGACCATCTACGCAATCACGGATTTATTTTGAGTAAATCAGGTTGGGTTCTATCCCCAGCTTACGACTTGAATCCGTCCATAGACAAAGATGGCCTAGCTCTGAATATTGATATGGACAATAATGCCTTGGATTTTGAATTGGCGATAAGTGTTGGCGAATACTTTAGGTTGACCACTTTACAAATGAATCAAATCATCGAAGAGGTAAAACAATCTGTTAAGAAGTGGCAAAACATAGCAAAAACCATCGGGATTTCCCGAGCAGAACAAGAGTTGATGAGCTCTGCATTTAGAATATAAAGTCTTATTATGAAATACACCGAAGTTTAATAAGAACAAGCGTTTTTAGGCTATACACAAAATACTGGTTGGTAGAAATAAGCTTTAAAAACAGGGTAAAAATCCTTATTACCTACAAAAATGTAAAAATAAACATGTTTAAGATTGTTTAATTTTTATATATTTATATAAATAAAATAATGAACAAAACAAAGTTTATTCTAACGGAAATTGTTTTAGTTGAAAACCAATTAGGATTCTATTAATCTATCAACCCCTCAAAACTGCTTAGGTTTCTTTTTCTGTCCCGCATTTACCGCTATTTCATGAATGCGTTGTTGTCGGGTTTCGGGGCGTTTGGCAAGAACGCCAGCTGCCAACATATAGGGATTAAACGAAGCTTTGATTTTATCCTGTGCCTGTCTGCCTTTGGCAGGTTGAATAAAGCTTCCGAAGTTCGATTAAACGGCTTTAAATGTTTATCAGTTTTTATTTGTATTTTTATTTCAAAAAAATAAACAGCTTGTGTTAATCATGGTAAATTTTTTCACAGGCTAACGCTAGTCAGAAGGCTATCGAGACAGCTTAAGTAGAATTGTTGGACGATATATAAGCATAAAATCATGCTATAGTGTGATTTGCCAATTTTATATTGCGTTTCAGTAATATATAGCCCCATAAATCACAATATAATGTGATTTTGCTTGTGATTTTAAAAATAAATCCTATCTTTAACCCAAAAATCACATTATAATGTTAGTTAAGACTCTTGGTGCAACCATAAAAAACAGACGAAAGGAGTTAAGTATAACTCAACCTCACTTGGCTGAACTGGCAAATGTCAGCACCAACACGCTGTATAAAATAGAACGGGGACAAGGCAATCCTTCTTTAGATGTGCTGAACAAATTGGCTGAAGTGTTGGGAATGGAACTAACCCTTGAAGTGAAAAAGAAACATTGAGTAAATGAGAGCAATGGAAATATATCGCAATGGAATTTTAGTGGGAACGCTTACAGAAGAAAATCGTAAGCATTATGTTTTCAGATATGATGACAAATATTTTAATGATTCCAATTTGCCACCAGTAAGTTTGACATTACCTAAAACACAGCAGGAATATAGAAGCAGTTTTTTATTCCCCTTTTTCTTCAATATGCTAAGTGAAGGAGCGAACAGAAAATTACAAAGCACACAATTGAAAATAGACGAAGATGATAATTTCGGTTTGCTGGAAGCAACAGCACAATATGATACAATTGGTGCAATAACCGTGAAACCAATAGTGGCAAGATGAACTTAGATGAATTAATATATTGTCCGGGAACATTAGCTGAAGGTTTTTCTACTTACAGCCCAAGCTGTTTGCGGAATTTGTTTAACGGTAAAAAGGTAAACCATGTTTTGCCTTATGAACAGCCCCAACAAAGCGAAGAAGTTGCAGAACAATTCATAGAAAATCGCAAGCGTATATCCATATCGGGTGTGCAGGAAAAATTGAGCTTTCTTTTGGAGAAAAATGCATTACGATTAACAAAGGAAGGGGAACAGGGAACATATATCCTCAAGCCGATACCAAAAGATTTGAAAAAGGTTGACCAGGTTCCTGCCAACGAACACCTGACTATGCAAATAGCCAAACAAGTGTATGGATTGAATACGGCAGAAAATGCTATAATTTTTTTTAAGGATAGTTCACCTGCCTATATCACCAAACGATTTGACGTGAAAGATAACGGAAATAAATGGGGCAAAGAAGATTTTGCAACGCTGGCAGAAAAAACAAAAGACAATGCAGGTGCAAATTTCAAATATGAGTACAGCTATGAAGAGGCTGGGCTGTTGATACAAAAATTTGTTCCGGCATGGCGGATAGAAATAGAAAAATATTTTTCTTTAGTTATTTTCAATTTTCTGTTTTCAAACGGAGATGCTCATTTAAAGAACTTTTCTTTGCTAGAATCTCCCAGTGGAGATTATCTGCTAAGTCCGGCTTATGATTTAGTAAATACAAGGTTACATGTGGACGATACAGATTTTGCATTGGATAAAGGACTGTTTGCAGACGATTATAGAAGTCAGCAATACAAAAAAAGCGGACATCCTTCCCAAAGCGATTTCACGGAATTTGCATTGAGAATTGGAGTTGCTGAAAGCCGAGTTCAGAAACTATTAAATCCCTTTTTAGAAAAGCAACCTTTCGTGGAAACATTAATCAGTCGTTCTTTTTTAACTGAGGGCAACAAGAAAGGGTATTTACTTATGTATAACACAAAGAGAAATCATTTAATAGCTCAATGAGATTAAAACATGAAGAGATTATAGAAGCATGAACCGCTAACATACAGGGATTAAACCAAGCTCTGCTTTGATTTTATCCAGTGCCTGACTGCCTTTGGCAGGTTGAATAAAGCCTCCGAAGTTCGATTGAATAGCTTTAAATGTTTATCAGTTTTTATTTGTATTTTTACTTCGTTACTAATAAAAAGCTTGTATTAATTACTACGAGTTTTTTCACAGGCTGACGTTGGCGGAAACCCTAAAAAACCAAATCCGCAGCTATTTTGACAATAATAGTGACTTTTTCGAGTTGATACAGTGTGATATTTTAGTATATTTGCACATTATGTTAGCGACCGTAAAAAATTACGATTTAATTTGTTACCAGTTGAGAAACAACCTTTATTCTCAGCTAGACAACTCTTTGAAAAAAGATATAGATAAACTTTCAAAAGAGATAACTAACATTCTTAATTCAAGCAAGAAAATTCAAAGTCAATCCGTTGACGTCTTAGCTCAATTATTTAATTTGAGAGTAAAGGCAATTAAATGGCTTTCCCAAGACAATAATTTCAACTATTTGGAAATGTTATCTGAAGTTACTAGCCAAATTGAAGAGATTGGAGAAAACAGAAAAATGGAAATTCTTAAGGATAACATTCTCTTTGCATTGCGATGCAACAGAAGAGTTATAGAAAGTTTATTCAATTCTGGAGGACAATCGGAAAACCTGAATATTGATTTCAACCAATTGCCTGACATTAACTATCAACAATTTTTAGCATCATTAGCCTTTGCAATTCCTGACGATGAAACTGCACAAAAAATTGCAGACTGGACTAATGCTTCATTACACATAGAGTTTGTGATGTTAGCTGCTGACATAATAAGAGATGAAAAAATTAAAGTGTCGGACAGCTCAATCAATGAGTTATCATTCTTAGTGGCAGATGCTGCTCAAGAATATTCTGCTTTAGCAACAGAATTTGGAATATTGAAAACGAAAGCAAATCAACAATCATTTTCAAACCAACCATTCGACAAAAGTTTTGTAAAAGAACAAAAGACACTTGCTGATATTGGGATTGAGGACTTTGCATCAAATTTCACAAACTAACAAAGGATGAACTTAGCTAAAGGTGAAATTATTGATGTTAATCTTGGTCAACCACCAAAAGAAGTTAAAGGTCACGAGCAAGGATTTGAAAGACCCTGTATTGTAATAAAAGCATTCAGCAATTTAGGTTTAGCAATCGTGATTCCAGTGACAAGTAAACAGCCCAAATACTCGATTTTTACAATAGTCAAATTATTAAAAGGCACTGGTGGTTTAACGACTGACAGCTATGCTTTGTGCCACCAAATCAGGACTGTTTCATTCGACAGAGTTATTAAAAAACGAGCGAAACTATATAATAAAGACATTTTAAAAATCCACTCTGTTCTCATCGACACTTTAGAGATTTAACGAAGGGCATCCGCCAACATATAGGGATTAAACCAAGCTCTGCTTTGATTTAATCCTGTGTTGAATGAAGCTTCCGGAGTTCAATTAAGCAGCTTTATATGTTTATCAGTTTTTATTTGTATTTTTATTTCGCTAATAATATACAGCTTGTGTTGACTAATACGAGTTTTTTCACAGGCTGCCTTTAGAGTACATTTAAAAAACGACATTTAAGATGAAAAACAAATTATTATTTGTACCCTTGCTCTTAATTTTGGCTTCCTGTCAACCAATTTTGATGAAACTTTATGGAATAAAAAATCCAGACATTGAGAATGATAAAAGCATTATAAAAAAGGCACTTAAATATGGACTTGATACTTCAAATATTGTGACGGTAAACAGCAAAGAATTTCTTTATGTAATAACTGAACAAGGAATTCCGAATGGAGCAATTTATGACAGAAACGGTAATTACATTGAATATAGACAAACGGACACATCCTGTAATGCAGGATTGTTTCAATTTATCCCGGCTTTAAATTTAGTTGACAAGTACAATCAACCTGATAGTAGTAACCTGAAAACAGAGCTGAGTAAATTTAGGGACTTAAAAGGAAACACACTTAAGCAACCTGAACCTGCTGATTATTACTTGTTAATTTACTGGACTGTGTGGGCAGGAAAACTGAACAGGGATCACGTGAAAATTTGGGAAAAACTAGCTCGAGATAACAAAAACTGTAAAGTTAAAGTGATTAAAGTAAACTTAGATATTCAAGAATATTGGAACGAGCAAGAGCGAGATAAAATTGTTAGAGCAATAAGTAAGAAGAAATAAAAACACCATATAACATATAGGAATTAAACCAAGCTCTGCTTTGATTTTATCCAGTGCCTGACTGCCTTTGGCAGGTTGAATGAAGCTTCCGGAGCTCAGTTGCCAATAAAATATATTATGGGGTTTTAAAAAATTAGGTGTGTTTTTAAACAACAAACAAGTGTACTTTTAAGTACCGTTGAGGGGTGTTTTATGGAGTTTGTGTTGTGAAGTAGTCAATAAAAAACGAAAGGTGTTTTGCAGGGTTGCCTCTATTTTTACATGTCTTGCGCAATTTTAAGTCGTTTTACAGCATCTTATTTTTTATTTTAGGGAAATCTATTTTTGAAAAAAGGCTCTTTAAAGTTGCTTAAAATTGAAATAAATATGTAGTTTAGCAGCAGAAATTTTAAACTAAAAGGGTTATTAGACGGACTGCCGTTAGCGGTGAGCCTAACATTGTACAAGAAACTAACCAACAAACTGAATCCATAAACTAAATTTACCATGAAACCACTGTCAACATCAATCTTTATTTTAATGGCCTCTCTCGTCTTTGGACAAAAAATGACACTAGACCCTAAAATGTTAGAAATGGGCTGGAATTTTGTTTCACCGTTAGTGATTAATAAAGTTGAGGACCCACTTACAAAGGAAATTATAACTAAAACGATTCCTAAAATAATCAGAGAAGATGTGAAGGGAGCTGCATATGAAATCGGTGATGCGATATACAGAATAAAGAATGTTAAAGTATTAAATAAAGAGTATTTAATACAACAAGAGAGCAGTATAACAGTTGCATTAAGTGCAATAAAACATAAAGATTACGCAAAAGCTGTTAATGAAATGGCCACATTGGTAGCCATAACTGACAGATATATCAAAAGTGGTCTATTAGACAAAGAAGAAGCAAAACCTTCTGGAATTGACAATAATATAGAAGCTAATCTCGTTAAGAATGAGGAAATAAATGGCAAAGTAGTCATCGAGAAAAATAGTAGTTACTATTTCTTTATACCTAACGGAACTGTTAGTGAAATACAATCGAAGGACACTACACTCACTAAATTTAGATTTAATTCAAACAGCGGAAGATATTTTGAAATTGGAATTGTTAAACAGCAAGTAGATGAGGAAAATTGGTCAATAGACTATTTAGAGAAGAATCCTTCATTTAGAGATTCTTGGATAAATATCATCTCAACAAATGTACTAAAGGATAAATTCGGTGATGGGATAGCGTCTCCTGCATCTTTTGTTAGTACTCAGAATTTTAAAGCGTATAAATTACCATACATAGCAACCTCTGATGCTTCAATGACTACAACATTCTTAACATTTCACAACGCAAACATTTATTTAATATATTTCAAATCCAGTCAAGCAGACTTTCCCGCAAACTATAAGGAATTCGAAGAAATAACAAATATGTTTTTCTTTGGGGAACCACTTCCTTTCTGCCAAATCAAGAAAATCGGGAAAATTAACATTATTAACAAATCACTCAACCCTTATGATCTCTATAAAAACGAGGAATTTATCACTACAATCAACGGAAAATCTGAATATAAGCTCAATGTTGCAGTTGGAGTCACATATTTAAAAGCAACTCAAAAATCAGGTTATATGTTATATCCAACTGAGAATAAAAGAACAGTGAATATAAAAACTTCATGTCAAGATGCAACTGTTGAAATTGGCTTTGAGGACAAGAAATGATAGGCCTACTGCCAACATATAGGAATTAAACCAAGCTCAGCTTTGATTTAATCCTGTGCGTGACTGCCTTTGGCAGGTTGAATGAAGCTTCCGGAGTTCGATTGAATAGCTTTAAATGTTTATCAGTTTTTATTTGTATTTTTACTTCGTTAATAATATAAAGCTTGTGTTGACTAATACGAGTTTTTTCACAGGCTGCCTTTAGAGGTCATTCTATAGCAACAACCTCCAAATATTGATCATGCAAGAAATTACAACAAAAAAATGCAACAGAAACAACTACCAATTGGATATTACCTGAAACTTGTAGATAACTGTTTGACAAGAGGAATAGATGAAATTCAATCAAAGCACGGACTAAATAGACTGGAATGGCAAGTTTTGAATTCTATTTACGAGAAACCAGGAATTTTAAAAACTGAAATTCTTGAACTTATGAAACCACTAGCCGACTTTCAAGTGGTTGAATCTATCTTTAATAAATTCATCGAAAAAAATCAAATAGAGATTAAAAGCAATATGCTGGCTTTGACAACACTAGGAAAAGAATTGCATAAGTCTTGCTTTGACTCTCAACAAGAATTTAGAAAAAAAGCTATTACTAATATTTCAGAAACAGAATATCAAACTACGATTTCAACTTTACAAAAAATGATAGCTAACTTATCATAATGTAAGCTCCCCATAATTAAACTTATTAAAAATAGACTTTATTCATTTTTTTGTATCATTGTAACGATTAATTGTTAACAGCTTGTTTTAAATTTTACACAGGTTGCCGTTAATGGAAAGGCTGACAACAACTATATTTAAGGATTTTTTTACATCATAAAATAAATCATGGGACAATACAAAGCTTGCTCGTTAAATTCCAAGAATTTCAGCTTGACCTATGAAAATTCAAAAGTTGGGGAACTTAATTATGCCAAATGGTATTCGTTTAAAGCTGAAATACTGTTGGCCGACAATTCCGTTTATCACCTAGAACCAAAGGGTTTTTGGGATTCAAAAGTGGAATTAAAGAAAGGAGATATGACATTATTGGAGTTCAAAATGGGATGGAAAGGAATTGTTATTAATACTTCTTTTGGTGGAATTGAAAAGAATTATCTGCTAAAATTAAAAGGATTGCTAAATAGCAAATATGTACTTATTGATGCAGAAGCCAATGAAATATTAGCTGTTGATACAAATTTTAAATGGAGCAAACTAAATTTTGACTACACCATTGAAACTTCAAAAGAGTTTGACATGATGGAAAATAGAGAACTTATGGTATTGACAATTTTACATTGTGTAAATTATTATTTGACCATGATTGTTGCTGCTTCTCCTTCTTAAACAAAAAACCCTCCTACCCCTAACCTATCAGGATTTTAGCTAAACGCATATCCTGTGTTGAGTTAAGCGTTGGCTTAGCTTATCCGGTCAAACTCGGCCTTTTTCGTTATATTGGCATGTTTGTTGTATAAATAACAAACAGTTTGTGTTTAGAGCTTACACTTTTTCAGGTGCTGCCTTTGCGTGTTCAATCTAAAACATACATCAATCGGCAGCTATTAATTAGCTCATTTTTTCGCATCAGCAAATAAAACACTTATTAACAATTAACTATTAATTAATGACGTAAAACTAAGGCGTTTCATTTAGTTTAACTTATAATTTTGCGTTTGTAGGTATGTTTAAATTTAGGTATTCCATATTTTCAATAAAAGTACTTTTATTCTTCTTTCTGGTATGTACGGCATTTAGTTCTTATTCTCCCGGAAAAAGAATAAGGGTGGTTGTGCTTAATGCGGGTCATGGTGGTAACGATCCGGGCTGTCAGGGCTCAAAATTTTTGGAAAAAGAAGTGGCTTTGGCAATTACACTCAAACTCGGAAAATATATTGAAGATAATATTAAAGAGGTAAAAGTTTTATACACCCGAAAAACAGATGTTTTTGTTCCGCTCGACCAGATAGCATCACATGCCAATAAGAACAATGCAGATTTGTTTATTTGTATTCATTGCAATGCTTCGGTAAACAAGCAGGTGTATGGCTCTGAAACTTATGTTATGGGCTTGCATAAAACCAAAGGAAATTTGGAAGTAGCCAAACGCGAGAACGCCTCCATACTTTACGAAGAGGATTATAAGAAAAAATATGAAGGCTTTGACCCTAACAGTGATGAGGCTAATATTATTTTTAATATGTACCAAAATGCTTTTTTGGAACATAGCCTTAATTTTGCCTCCAAGGTACAGGGAGAGTTTAAGAAAAATAAAAACCTTACTGATAAAGGAGTTAAACAAGCAGGTTTTTTGGTACTTTGGAAAACCTCTATGCCCAGTGTACTTATTGAAACAGGCTTTTTAACTAATCTTGAAGAAGAAAAATATTTGGGCTCTCAAAAAGGGCAAGACGAAATAGCTTATGCCATATACAGGGCATTTAAGAACTATAAGGCCGAGGTGGAAGGTTATACGCCTGCTCCTGATAATGAAAAACGACAAATTGTAATTGATTCCCCGGAAAAAGAAAAAGTTGCTTCTAATCAAGATAGCGCAACCAATAACAATACAGCAAACACACCGACTGTTCAGGCAAGCAATGCAATTGTATATCGAATTCAGTTAATGAGTTCGTCTAAAAAAATAGCACTAAACAGTTCAAAATTTAAAGGGCTTAGTGATATATTTGAGTTTCAAGAAGATGATACTTTTAAATATTTCAGCGGATCATATCAAACTTACG
Organism: Bacteroidia bacterium; assembly: GCA_020845635.1. Taxonomy (GTDB): domain Bacteria; phylum Bacteroidota; class Bacteroidia; order UBA4408; family UBA4408; genus CAIKXD01. The sequence goes on from JADLFI010000013.1 coordinate 12,061, forward strand.
AGGAGGCATTTGAAGCTCAAAGAGAAGTCAGAAAAAATAATTTTCCTGATGCCTTTACGGTGGCCTTTGTTGATGGAAAAAAGATGAGTGTAAAAGATGCCAAGGCACTTTCCGAAAAGAAATAAATATACTATGGTTGAAAATCTGCAAAAAGCTTAGGCTTTTTTATTATGGATAAATAAAACAAAATATTTACATTTGATTTTTAATATAAATTTAAAACTAAGTTGTGGTTATAAAAAAGGAAGTTAAAATTGGAGCAATTGTTGTAGTTGCAGTATTTCTGTTTATTTACGGATTTAATTTCTTAAAAGGTAAAAATATCTTTACATCTCGAACTCATTATTATGTGGTTTATAAAAATGTGGGAGGCCTGACCGAAAGTAATCCTGTATATTTTAATGGCTTTGTTATTGGAAAAGTTAATAAAATAATGTTTGCCTCTGATATGCGAGGCGATATTGTAGTAGATATAATACTACGCGAAAACGATTTAAAAATTCCAAAAAATACCATTGCTCGCATATTTAGCGATGGCTTGTTGGGGACTAAAGCCATTGGACTTGATTTTGGCGACTCGAAAGAATACGCACAAAGTGGCGATACTTTATTGCCAAATTTAGAAAACAGTATTACCGAGCAAATGAGTAAAGAGTTGATGCCTGTAAAAGACAAGGCCGAAAGCCTTATAATAAGGGCCGACTCTTTAATCAATACCATTACCCGAATTTTTTCGCCCAATGTTAATGACAACCTGCGTCATAGTATTGAAAATGTAAATACCATAACCTTAAATGTAAATGGATTGGTATCTGAGCAACGTGCCAGATTAAATACTATAACTGCTAATATTGAATCTATCTCTAAAAACTTAAAAGATAATAACGAAAATTTAAGTAAAGTTATAGCCAACTTTAAAAACATAAGTGACTCGGTAGCCAAAGTTAATTTAGCGCAAACTCTCGAAAACGCAAACTTAGCCGTTAAACAAACTGCCGAAATAATGGAAAAAATAAATAGCGGTAAAGGCTCTTTGGGTATGCTCATCAATAACGATTCGCTGTACCATCATTTAAATATGGCCTCGCGCGATTTAGATTTACTACTGGTTGACCTCAAGGAACATCCTAAGCGTTATGTTCATTTATCGGTTTTTGGCAAAAGCGATAAGCCCGACAAATCATCCAAAAAGAAAAAATAGTATTTTTAATGATAAAAAAGATTGCCTATGATATCAAGTATAATATTTATCATACTGTTGGCTTCGGCCTCATATCTTTTCTACAAAAATATTTCAAAAATTAGACGTAATATTTTATTAGGAAAAGACATTGACAGAAAGGACAATCCCAAACAACGATGGGAAACCATGGCAATGATTGCCTTAGGGCAAAAGAAAATGGTGGTTCGTCCGGTAGCCGGTATTTTACACATCATTGTATATGCCGGATTTATCATTATCAACATTGAGGTTCTTGAAATTATTATTGACGGTATTTTTGGCACACATCGTGTTTTTAGTTTTGCCGGTGTTCTATATAATTTTTTAATTGGTTCATTCGAAATTTTGGCCTTAGGAGTTGCCTTAGGTTGCGCTATTTTTTTGATACGTAGAAATATTATTAAATTAAAAAGATTTGCCAGCAAAGATCTTGATGGCTGGCCTCGGTCAGATGCCAATTATATCTTAATTACTGAAATATTATTAATGACCGCCTTTTTGTTTATGAATGGTTCTGATAGTATTTTGCAAAGCCGAGGAGAAGCTCATTACATACAAGCCGGGAGTTTTCCTGTAAGCAGTATGCTAAGTCCTATATTGAGCGGCTTAACTAACGAAACACTAATTTTTATTGAAAGGTTTTGCTGGTGGTTTCACCTGGTAGGAATTTTAGCTTTTTTAAACTACTTGCCTTATTCAAAACACTTGCATATATTATTTGCTTTTCCGGTAACTTATTTCTCCAACCTTAAACCTAAAGGCGAATTTCAAAATCTGGAAACTGTAACCAACGAAGTTAAGTTAATGCTCGATCCTAGCTTAACACCACCGCCACCTCCCGAAACACCTTTAAAATTTGGGGTAAAAGATGTATTTGATTTAACCTGGAAACAATTATTAGATGCGTATTCTTGTACCGAATGTGGGCGCTGTACATCTGTTTGTCCGGCCAATCAAACCGGCAAATTGCTGTCGCCTCGTAAAATATTAATGGACACCCGTGATAGAATTACCGAAGTAGGAAAAAATATTGACACCAATAACGGCACTTTTGCAGATGATGGAAAAACTCTTTTAGGCAGCTACATTACAGAAGAAGAGTTATGGGCGTGTAACACTTGCAATGCGTGTACAGAAGCTTGCCCTGTTAACCTTGATCCTCTTTCCATTATAGTAGATATGCGTCAGTATTTGGTAATGGAGCAAAGCAGCGCGCCTGCAGCTTTAAATAGTATGTTTACCAATATTGAAAATAACGGTGCTCCTTGGCAGTTTTCACCTTCCGACCGTTTAAACTGGGCTTCGGAAGATTAATCATTTAAAACAAAAACAATCATGAATAAATTGCATGTACCAACAATGGCTGAATGTGTAGCCAGAGGCGAAGAACCTGAAATTCTTTTTTGGGTAGGATGTTCAGGAAGTTTTGACGACAGGGCCAAAAAAATTACTAAAGCCATTGTAAAAATATTAAACCATGTAAATATAAAATTTGCCGTACTGGGGCCCGAAGAGTCATGCACCGGAGACCCCGCCAAAAGAGCAGGAAACGAATTTTTATTTCAAATGCAGGCAATGCAAAACATTAATACCTTAAACGGGTATAATGTAAAAAAAATAGTTACCGGCTGCCCGCATTGCTTTAATACCATAAAAAACGAATACCCGGGATTAGGTGGTAAATACCAAGTAGTACATCATACGCAATTGATACAACAACTTATTGATAGCGGAAAATTAAAAGTAGAAGGCGGTGCCTTTAAAGGGAAAAAAATTACTTTTCACGATCCTTGCTATCTTGGACGTGGCAATGGCGAATACGAAGCTCCACGCACTATTATACAAAAGTTAGATGCCGAACTAAATGAAATGAAACGCTCGCGCGAGAAAGGTTTTTGCTGTGGAGCCGGGGGCGCTCAAATGTTTAAAGAAGCAGAGAAAGGAAATAAAGAAGTAAACGTGGAGAGAACAGAGGAAGCTCTTGAAACTAATGCAGAGGTTATTGCTACAGGTTGCCCTTTTTGCATGACTATGATGCGCGATGGTGTGAAGCATTTTGAAAAAGAAAGCAAAGTTCAGGTGCTTGACGTAGCCGAAATGATTGCTCAGGCAAATGATTTATAATAGAATATTCACAATATCTTTCTATTAAAATAATTTTTCTAAAAACTTCTATTTATATTAAGTAAATGAATACCCTGGTGGTATTTACTCACTCCTTTTGTGATTATAATTGAGTGTTTGATTAATTATAAAGATAAAAAAGTTAAAAAAATATATCATTAGTTTTTGAGAAATTAATTTCATACGCTTAACTTTACGTTATTCAAAAGTTAAAGCTATTATATGGCCGAAGTTCAAATAGATTTAGAAGCAGAGAAAAAAGAAATATTAAAACGATATCGCTTATTGTTAAAGTCGTGCAGACGCATGATGGATAAAAACGATAAGGTGATGATACGTAAAGCCTTTGATTTAGCTTTAGAGGCGCATAAAGATATGCGCAGAAAGAGTGGAGAACCTTATATTTATCATCCTATAGCGGTAGCTCAAATTGCCGTTAGCGAAATAGGTTTAGGTCCCACCTCTGTGGTATGCGCCCTTCTGCACGATGTAGTGGAAGATACGGAAATTTCACTTGAAGATATACGCATCAGATTTGGCCAAAAGGTAGTTAAGATTATTGATGGGCTAACCAAAATATCGGGAGTTTTTGACCAAACCTCATCTTTACAAGCCGAGAATTTCCGTAAAATGTTGCTTACCTTAAGCGATGATGTACGTGTAATTTTGATTAAACTGGCCGACCGCCTGCATAACATGCGAACCCTAGAAAGTATGAGGCGTGATAAGCAACTTAAAATTGCCAGCGAAACATTGTACCTTTATGCCCCATTAGCCCATCGTTTGGGGCTAAATAGCATTAAAACCGAGCTGGAAGATTTAGGATTAAAATACACTGAGCCTGAAATTTATCAAGAAATCAACCAAAAGTTAATCAATACTCAAAAGGAACGAAACAGATATATTAATAAGTTTAGCTTGCCTATAATAAATTCACTTACCGAGGCAGGAATGAATTTTGATATTAAAGGACGCTCTAAGTCAATAAAATCTATTAGAGACAAAATGAAGAAGCAGGGTGTACCTTTTGAAGAGATATACGATATTTTTGCCATTAGATTAATTATTAAATGTCCGCTTGAGCAAGAGAAATCAGAATGTTGGCGTGCCTACTCTATAGTTACTGATTTTTATCATCCCAACCCGGATAGGTTGAGAGACTGGATATCAACTCCCAAAGCCAATGGTTACGAATCGTTGCACACTACGGTTATGGGGCCTGATGGCAAATGGGTAGAGGTACAAATACGCACCGAGCGTATGGATGAAATAGCCGAAAAGGGTTACGCAGCACATTGGAAATATAAATCGGTTACTTCTGAAACTGCCCTAGATGAATGGATTGAAAAAATACGTGAATTGCTTGAAAATCCGGAAACCAATGCTATGGATTTTCTGGACGATTTTAAATTAAACCTTTTTTCGGACGAAATTTTTGTATTTACACCCAAAGGCGAGTTGAAGACCTTACCCTTTAACTCTACCGTGCTCGACTTGGCCTACGAAATTCATACCCATGTTGGAAACCGATGCATTGCGGCTAAAATAAACAATAAATTGGTAGCACTTAATCATGTGTTAAACAGTGGCGACCAAGTAGAGATACTAACATCCGACAGACAGAAACCTATTGAAGAATGGCTCAATTTTGTGGTTACTGCCAAGGCAAAATCAAAAATAAAAGAATATCTTAAAATTGAGAAAAGGCAGAAATCGGAAGAAGGTCGCGAAATGCTGAATAAGAGATTAAGACAGTTAAAAGTTACTATTAACAACGATAATATTGAAAAATTACGCGAGTTTTTTGGTTTACCTAGCGTATTTGACCTACATTACAAAATAGCGGTGGGTATTATCCCTATAAAATCAATAAAAGATGCTATTGACAATGATGGTGCTGTTAAAAGCAAGCAACCTTTGAAAAAGGCTGAGCAAAAAACATTGGAAGAATTGGTGTCTAATGCTCGCGGAAAGTCTGATATGCTGGTATTAGGCGAAGATTTAAATAAAATTGATTATAAAATATCTACATGTTGTAATCCAATACGTGGCGATGACGTTTTTGGCTTTGTAACTTTAAATGATGGCATACAAATACATAGAGTAAATTGTCCTAGGGCAAATGAACTTATGAGCAACTATGCATATAGAGTAGTAAAAGCCAAGTGGACCGATCAGGAGAAAATATCTTTCTTAACCGGAATAAAGGTTACCGGAACCGATCAGGTTGGTATTGTAAATAATATTACCAAAATTATTTCAAATGAGCTCAACGTAAATATGCGCTCCATTAGCTTTGATACAAACGAAGGTATTTTTGAAGGAACTATTATGGTTTTTGTTAACGACACTAACCACCTAACCGACCTGATGAAAAAACTGAAAAAAGTAAGTGGGGTTATTAAGGTAAACAGAATTGACTCTAATTAGAAAATTAGCTTTTACGATATTTGTTTATGAATTATGGGTTAAAGTTTAATTTAGCATAAATGTTTCTATGAAGAAGCCATAAAAAAAAGCCACAAAATTGTGGCTTTTTTTATTTTACTGAAAAGACTACTGACTATTTGCTACTAGTTTCTTTAGCCTTGTCTGTAGATGCTTTGTGGCTGTCGCTAGAAGATTTTTCTGCTTTCTCGCCAGGGGCACAGTCTTTTTTGTTCTTAGCATGGCTGCAGCATGCTTTAGCCTCTTTAGAACTACATTCTTTTTTAGCACCTTTTTTATCTTTATCCTTGTCATTGCATGGAGTAGAAGCCGAAACGGCAAAGGTAAAAGATACCATAGTTAAAAATAAAAATAGTTTTTTCATTGAATAATTGGTTTTTGATTAAGTTATTTCAATAGTTTATTACAACAAATATAATAAATTTATTTAAAATAAAAAAATATAAATGGCTTATTTGAAAGAAATTAAAATTAACAATTTTGAATTTGGGTTCAATAATAAATCAGATGAATGAATATTGTTATATTTGGAGGTTTTTTATTACCAATAAAATATGATGACAATTTCAAAAAACGCAATGAACTTTGGAGCTATCCTAGGTCTCAGTTTATGTGCTGTTAGCGCTGTTTTTATGGGACTTGGGTACGAATCATCCAATATTCAACAATGGATAGGCTATATCCTAACAATAGCTATAACCACCTGGGGGACAATAAGTTTTAGAGATAAACATAATGATGGTTTTATGAGTTATGGAAAAGCCTTTACCAGTTGCTTCTTAATTGCTTTTTTCAGTTCAATAATTTTGGCCTTTTTTCTGTATATTTATCTAACGTTTATTGATCAAAGTATGATTGATAAGATTATAGAAAAATCTGAAGAAAGCATGATGAATCAAAATTTGCCTGACGACCAAATTGAGGATGGGTTAAAATACGTAAAAATGTTTACAACCCCTATTGTCATGGCTTTTTTCAGTATTTTGGTAAATAGTTTTATGGGTGCAATTTTTGCCCTTATTACTGCAGCTTTCTTAAAAAAAGATAATCCTAATTTTAATAGTTTTATCAATAATAATCAGTAATAGTGTTTGATATTTCAATAGTCATACCTCTTCTCAACGAGCAAGATTCATTAAAAGAACTTGCCTCATGGATTGATAGAGTACTTAAAGAGAAACAATTAAGTTACGAAATTATTTTTGTAGATGATGGCAGTAATGATAATTCATGGAATATCATCAAAGAGTTGTGTGCTGCTAACCCTCATATTAAAGGAATAAAGTTTCAAAGAAACTATGGTAAAAGCGCTGCTCTAAATACTGCCTTTAATGCAGCTAATGGAAGTGTTGTATTTACTATGGATGCTGATTTACAAGATTCGCCCGATGAGCTCCCCGAAATGTATAATATGATAGTGAATGAGGGGTATGATTTGGTTTCGGGATGGAAAATAAAAAGACTTGACCCCTTATCTAAAACTATTCCTACCAAACTATTTAACTGGGCTACGCGAAAAATGAGTGGACTCGAATTACACGATTTTAATTGCGGGCTTAAAGCGTATAGAAGCAACGTAGTTAAAAGTATTGAAGTGTATGGTGAAATGCACCGATATATTCCGGTAATAGCTAAGTGGGCCGGATTTAAGAAAATTACAGAGAAGCCCGTAAAACACTACGAACGTAAATTTGGGCAAAGCAAGTTTGGGTTGGAGCGTTTTGTAAACGGTTTTCTCGATTTATTAACCATAACTTTTGTGAGTCGTTTCGGCAAGCGCCCAATGCACTTTTTTGGGTTTATTGGTACACTTATGTTTTTGATTGGCGGCTTGGTTTCGGCATACTTGATTGTTGAAAAAGTAGTAAACCTATACCGTCATGCTTACGTTCGCGATGTTACCGACCAACCCTTGTTTTATTTGGCTCTAACAGCAATGATTATTGGAACCCAGCTTTTTCTGGCCGGTTTTTTGGGCGAGCTAATTGCACGTAATTCTCCCTATCGAAATAGTTATTTAATTGAATCAGAACTAAACCTGAAATAAATTTACTCTTATTTCATGGCCAAGACCATTAACTCCTTTTTAGTTCAAACCCTTAAAATATCTCATAAACAAGCATCTCAAATAATAACCGATAAAAAGGTTACTATTGATGAATTAACCGCCTTGCACCATCAACCTATAACTGAGCTAAACACTATATATTATTTACAACAGTGCCTGCAAAAAGGAAAAGAACTATATTATTATGCCTATTATAAACCTGTTGGTGTAGAGAGCACATTAAATCAATCGGTAAAAAATAATTTGATTGAGGCTACCGGAATTAGTCATCATTTTTTTCCAATAGGTCGTCTTGATAAAGCTTCAGAAGGGCTAATGATATTAACCAATGATGGCAACTTATATCAACAAGTTATTAATCATAATAGCACCATTGAAAAAGTTTATCGGGTACAAACCAATAAGCAAATAAACGATAATTTTTTGCACCAACTCTCCATTGGTGTTGTTATATTAGGTAAAAAAACCAAACCTTGTAAGGTAAAGCATATTAATTTACATACCTTTGAAATAACACTTACCGAAGGTAAAAACCGGCAAATAAGACGTATGTGCTATAAACTGGGATACGAAGTTACAAGCCTCAAAAGAATATCCATAGGCAAACTTTTGCTTAATGAAAATGCTTATACCGTACCAACACTAATAAACAAGAGGGATATAATATAAATTAAATTTTAGATTCTAATTCGGCTTTTACCAAATCAACCACTCTACTATCCCACAAAATTTTGTAGTGCCCGGCATTCTCAATGGGTACTAACCTGCAATTATTTAAGTTATTGGCAACCTTTACAGCACTTTCAAAAGGAATTACCTTATCGTTTACATCATGTATAATGACTGAGTTATTAATGGCAATATTATGACACAAATTGCTGACACTAATATCACTAATTTTTAAATTAAACTTTTTCTCTACATTTTTCTCAATCTTATCAATAACCTTTTGATTGATATTAAGCAATGCATACAAGTCATTAAAAGCTTTTTGCAAATCGTTAGGTGTAGTTATCATTATTAGTTTATCCAAACTAATATTTTTGTGATGCAGCAAAGTGTTCATTAATACCACACTTCCCATAGAATGTGTAATGGCAAGGTCAATGTGATTTAATTCACGGCAAATAACAGAAGCAGCATCAGAATTTTTAAAAATAGTAGTTTGTTTACCTCCGCTTTGACCATGAGCCGGGTAATCAAAAGCTACAACCCTGTATTGATGTTGGTTTAATAACTCTACAAAAGCACCCAAACTTCCAGCATTACTTTCCCAACCATGAACCAAAAAAGCTGTCTTACTATACCCTTCGCCCCAAACATATTTTTTTATGTATGAATCTTCAAAATCAACATTTTCGCTTTTGGCATTCTTTAGCACTTCCAATTCGCGTTCACGCAACTTTTTATTAAAAGGTGTGCAAAAAATATTAAATGCAATATTTGAAGCTAATTGAGGCGATACATAAGAAGTATATTTTATTAACTGTTTATAGTAGTTAAGCATAATTTACATTTCACAAGAGCCAACACAAATATACAAATAATAAAAGTGAAAACCTTTATGACAGTGCCCAAGGCACATTAAATAATCATAAATCCAACAAATTTTAACCCTAATATGTTAAACAGTAAAATTACTATTAAATGTGTAATTGTGTTCAACAAATAAACTTTCATTACCAATCAAGAATGGAATTGTAAGTACCCCCATTGCGGGATAATTAAGTTGTTACCTTGCTTTAAGTAGTTACAAGAAATGTAAGATGTATTTATTTTATTCTGATACTAAGTTATACCGTAACAATTCGAAAAAGCTTGTTTATTGCCCCCTACTTTGTCCCTCTAATACAGGAAATAAATACCACTATTATTATTTAATAAAACAAACAATCAAGGGGTGTTTACCCCTACTCTACTTCCTATAAATTTAGACCTCCAAACATGGAAAATTATAAAATGTTTTAACTTTGTGATTCTTACATCAATTTTACATGGAAAATAATAAGAATAATACTGATTATACAAGTTTTCAAGAGGCTATTTTAGCCGGAATTCCATCACAGCTTCCTCCTGCAAAGCCTTATGATAAACAAGCTAATCATGCACCTAAAAGAAAAGATATACTAAGTGCCGGTGAGAAGAAATTGGCCATAAAAAATGCCTTACGATATTTTAATCCTATACATCATGCTGTATTAGCCAAAGAGTTTGCTCAGGAGTTAAAAGATTACGGGCGTATTTATATGTATAGATTTAAGCCCGAATATGAAATATATGCACGCCCCATTACAGCCTATCCTGCAAAATCTAAGCAAGCAGCTGCTATCATGCTCATGTTGCAAAATAATTTGGATAATGCGGTAGCCCAGCACCCCTACGAGTTAATTACTTATGGTGGCAATGGTTCTGTTTTTCAGAACTGGGCGCAATATTTACTTACCATGCAATATCTTGCGCAAATGACTGATGAACAAACATTGGTCTTATATTCAGGCCATCCTTTGGGACTTTTCCCATCATCTGTCAATGCCCCGCGTGTTGTAGTTACCAACGGAATGATGATTCCAAATTACAGTAAACCTGATGATTGGGAAAAATACAATGCTTTAGGTGTAACCCAATACGGACAAATGACGGCCGGATCATTTATGTATATTGGGCCGCAAGGTATTGTTCACGGAACTACCATAACCATTTTAAATGCTGCTCGTATGTATCGTCAGCAGCATCATGAGGTTGATGATGCAGATATGCTTCTCTTTGTATCTGCCGGGTTGGGCGGTATGAGTGGGGCGCAGCCTAAGGCAGCTAAGGTAGCCGGAGCCATAAGCATAGTAGCAGAAATAAACAGCAAAGCAGCACAGAAGAGATTAGAGCAGGGTTGGGTTGACGAAGTATGCGATAGTTTAGATATAATATTACATAAAATAGAACAAGCTAAAGCCAACAAAATACCTTTATCATTGGCTTATGCAGGCAATGTGGTTGACTTATGGGAGTATTTGGATAAGCATCAGGTTAAAGTGAATATTGGAAGTGATCAAACATCTCTGCATAATCCTTGGGCAGGCGGTTATTATCCTGTTGGATACAGCTATGAAGAAAGCAACCGATTGATGTCGGAAGAACCTGAAAGGTTTAAAAAAGAGGTTCAAAAATCATTAAAGCGACACGCAGCAGCAATCAATTCAATGCATAGTAAAGGCATGTATTTCTTTGATTATGGAAACGCATTTTTACTGGAAGCCGGAAGAGCCGGAGCTGATATTTTTAATAATGACGGAACTTTTATATATCCAACTTATGTACAAGATATATTAGGGCCGTTGTGTTTTGATTATGGCTTTGGTCCTTTCCGTTGGGTATGTACTTCGGGTAAAGAAACAGATTTGGCTACTACCGATGCTTTAGCGGCTAAGGTTCTGGAAAATATGCTCAAAACGGCACCAGAAGAAATAAAGCAACAGTTAAACGATAACTTAACCTGGATAAAAGCTGCACAAAGTAATAAGCTAGTTGTTGGCTCACAAGCCAGAATATTGTATGCTGATGCTGAGGCACGTATTGGTATTGCTAAAGCCTTTAACGAAGCCATTGCCAAAGGGGATATTTCTGCTCCGGTAGTTTTAGGCCGCGACCATCATGATGTTTCGGGCACCGACTCTCCTTTTCGTGAAACTTCTAACATATATGATGGCTCTAGCTATACGGCCGATATGGCAGTGCATAACTTTGTAGGCGATTCGTTTAGAGGAGCTACATGGGTTTCGTTGCATAATGGGGGTGGTGTTGGCTGGGGCGAAGTTATAAATGGGGGTTTCGGCTTAGTGCTTGAAGGAAACAGTGTTTCGGAAGAAAAACTAAATTCAATGCTATTCTGGGATGTAAATAACGGAATAGCACGCAGAAGTTGGGCACGAAACAAAGAAGCTATGTTTGCCATAAAAAGAGAAATGCAACGAACGCCTTCACTAAAAGTTACTTTGCCAAATTTGGTAGATGACAACCTGCTTAACCAACTATTTTAATTCACATCTAAGCAGTCCTGATTTTTCCTGTATTCAAGAAAATAAATTATTTATAAGCTTTTTAATAATTTGAATACTGAAGCAATCTTGTAGATTAAACATAATGTACATTTACAATTTTGATGGATAACTTAAAGCATCACATTGGCAAACTTAAATACATTTCAATATATAGAGGGTTGCCAGTGTGCCTGCGGTTTGAAATAAAACCATTAAAATTTGTTTCCCACTAATACTCTATACTTCTATTCGTGGCATAACTCCACTATAAATTTATTCTTTTGTAAATGTATATTCTCTTCAGCCTTGTTTAAGTGCAACCACATTCTTTTCGGGATTAAACTCTAAAATAATTCCGGCTCTACCAAAGGTAAACACATCATTTTCTTTAGCATTAAGCGGCAATTGCTCTTGTTCGGTTGCTTGTGCTATTAATATATCTCGGTCTATTTTAATGACTAGTTTTAGAGGCAAATCATTTGTTGCATATATTCCTATTTATCTAATTCTTCGAACCAAACTTTGTATATTTTTTGAAATCAGGAATATTATAAGGTTTATTAAACACAGCACTAATAACCGCAACAGAAATAATGTTGTTGTTATATTTATTACCATTGGAGATAAAAGCAAACGAGACTTTATTGTGTTCGCAACTACTTAAAGTTGTTACTTGAATGGTCTTTTTGTTCCTTGTACCAAATTAATTGGATTTTTAACAATAATATCAAAGGCAAAATGATGAACATCAAAAACAGTCTTACTGCCCACTAAATTGTTCATATAACCAATATTCAATGTCAATGGAAGTGCTTTTGGTGAAAGCGAGTAATAGAATGAAAACCTACTTTCACGATAACCGAAATTTGTCCATTGGTTAGCGGTTGTCATTTTACTTATGGAAAAAAGCTGCTCTGAATTTGCAACGAGCTTTTGTGTTTTGTTTTTGTTCAAATGAAACACAAATTGCAAACGAAAACGTGAACGAAACTGGAAATCTTCTGAGGTTTTATCAAAGTCAGGAGCATAAAATTTTCTCAAATCTTGTCGGAAGGTTGGAATAAATTCTATTCGCGAGCTCTTGAGTAAATACGAAAAACGCCCATAGGCTCTAAATTCTTGTTCTATTTTTGGTGTGGCGTGTTTGTATGGTGATATGTCTAAATATTCATCTTGCCTGCGGTAACTTAATGCAACCGAGTACTGCCAAGCTTTATGAAAGCGATGATAAAACTCTTGGTTAAGTATAAAAATTGCAGGTTTGTAAAATGGATTATTATTGTCGGGATTACTTTTTTGCCCAAAGCCAACGTAGGTCATAGATTCCCACCCATTGCCCGGCACGGTGTCTAGTTCTTGTCGAAGTCCCAGTGCAATCCAATTTGCAGTATTTGCTTTTCCAGTTCCCGGAGGAGTTATTTGACCTAAAACAATATGGCTAAAAATCAAAAAAGTAAGCAATATTTTTAGTCGTTTCATTTTGTTCTCATTAGTTTCGGTATAAATAATTCCGGCAGGATTAATTTCATCATGAAACAGGTTTACACCCTTTTATTGTTAATCCCGATACAAATATACGATTGTTTTAAATCGTAAAATTGCTAAACAATTATTATTTTGAATCTCTGACAAAAGCTAAAATAATCTCTACCGAAGAGCATCATTGAAGGATTAAAATTTATGTATGAGGCAACTTATCCTTCATTGATTCAAGTGTGGTAACTGAATTGATATTTTATTTGGAGCAATAGATACTTAAAGGCGCGCTGTACTCTTAACGATTATTATTCTTATGTAGTTGTTAGTACTTTCACTATTGTTTGGGTATAATGATGTTGGAAAAGTTATTGATTCCCGTATTGCTGTGAGGTTTTAGTTGAATGTTGGAGCTATGGGCTGTTGAAATACCGACTTTAAAGGGCATGCATGATTCTCAGAAAAAAAATTTTTAGGGGCATTTTATCTTTGGGGCAATTGCTATTCATGTAGGTTTTCATTTATGGTAAGAGAGATTTTAAAACCATTTTTTGACAACTACCTTTATGACTTTTGCAATAATATTGCTCCTCTCAAACACTAAAGTAAGTCAGTACTCGTGGAATATATTTTAAAGAAAATCATTACCTGAAATAACAGCATAGCAGGAAAAGAAACATTCATCACTCCTATAGTTTTACTTCCGGCAATTCCTTGTTGAAGTATGCTTTATTTGTGGCTTCCTGAGTAATAAGTTGTGATAGAATTGTTGCAATTTTTACCTTCATCTAAAATGTATATTTTATCAATCTATTTCAGGATAAAACGCAATTTCAATTAAAGGTTTACAAAAATCCCTGTTTTGCAAATTGCAAAACAGGGATTTTTGTAAACTAAATTTCTCTTAATTGTTTACTACTAATTTCTTGTTATAAACAGCATGGTTATTGGCTATCTGAACAATATATACACCATTCTCAAATTCTGAAGTATTGATAATAACCTGCTCTTTATTAATAAAAGTACTATAAACTACTTTACCTGCGATATCAGTAATCGTTAAGGTTGAACCACTTGCAAGATTTTCAATTATTGCCATTTCTTTGGCAGGATTAGGATAAATGTCAAACATTAATTCATTATTGTACATTTTCGAAATACCGGCTGTTCCTTCTGTTGCTCCTGATATGTTAGACCAAGCCGAATTTCCGTTAGCATTGTATGCTTTAACTCTATAATAATATGTAACTCCATTGGTTAAGCCCGTGTGAATATAGGTTATCACATCAGTGGCTACTGTATCAACTATAGTCCAACTGCCTGAGAGAGTGTCTTGTGTTGTTTCAATAATAAACCCATCTTCATTATTAGAATTATCCTGCCAGTCTAAGCGAATGCTATTTACCGGAGTTGTGGTTAAATTGCTTGGAGCAGCAGGTGCGCCAATAGTGCCTGCCGGAGGATAAACATTCATTATGACATTTTTCGTACTATCGTTAAAGGTAAACATTGCCACCAATTGAAAATAGGGTGAAATTTGATAAAACGAGAATTGACGGGTATGAGTGGTCATGGTGGGCGAATTTACTGTTTCAAGCAAGGCCAAATTATTGAAGGTATGATTACCCGTTGTTAATGTACCATCACCCACATATTTAAGCTCAGAAACTTGTGCTATCATTGTAGCATTGATTGGAGTATTAAATACAAAAAAAGCGCTGCAACTGACTGCTAATCGGCATAGTAGGATCTGTGCCTGACTTTTGTGCTATCATATTTAAAGAATCTCCTATGTCTTCATAAAAATACAACATATCGGGTACAAAAGTATTTGCTGAAGTTAATTTAACTGCGTAGGTTGCGTTAGAAGCCGAATCAAGGTCTTGCTGAGCTATAGAGCTAAAAGGAATCACTTCAAATTGCCCGTTATAATATTCTGCCCCCATGCTGGAATGATTGTAAACACTTTGATAATCCCATGTTTGGTTTGAGCCGTAACTAGGACTTGGAGGCGTAGGCATATTTGAGTTAAAGCACAACTTGCCATATGAATCCCATTTTGTACCAACTGTTGGAATATTCTTTGAAAGTGTCATTTGCGCATTTGCATTTACACCCATTGTAATACTTGCTATTACTGCAATTGTTTTAAATAGATTTTTTCCTCATGATTTTATATTTTTTATATAGTTTAATACTTACTTGCTTACGACTAATTTTCTGTTGGCAACACTGCCGTTATTCTCAACCCGAATAATGTAAACCCCATTTTCAAATTCTAAAGTATTGATGATAGACTGCTCTTTATTAATAAAAGAACTATAAACTATTTTACCTGTAATGTCTGTAATCGTTAGGGTTGAACCGCTTGGCATATTTTCGACAATTGCCGTTTCTGTGGTAGGGTTGGGATAAATATCAAATGAGATAGCGTTCAACTCTAGGCTTCCAAATCCACCAATAGGATTGTTCCCTAACTTTAATACCAAGATAGGGTCGCCTGTTGGTGCAGGTAATCCATCATAACCAGTACCAGTTATCCAACGTCCTACAACATAACAATTCCCAGCCGGGTCTATATCTATGTCGTACAAATTATCAAAATTTAGATTTGAACTGGTCCATTTTGCCCATTGAGCCAATCCAGCGTTGTTCAATTTTATGACATATAAATTGTTTGATGAATTTGTAGTGCTTACCGTTACACCATTCCCGAGGTCTAAAGTTCCCAAACCATAAGGTTTGCAAATACCGGTTATATAGATATCGCCATTCCCATCAACCGTCATACCCGCTTCATTTGAAAAACTATTGTTACTCAATAGAACAGGCACAATGGTTCTTGCCCATACCTCGTTCCCGTTATTATCATACTTTACTATAAACATATCCGCACCTCCATAAAGATAACTACTACTTTGCGATGTTAACGAATGTGTGCCAAAATTGAAGTCGCTTTTCATCCATCCCATTGTATATACATTACCTGCATTATCTACTCCTATACCATAGCCACTTATTTTCTCATTATATTGTGGAAAACTGCTTCGTTTTACCCATGCCACATTGCCGTTACCATCCGTTTTAAAGGTTATAGATGTTTCGCCTGAACCGCTACCGTTTGCGGGTAAAGAAACACCTCCGAAATCAAAAGGGGCTGTGGAACCAACGTCAATTAAACCGGTTCCATAAATGTTACCGGAATTATCCGTTGTTAACTCTTTTATCCATGCTCTGTTACTTGGATGAGGATGAGCCGCCTCATATAAATTCAACCATTGTCCGTTTCCATTGGCATCGAGCTTCGACAGGAAATAATATTGCTTAGATGATGGTCGAGATGTTGTAAGTCCTCCCAAAGTAATCGTTGTATTTGGGTCACCCTGAGTAGTTCCACCAACAATTACTTCTCCTGCCTGATTTACGGTTATCGCTAGGCCTTTCGAAATTGATGACGCTTCTTTTGCCCAAATAAAATTACCGCTAGAGTCAAGTTTTGCAACAAATGCACTAATACCAACAAGACTATCTGTAACTAATGTATCTGCACCTATTATTATGTATCCCTGGTAAAATAATCCGGTAATGTATAAATTGTTGTTGTTATCGAGAGCAATATCGCCAAATGTATTTAAAGCACTACTACCTATGGTTGAAGCCTGCCAAATCATTGTTCCGGATGGGGAATACTTTTGAATAGCTAAATTTGCGTTATGCCGTACAGAAACATAACTATTACCCAAGTTATCTACCTTAATATTGTATGATGTAACTCCACTTGGATTACCACCATTAACACTGCCTGTACCTATCCATTGCCAGGAAGGAGCTTGGGCATTTGTATTTACACCCATCGTAATACTTGCCACGACTGCGATTGTTTTTAGGATATTTTTTCTCATAACTTTAATTTTTTGTTTGAGCAAAATTCACCAATCGTATAGAGCCAAGAAATAGTACAGATGTACCATACTTACTAATAGCATATATTAATACCTTTGTAAACTCAATCCATGAATAAGAAACTGCAAATATTTTATTGCTTATGTTTGTGCATCCTAAGCACTGTAAACTCATATTGCCAATTGGCAGAAACCACACTTCGAGAAGCCAAACAACTTTACGAACAAAATAACTATCCGCTCGCACAGGAAAAATATTTAGAGGCTTTGAAGCAGGCAGAAGAACAAAATAACCAGGCTGCTATGGCTCGTGCCTCACTATCAATTGCTAAGTGCCACTATTTCTTATACGACCACACGGCATCTTTCAAATGGAGTTACAATGCTATGCAAATTGCTAGGAAGAACAATCTTGATACTTTGCTTTCGCAAGCATACTATTTTTTGGGTGTTTTATACATTGAAGCCAAAAAGATTGACTCAGCCGACAAATATAGTTTCAAAGCCATTGAGTTGATGTTGAAGGAAAATGATTATGCCCGCTTATCGCAAACCTATTCTACCCTTGCCGAACTGCATTTAAACACTTCTAAGAATCCTGCAAAAATTGAAAAGATGATAGCCGAAGCCGAAAAGTATGCCGAATTGTCAAATGACAAAGGAATGATGGCTTTCGCTGCAAGCAAACGATTTAATTATTATTTTTATTTGATAAAGGATTATGATAAAGCATTGAAGTATGTGAATAAGGAGGAAGAACTTTATTTGAAAACAGGCAATCGTGAAGCAATTCTAAATGCCTACAGAGCCAAAGCAGAATGTTTAGTTATGTTGCGCGATACCTCTGCGCGAACGTATATGTGGAAGTGGTTTCACTTCAAAGATTCTGTGCTGCAATCTGAAAAAGCGGTAAACATTGCAAAGTACGAAACCCTTTACGACACAGAAAAAAAAGAAAATGAAAATAAATTACTGAAAGAAAAACACGAGCAAAATAAGCTTATATTATTAGTTGTTGTGGTTGTGTTTTTGTTGCTGATAGCATTGGGATTGTGGCTTATCAATAGAAACAACTTAAAGATAAAGCAAAACGAACTCATCATACTACAAAA
This sequence comes from Bacteroidia bacterium, assembly GCA_020845635.1. GTDB lineage: Bacteria > Bacteroidota > Bacteroidia > UBA4408 > UBA4408 > CAIKXD01. The sequence goes on from JADLFI010000013.1 coordinate 30,444, forward strand.
CCTGCAGAAAGACAAAGAGCGCATAGCCAGAGATTTGCACGATAATATAGGGGGGCAACTTTCATATATAATTTATTCCTTAGATGGCATTAACGATGAAGGTAAAGAAAAGCGCAGAGAAATAACGGAAAGTATCAGCCAATCTGTAAAAATTGTTATCAGTAGCTTGCGTGAAACTATATGGACAATAAGTGATGCAAACATCAAAATACAAGATTTTTCGGACAAACTAAAAGTGTTTGCAAGAAACTTATTTAAACATAGTAACACCAAAATTCATTATATTGAAAGCATAAAAAAACAGCGCGAATTCGAAGCATTATTAGGATTAAATTTGTATCGTATTTGTCAGGAAATTTTGAATAATGCTTTTAAATATGCTGCAGCCTCAGAAGTAAAGATAGAAATGTATAGCCAAGATGAAAAACTAATGATAATCATTAGTGATAATGGTGTAGGCTTTGATGTGAATGAGAAAAACAAGGAACAATACGGACTGCAAAATATAAAAAAACGTGCTGTAGAGTTTGGCATATCGCTTACTTTAGAAACAGAAATAAACAAAGGAACAACATACAAGTTATTAGTATAACTGTACTATTTTATAACACTTTTGACTCGTATAACTTTGGCAAAAAATAAATGATATGATTTATATCGCTATTGTTGATGACAAAAAGAATATTCGCTTTACCTTAAAAGAAAAGCTAAATAATATGCCTAATTTCAATGTAGTATTTACTGCTGAAAACGGAAAAGATTTTCTTAAAGAAATGAGGGAAGCAAGAAATTCCATAGAACCTCACGTGGTGCTAATGGATATCGACATGCCGATAATGAATGGTATTGAAGCTGTTGCCGAGGGCAAATTGCGTTACCCAAAAATGCACTACCTGATGCTTACAATTTTTGACGAGGACGAAAAAATATTTAATGCCATAAAAGCGGGTGCTGACGGTTATTTGCTAAAAGATGAACCCCTTGAAAAAATTTCGGAGGCGATTGAAAGCCTCATGAAAGGCGAAAGTGCACCAATGTCGCCAAGCATTGCACGGAAAGTTTTGAATTTACTCACAAATACTGAACAGAAATTCAACAAAGAAGAAAAAACAGGACAAGAAAACGAACACAACCTTACGGAAAGAGAAAAAGAAATCTTAACCCTATTAGTGGACGGATTGGAGTACAAAGAGATAGCTATAGAACTAGGGTTAAGCCCAAACACTGTTAGAAATAATGTTACAAAAATATACAGCAAATTGCATGTTACTTCACGAATACAAGCTGCAAGAGTTGTAGGTAAGAGATAACCTACCGGCAGGCTTTACATTTTTCGCCTTTCCCAATTGAAATATTTTTAGACGTTGAATTGTGCTATCCTGATGAATGAAATGAGCATATTCTTCCTGTTTTTATTCAACACTTGGCTTAAGGCAATCAGCTCCTTAGTTTTGGGAATATATACCAACCTCTTTGAATTAGCTCGGCATAAATACTTTGACAAATTCTTCAAATATCAATATCATCTATACCTATAACGTGAGATAGAAATGTGGGTTGACCAACACAAAATCTATTGTACGAGGATTATAAAAACATAAACCATCTTCAAAAGAAAAACGGAGTTTAGTACTGTCTAACGAAAATCTACAGTTTAATCATAAGCTAAAATCAATAAATATATTGGGTTAATAGCTTTAATAAATATCGTCTTCTACAACAAATAATAGTTGCATGAGCTAAAAAGAGATAGCTAAAAAAGCATTACCTATTCTTCTTTCTTTTTCTCAGAAAGGGCATTTTGATTATTAAGTTGTATATAATGTTTCTTTCTTAAACGCATATTTAAGAATTCTACAGACAAGCCAAACGCCATGGCAGTATATATATATCCTTTATTAATATGTTGATGAAAACCTTCGGCTATTAAAATAATCCCAATCGCAACTAAGAATGCTAAGGCTAAAATTTGTAAGGTTGGGTTTCTATCAATATAATTAGCAACCGGAGTAGCAAAAATCATCATTATTCCAATAGAAATAATCACAGCAATTATCATTATCCAAACATTATCTACTAAACCAATGGCTGTTAAAATGGAGTCAATGGAAAAAACAGCGTCAATCATTATCACTTGCAATATAACTGCACCAAAAGAGGTAACTGCCTTTTTTGAAACGCTTGTTTCTGAACTTTGGGTTATGTTATCTTCTAACTTATGATGAATTTCTGAAACACTTTTTGCTATCAAAAATAAGCCTCCAAGAATTAAAATCATATCTTTTACACTAATTCCAATAGCTTCCCCCTCGTGTTCTATAAAAGGAACATAAAACAAAGGATTGGTTAGCTTAATTATGTAGGTAATACCAAACAACAAGCAAATCCTAAAACCCATCGCTAATAGTAAACCCAGTTGGCGTGACTTCGGCTGCTGCTCTTTGGGTAGCTTTGCAGATATTATGGATATAAAAATAATATTATCTATACCTAAAACAATTTCTAAAAAAGTAAGAGTCAATAAAGAAATAATGACTCCGGGGTCTAAAATATTGGGAAAAACATCAACTAAAAGCATATATATTTTTTGCGCAAATTTACATATTGTTTTGACAAGATGTTCTTATATGTTGTTACAGATTAAAAAATTTTATTAAATTGTGAACTTAACCAAGTAAATTGTTAATGCTATTTGTATTTGGCTATTTCAAACGGTCAAAATATTGCTATTAATCCCCAAGAACTTTTTATACCAATTATATTATTAATGAGCAACTTGGGTAAGGTGTATCACAAACTACAAGAGTGTAATATTTTTTCTGATGCAAGAATAAAATAGTTTGAAGAGCAATAATATTGTAGGGTTGCAAAATAGGAAGATTGATTTGGACTATTATAAGAAATAAACAGATGTCATGAAGACAAAAGAAAAAAGCCGACATCTTAACCTTCACATTGCCTAAATTCTTAAATAAAAACAACCGTTAATATAATGTAAAAAATACAAATATCATCTTGCCTAAAAAAAGAAAAATGTTACTTTTGCATGCATGAAAACTAAGGCTATATTATTTTTAACCATATTTTCATTTTTTATTGTATCTCCTTTTCTTCTCAGAGCAGGAAGCAATATGGACGATATTTCTATCATTTATACCCTATCTGAAGAAGAGGATGAAACTCACAAATTTCAGAAAATAATTGCTTCATTATTATATACTCAAAAACTTAACACCACCCACTTTCAAGATTTAAATATCAGTAATAAATTTTTGACTGATACTAATCTAAGAATAGATAATGGTTTTGTTAAGATAGCTCTACCGCCTCCCGAACCGAACCAGTATATATCATAAGTTTTTTTATCCATCAAAATATCTTTTGATGAGATATTCATATTCGAACTAAAAACTCGAATACATTGTTAATACTTAATATACTGGAAAATGTCAAAAAAAATTAATCTTTTGACTAACCTGAAGTATGATTTCCCTTCAGGATTAGTTGTCTTTTTGGTTGCCCTACCTTTGTGTCTTGGCATTGCTATGGCATCAGGAGCCCCCTTATTTTCGGGAATCATTGCAGGAATAATAGGAGGAATTGTGGTTGGTTTCATTTCCGATTCGCACATCAGTGTTTCCGGACCTGCTGCAGGACTAACAGCCATCATACTTTCCGCAATACTTACATTAGGATCTTTTGAAGTACTTTTAACTGCTGTATTTATTGCAGGGTTAATACAACTTACACTTGGCTTCCTAAAAGCTGGCGCTATTTCAAATTATTTTCCTAACAACGTTATTGAAGGTATGTTGGCAGGTATTGGAATTATTATTTTCATAAAACAAATTCCTATAGCGCTTGGTTCTGATGTTGAAATCGGGAATGGCTTTGATATCTTCTTAGACCTTTCTAAGGCCTTTACTCAAATTCAGCCGGGGGTTCTTATTATCGCTCTTGTTTCTTTAGCAATTATCATTGTTTGGGATAAAATAGAATTTCTTAAAAAACTAAAGTTGCTTCCAAGTGCCTTGGTAGCGGTAATTGTTGGAACGGTATTGAACGAAATCTTTATTTCAACCGAAAGTCCTTTTGCTATTACTTCTTCAAAATATCTAGTTGAACTTCCAATTGTAAAAAGTCTGAGTGATTTAAAATGGGTTATTATTCTTCCTGATTTTATAAATTTCTCCGGGGAGTTAAACTTTTCAAGTTTTGTAAATAAAGAAGTTTGGACAGTTGCCATAACCATTGCCGTTGTTGCATCTATAGAAACCTTATTGTGCATTGAAGCATCAGACAGGATGGATCCTCAAAAACGTTTGACCGATACTAATCTTGAATTAAAAGCACAGGGAACAGGTAACATCATAAGTTCATTATTAGGAGGATTGCCTATGACATCAGTAGTGGTGCGTTCATCAGCAAATACTAATGCCGGAGCTAAATCTAAAATGTCCACAATTATTCATGGAACTTTGCTATTGGTAAGTGTTTTCTCTATTCCGTTTCTATTGAATAAAATACCGCTTTCGGTACTTGCATCAGTGTTATTAGTAGTTGGGTATAAATTAGCAAAACCTGCTGTATTTAAGCGTTTTTATCAAAGAGGGAAATATCAATTTGCTCCGTTTATCGTTACTGTATTAGTAGTTGTATTTACCGACTTGTTGACAGGAGTAGGATTAGGAATGATAATCAGTATCTTTTTTATTTTGCGTGGCAATATGAAAAGAGCTTATTATTTCAGAAAGGAAGAGTACAAAGATGGTGATGTTATTCACATTCACTTAGCCCAAGAAGTATCATTCCTAAACAAAGCTGCCATATTGTTTACACTAGACAAGATTCCCGATCATTCAAAAGTGATTATAAACGCTTCTGATACGGTGTATATAGCTCATGATATTCAAGATAGTATTAAAGAGTTTAAAGAAATTCGTGCTCCTTTAAGAAACATTGAGGTAGCTCTTATAGGGTTTAAAGATGTGTATGATTTAGATAATACCGAAACTGATATTAGAAAAGTTTCCATAGAACATAGTTTATTGATGAAGCATCGCGAAAGGCATAAATCATCGGGTGAAATTATTTCGGGAATTAAATCTGCTATCAATGATGGACAGAAATCCGCAATTCTTTAAAAATCTAAGAAGTAAAAAAAGTAAAAAAGAACTATATAATAATAATACGAATTAATAGAAATTGAATACTATGTCAGAATTTTATAATAAATTAATAGAGAATAACAAAAAGTGGGTTGAATCAAAATTAGCCATAGACCTTGATTATTTTAATAAATTAAAAAATGTACAAACTCCCCCACTTTTGTGGATTGGATGCTCGGATAGTAGAGTTCCGGCAAATGAAGTTATTGGAGCTCAACCGGGTGAAGTGTTTGTTCACAGAAATATCGCAAATATGGTTATCCACTCTGATATGAATATGTTAAGCGTGTTGGACTACTCTATAAACATACTGAAAGTAAAACATGTAATAGTATGTGGACACTATGGCTGTGGAGGAGTTAAAGCAGCCATGGGAAGTTCAACGATAGGTATAATTGACAACTGGATTCGACATATTAAAGACAGTTATAGGTTTAGAAAAAATGAGATAGAGGCTATAGTTGATGAGAAAGAAAAATTTGACCGTTTTGTAGAATGGAATATCAAGCAACAAGTATTGAATTTAGCTATAACTTCGATTGTTCAGGAGGCATGGAGTAAAGGGCAAAAATTATCTGTTCATGGCTGGGTTTACGGTCTTGATACGGGGCTTGTAAAAGATCTTGGTGTAACATTTAGTTCACACCATGACATTAAAAACAGTAGTATTTACAAACTGAATTTTAATTGATTGTTTAAGAATAAAAGCTGTATGAAAGAATCTATAAGGGTTCTTAAGCTTATGATTAAAGAAATGAGTTATTAATTTGGTATTAGTAAATATTAATTGAAAAGAAATTGCCAAGGTAATAATCTAAACCATCTACTCTTAAAGCAAACACAATAAAAAAGGTTGAAGAACTTAAGTTCTTCAACCTTTTTTAAAAATTCTCACACTTTATAAACATCATATTACTTAGCTCTCTTCTCACGAAAACAATTCTAATCTAATGGCTGAGTATGTGTATAAATTTTATTACTATTAAATATCAGCTTGCTAGTATATCATAATCTGCAGGTAATATTACTGCTTTTGTATTCAGTATATTTCAAAGGTTTTTGGGCTTTAATAAATCAATAATTTGCGAAGACAATAGTGAAAATCGTTTCATTTATTGCCAAATTTCCAGGTTATTGAGAAGTTAATAATATTTGTTCTGAACAATGTATTACGTAGTAGGATTACCTTACCTATAAACTTTATCTCCTTTATATTTTGATATTATATTTCTGTTTGAAATTTATCGCAACAATGAAACTCCAATTAAAGGCTAGTAACCACAATCTATTCCTTTATGGAAGGTTATTGTAATAAGTTATAAGGTTGAATAACTCAATACAAATATCCAAAAATATGCAAGGTAGCTCAATAAAAGAAAGCTAGGATATGACAGTACAGTTAAACAAATAAACTGCGTGTGATGAAGTTAATGTAAACATAATAGTATTAAAAATACTAAATTATATTAGGCAAAACAACCAGAAAAAACTACATTTAGGCATTGATTTAGTTCAAATCACGTACCATGCTACAAGATAAATTAAGAAAGCTTTATAGTAATTTCAAATATTTTAGTAGAATAGTAAAAACTTACACTTTACAGAAATATAACATTTTTGAGATTCTAGTACTTTGGTCGAAACGACAATTAACTCGCTTTCAATTTTTAGTTTTATCAGGAATTATAGTTGGTTTTTTAGGAGGTGTTGCAGGTATCTGTCTCAAGACAATTGTGCACTATATTCAGGTAAATTTGATGGGTAACCTATCAGAACAAAACAGGATGATTGCTTATGGTACATTGCCCATTATAGGTATTTTACTTACAACCTTTATATCACGTTATATTTATAGAAGACGGGAAGAAATTAAATTAAGCTCTATTTTGATAGATATTGCACAACACGAAAGTAATATAAACAGAAAAGAAACCCATTCACAAATGGTGCAAAGCGCTATTACTGTTGGGTTAGGTGGCTCTGCCGGATTAGAAACTCCAATGGTTATTACAGGTGCAGCAATAGGTTCAAACTTTGCCAAGAGATATAGATTGGGGTATAAAGAAAAAACCTTGTTGCTTGCCGGAGGTGCTGCAGCAGGCATTGCATCAGCATTTAATGCTCCTATTGCAGGTATTATGTTTTCATTCGAAGTATTATTGACCGGAATTGTATTTTCTGATTTTATCCCATTGATAATAGCTTCAATGTGTGGGAGTTTATTAACCACTGTAGTTTTAAATAACGATATTTTGTTTATTTTAGGAAAAAGAGAGCTTTTTGATTACAGGAATGTGTTCTACTTTGTAGCACTAGGTTTAGTTTCCGGAATATATTCTCGTTACTATATTCTTATCGGACATAAAATAAAAAAAATACTTCAAAAATTTAAATATGGAAGTTTTCGTAGGGCACTCATTGGCGGCATCATATTGTCGAGTATGTGCGTGCTTTTTCCGGGTGTTTATGGCGAAGGGTACATAAACATTAAAATGTTGGATCAAGGGAATATTCATTCTTTAATCAATCAGCATATAATTGATTTCTTTAGCGGCCATGAAGCTTTTATTTTTATAATGCTTTTATTAACTACTTTAGCAAAAGCTGTTGCCACAAGTGCAACATTAAATTCCGGAGGGGTAGATGGAAATTTTGCCCCATCATTAATTTCCGGAGGCTTATTGGGATATACCTTTGGATATGGACTTTCATTAATAGGATTTAACCATGTTCCTGTAACTAATTTAATGCTTGTGGGCATGGCGGGTGTACTCTCTGCAGTTATGTATGCACCACTTACCGCAATATTTTTGATTGCAGAAATAAGTTCGGGATATGATTTGTTTATTCCGCTTATGATAGTATCAGTAACTTCCTTTTTGATAAATAAATATTTTTCCCCTATAAATCCCGAAATGATACATTTAGCCGGTGAAGGAAAAATCTTCACTTCTCAGTTAGACAGAAATACAATTACACAAATTTCATTAATGGAATGTGTAGAAAAAGACGATATAATAATGAATAATCATTCAACCATTGCTGAAATATATACTAGGTTTAAGAATACAGACAAATCTGTGGTAGCCGTAGTCGGGGAAGATGGTTATTTTTTCGGAATGATATCAAGAGAAAGGTTAAATCAAGTGATGAGTAAAACAGACCAATCTCACATAATAACAGCAAGTGAAATATCTGAATATCCAAACGGGTTTGTAATGAAAGGCGAATTAATGCAAAATGTAGTTAGAAAATTTGAAGAGTCTGATACGTGGTATTTACCTTTAGTTGATGAACAACATGTTTTTATAGGATTTATCAGCCGATATCTTTTTTTGAAAAGATATAGGGCATTACTTAAAGAATTATCTTGACAATTAATTACCATAACTATTTAACTTATGATTATCTGCCATGGTAATAAAATATTTTATCGAACAAGAAATATGCCTTATGATGTCTGTCAACCAGAGTTTGTTGCCCTAATAAAATACTATCGGTAAATTTCCAAACATAATATTGAAATAATTTATTACAAATAAATGAATTAAAAATGGCAAAACTTCAAGACCTTCAAAAGCAATTATTATCATTAAGTAATCCGGAAAAGTCGGAAAAACTTTCCAGTTTTTTTAAAACCGGTAAAGGACAATATGGGGAAGGAGATATTTTTATTGGTGTTACTATGCCGCAAGTAAGAAATTTAGTAAAGAGTTTCAAAACACTTTCCTTAGAAAGTATTGAATTGTTATTACAATCAAAAGAACACGAGTTTAGAATGGCGGCTCTATTGATTTTGATTGAACGATACCGAAAAGGAACAAAAGAAACTCAAAAAGAATGTTACGATTTGTATTTGCGAAATACCGAACAAATAAATAACTGGGATTTGGTAGATGCAAGTGCAGAACATATTGTAGGGCACTGGTTAGAAGATAAAGCATACAAAACAGAAGTATTGAGCAAGCTCGCTCAATCAACTCTATTATGGGAAAGGCGAATTGCCATGCTATCCACATTTCATTCCATCAAACAAGGTAAAGAAGAAGATGCCTTACACATAGCCTTCATGCTTATGAAGGATAAGCATGACCTCATACATAAGGCTGTTGGGTGGATGCTTAGAGAAGTTGGTAAGCGTTGTTCAATGGAAGCCGAAGAAAAGTTTTTAGAAAAGAACTATTCGCAAATGCCGCGAACCATGTTGCGCTATGCCATTGAACATTTTCCTGAAGAAAAAAGAAAGGCCTATTTAAAAAAGTGAAGCAGTAAGGTATTGAGTAATATACAAATTTCTTATAAATCCTATTAATTCTAATCGAAGCTTAATGCAGTATTAATTACAATCAGCATCAGCGATTTTATGGCGAATAAACGATCGTAAAACCAAAATAGACACAAAAAAAATAAATTATATCATGTGAAATTTATTTGTGTTGTTAAATAGACTTATTATTTTCGTATTAGAAAACCTTAGTACAATGATTCCGAAAATTCTCAACTCTGTTCTGATTCTTTTTGCCGTATTTATGGGCATTAAACACGGATGGAACATGCTTACGGCCAAACCAGAAATGTTGGAAATGTTTGGCAAATGGAACTTCGGCAAAAATGCTGTGATTATTAATGGGGCAGTAACTTTGATGGCCTCATTGTTGATACTACTTCCTAAAACATTTGTATGGGGCAATTTTTTGATGGCTGCCGGAATTTTATTGATTATATGTATGCAACTCCTTCATAAAGATTTAAAAGGTGCTGCCATTGAAGTTCCGTTTCTGTTGCTCAATTTAATTATCATTTATTTGCAACATCCTTTAAAAAACAGGTAATGATAAAAGAGATATTAATACTACTTTTGTTTGCGCTTACCTTGAGCCTTCATGCGCAAACATCAAAAACAAAAACTTCATCAACTCAAACAAAAACAGACCAAAAGATGGATATTTCAAAAATTACTAACCCTCAAGTTAAGCAAGCCATAGAAGCACTGCAAAACAATGATAAGAATGCATGGTTTTCTTTTTTCACAAAAGATGCTGTGTTTACGGATGACGGCAGAACCATGAATTTTACTTCATTTTTTGATAATGCGTTTAAGCACAAAGAGAAATTCTTGACTATTGATAAAGTAGAGAACAACGGCAAGGATATTTTGGGAAATTTCTTTGCCGGACAGTGGGGAACTTTCAAAGTCTATTTTAAGTTTCATCAACAAGCAGATGGGAAATTTAACCGTTTAGATATTGGGCAATCGAAATAGCTTTTTTATTTATTAAATATAAAAACAGGTAGTTCATTTCTTAAATATGCACCTTACAATACTTTACATTTTAGCTCTTTTATTTGCCGTATTCCTTTTGGTCATGCTTGCAAGACGCATTCATGTTGCTTATCCCATTTTTTTAGTGATAGCCGGCCTAGGCATTAGTTTTATTCCGGGTGTTCCTAAGTTGCATTTAGACCCTGAATTGATTTTTTTAATCTTCTTACCACCATTGCTATACGAAGCTGCATGGTACACTTCATGGAATGATTTTTGGAAATGGAAACGACCTATAACACAATTGGCTTTTGGCCTGGTGTTTTTTACATCTACGATAGTAGCCTATTCATCGGCTTCTATCATACCGGGATTTACGCTGGCATTGGGATTTCTGCTAGGAGGCATTGTTTCGCCACCCGATGCCATTGCTGCGGCAACAGTATTAAAGGGTATGAAAGTACCTAAGCGGTTATTAACGATATTGGAAGGCGAAAGTTTGGTCAACGATGCCTCCTCACTTATAGTATTCAAATTTGCTTTAGCAGCGGTTCTTACAGGAGCTTTTTCAATGCAGGAAGCTACCGGGCAGTTTTTCCTCGTTGCCGGAATGGGTGTGGTAATTGGTCTTACAGGTGCACATGTGATGTATGTAATCCATCGATTTTTGCCTACCACACCAGCTATTGATGCAGCCCTAACGGTAATGACACCCTATATCTTGTTCTTGGCTGCAGAGCATTTTCACTATTCGGGAGTGATGGCGGTGGTGAGTGGCGGTTTGTTTATTTCGTATCGCTCGCATGAGGTTTTTCAAACAGGGAGCACACGCCTAAACATGTTGGGCGTGTGGACAACCATGATATTTGTAATGAATGCCTTGGTATTTATTTTTATAGGGCTTTCTCTTCCCGACATCGTTGCGGGTTTGGGCGAATACTCCATAGCCGATGGTATTAAATACGGCTTAATCATCAGTGCCATTGTAATTGCCTTGCGCTTTTTATGGGTTTATCCAACTATGCATCTTCCTCGGTGGTACAGTGTAAAAGCGCGGAAAGAGCCTTCGCCCGGGTGGAAATTGCCTATGGCCATGAGTTGGGCAGGAATGCGTGGCGTGGTTTCGTTAGCTACTGCACTTTCCATTCCGATGTTGATGAGTGATGGTACCGAATTTCCGCACCGCAATTTGATTGTATTTGTTACCTTCGTAGTCATTTTTGTTACGCTGGTTTTTCAAGGATTGACCTTACCTTTTTTAATTAAACTCATCAAGCTTGAGGAGATAGACAATATTACTCCTGAAGATGAACAGGAAGCGGGGATTCAATTGCGATTAAACAAATTAGCGTTAAAAATTATTCAAGAAAAATATGCCGAAGCTGTGCATGAGAATGAGTTGATAGGTTTTTATAAAAGCCGCTTGGAAGAAACTGTTACGAATGATACACAACGTTTAGAATCTTTAGAATGTAGCGAAACCGAGCAATACGAAATAGATTTATACCACCAGGTATTACTTGACATTTTTGCCCAACAGCGTAAAGAACTTTTTGTATTGCGTAAAGAAAAATACTTCAGCGATGAGGAAATTCGCAAAGCAGAAATGCAATTGGATTTGAACGAGCTAAGAATTACCGGAGCAGGGCATTAATAAAGAAAATAAATGAATATAATTGCACATAATAAATTACTCATGTGTTTATTGTTCTCATTCTTTAACTGATCAGTACACCATTTACTCAACCATTTTCAGCAGCTCTAAGGTTGTTTTCAAGTTTCTGGTGGTTGCTTGTACCTTTAATTTCGATTCCACAAAATTATTGTTCAACTTGGCTTTGCCATAACCATTAGGACAATAAAGGTAAAGCGCATTATCAATAAGAAAAATTGCTTCTTGCTCTCCTATTTTTGGCTGTTAGTTGGTCAATGGTATCATGCTTAGGTGTTGAAGACAAAAATGTAACGTGCATAAACACTGGATTTTTAGTGCTATCGCTCAAAAACGGATTGTTTTCAACTATCTGTCGTAACTCAGCTTGTGTCAAAACAATAACAGGTACTTGAAATTCAAATTCGTTTTCGATTTGTGAAGTAATTAATTGTTCCAATTCTTTTGAATTTGTTTTCTCACCCAAAAAAGTACACTGCCACTTTGAATGTAAGTGCGAACATTGAAAAAACCCGTGTTTTCGAAAAGGTTACGCAACAAATCCATTATAATAATTTTTTGTCCGCTAACATTAATGCCACGTAAAATTGCAATGAAGGTATTCATGTGAAGAGTTATTCTTTGGCTGCTAATTTGAAATTTTCGTTGGTAGTAAAATATTCTAAACTAAAAATGAGAATTAATGCACTTATGTTATTTATCTTTTGAATAATTACTAAAGTTTCCCAACTCTGAGTTAGGTACAAATAGGTGGCATAATAAAAAATGAGAATACATATCAAAGCGTAAATGGCAAAAACATAGCTCTTTGATTTGAATAAATATACCGTAATGGCAATAATGCAGGCCCAAAATAAATAGTTGGAGACTGCCAACATTAAATCGTGAAAAGGTGTTGCCACCATTAAAATGCACGGCATAGTTAAAATTCCTGCATATTTGATAAAGTTTGATGCAGTTGTATGGGGTATTTTTTTGGCAGTATGAATGAAAAATATGGCACAAGTAATGGAATAAAAAAACATACCTGCAAAAGCCCATAATTGAGCCTTGTTATCCGCACCATTCAAAGCTTTTTCTTTAAATAAATTACTGATAAAATTTTGCGTCCAATCATATCCGGTGGTGGTGGCATCTAAGTAGGTTCCTCCGGGGTACTTAAGCATGGCTATTGCCATAAGCGCTATGGTGCAAAAGATTCCAATAGATACCCCATAATTTTTAACTATCGTCATAAAGAATTAATGGCTATTTGGTAGTTTGTGCACCAATTTGTTTTCCTAACTTTTCAAACTCCACATCGTTTGGTTCCCAAAGTTCAATTTTATTGCCTTCGAGGTCTAATATATGCACAAATTTACCATAATCGTACCTTGCAATGGAATCAACTATTGTAACACCTTCAGTTTTTAAAACAGTAACTAATTTATTCAAATTTTCAACCCTATAATTAATCATAAAATCTTTATCGGAAGGCTCAAAATAGTTTGTTTTCTCGTTAAAGGGACTCCATTGTGTAAACCCTTTTTTGGTGCTATCAGCCCCTTGATACCATTCAAATACTGTTCCATAATCATTGGTGCTTAAACCCAAATGTTTGCTATACCACTCACGCACTTTCTTGGGATCCTTGCACTTAAAAAAAATGCCCCCAATGCCGGTTACACGTTTCATTTCCGGTGTTTCCTTTTGAAACATGAATTTATTAAATGCCATTCCTGAGCAAAATGTTGCTACCAGCAGTAGTCCCAATAATAGTTTCTTTTTCATGGTGTGGTTTTATGATGTAAAAGTCTAAATTTTTTGCAAATAAAAGAGAAGAAAAATTATTCAAATTCAAACTTAACTTTTCTCAAAACTGCTTGGGTTTCTTTCTCTTTCCGGCATTTACCGCAATTTCATGAATGCGTTGTTTTCGGGTTTCGGGTCGTTTGGCTAAAACTAACCATTGCAGCATCATTTTTCGAACAGACCTACTCAAACTTTCAAAAAACAGTTGTGAGCCCTGAAATTTATCAAACTCAGTTTTTAAATCTTGAGGTATAATGAGCTTTTCAACTTCGTCTAATAAAGCCCACGAACCATTTTGTTTTGCCAACTCAATACTGCGTAATCCTGCAGCTTGCATACGTCCGCTTGCAATAAGTTGGGTAACTTTTTCTTTATTAATTTTTGACCAAGTGCTATTGGCTTTGCGTTTGCTAAAAAACTGATGCGAAGTTTCAGAATCAATTCTTACTTTCTTACTGTCAATCCAACCATAGCAAAGCGCCACATCAACAGTTTCACTCCAAGAAAGCGAAAATCTACCAGATGCTTTGGTATGAAAAACAAGCCACACAGCAGTTTCCGAAAGGTGGTGCGTTGACAACCAATCTTCCCATGCTGCAAGGCTTGATGGATAGAAAATTTTAGTTTCTGACATTGATATATTAGCTAGAGTTTATTGTTTCATTATGCTTTAAAACTTTTGTGATGATAACAAAAATAATTTACAACACCACCAAAAGTTATTTTTGATTCGCGAATCAAAAACAGCCATCCAATATTTGGACAGCCGTTAGTGTATTCTCGCTTAAACGAATTATTATTGTACTTCCACTAAGCGAAAGCTTACCCCTTGTTTGGTTTCAAGTTGTAACAAATATAATCCATTGGATAAATGCGAAACAGGTATTTTATGTTCATGACTCACAGAATTAGTTTGATATACTATTCTACCTAGATTGTCTAATAAGGTTAAGGTACTCAATTCGGTTTGCTGACTAAAAACAGTAATATAACTAGAGGCAGGGTTTGGATAGACACGAATTGCTTGTAAAGCCGAATTCTCTTTTAACATCACTGTGGTAATAGAATAACAAGTTGAGGTATCGGTACAGCCATTTTGTGTTACGGTCACAGCATAATTTCCATTTGTTGGTGCTATAAATTGGGCATTGGTTTCCCCTAAAATTTCACTCATGTTAGCATCACAATCCAGCCATTGATAAGTGGCATTAGTGGCATTGGCAGTTAGAATTGGTGCTGCATTGGTAACACTTACATCTACGCTTTGTATGGTCAAGTTCAATGTTACAACACTATCACAACCTGCTGCATTGGTTAAGGTGTGTGTTGCAGTATTGTTGTTAGCAGTATAAGTAACACCATTTATCCATGTGTAGCTGCCGCAAGCTGTTTGTGTGTCAGTTCCGGTTGTAGGGGTACACATTGAAAAAACTCTTGCATGTCCGGCATTTATTGCCGACCCATCATTAAATCTTGAGCCAATGGCAACGGTATTAGCATCTCCCATACTTACCGAATACCCGCTATGGTCGCCAGCTACTTCTCCATCTATATCTACACCTTTTTGCATCCATGCGTTTCCGTTCCAATTAAAAATTCTTACATGGCCGGCATCTGAACCATTCCCATCACTGTAAATAGCGCTTATAGCAAGTGTATTGGCATTAGCCATGCTAACTGACCAACCACTGTGATCATTTGCTGCTTCACCGTTTATATCTATACCTTTTTGCGTCCATGCAGTCCCGCTCCATTGATATATGCGTACATGCCCTGAATTGGTTCCACCTCCGTCATTATATCGAGCCCCAATGGCAACCGTATTGGCATCTCCCATACTAACAGACCAACCACTGCGATCATTAAATGTTTCGCCATCTATATCACTTCCTTTTTGAACCCAAGCAGTGCCATCCCAATTATACACTCTTACATGACCAAATTCATTCCCTGCACCACTATTATAGATAGCTCCAATAGCTACCGTGTTGGTATCTGGCATACTTATCGAATATCCGCTCTGATCTCCGGCAGCTTCTCCATCAATGTCAATTCCTTTTTGTACCCAAGCAGTTCCATCCCACCTATACACTCTTACATGACCTGCATCTAATCCGGAACCATCATTAAATAAAGCACCTATGGCTACTGTATGAGCATTGGGCATGCTTACCGAAAATCCACTTTGATCTCCGGAAGCTTCTCCATCAATGTCCAATCCTTTTTGTGTCCATGCATTTCCGTTCCAGCTATATACTCTAACATGACCGGCACTTGATCCTGCCCCATCATTTCCACTAGCCCCAATGGCAATAGTGTTTGCATCGGGCATACTTATGGCACTGCCACTTTGGTCATCAACATTTTCTCCATTGATTTCTAATCCTTTTTGAACCCAAGCATTTCCATTCCAACTATACACTCTTACTTGACCCGCATTAGATCCTACTACATCGTTAAGGGGTGCTCCAATAGCAATTGTGTTTGCATCAGGCATACTCACCGCCCAACCACTGTAATCATCAGCAGATTCACCATCTAAGTCTATTCCCTTTTGAATTTGAGCCTTACAGTTCTCTATAGTTACAAAGGAAGTCAAAAGCAATCCTGTAAGAAGTGTTGGGAACCATTTATTGTTTTTCATAAGACATTGTGTTTTAATGTTAAGGCAAAATTAGTAAAAAGCTCATTTAAAGTATTTGTATTATAAATTATTTTCTAAATGTCGTTCTCCATACAGAGGCTAATGAAATACTAAGAACCATTCAATATTTGGACAGCCATTAGTGTATTCTTGTTTAAGCGAATTAATAAGGTGCTTCCACTAAGCGAAAACATGATGACTTTATTCATCATTAACCATTATAAACATTAATTATGATGGTTTTATTCATCATTATTATGTTTAAATATCTTTTGAAGCGATTTTGATTTGCCCCTTAGAATTATAATATAACTTGTAAAGAGGTGTTTATCTGTTTTGTATAGTGAAATTTTTATGCTTTAATGTACTGACCTTCTGTGAAATAATTCACGGTATTAAATATAAGCTATTTATTATTTATATAAAAGCTGAATAAGGTATAATTTGTTTAACTAAGTATAACGGAGCTATTATCCTTCTAGGCAACCTTCAGTTCATTTATGAGAGATTATTCTTTCTGTTTTTTCTCAAATCTAAAAACCATTTTATCAATTCTCCTTTTATTTTGTTGTTGTAGTAAAGTAGGAAATAAATTCATAATGATGTTTACCAATAACATTATCGATGCAAGTGTAAATTTTTGATTGTAATTTGCGCAATAACAAATATGGTAACTATAATAAATGCAAATAAATGATCTATTTCAGATTTAGTCATTTCATTTCTAATATATCTCATGTCTGAAATATTCATTTTATGGTCAAATTTTAGTTTCAGGTTAAAGAACCTAAAAAATGTGTTTTTCACAATCCATTTAACTACACCTACTCCAATGATTTTATTTGTCAATTCGTTTTTAATAAAATTGAGATTTGATAATTCTTTATTATAGAAATTCGTCTTTCTGATTGATGCAGTGAAAATCATTCCTGCAATAAATGAAAGGAATACAATTGAAATACTGAAACTAAAATACTTTAAAATCACACCGAAATTTTTAAAACCCATAATATATTTTACTTGCAACTGAACTCCGTAAGATTCATTCAACACAGGATTAAACCAAAGCAGAGCTTCGCTAAAATCCTATATTTTGGCGACAGTAATTTTTATTCTTTCTTGTTCCATAAGTAGTCTGCAACTTCCATTATTAAACGGCTGTTGTTAAAAACTCCTTTGTCCGTAAAGTTGTCAGGAATGCAAGAGTTAATAAGTCGTGAAAATTCAATATTGTAACAGTTAAAGTGTTGTCCGTTGTATTCAAATTTCCAAGGAAGATTCCAAGGAAGTGTTTTTATATAATATGATCTTAAAATGTTAAGCGTGTCGTTATTTTGGTTTATAATCTGAATTGTAAACCAATTGCTTGTTGTGCTTGTCAAACCTTCTTGTTGATTTAAAATAGTTGCGATAACTGAATTATTTAATGTGTCAAGCATTGCAGGGACAGAATAATAAAAGTCTTTATTGATAGATTTTTTCTTTCTATCTAAGTAATCTGTTTCCTTATTTGCAATTTGATTGTCCACCATTTTCAAATAGCTCTTTTTGTCGCTTTCTGTAAAGCGAAAATCTTTAAAGGTCGGAATTACAGTGGGGTTGGAACTAATGTCGGTTAATACTGTTGTTAAAACTGAACTACTGATTTTATTCTTAAAATTTGACGGTTTCTTTTCTTGGTAACGGTTGACTGAAATTGCTGTTGTTTCAAAAGTAGAATCATTTACTCTTTCATAGTAAACTTCGTCACTATAACTATGAAAACAACCTTGACTTCCTGAGTTTATTATTAACGCTTTGACAGGCGAAGCTAAAAAGTTTTCAAGTGGGGTCTCGGGAAAATAGTGTTTTGAAGTGTGGTCGTTCAAAGAATAGATATAATTGTTATTGTTGCCGTCCCAAAGAATTGCAACACTATCGTTTAATAGCCTAAAATCATCAATGTAAAAATTAAGTGCATTTTCTCTATACCACTCTCGCTTATTGTTGTCATATAAATAGATTTGTTTTCCGTTTGTTCCCCAAACTAATTTAGTTCCTTGTTTTACAATGCTTGGTTCTGCAATTCTTTCGTCTGTCGTGTATGGAATTGCGTGTGTAAATCCATTTTTGTTTACTTTGTAGACTTCGTAATCGTTTGATAAAAGAAACAGCGAACCATTGACGGCTTTGATATCAATAACATTTCTTGAAAGTCGCTTGTTTGTGAGTAAATGAAATTTAGTTGGTGAAGTGAAAGAGACAATTTTTAAACTGTCACAAATAGCAAAAAGAGTTTTTGAATCATTATCAACTTCAAAATCGAAAACTTTTGTTGGGAAAGACTTCCAATCTATGTTATTCGCGTCTGAATAATAAACTCGTCCGTGTTGATTTAATACAATGTAATTGTTCCAAATTTGGATTTTAGAAATTCTTTCATCAGAGTAGCCGGTTTCATCTTTCTGATATTTCATTTGATCAAGAGGTGTAGGTATGTGTTTTACTGTTTTCCAGTTATCAGTAGTTGTCAAAATCTCGTTGTGATCAGAACTCGCTATTCCGTTTTTAGAATCCGTCATATAGATACCGTAGGTTCTGTCAGAGTTTTTATATGGTAGTTTTAATGTTTTCCAGCTTTGTCCAAAGTCGTTGGAATAGTAAACTTCTTTAGATAAACCGCCCATCCAAGCATTTCCTTGTTTGTCTGTGTAGATAGTATAAATCCAAGAGTTACCACCGAAGTCAAGAAGATTCCAATTTTTACCTGCGTCCTTTGTCAAATAGTAGCCGTTCTTTTTGTATTCCTTTTTACTAATTGAAATGTAACCTGTCATTATTGCGGTGTCTTTGTTGAAAAAGGATATTCGTTCAAGATGTGGGTTGTCAAAACCAAATTTGTCAGTTGATTGAAATATAGGTTTTCCGTAATGCCAATTTGAATCAATATTTTCGGTGTAATAAGTGTTTCCAATAGCTGTTACCAACCAAATTTTCTCGTCAGGCGAAACAGAGATTTCCTTAATTCGTCCTTTGATGTCAAGCTCTGCCCGTCTGTCTTTCTTTTGCCCGAAAACAGTCGTTGTGAAAAGTAATGTCAATATGTAAATGGTCAGTCTCACTATATTGCCATATACCTTTCGTTGGGGTTCACATAAAAGTCAAAAAACTCCTTTTGCTGATTTGTTTTTTTATAAAATTCAGCTACAAGGTCAATAAACTTATCTTTGTCAAGTTTTTTAAGTTCTTTTTTGATATCAATCAGTCCCATACTTTTTGGTTGTTACGGTTGTCTTACCACTGTCTGTAATGGCAGCTCTTAAAAAAACTACCTTTAACCCGAATTTACTGTTGGTTATTGATAATAACAAAGATACAAATAAATAACACATACAACCAAAGTTGTTTATCTGCACAAAACCCTTGCTTATTCAATCTGCCATAGGCATACAGGCACAGGGCTAAATGGAAACACGGCTCCTGTTTAGGATATAGGGCTATGTGATAACGTACAATAGGAGAGTATTGCTCGCGTACTCTTGATTTATTTAGTGCATATAATTACACCAAATCCCGGGGCATTTAATTTTTTGAGAACTGTTTCTTTAAACCCTGCTTTTTGAGTAAAAGTGTCCACCTCACTTTTTGAATAAGTTTTACCACCTGCTTGATGCAATAAATTCAAAGCCATATATGAAGTTGTAGCTTTTGACATCTGCGACTTGCCGCCAATACCTTTTATTTGGTCAAGTATCACGTAAATCCCTCCATTGTTAAGCGACTTGTAAACTTTTTGTGCAAGTGCTTCATTCTCGGATGGATTAAGCCCATGTATAATGTTGAAAGCAAGAATCACATCATTATTTTGAGGAAGCTCGTCCTTTATAAAATCTGCCGGAAGAAATGAAACATTATTACCCGCATTATATTTAGCGATACACTCATCTGCATATTTTTTAACAGGGGGCAAGTCAACAATAGTAGCTTTTAAATTTGCGTTTCGTTTACATAGTTCTATGCTATATAACCCATGCGAACCACCAAGATCCAGCAATTTTGAAGCAGATTTTGCCAACGGAATCTTTCCTGCCACTTCTTTGTAATTTGTACTTGAAATATCTATCATGGCTCTCGAAAATAATTCCCATTCATAATCAGTCATTTCTTCTAACATACTAGATTTTGCTCGCTTACCAAGGCGAATTGTTTCGTCTAAACTAAGATATCCTTTGTATAAATAATCGCAAAAGAGAATAAAGTAACGAAAATTATGAGGCGAGTTTGCAGAAAGATTTTTGAACCCCCTTTTTGTAAAGGCATATTGATTGCCATTTTTTTGAACATATCCTAAGGCATCCAAACAGTCAAGTATTAGCTCAGCACCTACTTCACTAACTTTAGCTGCTTTTGCAATATTTCCAATATCTTTATAATCCATTGAAAGCTGATCTACAATTTTAAGTTTCACAGCGCTACCTAAGGCAAAACCTAAACCAACAGATGAAGATACATCCGTAAATGGATGTGGAATAATATCATTGGACAATAATATTTTTTCTATTAAAGAGAATTTATAAATCATAATGTAATTATTTAAAGTGTATAATTATTTAATCTTTTGCAGGTTGAAATTTTGTAATGCTATTTTCAACAGGTTTTATAGTCTGTAAATAGGTATAAATTGCTGCTAAATCTTCTTCTGTCATTCCTGCATACATTGTCCATGGCATAGTCGTTTGAAAATCTCCTTGCTTCACTGCAATAGGTACATAAGCACTATCGGCAAACATTTTAAAACGTGAAATAAATTGTTCTTTTCCCCAGCTTCCTATTCCGGTTTTTTTATCAGGTGTGATATTGGCAGAATTTACGATAGAGCCATCCGGAAATTTAAATACAAAACCACCTGCATAAGCTTCACCCACCACTCTTCCTTTTTCTTCCTTAGTATGGCAATTTTTACACCCGGCAGCTGTTGCTATATAGTTACCATAAGCCACCACATCTGATTTGGAAGGTATGGTTGATAAGTTTGCTTTTTGTGGCATGGTATTAATTAAAAAATTCATGGGAAAATCAGAATGAGAAACCTCAGTAGTGTTTTCAATGGAACTTAGAGTTCTAATATATGCGATTATAGATTCAATATCTTTTTTATCCAACAGCCCAAAATTGTGATAAGGCATGATTGGAAATAAAGCTCTACCATCTTTCGAAACACCAGTGGTAATAGCTCTAAAAATTTCTCCATCTGTCCAATCTTTCAAATGATAGGGTGTAATATTATTAGCCACATATTTACCTGGAAATCCAAGTGACTGGTCAAACACTTCTCCACCTTTACCTTCAGTACCAATTATGGGAGGGCCGGCAAATTTTGACCAATCCCTAGTAGAATGGCAATCAATACATACTGTTACATGATTTGCCAAATATTGACCTCTTACTATGTTTTCAGATGCCATTGACACTTTCAGTTCCGGAGGCTCTCCTACTGATGGCAGCATGGTTTTTATATAAAATAATAAAATGGCAAGGCCTATTAAAACAAAGACCAATAGATACTTCAAAAAAATAATAATACGCTTCATTTTAATTTTGAGTTAAAAAACAAAATCAAAATTACAAGCGAGGTATTCTTAATAATTGTATAATTCGGACATTATGAAATCAACGGAATATATGCCCGAGTACACTGGAATTAGCTGATTTGTATTCTTTGGGTTTCATACCTGTGTATAACTTGAAATCTCTGATAAAATGAGATTGGTCATAAAATCCTGCTTCCATACCAATTTGTGTTAAAGTTAAATCAGAATTATGAAGCAAATACAGGGAAGAAAGATATTTATTATATAGTAGAAATTTCTCAGTACTCATACCTACCCACTCAGATGACAATCTTCTTAATTGTCTATCTGAAATACAAGTATTATTACAAAATTCCTTTACCGAGAGAATATTGATATTCTGAGAATAAAACCAGCCATACAATTTTTGAATTTCTACAAAATGTTTGGAAGTTGAAATCTTATGGTATAACCATTTCTTGATTATTTCTACTTGGCTATCAAACAAGCTTTTTGCGAACAACTGATGATATAAATCAGCTAATGATTTGCACACTTGCGAACTTTCTACAACAGTATTATTAAGTTCAGTTGCCGGAATATCAAATAAGGCTTTAATTCCAAGTGCATTTAATTGTATTCCTAAAAATATTTGTTGTCCGCTTTTTATTAATTGTAAAGGTTTAAAGTTAATACCGTTAATAAAGCAGCATGGCAAATTTGTAGTAACATTTGTTGTTGGGTTTAAATAAGTTATTTTGTCAGAAAGATTGAAAATGAGTTCAACTGTTCCTTTGGGCAATATTGTTTCAGTTTGAATGTTATTATTAAACTCCTGAACTCGCCAAATACTCTTAAGAATAGACTTTTCTACTTCATTTATCGGATAATATATATTAGAAGAGTTAGTCATTATTTTGTGTTGATTGGTATATTAGCCTTGTGCCACAACAGAAGCTTCCGAAAAACTACTAATTAACAACATAAGCTGTTGGTTATAAATAATAGTAAAAATACAAATAAATAACACATAAAACCAAAGTTGTTTATCTGAGCAAAACCCTTACTTATACCAAAAGGATATTTATTTTAGACCAAATGTTGTACGTATCGTTTTTTTTATTACTTTTGGTCTATTATAAATATCATTATTATGTCTTCAGCATTATTTATCCCCGTAAAGGAAAGTTTAAA
>JADLFI010000014.1 GCA_020845635.1 Bacteroidia bacterium
TAGTTTATAACATGAAACGAACAATAAATATACTCGGTTTTGAAGAACTGATGCAAAAACTACACGCATGGAAGCCACAATACAAAAAGGAGTGGCTATATCCTCAAAAAACCAACAAAAAAGAAGCACTTATACGAACTTTATTTTTTGAAACAAAAATGGCAGCCTAAAAAAATACCCTCTTTAAAAAGCAGCTATGCGATTGTAAAAGTTTTTTACAAGTCAGTTTTTGAAATAATAAATCAAATTTTTAGTTTTTTCACAACCTGACGGATAAGGTAATAGGTAAATAGCCTCTGAATATATGTTCTTGAAGTTTTTGATTATTACTTTGCAAAGGGTATTTTTTATACTGCCACAATTAATTTTATAGGAACATGAGAATCCCCATCGAAATAATAGAAGCAAGGAAAATGTTTTAAGTAGTTGTTCACCAATTTATTGCAAAAGTATTGAAGATGTCCCCTTACTATATAATATTAGGAATCATTTGCCAAGAAAATAAACAAGAGGTATTGTATAACATATTTAGCCACAGGTATTTATTATGTAAAGCCAATACAAACGAGGTAAATATTAAGTTTACTCTCGAATAAGAAATAGTTAGTTTTTATAAAATTGAACCTAAATAGAGATATTTTTTTAATAGCAGAAAACCGTTTTTTTAGAAAAAAATAAAATTTTTATTATAATAATTTCCACACGATTCATTATTTTATTTAATTGATTATTAAACTTATAAATTGTTTGTAGTGATAAAGTAGAGATGCTTTTTTTTGTAAGCATATTCAATATTCCTTTTTTCGTAGAAAAAATTAAAACAGCTCTATTATGAAAAAAATTATTATTCTTAGCTCAGTTTTACTATTTGCACTGTTCCAATCCGTTCAGGCTCAGGTTAACCTCAATACAGGTTTATTGGCTCACTTGCCCATGAATGGTAACGGAAATGATGTTAGTGGAAATAGTAACAATGCAAGTGTTTCTTCTGTAGGGGTATATGCTTCACCCAACTTATGTAATACAGCTAACCAGTCATTGCTGTTTAACCGGATAGAGAGTGGAAACATGGAGTTTTCTTCGCCATTGTTTAACAATCGGACCGAGTTTAGTATGAGTTTTTGGTTTAATCCGGCATCATTAACCAACACCATGAGTTTAGTTGGGCAAGATAATATTCTGGAAACAGGTTATTATACTTCACCCACCAGAATTATAGTTTATCACCCCACAAGCGGAAGTGTAACGGTAAATCTAAACCAAGGAATTAATATCTGGCATCACTTTGCAATTACCTGCAGCGCTACCCAAATGAAAATATACCTAAATGGTTTGTTAGTTGAAACAAGAAGCGGAAATTACTCCTTTGGTAACAACACTACGAATACCAAAATTGGGGGCAATGTAGTAAATCAAAATAATAACTCCTGGTTTGATGGCAGTATTGACGAAGTGCGGTTTTATACCCGTGTTTTGAATGAAGACGAAATTACAGTATTGTCAGGTTCGGGCAGTTTAACTTATTCATTAGGAACACTTTCTAATTTAACTTATTGTGTAGGTGCAAGTTTCCAGATTCCACTAACGGTAATGGCTTCAAACATACAGGCCGATAATGTATTTACACTTCAGTTAAGCGATAAATCTGGTAGTTTTTCAAGTCCTATTAATATAGCCACCATTAATGGTATCAACGGAGGAACGTTTAATGCTGTTATCCCCAATA
This sequence comes from Bacteroidia bacterium, assembly GCA_020845635.1. Lineage (GTDB taxonomy): Bacteria > Bacteroidota > Bacteroidia > UBA4408 > UBA4408 > CAIKXD01. Next base: position 1,727 of record JADLFI010000014.1, read on the forward strand.
ATATTGAAAGCGGTACAGGATACAAATTGAGAACAGTAAGTAGTCAACCCTTGTTTGTAGGTACTCAAAGTAGCCAAACTTTAACTATTAATAATCCTTCCGAGAGTTTTTCCACTTTATCCAAGGGCCGAATACTTTGGTATAAATTTAATGCTAATGCAGCCGACTCCTCAGGCAATGCCTTAGATGCCACACTAAATGGTGGAACAAGTTATGTGGCCGATCGTTTTAACAACTCAACAGGAGCATTACAATTGAACGGAACAAATGGATATGCAGCAGCACCCGGTGGAGTTTATTTTAACGGTCCATATACGGTAAGTGCTTGGGTTAATCCACAAACTTTTAATAATTGGAGCCGCGTATTTGATTTTGCGCGAGGTTCAGCAAACGACAACATTTTGGGAGCAATTACCAAACAAACAACCGGTAAACCAGCTGCCGAAAACTATAATGGAACTACAACAGGACAGGTGAACAGTAATTTTACCTTAAATTTAAATGCATGGAATCATTTGGTTTTCAGATGGACAGGAACCTTGTTGCAAATCTACTTGAATGGTAATTTAGTTGCCTCCGGAACAAGTAATAATCCTCGTTTAGTATTTCGCAACTTATGTTATATAGGCAGAAGTAACTGGGCGGCAGATGCCTTTGCCAACGCAGCTTTTGACGATTTTATGATATATAATAGAGCGATTACTGACGATGAAATTTTGACTTTGGCCAATGATGGAATTATTTATTATAACCAATCGCCATGCCTGGGAAGTGCATTACAACTAAGTGCTCCATTTATTAATGGTGCTACTTATCAATGGACAGGGCCTAATGGGTTTAGCTCAACACAGCGTCAAAATGTCATTAATAACACTACCGCAGCCAACAGCGGTAACTATACCCTTACTATTACTATGGGCAATTGTGCCTCTTTTACCCAATCACATCAAATAACTATCATTAGCCCAAGCTCACAACCTACGGTTTCTTTTACGGGTTTACCCGATGTAACCAATACCGGAGTTCCTCCAATAACTTTAACAGGAACGCCTGCCAACGGATTTTTTTATGGAGCAGGTGTTGAAGATATTGATAAGTTTAATCCATCCATAGCCGGGGTAGGAACGCATATTATTTACTATCAAGTATTAAATTCAGAGGGTTGTTTTACCACGGTATCAGATACTGTAGTAGTTGAAGAAAGCTACAATATAAGTAACAGTACAATTACTGCTTGTGGCGGTGGTTTTTATGACAGTGGCGGGGCAGGAGCAAGCTATGCTGCCAATGAAAGTTTTGTTCAAACATTTTGTACCGGAAATAGCAATCGATTCCAGTTTTATTTCTCTTCGTTCAACTTAGGTTCGGGCGATACTTTGTTTGTATATGATGGAAATTCAACCAACGATTATTTGATAGGCTATTACAAAAGTGGGTCGGGAGCTGATTATATTTGGAGTTCAGGTTCATGTATCACTTTTAAGTTTAAGAGCGATGCAAGTACTCAAGGTACCGGCTGGGTGTCAACATTCCAGTGTATGGCCGACCCAACCATTCAAAACGAAGTAGAGAAAATGACCGCAGGCATGCATCAGGTATGTGGGATAACTCTTTACGACCCCTCAGGAACAAGTAATTACTCGCAAGGTACATGGACACATACTTACCGAGCAGCAGCAGGGCAAAGATTACAATTTGAATATACTACTTTTGCTATAAATGGGAACAATGGCGGACATTGGTTGCGTATTTATGATGGACCTACTACTGCTTATCCTATGATAGGTAAGTATAATAATTTTAATTTTATTCCGGCTGTAATACAAAGTAGTGGAGAGTACTTAACTTTTGTTTTTGATGCTTCCAATAACCAAGCAGGGTATGGCGGAAATAGTGGCTTTGTTGGTACCTTAACCTGTTTTGGTACAGCCTTAACTGAATACAATATGAGTGGCGGGGTTATCAGTACGTGCAGTGGTGCCTTTTATGACGATGGAGGTCCGAATATGAATTTTACAGCCAACCAATATCGAAAACAAACTTTTTGTAGTGATAACGGACAACATATACAATTCAGATTTAACAAAAATGTAACCCTTGCTGATGCCGGAGATACCTTATGGGTATATGATGGAGCAGATACCTTGGGCGTATTGTTAGGTTATTACATTGATGGCTCTTATATTGACCGTTTGACTTCTTCCGGAACTTGCCTTACTTTCAGGTTTAAATCAAATAGTACAACTAAGGCCGGTTGGCAAGGGTTTATAAAATGTGTTCCTGATATGCCTATACGAGATACCATAAATATTACAAGCGGAATGAGAGCTACTTGTAATGCATTTATAGCTGATGGTTCGGGAGGGTATGCATACGGTATAGGATATAACCAACAAACATACCGCTCTATGAATGGTGAAAGATTAAAGTTTGAATACACACTGTTTTCTATAAACGGAAATAATGGAGGACATTGGTTGCGTATTTATGACGGACCTAATACAAGTTACCCTTTAATAGGGCAGTACAATAACTTTAATTTTATACCACCTAGTATAGAAAGCACCGGAGAGTATCTTACTTTTGTTTTTGACCGAAACAATACACAGGCAGGGGTGGGGTCAGCTCAAGGTTATGAAGGAATTTTATCTTGCACATCACCATCATTACCCATTTATCCTATTTCAAATGCCACTTTATATGTTTGTGAGGGAGTGTTCTACGATGATGGAGGACCTAATGTTAATTATTCTGATTCAAAAGATTATACCCAGACTTTTTGTAGTGCTAATAACCAAATGTTGCGTATAACATTTAATAAAAATGAAACATCATTTGCTGCCGGAGATACTTTATGGGCTTATGACGGGCCTAATACAAGCTCTTTGCCTTTAGGGATTTATTTTGCAGGCTCTATTATTGAGCCATTAACCTCTTCGGGTACTTGTTTAACTTTTAGGTACAAATCAAACGCAAGTTCTAATGCCCGAGGCTGGCAAGGATATATTTCATGTATTTCAACGCCTCCAAGCCCAAATACCTATGTTATGAGCAGCGGAACACGCTATGTATGTAATGGAACATTTTTAGACCCGGGAGGAACCGGAAATTATCCTGTAGGTGCCGGAAATACTTATGTGCAAACATTTACTTCGTACAGCGGTGAACATTTAAGAGCCTTGGTTAATTCTTTAAGCATTAATGGAAATAATGGCGGACACTGGCTTCGGGTATATGATGGTCCTTCTACAGCTTCACCACTCATAGGTTCATATAATAATTTTAATGGAGGATGGGCGCAAGGATTTCAAAGTACCGGAAGCAGTCTCACATTTAAGTTTGAAAGCACCAATACCAGTGCCGGCTCGGGTTCCGGGTTTAGTATTTCATTTAATTGCTTTACAGGAAGCCCTATTGACGTTGATTGGTTAAGTTCTCCTATTTGCCGTGGTGCCTCTATGGATATAAATTACACCGTAAATGCTACAGTAAATAGCGGTAATAACTATACAGTGCAATTGAGTGATGTTTCAGGAAGTTTCTCTAACCCTACAACTATAGGAACTTTAAGTTCAACAGATCTCAGTGGAACTATTAACGTAACCATTCCAATTGGCGCTGATCCGGGTAATGGATATAGGATTAGAGTTAATTCATCTCAACCGGTTCAACTTGGCTCGCCTAGCCCTAATCCGCTATCAGTTATAGCTACACCAACACAGCCCGGAACTATCAATGTAAGCGGCTCAACCACTTTTTGTAGTGGTACAGGTTCGGCTACGCTAAATATTACCAATCAATCAGGAATGAGCTATCAATGGTTAAAAAATGATACAGTTTATGTTGGTACTAACAGTAATACCATAGTGGTTACACAACCGGGAGTATATAAAGTAGCTGTATTCAATTCGTGCGATTCCTTAGTATCAAACTCAAGTGTTAGTATTACCTCAATTGATAGTCCAACAGCTCCGGTAATTACGGCTAACGGCCCAACTACTGTTTGCAATGGGCAAAGTGTACAATTATCGGTTCCTACACAAGCAGGGGTTAGCTATCAATGGAAAAATGGAAACACCAATGTAGGCACAAATACCAATACCTATACAGCAACAACAGCGGGAATTTACACTGTTACTTTAACTAATAGTTGCGGTTCTGCACTAAGTATCAATAATATTGAAATCATCATATCAGGAAATCCGCCAACGGTACCGGTAATAACTGCTAACCAAACAACAATATGCAGCGGTGCATCAACAACATTATCTGTACCATCACAAACAGGAGCCGATTATCAATGGCAACTTAATGGAAATAATGTAGGCACTAATACCAATACTTTTACTGCATCTCAAGCAGGTGTTTATACTTTGGTAATCAGTAATTCATGCGGAACAGTGCAAAGCAGCAATAGTATCACAATAGATGTTATAAATGCCCCAACAATACCTACTATTACAGCTGCAGGTCCTACAACTTTCTGTCAGGGACAAAGCGTAATTTTAAGTATTCCAACACAAAGCGGAGTAAGCTATCAATGGCAGTTAAACGGAAACAATGTTGGCACCAATACCAATACATACACAGCTACACAAGCCGGTACATATAGCGTTGTGGTAAGTAATAATTGTGGAAGCACAAACGCAGACAATACCATTAATGTTGTGATAAGTGGTGTTGCACCAACTGCACCAACTATTACAGCGGTTGGTTCACTTACTTTTTGTGCCGGTGATAGTGTAGAGTTGGCAATAACCTCACAAACCGGGGTAACATACCAATGGAAGCATAATGGAACAAACATAGGAACTAATTCAAATACTTATATAGCAACACAATCAGGAAACTATATGGTAGAAGTTAGCAATTCATGTGGTGCTGTTTCATCCACCAATTCTGTTGACGTTAATGTTAATCCATTACCGGCAACTCCGGTAATCAGCGCTTCGGGCAATACTGATATTTGTGCAGGCCAGACGGTAACTATTTCGAGCAACCAAAGTGCAGACTCTTATTTATGGAGTAATAATGAAGTTACTCCAACCATTAGTGTTTCTTCAACAGGTACCTATAGTTTAATTGTTACGGACGCCAACGGATGTACCAGCAATGCTTCAAACAGCATCACAGTTAACGTAACTCCGTTGCCAAGTGTTCCGGTATTAATTTCTGCTACAAATACTATATGTGCCAATAGTTCTGCACAAATAACGGTAAACTCAAACTATACCGTAAATTGGTATAACACTGCTGTGGGAGGTACAAGCATAGGCAGTGGATTGACATTTAACACACCTGTGTTAAATACTTCAAGCACTTTCTATGCCGAAAGCAGCAATAACGGTTGTAGCAGTTCAACCCGCTTGCAGGTTAATATAGTGGTAAATGAAAACCCGAATATAATGGTTGACAGCATTGTTGATGCAGGTTGCAATAATGCTACCAATGGAGCTATATATATAAGTGTAAATAGTGGTTTATCACCATATACATTTAATTGGAGCAATGGCGAACAAACACAAAATATTAATAATTTGCCATCCGGTATTTATTCGGTAACAGTTGCTGACGCAAATGGTTGCTCTACAGTGCAATCTAACATTAATGTAAGCAGCGGAGCTGCTATTACAGCAAGTATTCAAAGTAATAATAATATTTTATGTCATGGAGATTCAACAGGTTCGGTTGAGGTTGTAGTAACAGGAGGAACTCCTCCGTACAGCTATACATGGAGTAATGGACAAAGCGATGCCGAAATAGATAGTTTACCTGCAGGAAACTATTCGGTAACAATAACCGACAATAACAATTGTGTAAGTATCCAAGGGCCATTTAATTTATCGGAGCCAGATGCCTTACAATTAACTTTCAATGTTACCGACCAAACCGCTATTGATTTTGGCGAAATTGATTTAACCGTTAACGGAGGTACAGCACCTTATACCTATTCGTGGAGCAATACTGAAATAACACAAGATATTACAGGACTAATAGCCGGCACTTATTTCGTAACGGTTACCGATGACAATAATTGCACCTTAACCGATAGTGCGGTGGTTACATTAGTAACTTCCTTAACAGCATTACAAAACCATAAAATTGGTGTTTATCCTAATCCGGTGGTACATAGTTTAATGGTTGAACTTCCTACCTCACACACCTATTTTATTAGCATTTATGATGTACAAGGTAATTTAATGTTTTCTCAACAATCTGTTTTTGGCAAAGTAATTATTGACCTTGAGCATTACCCATCTGCTGCTTATTTATTGCAAATTACAAGTAATGATAATAAGCAATCAGAGTATAGAAAGATTATTAAAAATTAGAAGTATCTTATAGATTGTTTCACCATGAAAAAAGCTCGGTAAGAATTTACCGAGCTTTTTTTATTAACTAAATGGAGTAGTTGTTTATTTTGGAGAATCCTTAATTTGCTTTAATAAATAGCGTTTAAAGTCATCTTCAGCCTTAATTAATTTAGCCACTTTCTTTACCGGCAATACCTGCTTAAACTTGGCATAATACTGTTTGTCCAGATTTGCCATATTTACTCCAAAATTACTTTCTGTTTCAATAAAAGTTTCAGCTTCTGAATCACTAAGATTTTCAATAATAATATTTTTCCTATTCGCTTTCTTTTCTTTTCTTAATTGTTCAACTTTGTTTTCGTACTCGTTATAAACCGGCCAAAAACTCTTGGATTCAGCCTCTGTCAAGTCGAGCTCTTTAGTTAAAAATGCAATTTTTTGAGAAGCTATGCGCTGTTTCTTTTTTTCAGGATTTTGTGCATTGATACCGGTGCAGAAAAGTACGCTCAGTATAAAAATAATTGTTGCATTAACGTTTTTCATGATTTATATTGTTTAATTAATATGTTCTATAATTTTATTTTCCGAAACATTGTGCTCTATCAAGTAATCATATATTTCTTCATTTTCTGAAATGTTCTTAACATAAGAATCGTTATTGTCAATCAAGAAATCTGTAATAATTTCTTCATTAGCCTCATCTATTAATAATTCTGTTTCGCCATAGGATACAGGATTGTTTTCATCTTTTAATTTTATATTATTGTTAAAGTAAAAACTAACTAAAAAACCAAGAGCTGCAATTATTGTGATGGCAGAAAGAGCTATTTTATAATTGATTGCAGGCAATAGTTTATATGTCATTTTTCTTTGTTGGTTATTGGCAATTTTATTTTGAATAAGGAAAGGAAGATGTTCAAAATATTGGTCATCTGCCTTAAAGGAATACTTGTTTTTATTAATTAGTAATGACTCTTCTATGGTGGAGGATACTTTTTCAAAATAATGAGGAGGGATGTCAAAACTTTCCTCAATGCTTACTTTGGGTATTGAGTTCAACAGCGGAGTATGCTCATTAAGGTCAGTTTTGGTGCTATGTTTTGAGTTATTCATTGTATTCGGGAGTTTGAACTTAAGACAAAATGAATCAAAAAAGGTTTAATGGTTTCGTAAATGTTCTTCAATTTTTTTTACTGCTAAATGATAGGAAGCTTTTAGTGCACCAATCGAAGTGCCTAATACTTCGCTCATCTCTTCATATTTCATTTCCTCAAAATATTTCATATTAAAAACCAAACGTTGTTTTTCAGGTAGCTTAATAACTGCCTGCTGTAATTTCATTTGTATTTGGTTGCCTCTTAAAACGCTATCGGCTTCTAAATTTTTAGATAATTGATATTCCACATCAATAATTGGAATAAAAAAGCGTGTTCTTTTCTTTTTTAGGAAATTTAAACTTTCGTTTACCGCAATTCGATACAACCATGTATATAGTTGTGATTCTTCTTTAAAAAGGTCAAGTTTGTTCCATACCTTAATAAAGGTTTCCTGCAACACATCATCAGTATCATCATGCGAAATCAACATTCTTCGGATGATACTATAAATTTTTTTTTGATATTTTTTAATGATAAGGTTAAATGCAAAAGACTTTGAGTCTTCTGATCTAAACATTTCAAGCAATTTTGTGTCACTGTATTCTTCCATAATTCTTTAATTAGGTAAAAAAAACAGTGTTGTTTAAACTATGCTTTCTTGCGGGCAATTACTTTTAAAGCCGCTTCAACAATATTTTCCGAACTTAATCCGTATTTCTTCATAAGTTGCTCAGGAGTACCACTTTCGCCAAAGGTATCGTTAACAGCAACATATTCAAGCGGAGCCGGATAATGTTGAATCAAAGCTTGTGCCACACTATCGCCCATACCACCGTTTATTTGGTGTTCTTCGGCAGTTACAGCACATCCTGTTTTCTTTACAGATGCTATGACAGTTTTAAAGTCAAAAGGTTTAATGGTATGAATATTAATTATTTCAGCATCAATTCCTTTTTCTTTCAAAATGTCTTGTGCTAACAAGGCCTCCCACACTAAATGTCCGGTTGCAAAAATACTAACATCTTTACCTGAACATAAAGTTAATGCTTTTCCAATTTCAAATTTTTGATTTTCGGGAGTAAAGTTAGGAACTACAGGTCGGCCAAAACGCAAATATACTGGGCCTTGAAAATCGGCTATGGCTATGGTGGCGGCTTTGGTTTGATTGTAATCGCAGGTATTAATAACGGTCATTCCGGGCAACATTTTCATCAATCCTATATCTTCTAATATTTGATGTGTGGCACCATCCTCCCCTAAAGTTAATCCGGCATGCGAAGCGCATATCTTCACATTTTTTCCTGAGTAGGCAATGCTTTGACGTATTTGATCGTAAACTCGTCCGGTGGAGAAGTTAGCAAAAGTGCCCGTAAAAGGTATTTTTCCTCCTATTGTCATTCCGGCAGCTATTCCCATCATATTGGCTTCGGCTATTCCTACTTGAAAAAAACGTTCCGGAAATTCTTTGGCAAAAGCATCCATTTTTAAAGAGCCTGTTAAATCGGCACATAGGGCAACAACATGAGGATTTTTCTTTCCTAATTCCAATAAACCCGCTCCAAACCCTGAGCGAGTATCTTTTTTGTCAATAATGGGAAGTACTGGCATTTTCTTTTTTTTGCCAAAATTAATCATTTGAATTATTAAGTTATTGTGAAATTGCTAACAATTTATTTTGTTTCTGTGGTATAAATCAATATCTGATTATCTGTTATAAACACAAAAAATCAGGTATGTATTTTAATCACACATACCTGATACATTTAATAATCGTTATGTTTGTTTTTAGTGTTTTATTAGCCTATAGGAACTTAGGGACTTAGCTGTGTATATATTTAAAATATATAAACCTGATGCTTCGTTTGAAATATCAATTGTATTGTTTTTGCAATCAAAGAAATTATTTTCTAAAACTTTATTACCTAAAATATTTACTACCTGTATTTTTGCAATATCCTCAATACCCATTATTTTGTAAATCCCGGTATTTGATGGGTTAGGAGCTATGGTAATCCGAGAGTCTTGTTTGATTTTACTTTCTTTAATTCCTGAAATAATTGGACACATACCTGTAGATTGTGTAAGAATATTATGTTGTGTAAGAGTTCCATCGCCTAACTGGCCGCTGGCATTACGCCCACAACCCCAAAAACTTCCGTCACTTTTATACACAATAGTAAAATTTGTTCCGGCTGCTGCTCCTTCGGCATCACTTAAGCCTTGCATTTGTATAGGTAACGAACGATGGGTAACAGTATTATCACTTAAGTTGCCATAGGTATTTCTACCCCATGCCCAAAGGCTCCCGTCATTTTTCATGACTACGCAATGAAAAGCTCCGGTAGCAACTACCTTAGGGTTTACATCGTTTAGGTTTGACACCTGTACCGGTGTGTTGCTATCATTTGTAGTTGAATTTCCCAACTGACCGTATTGGTTTTGCCCCCATGTCCAAACGGTTCCGTCATTTTTAACAGCTAATGAGAAGAAACGTCCGGCTGATATTTTTACCACATTGTTTAATCCATTAACCATTATGGGAGAGGTAACATCTGTACCCGTATTACCATTTCCTATCTGACCGTATTGATTATCGCCCCAAGCCCATACCGTGCCATCGCTTTTTAAGGCTAATACATGGTAAGTGCCTGCACTGATGGCAACAATATCGCTAAGCCCGTTTACTTGCCCCAGTACAATGCGATCGGTAGTTGTACCATCGCCCAATTGACCATCCATATTCCAGCCCCAAGTCCAAACTGTGCCATCGTTTTTTAGAGCTACGGAATGCCAACCTCCTGCTGAAATGGCAGTCATACCGCTTACTAAAAGTGACTGTACAGGAGTATTAGTATTGGTAGTAGAGGCATTTCCTAACTGGCCATATAAATTGCTCCCCCAACACCATACTGTGCCATCGCTTTTAAGCGCCATTGAATGGGCCTCAAGCTGGTCGCCACCTGCCGAAACAGCAATAATATTATTAAGGCTTCCGGCCGATACAGGTTGGTTTTGATCGGTGTTATCTCCATTTCCCAATTGGCCTGTGTTATTTTCGCCAAAAGCTTTTACAGTTTTATCGCTGCAAATAACCACTGAATGCCAGCCTCCTGCAGCAATACTTTGTGCATTACTATTCAGTGTTCCTATGTATTTAATTATGATTAAAGTAAAAAATAGTTTTTTCATATTTATGTTTTAAAATTTAACTCTTAAAGAAGTGATAATATTTCGCCCCGGAGCATTAATTCCTGAAGAATAAGGGCGATAAAGCCTGTCGGTTATATTTTCTATACCGGCAGTTATAGTAACAAAAGGGTTAGGAGAGAAAGCCATTTTAAAATTATAAGTTTGCCAACTGGCCACATAAGGCTTACCGGTAAAATCGCGCGCATACGAGTAATTGGTGCGCTCGGTTAAAGCCAGATTTTTATAATCCATTCTTTCATTAAAAATAAGGTAAAAATCTGCCTTAAATTTATTACGGAACTCATAAGTTAAATGAGCGCTTCCAAATGTTGGTGCAGCATGCCGCAAAGGGTAATAAACCAAGCTGTCGGGTGTTTGTTCTTTGCCTTTTTGATAAGAGAAATTACCGCTTAACCCCCAACCTCTGTAATAGAACTCAATACCGGTTTGTAATCCATAAACGTCAATGCGGGTTACATTTTGTATTGCTTGTATTCTGCTTTTATTTCCTAAGAATCTGATAGTGGTATCACCATTAAATTCAAAGTTTTTTCGAACCATTGCGTCAAACATCCAGGTATAATATACTGTTGCATCAAACTTTACAAAATTTCCCAATGACAGTAATGTGCCCAACTCTAAATTGTAAACTTTTTCCGGTTTTAAATTAGGATTAGGAACCACTAAATATCCGGGAACCGATTCAAATACTTTTCCCATATCATCAATATTGGGTGCTCTAAAACCATTAGAACCGTTCAAATATATTTGCCAAAAAGAGGCAGGTGTAACTACCATACCTATGCTGCCCGAGGTAGTTCCTGTTTTCATGAGTGCATGAGTAAACGGGAATGGGAAAAATGTAGTATCAAAATTACTTTTTATTTTGAACTGATTATATCTTATACCTCCGGTAAACATTAATGTATTGTTGAGTTTATACTTAGCGGTTAAATATGCGCCATTAGAGAGCCATATTGAACCATCAGGATAGCGAGTAACAGTAGAATCAACTTTATTGCTGATAATATTGGTTAAAGTTGCTACGGATTTAACCGTGTTTTGTACCAACTCATAGCCATAATAAATACTCCACTTTTTGCCCAAAGTTTTTTCCAAATCCACATTTGCAGAGTTTGCCAAAACATTTTCTTTTTGCATACGCAAATCGGTGTACATAAATTCTCTATCATATCTACTTTCCTCAAAAAATTGATGCGCCAGCACCACATTAGCTTTATCCATAAAAATATGTTTTCGTGAATAGTTAATTCCTACACGGTGCATTTGCCACTTTTGCGGCCCGTAATACCATTCGGCCCAGCGCAGTTTTTCCTTATAAGGACCATCTTCGCGCATTACGTACAAGCGGTCGTATCGGTTATAAGTTGATGTTTGCGAAAAGTGAAAACCATAATCAAACTCAAGAAAACTAAAAGGTTTATAACGCATTTTTTGCATAAAATTTAGTTGGCTGTACTTAGAACCAATCTGTAAGGTTGAGTCTTTGTTGGGTATCATATAATCTTTATTGTTATATGAAATTACATAGTTTTTACGATAAAAGAAATCGTCTCCATCAACTGAACCTGAACGCAAATCGTTATAATTGGCATAAGTAAAACTTGAAGTGAAAGCCAGTTTACGAAAACCTATATTAAAATCAAGATGATTTGTTTTTTCCATATTGGCCGTTGAAAAACGTGTCATGGCATTTCCCGTTAATACAGGTTTATGATTATCTGCATCCGAAAATTTTGGTTTAATTGTTGAAAAATTCATTACTCCACCAATAGCATCACTTCCGTACATTACCGAACCGGGACCAAAGAGCACCTCTGTTTTTTCTATAGCATTAACATCTAACGAAATAACATTTTGCAAATTCCCCGAACGAAAAATAGCTGTATTCAGACGAACTCCGTCAACAACCAGCAATACCCGGTTGGTAGCCATGCCTCTTAACATTGGAGAGCCACCACCCAACTGACTTTTTTGAATAAAAATATAACCGCTTATTCCTAACAAATCGGCTGCTGTTTGCGGGTTTTGAAATATAGCATCTTTTACACCTATGGTAGTAATTCTGTTAGGTGTTTCAATCTTTTTTTGCTCCCAGCGTTGTGCCGAAATGGAAACTTCATTCATATTAAAAATATTAGGATAAAGTTCTACTTTAAACTTGAGTAATTCAAGTTGTTTCCACGAAAATTCGGCTTCGGTGTATTGAATATGCTTAATGAGCACTGCTGATGAAGCCTTGAAAGACGTTATATCTGATTGACCTAATGAGTCGGTTATTGTTCCGGCAGTCGAATTTCTTGAGGTAATAACAGCATATTCAATAGGTAAACCACTTGTAGCATCTTTAACCGTGATAATTTGCGAAAATACAGTACATGGGAGTAAACACAACCAACTTAACAGTATATTTTTATACATAGATAAATAATAAATATTATTGAAGTTACATTAATTATTTAATGGTTGAAGATAAATAATCAAAACAAATCAACACTAATAATATTGCTCTTTATTGAGGAATTGCCTTTGCTAAATGATTGGAAAGTATTAATGCATTCCAACACACAAAGCTCAATAAAATACAGAGTTGTGTGGCATCAGGCATAAGTATTATTAATTAATCAGAAATTATGAAAAGATTCTTTGTTCAGGAGGTGGTGTGATAGGATGTAATGATAAATTGGCGAAAGAAAAGTTTAAATCACTTGAATAATCTTTAATGACAAAACTTATTGTTGTATTTGACTGATTATTATGGTTACAATATAAAGTTTTGAAAAAGAAATATACTAAATCTTGATTGGTTTTATGTTGCGCGTTATGACCTAATGACATAGCCAATAATTGATTTAGTTGCTGATATAAACTTGATTCTGCTGAGTCCCACCAAACATAGTAATAGGTAGTGTCTCTTATTACAAAGCTATCCACTATATCATACATTTGTTTTTGATATTCAAATTCCTTAGCATGTTTCCATTTTAATAGGGTACAATTTTCTTTCTCGGTAAATTTGAGGAGTATCAACTCGTTTTTATCAATACCGGCAATCATTTTACGCTTAATCTCTTTTTTGATTTGCTTTTTCTGATATTTAAAAATAATTAATGTGGCTGTTGGAGGAACAACCATGCTAAGAAGTAAAACAGACAAAAAGAGGAGCTTTTTCAACACTATATATAATTAACAAAGCTAATCATTTATTTGTAATCTTTTAAACTAAATTGTTTTAATACTATGTGATAATGGCTAAATAGAAGATTAATATTTACTGAGGTTTCCTTAAAAATATATTTTTATAGAAATACATTCTTTGTACTTGAATTAGATAAATAATATTAAAAAATAGGTCTATATCATTAAAAATCAAAAATATTCAGAACAACATTACGAGTATGAATGAATAAATAATTATTTTCGCTGTGTATTAAATCAATGTTCTCAAATCACTAAATTTTATTCAATGACTAAAAAAATTGTATTTTCATTAGCTGCCATGTTAATATTGGCAAGCAATATCGTATTTGGGCAAGGCGCAAAGAAAACAACATTACCGCCACCTAAAAAAATAACTTCGGTTGAAGGAATTACAGAATACCGACTTGATAACGGGTTGATAGTATTGCTTTTTCCTGACCCTTCAAAGTCAACCATCACTGTAAATATTACGTATTTGGTTGGTTCCCGACATGAGGGGTATGGCGAGTCGGGTATGGCACATTTGCTGGAACACATGGTTTTTAAAGGCACTCCAAAGCATCCTAATATTCCGCAAGAGCTTACTTCGCACGGGGCGCGACCTAACGGAACAACTTGGTTTGACCGTACCAACTATTTTGAAACCTTTGCTGCCTCTGAAGAAAACTTACGCTGGGCTTTAGATATGGAAAGTGACAGAATGATAAATTCTTATATCGCCAAAAAAGATTTAGAGAGCGAGTTTTCTGTAGTACGCAACGAGTTTGAGTCGGGCGAGAACAATCCTTCCCGAGTATTGATGGATAGAGTAATGTCAACAGCCTATTTATGGCATAACTATGGGAAATCAACAATAGGATCAAAAGAAGATATTGAGTTAGTACCTATAGAAAACCTGCAAGCATTTTACAAAAAATACTACCAACCCGATAATGCAGTGTTAATGGTTGCCGGGAAAATTGACGAGCAAAAAACTCTTCAATTGGTAAATGAGTACTTTGGTTCAATTCCGCGCCCAACACGTGTACTTCAGCCAACTTATACGGTTGAGCCTACACAAGATGGCGAACGTGAAGTAGTGTTAAGAAGAACGGGTGATGTACAAGTAGTAGCTGCCGGTTATCATATTCCGGCAGGCGCACACCCTGATTTTGCTGCAATTACCTTATTGACCGATGTACTTACCAATGAACCATCGGGAAGGTTATATAAAACTTTGGTAGATACCAAAAAAGCAACCGGAGTATGGGGTATGGCAATGGGCTTAAAAGATCCGGGTTATGTATATTTTGAATCAGAAGTTTTAAAAGATAAATCTTTAGATGATGCTTCAAAAGCCATGCTCAGCTTATTTGATGATTTGAAGAATAATCCGATAACACCTGAAGAAACCGAACGAGCAAAAAACAAATATTTAAAATATTTTGAACAAACCTATCAGAACAGCGACCGTGTTGGTTTAACCCTTTCAGAATATATCTCAAAAGGCGACTGGCGCTTGGTTTTTGCATTTCGTGATCAACTCGAGAAAGTTACAGCCGATGATATGAACCGTGTAGTTCGTGATTATTTTAAACCTTCTAACCGTACCGTTGGTTTATTTAGACCTGAAGCTAACCCTGATAGAGCCAAGATTCCGGCAACCCCCGATATATCGGAAATGATGAAAGGTTATAAAGGAAAAGAAGCTTTAGCCCTTGCCGATGAGTTTGACCCTGCTCCATTGAGTATTCAATCAAAACTTAAAACCGGTGAAATTCCGGGTGGAGCAAAATATGTTTTCCTGAATAAAACTACTCGTGGAAATGCAGTTAATTTGAATATGTCATTACGTATAGGTAATGAAAAAGCCTTAGAAGGTAAATCAACAATTTCTGATTTTACTGCCAATATGCTGATGCGCGGAACTAAAAATAATAACTACGAGCAAATTAATGATGCACTTGATGCCATTAAATCTTCCATTAATATTTCAAGTAATAATCAGGTGGTTAATATTTCTTTATTGTCAACTAAAGAAAATATTGTTGCTTCGCTGAAACTGTTAAACGAAATTTTACGTGAACCTACTTTCCCTGCTACAGAATTTGATAATTTAAAGGACGAGGAATTAGCCGGTGTAGATCAGGCGAAAAGCGATCCGCAGTCAATTGCATTTAATTTATATCAAAAATCTTTATCGCTTTATCCTAAAAACCATTTTAATTACGTAATGAGTTTTGATGAAGAAGCTGACGCTATTAAAGCCTTAAAGAATGATGAACTGATTAAATTTTATAAAGATTTCTACAACGCAGAGAATGCCACTGTTGCCGTAGTTGGCGATTTTGATGCTGCTCAGGTTAATGCCGAACTAAACAAAATTTTAGCCAATTGGAAGTCACCTGTAGCTTATACCAGAATTCCTTCGGTATTTTTTAATGAAGTAGCCCCTTCGCAAAAAGTTAATACTCCTGATAAGGCCAATGCCATGTTGGTAGCCGGTATGAACTTAGCTTTATCGGAAAACGATCCTGATTATCCTGCATTAACTATTGGTAATTATATTTTAGGAGGTGGTTTTTTAAACTCGCGTTTAGCCGTAAGAATTAGACAAAATGAAGGAATAAGTTATGGCGTAGGCTCATTTATTCAGGCTAATCCATTGGATAAAGCCGGAGTGTTTGGTTCGTATGCCATTTACAACCCTGATAACTCTGATAAATTGGTTGCTGCCTATAAAGAAGAACTGGATAAAATGCTTAAAGATGGATTTAAAGTTGAAGAAATGACAGATGCTGTAAAAGGATATTTGCAAAGTAAGAATGTTAGCCGTGCTCAAGATCGTGAATTGGTGATGCGCTTAAACTCTAACTTGTTTTTAAACCGCTCTATGCAATGGGATGCTGATTTTGAAAGTAGAATTTCATCACTTAATATTTCCCAAATTAACGATGCTATGCGTAAGTGGATTCATCCTGAAAAAATTACCATTATTCAAGCCGGGAACTTCGAAAAAAAATAATTTCGCGGTAAATCATTTTCAATAAAAATTCAAAAAAACATTGAAGTAAAGAATCTACTTCAATGTTTTTTTTTGTCTTATTTATATTTGCCATTGCTTAAACCAAAATAACTCAGTATAAAAATCACTTAGATTAATATAACTGCGTAGCAGTAGAAAATAAGCAGGTATGAAATTCGAGCTATCCTTTACCGATATTTCCAGGCTACTAATTTGACAATATTGTTACTTCCGAAAACAACCTTAATCAAACCGAAAATCTGATTAATATTTACGCCAATCCGGGCAATGAATATATCACTGTCAATCATAAATATACTGACAATTATAATGATATGCTTTATGATTTTAAAAGGGCAGTTAGTGATGGATTTTAAAGGAAACAACAGAATGCCTGTTTTTAGATGAAAAAAGAAAATTGATAGTAGTTGCACGAGTTAAAAAACAAATCGCTAAATTTGAATTGACAAAAGATGAATTAGGTTTTGTAACTAGTTGATTACAAGGAAAATTTATAAACGTTAGTCAGAACCCTAAAGAACAGACGACAGTGCAAAAATTAACGAACAAACAGATGGCAAAAAAGCCCACCCGTAAAATGGCACATTTGGTTTTTCCCGACACACGGGCCAACGCTCAAAAAAACAAAAGAGCCATTTTTTTGCCAACGTTATGACACCGTTACGACCAAAAAACTTATCTTAACCGACTGAAATAGAAAATTTAATTTGTTGATGATTTTAAAAGAATTGAAACCAAGAAAGGCACTGAACAAAGCCTTTTTAAAAGTAAAACCGAACAGAACTGAAATTGAAGGTTTCAAGACCAATCTCATTACTTTACTCGACAGGACAAATGATACGGAAAGCGAAGAGTTTCATAAAAACCTTGTCATTGATTTTTTAAAGAAAACCTATTACGACCCGAACCATTTTGTAAATACCAAAGGTCGAAACGACCTTGTTATTCATAACGGACAAAATGCAAACTCAACAGTTGGCGTAATTCTCGAAGCTAAAAAGCCGACCAACAAATCCGAAATGATTACCACCAATAAGCTGAACGCAAAAGCGTTTCAGGAATTGGTTTTGTATTACCTACGAGAAAGAATTACATATAAAAACCTTGAAGTAAAACATTTGGTGGTGACTAATATTAACGAATGGTTCATTTTTGATGCAACCCTATTCGACAGACTTTTTGCTCAAAACAAAAATCTTGTAAAACAATTCAACGACTTTGAAGCTGGACGATTGGCAGACACCAAAACCGATTTTTTCTACAAACAAATTGCCGAGCCTTTTATTGACAGCATCACTTCTGAAATTGAATTTACATACTTTAATATTCAGGACTATCAAAAGCCACTTCGCAATACCGACAAAGCAGACGATATTTCGCTAATCGCTTTATTCAAACTCTTATCGCCAGAGCATCTTTTAAAACTTCCTTTCACGAACGACAGCAACAGTCTTGACAAAAGATTTTATAGCGAGTTACTGCACATCATCGGCTTGACCGAAACCAAAGAAGGAAGTAAAAAACTGATTGGGCGAAACAAAGCAGGTGAACGACACACAGGAACAATCCTTGAAGATGCTATCATTCAGCTTGATAGCTTGGATAAATTGAGCAGACTAGAGAAACCAAACCAATTCGGAAACACACATCAAGAAAGACTCTTTAATGTTGCTCTTGAACTTTCGATTACTTGGATAAACCGAATTTTGTTTTTGAAGTTGCTGGAAGCACAACTCATCACCTACCACAAAACTCCCCTTTCAAAAAGTACTGAAGGTGTTGAAGCTCCCCTCTCGAGAAGGGCTGGGGGTGTGGATACTCCCCTCTTGAGAGAGGCAGGGGGTGTGGATTCTCCCCTCTTGAGAGGGGCAGGGGGTGTGGATTCTCCCCTCTTGAGAGGGGTTGGGGGTGTGTCAGAATACAAATTTCTCAACCTTGACAAAATCAAGAACTATGACGACCTGAACAGCTTGTTTTTTCAGGTTTTGGCTCGCAAGTATGACGAGCGAAACGAAGATGTAAAAAAGATTTTTGAGAAAGTTCCTTATCTCAATTCTTCGCTATTCGAACCAACAGAAATTGAGCAGCTTACTTTGTTTATCAGCAATCTGAAAGACGATAAAACCATTCCGATTTTTTCGCAAACTGTGTTGAAAGACCTGCAAGGTAAAAAACGAACAGGCAACATATCTACACTTCAATATTTGTTTGAGTTTTTGGATGCTTACGACTTTGGAGCAGAAGGCGGAGAAGAAATTCTGGAAGACAACAAAACGCTTATCAATGCTTCGGTTCTCGGATTGATTTTCGAGAAAATAAACGGCTACAAAGACGGTTCGTTTTTCACTCCGGGTTTCATCACCATGTATATGTGTCGCGAAACCATTCGCAAAGCCGTTGTGCAGAAATTCA
>JADLFI010000015.1 GCA_020845635.1 Bacteroidia bacterium
ATGTTCATGGCAATGATTTTGTAGAACAGAAAGAAATTAATCAAATTTTGGACTTTATGTTGTTTATTTTCAAAACATCAAATTTTACAGAAACTGATATGTCTGAAAAGGCACTGAAAGAAGAAACCATAGAAGAAAAACTAAAATTATTACAATTAAAATTTTCATCAAACAATGATTAATGCACTTCCACTGCACACCTCCATCCTAATTTTGCATTAACAAAAACGAAACTATGAGCATTTTTAATCACTTTCTGCACATTTCCCTCACTGATGACCAACGCAATGCGTTGGAAAAGCTGCATGCTTTTTTGGAAAGTGACGAACGGGTGTTTATCCTTCAAGGATATGCAGGAAGTGGTAAAACGACCTTGCTTAAAGGTTTTGTAGAATATCTTCAATTTTTAGAGAAGAAATACCAATTGATGGCACCAACAGGCAGAGCGGCAAAAGTCATCAATCAAAAAACTGGCTTTGAATCCACAACCATCCACAAAGGTATTTACAGTTTTGAAGAATTGCAGGAAATCAAACAAAGTGAAGATGAAAATGATGTTTCGTTTCTGTACCAGTACAAAATCAGAAACAATCCGGAAGTTCATGATTCAGTATTGATAGTGGATGAAGCATCAATGGTTAGCGATATTTTGAGCGAAGGCGAGTTTTTCCGCTTTGGTAGCGGTCATTTGTTGCGAGACCTTGTAACTTATGGAAGAATTCAAGAAGCTACCACAACCAGCAAAATCATCTTTATTGGTGACCCTGCACAGTTGCCACCAATCAGAATGAACTTCTCCCCTGCACTTGATTCAATTTATCTAAGTGAGACTTACAAGGTTTCTGTTTCGCAAGCGGAAATGAAGGAAGTGAAACGTCAGGATGCCAATAATGGTATTTTGATTTCAGCGACTAAAATCAGGCAGTGCCTTACTTCTGGCTACTTCAATGATTTTGATTTGAGAGAAAATAATCGGGACATTTTCAATCCTGCATATCAGGATTATTTAGAAACCTATAAGGCACAGCAAGACCAAAAAATCATCATCTGCTACAAAAACAAAACAGCACTTGATTTGAACCGAGCTATTCGGAGAGACAAATTTGGAGATGATTTACCCATTCAGCCATCCGATACCGTTATCATTGGTGGAAACAATTACCGTTTAGGAATAATGAACGGTGAATTTGCGGTTGTTTCAGAAGCAAGTTTAGATGTGAGAAGTGAAGAAATTCGTTTCAAAACAAAAGGAGGAAAGACTGAAAGTATTAGACTAACATGGAGAGGTATTAGTCTCATATTGCCGGATGAAAATAATCAACCGAAAACTGTTAACGGCTATATATTGGAAAACTATTTGTATGGAGATAATTATCTAAAACCCGAAGAGCAAAGAGCCCTTTATGTAGATTTCAAAAACAGGCATCCAAAGCTTAAAAAAGGTACAGAAGAGTTTAAAGAAGCAATATATAATGATAAATTTTTTAACTGCATTCAACTCAAATTTGGTTATGCTGTAACCTGCCACAAGGCTCAGGGTGGTGAATGGGCAAATGCTTTTGTTTTTTGGGATAAAGGAACTCAAGCCAATTTCAACTTTTATGAATCAAAACATAACCGCACAGGCAAAACCAATTCAGAATTTTATCGCTGGGCTTATACTGCAGTTACCCGAGCATCAGAGAAACTTTTTTGTATCAATCCTCCCCGTTTTTCATCATTTTCTGGAATGACTTTTATTGATGTAAAAGTTCAAAAAGCATTTAATGAATTAACCGGACAAAAACATCCTGAAGTAGAAATTACTATTAATGAAATTTTACCGGAATTAGAAAAGTTTGGTTTGACTGATGTTCCATTAACTTTTCAAGATCATTTCATACACAGATGGTATCATTTGAAGAAACATCACATCGAAATTGTTGGTTGGGAAAAGAAGGGCTATGAAATATGGTATAAATTCAATAGAGAAAATGATACAGCAGGTATTAAATACTCAATAAATGGAAAAAATCAATTTAATTCTACTTACCAGATCAACTTACCAAAGTTAACAAACTCGATTGAATTCTTTGAAACTATAACCAAAGTACTAGAAAATGCAAGCCGAATTGTTGTCAGTAGAAATAGTGTAGAGAGTATTATAAAGCAAATTGAGTTTGATATTACAATTGAAGAAGAAAAACCATTTTTGAAAACCCTTTTCGATTTTATTTGTCAGGGGTTATCAGAGGGTGAAATTATAAGCAATATTCAACATCTTCATTATAAAGAAAGATATACTATTGAATATAATACAAATTCTTGTGTTATTGACTTTGAATATGATAAGGCAGGCTTCTTTGGCAGAGTTTTACCATTGATAAATAAGTGCAATAGTCCTGAATTACTTGCCAAAATTAAAACTATTATAAACAACCTTAATGAAGTTGATTATGTCATTTAAAGAAATCAAAGAACTACGGCAAGCGGGAAAGCTTGATGAAGCTTTGCAAATGGCACATCAAGCTTTGGAAGCAGAGCCAGACAATATTTGGAATAAGCGGGCTGCTGCATGGGTGTATTATGACCATCTCAAAAAAAACGCTCAACCTGATTCGTTTGAAGCATTCAAGGAGAATCTCATCAAGATTAAAGAATTGCAATTGCCTGAAGATGAGAAAATGGTGTTTGACAATTGTGCCTGGCAAATCGGCAGTTTAGTTTTTGCATTACAGAAAACAGAGCATGTTGAATATGTCAAAATCAATGAGTTATTTGAAATTATCAAGGACTTTCATTTCACCAAGCCCTCTGAAGCATATTCCTTTATTTACAAAGCTTTTCACAAAGGCTATCAAAACTGGTCAAACTATCTAACTTTTGCCGATTGGTGGAATTTTGATAACCTCCGTTCAGAAGACTATTTGAAAGAGGAATTCAATGGCAAAAAGATGATGTCTATTGCTGAACAGGCTTACATTGCTTATTCCAAGAAACTTTTGGAAGGAGAACCTTTAGATGCTTTTGGACAGCAAAGAGTAGTTGACAAGGAGAAGATCCAATCATTCTTACCAAAACTTGATTCTTTAATAGATAAACATCCTGACTATCAATATCCGCCCTATTTCAAGGCAAAGATCCTTTTGGCATCAGGTAGTGATGAAAATGTTCTATCTGCATTTATACCTTTTGCCAAGCAAAAAAGAAATGACTTTTGGGTGTGGGAACTGATGGCAGAAATATTTTCAGAGGACAAAGAAATTCAGTTTGCGTGCTATTGCAAAGCCTTGAGCCTTAAAACTCCCGAAGACTTTTTAGTTAAGTTAAGACAGACTTTTTCTGAAATGCTCATTGAAAAGAGAATGTACAATGAAGCCAAAACCGAAATAAAAAGTTATAGCAACAAGAGAGAAACACGAATGGAAGTTGCCGAACCAAATAGTGCAATGGACAGAACAAGAGTGGTATAAATCTGCCACATCAAAAAAGGACAACTTAGATTTGTATTCAAGTCACATCAAGCAAGCTGAAGAAATATTGTTTCAGGACATACCCGAAGAAATAATTGCAGTTGAGTTTGTGAACGAAAACAAGAGTATGCTGAATTTTGTGAAGGATAGGCGGAAATTTGGATTCTTCAATTACTCCGGCAATTTGACGAAACCAAAAATTGGCGACCTTTTAAAAGTACGTTTTAATGGAGACGGACAAGACGGTTTTTACAAAATTCTGACTGCAAAGAAAGCCGACTCAAATACGGCATCAGACGCAATAAAGGATTTTAAAGGAACAATAAAGGTAATTTCTCCACAGAACTTTGGTTTTATAGAGGGCATCTTTATTGAACCCAAAATTATAGAAGAAAGCAAGCTAACTGACGGTCAAGCGGTAAAAGGAAGAGCAATACTATCATTCAATAAAAAGAAAAATGAATGGGGATGGGAAGCAATAGAAATCAAATAGCCAAGGCTCACATGTAAGCTTCCCCGAAATTGGGCCAAATAAAAATAGAATTCGACTACTCCTTTTTAGGAATTAGCAGAGCGTTAAAGGGGCGATGAATTCAGATTTCTAATTTTTCCACCGGAACGAATTGATTAAATAATCAATATCGTAATTCATATACTTAAGTACCGGAGCAATTGAGTCGGCATTAGGAGCAGCGTTAAAATATAAGGCTCCTCGTACAAAATGGTGAACACTATCGGTTAAATAAAACTGGGTCTGAGATGCGCTGTTCCCACTCAGTAAATATATTAAACCATACATATTGTTTTCTTTACGTTTTATTAAAAACTCTTCAATACCATCGGCCATGGCAGTATGTTTGTAGGCCAAAGTTCGCGAATCGTTTAGTTGTTTTTCTAAATCTTGCTTGTTTGTTAGGGCATTGTAGCTAAAATGAATGGTAGCCTTATATTTTGGATAATAAATATTAAACCAGCACAGATGTTCGGGGTTTTGGCTGTATGGTTTAATAATAGCATGGGTAGAGTATTCAAACTCAAAAGGACAATCAGGCTTAAATAATTGGTATGCAGGTGCAGGCAAATCTATACGGTAATAGCCTTTAGGTTTTGGCGTAAATTCATTATCGCACGAAGAAAAAAGCAATAACAAAGCAAATGGAAGCACCAAAATAATAGATGGGATAATATGACCTCTTGGTGTTTTTTCTTCATCAGGCTTATCAATAATAGTCATTTTTACTCTTTTTATTCTTCTCTTATCAACCGACTCAATACTAAAAATATAATTTGCAAAGGTAATTTTCTCGTTTTTAAGCGGTATTTTTCCGCTAAGCTCCAGAATAAAGCCCGCTAATGTGTCCGACTCGCCTCTTTTTTCCTCAAATTCCTGACCATTAATATTAAGCACTTTATATAAATCGTTCAGCAAAATCTTGGCTTCAAAAACATAATTAAGGTCATCTAACTTTGAATAAACCAGTTCTTCTTCATCAAACTCGTCATTTATTTCGCCAACTACTTCTTCAATAATATCTTCAAGAGTAACAATACCGTTTGTTCCGCCATACTCATCAACAACAATGGCCAAATGTATTTTTTTGTTTTGAAACTCTTTCATAAGGTCATCAATTTTTTTGCTTTCGGGCACAAAAAATGGCGCCCTGATAAGTGACTGCCATGAGAAGGAAGCATCTTTATCAAGATAAGCAATTAAATCTTTAATAAACAATATACCTTCAATATTATCAATTGATTCTTTATAAATGGGAACTCTTGAAAAACCATTCTTTATAACTAATTCAATAATTTCATTAAAGGGGGTATTATACTCAAAGGCCACTAAATCAAGTCGAGGGGTCATAATTTGGCTAACTTCTATGTTTCCAAATTCAACAATACCTTGCAATATTTTTTTCTCCTCATCAGGAGGCTGTTCTCCGGTAGTTAGTTCAAGCGCTTGCGATAGCTGATCTACAGATAAATCGGGTGCTTTTTGTTTAATTTTAGTATCAAAGCCTTTTGAAATTTGTACCAAAACATACACAAAAGGATATAATATTTTTTGAACAACCAAAAAAATATGTCCGTACTTGAGAGCTAAATGGCGTGGGTTTTTTGAGGCATATATTTTAGGAATTACCTCGCCCACCAATAAAATTATAAAGGTAACTACTACCACTTCTACTATAAATACCAATAGACCGTTCCCTTCAAAGTCAAACAAGCTATCAAAGAGCATTTCAGATAAAATAACCACTCCAATATTGACCAAATTATGGCTCATTACAATAGTGGCAATAAGGCTTGCCGAATTATTGGTTAGACTTAATAATTTTTGAGCTTTATAGCTGGAGTCTTGTTTAATAATTTCAAAGTCGGAAGGGCTTAAAGAAAAGAATGATACTTCTGCTAAGGCTATCAGGGATGAACAAATAAGCAAAGCTAATATGATAGAAAGCTCTATAGCAGATTGAGAGCCAAAGCCATTAAAAATAAAACCTAAAACTGCGCCCGGGGCGCTACTGACCGAACCGTCCAAATCAGATAAATTTAATTACGTACAAGTTATCTAACAGATTATATATTGTCTGCATGAAGACCTTCTGTCTCGCCAGCATTTTTATCTGTTGAAGAATCAGTATTAGAAGCAAGTTTATTACGGGTTAAAAGGTTTATACTATCACCTTTTATTTCGGTAATATATCTTTTAACTTTTTCTTTATCTTCCGTTACTCTTGTTCTAAGCTTGCCTTCAATAAACACGGCATCTCCTTTCTTTAAATATTTTTCGGCAAACTCGGCTAACCAGCCCCAAACTACAATGTTATGCCATTCGGTTTGTTCTTGCCTGTTGCCGTTTTTATCTTTATATATTTCAGTAGTAGCCAATGGAAAAGAAGCCACTACAGAGCCGCTGTCAATATGTCTAACTTCGGGGTCTTTACCTAAATTCCCCATCAGTAATACTTTATTTATTCCGGGTATCGCCATTATAAATATTATTTTTTAATATCAATAACTGTAAATTCTGTTCTTCTGTTGGCCTGATATTCTTCATCGGTACAAGGCACCCCATCTACACATTTATTTACCGGCTTGCTTTCACCATAACCCTTAGTTTTAATTCTATTGGCTTTAATACCTTTTGAAACTAGGAACTTCTTAGCGCTTTGTGCTCTACGGAAAGATAAATTCTGGTTGTACTCATCGGTTCCACGGCAGTCAGTATGAGAACTTAATTCAATAGTAATATTAGGATTATCTTTTAGTTTTTTAGCTAATTTAGATAAAGGCTCAATCGCATCAGGGCGAATTTCCCATTTGTCAAAATCGTAAAAAATAGGACGAATTCCGGTTTCATCGGCTACATCTATCACTACAGGTTCGCCCTTAACTAAAGCCTCTAATGAGAAGTCTTTAACTATATCTCCTGAGTTGTTAACCGTTGAAATATCATCAGACTGGCTAAAAAAGCCATCTTTTGATACAGTTACTTCAAAATCGGTATTTGGAGCTAAAACATAGCTATAGCTACCATCAGGAGCAGAATAAATAGTGTCGGTGGTATTACGAGCACGGTCAAATATTTCAATTTTAGCTCCGCCTAAAGGGCTACCATCAACTTTACTCAAAATTTTACCTCCTAAATTTACTTGTGAGGCCTGCAATACAAATTCATATATTTTATCGGCACCACTGCGGTTACTGCTTAAATATCCGGTTTTGTTATCCGGATAAATCATAAAACCAAAGTCGTCATTACTACTGTTGATAGGATAATTCATATTGGTAGGCTGCCCCCAAGCATTGCCTTCTTTTTGGGTTCTAAAAATATCTAAGCCTCCATAATTGCTGTGTCCTGTTGATGAGAAGTATAAAACGCCTACACTGTCAACAAAAGGAAACATTTCATTTCCGGGGGTATTAACAGTTTCGCCTAAATTCTTAGGTTGTCCCCATTTCCCGTTTTCCCAATTGGTTAGGTATATATCAGTACCTCCAAAGCCACCGGGCATATCAGAAATAAAATACATTGTTTTCCCGTCACTGGTTAAAGTAGGATGCCCCACTGAGTATTCCTGGCTGTTATAAGGAAACTCGGCTCCTTTTTGATACTCGCCATTTACAATAGTATCTTTATTGATTTTAAGACCTATAATTTTTTCCATCAATTCGGCCTTGCTTAATCCATCAGTATTACTCACAGTATAATAAACTTCGTTTCCGTTTCTGGAATATGTTGCCGAAGCAGTGTGTAGTTCATTTTTATTGATGTTTCCTTTGAGTTTTTCAGGATTTGAGTAGGCTCCGGTTTTATCTTTTTTGGTAAAAAACAGTTTGTAATAGGCGTTTCCGGTTTGAGGAGTTTTATTTTTGCCTTTTCCTTGTGTATTGGCGCTAAATACTAAACCATCTTTATATTGTACCGGCCCGTAAAACTCCGAAACATTACCAATTTTGGCATTAGTTACAACATACTTGGCTGAATCTTTTAAAAACACATTAGGGTTTTGACACGACTTGAGCATACTTTGAGCAAGTTTATCGTTGGGATTGGTTTTTAAATACTCCAGAAGCATAGCGGCAGCCTCACTATGTTTTTTATTGGCTATGAGCATTTGCGCATAATAAAACAAGTCAATAGGTTCAGAGCCCGGTTGATTTACAACTTTAGCATAAGCGTCAGCACCTTTCTTGGTATCGTTTAGTAAACGATAAGTGTTAGCCAGTTTTTTCTGCACTTCGGGCTTTTGCTTTTTAGCTAATGCTTTTTCATAATTCTTAGCCGCTTTAATATATTGAAGTTGTTCCATTTTTTTATCGCCCATGGATACATAAATTTTTGAGCATCCACTCATTATTAATACGGACAGCAGAAACAAATAAGAGTTAATATATATTTTCTTCATTTTACAGTTTTTGTATTTAATACAATTGGTACGTATCTAGTTTAATATTAAAAATAACGTGGGTTTTTACTCTTCATAATATCGCGACCAAAGTCAATCCCAATCATTACTTCGTGCGACCCGGAAGAATAGCGACCAATAGCCGTAGTGGTGTAATCATAAGCATACCCTATTCTAAGTATTGGATTTATTTGATACTCAATAATTCCAATAACTGCATCATTAGTACGGTATGAAGCACCAATCCAGAAAACATCATTAATCAGCACATTACAATTAATATCGGCTTGCAACGGAGCTGCCTTTTGGTATTTAAGTAATACTGATGGTTTTAATTTTACCGTATTGCTTAAGTCAAACACATAACCTCCTGTTATAAAATAGTGTCTTCTGCTATCTGATGATTTGTTTAAATCAAGGCTAAAGTTATTGTTTGGGTCGTAAGCAATGAGTGTAGGAACAGAAATTCCGGCATAATACTTTGCGGCATAATAATAGGCACCTGTTCCAAACTTAGGCATGATTGCACTTTTTACGTTGGTAAATGCCTCATCGCCCGGGGAAGTTGTACTTAAATTCATTAAATTACTAGACACAGCCGAAACTCCTGCTCTTAACCCTAAGGCGAGTTTACCTTTTCCTAGTTTAAGATGATAGCTATAGTTGCCCATAAAATCGTTTTGCTTAGTTGGACCTATTTTATCGTTGGCAAATATTAAGCCCCAGCCCATAGTATGGTTTCTAAGCGGTCCGTCAATACCAACTATATTGGTTTTTGGCGCGCCATCCCACCCTGTCCACTGGTTTCGGTGCAGCAAAGTAGCTCCGGCATATTTATGACTGCCGGAATATGCCGGATTAAGAAATAATCCGTTAAACATATATTGACTAAGCATAATATCTTGTTGCGCTTGCAAGCCTAAACTTGTAAGTGAAAGGGTGATTGCAATGATTAGCTTTTTCATGTGATATATATTACTGTTCAAAAATATTATGATAATTATTTACGTCTTAACTCAACCCAACGGTTTTCATCAATTTTGCCACACTCAGGAGAATCGGCAGTGAGCACCACAAAGTAGGTCCCTACAGGTAGTTCAACACCATTTTTCCCTGTTCCGTCCCAATCGTTTTTATATGATCCGCCACTATTATATACTTCATTACCCCATCTGTTAAAGATAACAATATGGTTAGGTTCATAAGCCTCAATGCCCGGAATTACTAAATAGTCGTTTACCCCATTACCATCAGGCGAGTAACCTCTTGGCATCTTGTCTAACACCGGAGGAGGCTCAACCAAGACGATAGAGTCCTGAATTGTACAGCCAAAGGCATCGGTAACAACAACTTTGTATAAGTTACCTTCTTGTGCTGTTAGTCCGGTAATTACCTGAGTGTTTTGTCCGGTTGACCATTGGTAGGAATAAGGTTCCTGACCATTTGATACAACCGCAGTAATTTGTCCGTCAGTTCCTTTAGGGCATTTTACGTTATAGTTTCCGTTCTCGTAGAATAACGGTTCTAATGCAATTTGCATATTACTTAAACTTGGTCCGATATAGATAGTATCGGAAGTAGCCTTACAACCAAATTGATTTTGTGAAGTAACCCAGTATATACTTACTGAATTAATAGTAATAGTTTGTCCCGTTTGACCTGTACTCCAAACAAAGTTTGACCCCCCATCAGCCGAAAGTTCAACGGCACCTGAGCCATCGCAAGCCAACTGACCATTCACAAAAATAGAAGGAGCTGTGGCCGCAGGGGCAGGAAGTATTTGAACAGCCTGAGCAGTAGCAGTACAACCATTGGTGCCGGTAACTGTTACGGTGTAAACACCGGCTGTATCAATAACAATTGATTGAGTAGTATCTAAATTAACGGTTTGGTTATTGATGGTTTGAAACCATTGGTAAGAAACATTTTGATTAACTGACAATACTAGGGTATCACCTTCACACAATTGAGGAGAGTTACTTAAGGTAATTACCGCTGTTGGGTTAAACAATGTGGTAACTACTATAGTATCGCTTCCTAAAGAACAACCACTAGCATTAGTAACATTTAATATATATGTTCCTGCACTGTACACGGTTAAATTCTGTTGATTAGAACCATTGTTCCATAAGTTACCTGTAGGATTGTTAGAGCTTAACACCACAAAATCGCCAAGGCAGAAAGTAGTAGGGCCACTGGCAGTAATTTGAGCAGGATTTCCTGAGCCTGAAAGCACTTCAACGGTAATGGTATTTGAAACTGAAGTACAACCATTGGCGTCTGTAGTAACTACTGAATAGTCGCCCGATTGATTAACAACTATTGACTGCCCAACTTCGTTGGTTGGACTCCATAAGTATGATGTGCTTGCATTGGCAAATAAAGTAACTGAATCTCCCTGGCAGAAAGTAGTAGAACCTGAAGCAGTGATAGTTGCCTGAGCAGGAGCCGAATAAATGGTTATTTCAGCAGGTTGAGAAGTAAATGATCCGCAGGTGTTGGTAATAGTTACAGATACTGTAGTTGTGCCAACCGTTGAAATATCAATTGTTTGGGTAGTTTCGCCATTTGACCATAAATAGGTTGAACCCGGATTTCCGGCATCAAGTGTAACCGTACCACCACATTGTGTATAAGGGCCGCCTAAATTAACAGTAGGAGGCGTTTGAACTAATACATCAATAGGTAATGAAGTGGCAGAGCAGCCAATAGCATCAGTAACGGTAACGGTATATGAACCAGTTGAATCAACAATAATTGAAGTACCTGTTTCTGAGGTGTTCCACAAGTATGATAAATTGCTGGTACAAGTATTACAAATCATTTGGATATTATCTATACCAAAATCATTTCCACCCGTAGCACTATTCATACTATGCAGGGAAACAACTGCTGTAGGGTTAGCTCCGGCAGTCCATGTTTGAGTAAATAATACCCAGTTGTTTATTCCGGCAGGACAATTCATTACAGAACCCACATCAACTCCATCAACTCTTAATTGAATAACTCCCGGATTGTTATTGGCCACCATGGAGGCTAAAAATAATGAAATGTCATACGTTTGGTTAGGCACTACAGTAACTGTTTGTTGCCATACATACTGACCTGTATTTGACGAACCATTAACACATAAGAAGTTTCCGGCTCCGCCCTGCCCCACTCCGGTAAATCCGGGATGGTTAAGTGAAGCATTAGCAGTAACAAAGGTAGTTCCTTCAGGTTGAAGGTTTGATTGGTAGTTATATTCTGTAGCAAAATCACTAAATCCTGCATCAAAATTACCGTTTACAATAATATTTTGATTTTGAGATGCTCCGACTACTTCAAGTTGCACCGAATTACCTGTACAGAATGTGGTAGGTCCGTTAGCCTGAATAACAGGGGTTGCAGGTAGCGGATTAATAGTTACATTAATTGTATTACTTACTTCGGTGTTACATTGATTACTTACAGTAACAAATACTACCCCGTCACTTGTAAGGGTTGCTATTTGTCCGTTAGGAATTTGATTATTTCCGCTCAAATCAGTCCATACATAAGTAGCACCGTTTTGCTGACCGGCATCAATGCTCACCGAACCACCACACTGAACAATATCAGTACCAATATTTACAGGAGTAATATTATTTAAAACAGTTACGGTAAACCCTTGTGAAACCGCTGTACAACCATTCCCATTATCAACTGTAACGGTATATATCCCCGATTGATTTACTGAAATACTGGCAGTAGTTTGGTTACCCGGACTCCATGTAATATTTTGGGTTTCGCTTGAGGTAAGTATCAATACATCGTTCTGGCAAATAGTACTTGAACCATTAGCTGTTATAACAGGAGTTTGTGGGGCAGGTGTAATAGTTACTACAGCAGTGTCGCTACTTACAGTACCACAAGCATTACTTGCAGTTACATAATACGAACCGCTCTGTAACACGAGAATAGTTTGAGTAGTTTCACCATTGCTCCATTGGAAGTTGGCACCCGTATTCCCTGCATCAAGCGTAACATTACCTCCACATTGTGTGTAAGGACCACCTAAAGCAATAGAGGTACTTAATGGGTTATCAACTACAACATTGACATCTGCTGATACAGCAGAGCAACCGCTAGTATCTGAGGTGCTTACAGAATAAACACCTGAAGTGTAAACAGTTATTGAGGCGGTAGTTTGACCATTTGACCATAAGTTATTGGCTGCATCTGAAGTTAAAACTACACTGTCGCCAACACAGAAGTTAAGCGGGCCGCTAGCGGTAATTATAGGCGTAGCAGGTAAAGGATTAATGGTTACATTGGCTGTTGAACTGGTAATGCTTCCACAAGAGTTTGTAACCTCTACAAAGTAATTTCCACTGATTGAAACAGAAATGCTTTGAGTAAATTCACCATTGCTCCATAAGTAAGATGTTCCTGCAGAATGGGTTCCTGCATCTAAAGTAACGGTACCCCCACACTGAGTGTATGGGCCACCCAAGTCAATAGGTAATAACGGAGTATCAACATTTACTTGAATACTGTTAGAGGTAGCAGAACAACCATTAGCATCAGTATAAACTACACTATAAGTACCACTTTGAGTAACTGTAATAGAAGGTGTAGTTTCGTTATTAGACCATTCAATATTGTTATTTATACTTGAAGTAAGTATTACAGATGCACCTTGACAGAAGGTTGTTGGGCCATTAGCTGTTATAACAGGGGCTACAGGAATAGTAAAAAGATTAACTTCCGCGATAGTACTTGTAACAGTACCACAGGTATTAGTAATTTGTACCGAATAATTTCCTGAAGTGCTTACGGTAATAGTTTGGGTTGTTTCGCCATTGCTCCATAAATAAGTAGCATTATTTCCGGCATTAGCGGCATCTAATGTAATAGAACCACCACATTGTGTATAAGGACCTCCTAAATCAGTTGCATTAAGAGGGGTTGAAACATTAACAGTAATTGAATTTGATGTTGAACTACATCCGTTGGTGGCTGTTGTAGTTACAAAATAAGTTCCGGACTGGTTAACAATAATACTTTGGGTTGTTTCGCCATTACTCCATAAGTAGTTTTGCTGTGCATTGCTGGTTAAAGTAACACTTCCGGTGGAACATATTGTAGTTGGGCCACCAGCAGTAATAACAGGCGACTGCGGTATGGTTAATATATTAACAACTGCAGTATCTGATTGAACGGTACCACAAGTGTTAGCTACGCTCACATAATAAGAACCGCTTTGCTGCACGGTAAGTTGTTGGCTAGTTGCTCCATTGTTCCATAAGAAAACATTACCGACACCGGTATTACCGGCATTTAATGTTACTGAACCACCGCATTGAGAATATGGGCCACCCAAGCTTGGAGCTACAGGAGCTTGTTGAACATTAACGGTAATAGGAGCTGATGAGCTAGTGCAATTATTACCATCATTAAAAGTAGCAAAGTAAATACCACTTTGGGTAACAGTAATTGTTTGAGTAGTTTCACCTGTGTTCCAAGTAATTCCGTTAGCGATATTAACACTTAACGTGAGTGAACCACCCGCACAAAAAGTTGTTGAACCTAAAGGAGTAACCACCGGTGCAGGAGGGTTTGGATTAATAGTAACTTGAGCCGTAGTACTTTGTACACTACCACAGCTATTAGATAATATTACATAATAATTTCCTGATTGATTAACCGTAATACTTGGCGAGGTAGCGCCATTGCTCCATAAATATGTTGTGCTGGCAGGATAGTTTCCTGGGTTTAACAAAAGAGTTCCGGCACATTGTACAAAAGGACCGCCTAAATTAGGGGCAGTAAGCAGTGTGTCGGATGATACGGTAATAGGAGCCGAAACAGCTGTACAACCATTAGCATCGGTAAAAGTTACGGAGTATGTTCCGCTGTTGGAAACAACTATTGATGGAGTGGTAGCACCGTTTGACCAAGTGTTTCCGGTTGCTTGAGAAGAGTTAAGCACTACTGAATTTCCTTGACAGAACACTACAGGGCCGCCCGGAGTAATAACCGGAGCAGTAGGAATAGGGTTTATAGTAATATTAACGGTGTTGCTGGTTTCGCTTCCACAAGCATTTGAAACAACCACCGAATAAGCACCTGATGAGGCTACGGTAATCATTTGGGTGGTTTCACCGGTACTCCACAAATATTGAGCTCCGGGGTGACCTGCATTTAAAGTAACTGTACCGCCACATTGGGTTACATCATTACCAATATTAACTTGTGTTATAGGGTTTTCTATTGTTACAACTACAGTGTTAGAAACGGCAGTACAACCATTTGCATCGGTTATTAAAGTATAGTAGGAACCCGATGTTGTAACACTAATATCTTGAGAGGTTTCACCATTAGGCGACCAAAGGTTTCCTGAAACATAGCTTGAACTTAGAGTTTGTACTGCGCCATTACATATTTGAACCGGGCCTGTAGGAGTAACTACAGGAGGCGCAGGAGTATTATTTATAGTAATACTAATAGGGTTACTTGTTACGCTACCACATGAATTGGTTACCGTAACTGAAAGAGTAGCTGTAGCAGAAACAGTAATTGTTTGAGTTGTTTCGCCATTACTCCATGAATAGGTTGCGCCCGGGTTTCCGGCATCTAAAGTTACCGAGCCGCCACATTGAACAATATCATTACCTAAATTTACTATCGGCATGGTTTCGATAGAAACATTAACAGGGGTAGAAACATTGGTGCAACCATTTAATCCGGTTACAGTTACTGAGTAAGAACCCGATTGAGTTGCTGTATAGGTTTGAGTTGTTGTTGTGTTATCATTCCATAAATAGGTAACATCAGTCATAGTCCCTGCATCTAAAACCACAGAACCTCCGCATTGAACAATAGGGCCGGCAGGACTGATAACAGGCTGTGCAGGTGCAGGAGACTCAATTACAGTAACAACATCAGAAACACTTATACAACCTGTTGAGTCAGTATAAGTTACAAAATAAGAACCGGCACTTGATACTACAATAGACTGAGTTGTTTCGCCATTTGGTGACCATACATTGCCGGTAACTGCCGAAGAAACTAAAGTAACTGATGAGTTCTCACAAATTTGAATTGTTCCTGAAGGACTTACTGACACCTGATTAGGTACAAAATTAGTAACCACAAAAGGTGCAGACACTGAAGTACAGCCACTATTATCGGTAATGGTTACTGTATATATTCCGGGACTTGTAACATTTATGGATTGGGTTGTTTCACCATTTGGTGACCACAAATAGGAGGCACTGTTGTTGGCTGAAAGTACTGTAGAGCCACCAACACAGAATTGATGATCTCCGGTAATAACGGCATTGCCGGGATTATTAACTAAAACGTTAATAACATTTGATTGAGCTGTACAACCGTTAGTATCTGTGGTAGTTACAAAATAGTTACCTGAAGAATATATTGTAATATCTGGAGCAACCTGTCCGTTGTTCCAGATGATGCTGTCAACTATATCAGAAGCCAAAACTACCGACTCGCCTAAACAGAAAGTAGTAGGTCCCATAGCTGTAACTACAGGAGCTATAGGGTTGGGCAACACTGTTATTGAGATAGTATCTGATTGTGCAGTACAACCTGCACTATTGGTTACTGTTACGGTATAATTACCAGATGTATTTACCTGAATGGAGTTAGTAGTTTCTCCACCCGGGCTCCAGGTGTTATTGTTATTGCTGCTACTATATAAAGTAACACTTCCGCCTTGGCAGAATGTGGTTGCTCCAAAAGGGTTAATAGATGGCTCGCTTGGATTGTTATTTACCACTACATTGATAGGTGCTGATGCTGCTGTACAATTATTAAAATCAGTTACAACAACATAATAACTTCCTGAGGTATTAACAAAAATAGAGTCAACCGATGAAATATTTACAGGCATCCAATAAAAGTCCATTACGCTTGTTGAAGAAATGAACAACTCAACTGAATCGCCCTGACAGAATGTTACAGCACCATTAGCAGTAATGACAGGGGCTGTGGGTAGAGGTAATTCAGTAACCACAACAGGTTGAGAAACAGCATTACAACCATTTGCATCAGTAAAAGTTACGGTATATGTCCCTGCCTGAGAAACGGTTATTGATTGAGTTGTTTCGTTGTTTGGAGACCAAATATTACCACTTGCATAGCTAGAAGTTAGGGTTACTGAGGAGCCGGGACATATATTAAGACTACCTGAAGCTGTAATAACAGGTGCCGGAGGGCTTGTAGGAACCATTGAAACTTCAAGCGGAGCAGATGTACCCTCACAACCGTTAGCATCTGTTACGGTAACAGTAACAGTTTGAGCAGAGTCAACTGTAATTGTTTGGGTTGTTTCTCCTGTGCTCCAAACATTTCCTGTGGCAAAACTTGAGGTTAAATCAACACTGGAACCTTGACAAATAACGGTTGAACCACTGCTAGTAATTACCGGTATCGGTAAAGCATTTACAATAATATCAATATCATTTGATTGGGCTGAACAACCATTATTATCGGTAACGATTACATTATAAACACCGGTACTATTAACGGTAATAGATGTTCCGCTTTGGCCACCGGGCTGCCAACTATATGATACATATTCGGGCAGAACTGTGGTGTTTAAGGTAACTGAATCGCCCTGGCAGAAAACTATTGGGCCGTCTGCACTAATTACAGGGGCCACAGCCACCGGAAACATGGTCACATGAATTGGAACACGTACGGGACTTTCGCAATCAGGAGTGTAATCAACCACCCAAAAAGTAGTATCGCTGCTTACTGTTACGGTAAGCATATTAGAGCCTTCTAATAAAATATTGCCAGCGGCATCATACCATCTGTAATTTGTGGCTCCTTGAGCTTCTAAAGTAATTGTTTCAGGCCCGCAAACGTGCTGATCCTCAACCACCGGACCACTGTATTCAACAGCGCATATATCATAGGCCGAACCATAGTTAGCCCTTACAAAGCCTCTTTGGTCATTAGCAGGAGCACCGTAGTTGGTTCCGGCATCAATAGCAGGACTACAAGCCAAAAGTAAAACGGTAGGAGTAGGTCCTCCATTTTTCTTCAACACATTACTAATTACTAAATTGCTTGGTAACCCAATAATATTTCCTGCAGTGTTTCCGGTAAAGTTCATCCCTAAAACATTGTCCACTAAATTATGACCGGATACGGAGTACATATTTCCGAATACGGCACTAGCACCGTTAGTAGCGGTGTTTGCAGTAATAATAGTGTTATTAACCTCAATATTTCCAAGGTTAACATAAATAGCCCCGCCTACATCATCGGCAGTATCATAAGCAAAGGTACAATTTCTGATAGTAACAGTTCCGATAGTGGCTTTGTCAAGACCTCCACCAATAGCGGCACGGTTTCCGAAAACGGTACAGTTGGTCATTAATAATGAGCCAAAATTCATATAAACACCTCCACCTAGTCCGGCTAAATTAGTGTTGTAATCAATTGTAGTATTGTTTATGGTTACATTAGCATTATTGGTACATATTCCTCCACCTAATCCGTTATTTACATAGTTTTTTGTAATTTGGCAATTATTAATGGTTAAGTCGGCATTTTCAACATAAATACCACCACCTGTAAGACTTGACCCTTTTGTTATTACTAAATTGTTAAGCTCTACTTTGATCGCCATAAGACCTACAGATTTAACCGAAATAACAGAAAAGTCGGGAGCAGTAAGGCTTCTTTCAATCGTTAAACTATTATTTGAAGGCCCATTTATTATAACATGGTTTCGGATTTCGGAAAGTGTCGAATCTAAAACTATGTTTCCCGACAGACTTGTCATATCAACAATATGAGGTGACAAAGCTGTAGCCGAAGCATCAATATTAAGTGCATTAATTACGGCTCGTAATGATCCGGGACCACTATCATTAGTGTTTGATACTGTATAGTTGGTTGCACTTGCCGGTAAAGAATAACCTATGAAGGCTATTACTGACCATGTTAGTAGTTTTATTGAACTACGACTAAACCATGATGAAAATCTTGTACGTTGTATGTCTCTTAAATTCATTTTACTCGTATAAGTAGTATTTATATTGGTGCAAATTTATTTTTTTTTTCATTATGAGCTAATTTTTTATTCAACATAATATTTTCTGATGAAGAGAAACTTAATTTTTATGTCTTGTAATTCATACCCAATGGTTAGTGTTACGAAGAATTATTAGGGTAATATACTGTAATTTAACATCTCATTATTAATATTTAGAAACCGGCAACAAATGGAATTTTTTGAATAAATATGACAAAAGTACCTTCCTTGAGGGCAAAAAAAATGTGATTATAAAGTAACAAACTACTTTATAATCACATTAATTAAATAGAAAAAAACTATAAAATATAAAAGAGGCTTAATTAGGCAACTACATTCATGTTGTCTAATACACTCATAACTTCTTTTACAGCTTTAGCAGAATTATTACATAATTCTTGCTCTTCTTTGGTTAGCTGAAGTTCTATAATTTTTTCTATACCGTCTTTTCCAAGAACCACCGGAACACCCAAATAGATATCTTTTAAACCATACTGCCCTGTTAACCATGCGCATACCGGGAAAATACGTTTTTGGTCCCGTACAATAGCCTCAACCATTTGAGCAGCAGCAGCACCCGGTGCGTACCAAGCCGAAGTACCTAAAAGGTTCACTATTTCGCCCCCTCCTTTTTTAGTTCTTTCAATAATGGCATCTAATTTAGATTTTTCAATTAACTCAGTAACAGGGATACCGCCAACGGTGGTATATCGTGGAAGTGGTACCATAGTATCGCCATGACCACCCATTAATACAGCTTGAATATCTTTTGGAGACACCTGTAATTCGGTAGCTAAAAAAGCTTTATAACGCGCTGTATCTAATATACCGGCCATCCCAAACACTCTGTTTGAAGGTATTTTAGCAGTAAGATAGGCACAATAAGTCATTACATCTAAAGGGTTGGAAACGATAATAATTTTAGCATTTGGTGAGTATTTAATTACGTTTTCAGTTACACTCTTTACAATTCCGGCATTGGTAGCAATTAAATCATCGCGGCTCATACCCGGCTTACGCGGCAAGCCTGAGGTAATAACAACAACCTCTGAATTTGCAGTTTTTGAATAATCATTAGTACTTCCAACAACTCGGCTGTCATACATATTAATGGGTGATGTTTGCCACATATCTAAAGCTTTACCTTCGGCAAAGTTTTCTTTGATATCTAATAAAACAACTTCGTTGGCAAGCTCTTTATGAGCAATTACATCGGCACAGGTTGCACCCACATTGCCGGCTCCTATAACAGATACTTTCATTATAATTAATTTTATTGAGTTAGAAATTTATTGCTGCAAATTTAGTATTCTGAAACAGAATATTAAAAAGAATATTTAATTATTATTCATTTTGGTGGAAAAGTTTAAGCTTTTAGAGGGTTTTAAATACAAAATTGATATTGTTGAGCTTAAAATTGTTAGGTTACACTTATTATTTTTATTTTGCGCTATTTATAATAGCTGTTTTTTTGGGTTGGTGTAAAAAAGTTTACCTATGATTAATCGGTTAATTACTATTTATAATAGAACATACAAATATATAAGTGAAATACTTGATAAATATCCTAACTATTCTTTTGGAATAGTTGTTTTGGTTTTATTGATACATTTTAGATTTTACGAAACAATTAACCTACCGCCACAAGCAACAGATTTATGGCGGCAATCAGATTGTTATTCTATAGCCCTAAATTATTATCAGCATGGTTTTCATTTTTTTAAACCTCAGGTACATTTTCAATTTGCTCAGCAAGGGTATGCTGCCGGTGAGTTCCCCATAGTGTATTTTATTGCTGCCGTATTATTTAAATTTTTTGGGGTTCATTATTTTTTATTCCGTGGTATTAATGTTATTATTTTTTTAGCCGGCATTTATTGCCTATTTAGGTTGTTTATTAAACAGACTCAAAATACCATATTTTCATTATTGGTCATTACCCTGTTTTTTTGCAGCCCGCTTATTTTCTTTTATGCCAATAATTTTATGTGCGATACTTCGGCATTGAGTTTTAATATTATGGGGCTTTACTTTTTTATGCAATTTTTAGAACAACCTAAGAAAGGCTACCTTACACTAAGCGCTATATTTTTTTCTTTAGCAGCGTTGCTTAAGGCTAATGCTATTATTTTTCCAATTGCTATTGTGGGAGCTGTTATTTATAATGTATGGTTAGCTAAAAAGAAATCGGAATACTTTGTTGTTTTAAGCACATACAAAATAACCATTTTAGTATCATTGCTGCTGGCTGTAATAATGGCAAGCAGTTGGTATTTATATGCTATAAGGTTTAATGCATCTAACGGAACTGTTTTTTTTGGAACTCGTGCTATGCAAGGTTGGCCGCTGTGGGAAAACAACTGGGCAGAAATAAAACCTACGCTTATTTATTTTAAGAATATTTATTATGATCAGGCACTCCTTTCGAATTTAATGTTAACCTTTTTGTCGGTTGTGTTTGTTGTGCTTTATTTTAGAAAAATAGATTCTTTCTTATCTACTTTATGGATATTGGTATTTATTGGTTTATTACTTTTTGCCATTTATTTTTTTAAGGGCTTTGTTGAACAGGAGTATTATGTGGTTAATACGGTTATATTTCCAATATTATCTATGATGATAGCCTACCCACTAATGGCAAACATTAAGTTAAGCGTTTTTATTAAACAAAGTTTGCCTTTGGCGGCTTTATTCTTGGCTTTGCTTGGAATATACAAAGGCAAGAATATGTATAAAATGTACTATAAAAAAGGATGGCGTATGCATAAACTTATGGCAGTGTATTACGATAAGGGCTTGAATGATGCCCTTATTAGGCATGGTATAGATAGTAACGACAAGGTAATATCATTAACCGATAATACACCTAACGGAACATTAGTGATGCTAAACCGAGCAGGGTGGTCGGGGTTTGGGTTTGCCAGAAATTCACCTTTTTTGAGCAGCGATTTTGAATCGAAGATTAAAATGGGAGCTTCTTATTTAATTCTTAATGATACACTTTTGTTGCAAAATGATGTGGTTAAGAAATATACCCAAAAATTTATAGGCAACTATAAGGAATTATATTTTTATTCGCTAAAGGAGTAGCATATTATTATTTATTTTAGTCACAAAATTTTTTAGTTGAGATTACAGTGATATGAACAGAATACTCAGGCTCGCAACTATTATTATAGGGTGTATATATTTTATTGTAAGATAAAGATAATAAGCACATCGCAAGATAAAACACTAATAAAACCCCATCCTGTATTTTTTTGCAACAGTACTCCCAAAGCTGTTCAGTGGAGCCTAGTATAAGCTTTATTCAATCTACCTGAGGCACAGGCACAGGGTTAAATCGAAGCAGATCCTCTACTAATCCTTATATGTTAGAGGCTTGTGTTCCTTTGTTAACCATGTTGTTTTTCAAATCTATTATCCTTTTTGAAGTCTATTTCAAGTTGCTATTTATTTAATAATCAGCTTCCCTTTCTTTACTGTTATCTTTTTAAGTATATCTTTCAACTCGTCCCATTTTTGTTTGCTTGGGTTAATTTGAATTTCATATATGTCACTTTCAATTGTCAGTATAAAGCTGTTTTTTGATAAAATAATTTCAAAGTCGTCTAACTCTCCTGATTTTTCAAATTCAGATGTTTCAAAATAATAAAAGTCCTCCTCAAATTCATCTTCAGGATAAGTTCTTTGAAGCAATATATATTGTCTTAATGAATTTAGAATTTCTTCTACCGTCATATTTTTATCATAATTGTTTTGTACTTTTCTGTCAGACAGAGTAATTGTACAACCTAATTCCTCATCATTTATAGATATTTCTTTACATTTAAATTTCATTTCTTGATTTGTTGTCGGTTGGGTTTTATTTACGAGTTTGTTCTCTACGCCTACCTACAACGGCAGTCTCTGAAAAACTCATAGTAACTAACACAAGCTGTTTAATACTTATAAAACAAAAGTACAAATAAAAATGACAAACTTCCAAAGCTATTCAGTGGAGCCAAGTAGAAGCTTTATTCAATCTACCTGAAGCAGGTAGGCACAGAATTAAATCGAAGCAGAACTCGGCTTAATGAGTATATGTAATGGGTTGAATTTTTATAGGTTTTAGTCCAACAGTTTGTTCAGTTCGCATTTATGCCGTTGTCCAATACAATTTGTCGGGTTTTTGTCTTGTCCTAAAACGCACATGTTAAGCACATTCAAAGTATACAATTTGACAGTTTTGTGCTAAGACCCGCTGTTTCGGGCATCTGCTAACAGTCCTTACAATAAATTGGCGGGTAATGCCGAAGATTTGGAGTTCAGCACTCTTTTTTAACTTTGCAGTAGATTGACAAGTGATGCACATCAACGTAGTTACCTACTCGACAGCATTATCCGCTTCAATCTCAAAAAAAATTTTCATTTAATCTTTGGCCTTAAATATAACTGCATTTGATATAACTACTTCAACACACTCACTCTTTGATGGTAAACTCCGCTTATTGATTGCACGGAAACAATATAAACGCCTGCGCTGAATGTTTTGGTATCTACATCCAAGGTGTTATTCAAAATAGTTTTATTCTTATAAATTATTTCGCCTGCTGCATTAAAAATGATTATCCGGGCAAAGTTTTCATTTGTATTTAAAGTAATGTGTAATACATCAAGAACAGGGTTGGGCGAGATTAACACACCTGTACTATTTGTTTGGTGTGTAAGTCCATTAATATTTACTACAAAAGGATTTGACATTGCGATGCATCCAGAAGCATCAGTTACTTCCACAGTGTAATCGCCATTCATTAAAGGCACATAACTTATGTTTGTAGCGCCAGCTATGATATTTCCTCCTTCATACCATTGATAGGTACTTGCGCTTGTTGATGTTAAGCTTGTGCCATCAAAAGAAACTGTTGGGGTGTTTGGGGTAGGATATATATCAACATTAATATTGCTGCTTGCCGTACACTGATTACTATCGGTAACGGTTGCAGTGTAACTTATGTTTATTGTAGGACAAGCTGTAGGATTAATAACAGTACTATCATTGAGTGTTGATGCCGGACTCCAGCTAATTTGTAAATTTCCTCCAACTATTGGCAGGAGTGTTACACAAGCATTTTCGCATACCGATGTGTCTGATGCAAAACTAATTTGAGGTAAAGGATTAGAGTTAATAGTAATACTATCTGTACCTGCACATCCTGTTGCATCTGTAATAGTTAAAAAATAAGTAATATTATTACTAATGGTGGCTGTTGGGTTTGCAATAGTAGGGTTGTTTAAGCCTTGACTTGGCGACCAAATATAATTATATCCTGCTGGTGCATTTAATTGCAAACTTGAGTTTGCACAAACTGTTGTATCATTAGCCAAAGTAAGCGGCAATACAACCAAAATACTTGCTGTAAATGTATTTGACAAAACAGGTAAAGTGTTGGCACAATTCAGGTTAGATATCATACTTACCTGCACTATATCTCCATCTTGTAATGAATTTATTACTAAAAGATTTGAATTATTGTTGATGATATTTCCATTGATGGTCCAAGTATAAATTGGATTTAAACCTCCGGCAAAAGGTGAGGCACTTAAAGATAGCATACTGCCAGCACAAATTGTTCCATTGGCACTGCTGTTTAAAGTAACACTTGGTGTAAATGAAGATTGAATAGTTATATCATTACCATTATAAACTCCAATAGTGGCAGGATCGGAGGCAATTACTCTTACTCTGTAATTGCTACCGCTCACTGTTCCAAAAGGAATAGTTGCAGTAATAATGCCCGATTGATAAGCAGAGGGAGTAGCAGTATAAGTTCCAATATTAACAGGGTTTGCAAAGCTCCCCGAAGCATCGCTTAATTGTGCGGTAAATGTGTTTGTTACACCATAAAAACCCCTAGCATAGTAAGCAATAAAAATATTACTTCCAGCACAATAAGTATTGGTTGAAGTATAAGTTCTATAAATTTCTCTTTGTTCTGTTTGATGAATTATTCCGTTTAGGCCTCCCACACAGTAACCATAAGTGCCACCATCGGTCATGCTGATACTGTTCATAGTCCAGTTATTTGCCAAACAAGCTGTTGGAATAGTGCCAACAGTTTTACAACTATCTAATGTAATATATTGGGTTGTGCTTTTTGCAAAATAGCCCACACTATCATTGGCAAACCACATTTCCTCAATGGCCGCACCAACAATTGTATTATTAGTTTGATTCCATGTTAAACCACCATCAATGGTAAATAATATTTTGCCGAAAGTGCCAGCACAATATCCCAATGAATCATTGGTAAAAATTATATCCTGTAAACTGCTTGCAACTGCCGAAGTATGCTCACTCCAGGTTAATCCTCCATTGTAGGTACTTACAATTTTATTGCTTCCGGCTATAAAACCTGTGTCTTCATTTAAAAACCATATCGCTCTGTAGGCATCTGGTTCTCCTGTGCTTATTGAATCCCACGTTTCTCCTGCATCATTGGTTTTAAAAACAAAGCCACCGCTTGCGGAAGCAAAGCCTATATTGTCATTAATAAAACTTATATCTGTAAATCCTCTTAAAGTATTGGTGGTTTTTAAAATCCAATGCTCTCCTCCATCTGTTGTTTTCATCATTCTTCCACTATCGCTGCAAGCAAAACCAATGTTATTATTGATAAAATAAAGTTTATTAATAATACTTGGAAAAGCTTTAGTTTGCTGAAAATAACTTACCCCTCCATTTTCTGTTTTGAAAATTTTTCCTTCTTTGCCACCGATATAGGCAGTATCTTTATTGGTAGCAAACACGGTAAAAAGTTCAGTCCCCAATCCAGTAATCATGTTTTTCCAA
The DNA here is from genome assembly GCA_020845635.1 of Bacteroidia bacterium. Classification (GTDB taxonomy): domain Bacteria; phylum Bacteroidota; class Bacteroidia; order UBA4408; family UBA4408; genus CAIKXD01. The sequence goes on from JADLFI010000015.1 coordinate 25,231, forward strand.
GTTAAGCCGCCATCCACTGTTTTATTTATTTTGCCTAGGTCTCCACCAATATATCCGGTATTTACATCAGTAAAATAAATGGCATAAAAAGTATCGTAAAGTCCATTTAATGTTGTATTGTTATGCCATGTTAGGCCCGCATTTGTTGTTTTGTAAATGCCTTCTCCACTAACACTTAAAAATCCTGTATTTAAGTCGGTAAAAAATATTCGTAAAATAGGATAGGAAGCACCTGTGATTACTGAATTCCAGGTTAAACCACCATCAACAGATTTAAATAAATTGTTACTGCTTGATAAATAGCCTGTATTGGCATCTACAAAGAAAATATCATTAATACTACCAGCCCCTGTGGTTATTACACTCCAAGTGTTTCCTCCATCGGTGGTTCTTAAAATTTGTCCATTTCCACAAGCAATAAAACCAAGATTATTATTGGCAAAAAATATTCTTCTTAAAGCAACAGTAACGCCACTTGCAATTGTTTGCCATGTGCTACCTCCATTGGTTGTTTTTCTTAAAATACCATTATTACCTATCACAAAACCATTATTTACATCTTTAAACCAAATGTCGTTATTGCCGGAGCCTACTCCTGAACTTTGTTGCACCCATGTGGCACCTCCATCGGTAGTTTTTCTAATATCGGACGATGAGCCTGTAAACCATCCTGTTAATTGATTTACAAAATGTACTGCATTAATGACACTTGTGTTGCCTGTATTCATACGCACCCAATCTTTACCCTCGTTGATTGTTTTATATAAACCATGACTTACCGTACAATTTCCTATGCCCGATGATTGAAAAACCGCGTAGCCATGATACCTATCGGTAAAAGTAATATCGTCAATGGTGGTACCTGCCGGAGTGGTTACGCGCCATTGCGCATTCAATATTGTTGAAAATAAGCTTAGGCAAATTAATAGTTTTAATTTCATAGTAATGCATTTGGGTTTGCAAGAATCCACATGGTTATTGTTTTTATTTTTTGTTTCATTATGTTTTTTATTTGAATGTTAATTTCCGTTCGTTAAACTTACTTCAACCATGAGTCTGTCTAACAACCAACTTTACCGTTAATTTCCTTAACAAAACTATGCATTTATTTCAATTTAGAGCAAAAAAAGCATTTTTTTCAAAACTCTGTTTGCGATGATTTAAAAATATAAAGTCGCAATATAGCTTGTCGGAAGTGAGAAATAAATGCAAGCTGTCTAAGGAACTTTTTGAGCAGGTTTTGTTTGCACAATTTACTGCCAAAGTTTTTGAAAATCGGATATTACGGAATACGTTTAATCTTTGCTCCAATAGCATTTAGGCGTTCATCTATTCGCTGATATCCTCTGTCTATTTGCTCTATATTTGAAATAACGCTTTTGCCTTCGGCACTCAAAGCAGCTATCAATAAGGCCACGCCCGCTCTGATATCCGGTGATGACATAGATATTCCTTTTAGTGCATGATGATTATTTAACCCTATAACGGTGGCGCGGTGCGGATCACACAAAATAATTTGGGCACCCATATCAATAAGTTTATCTACAAAAAACAAACGACTTTCAAACATTTTTTGGTGTATCAATACACTCCCTTTGGCCTGTGTAGCTACTACCAAAGCTATACTTAGTAAATCGGGTGTAAAGCCGGGCCAAATGGCATCTGCAATAGTCATAATTGAGCCGTCAATAAAAGTATCAATCTCATAACTCTCTTGTGAAGGTATATATAAATCGTCTCCGCGTAGCTCCATTTTTATCCCTAACCTACGAAAAACATCAGGGATAATACCCAACTCTTGATAGGCTACATTTTTGATAGTAATTTCTGACTGAGTCATGGCTGCTAACCCAATAAAGCTACCTATCTCTATCATATCGGGCAACATACGGTGTGTAGTACCTCCAAGATAATCAACCCCTTCAATGGAGAGCAAATTACTGCCAACTCCCGAAATTTTGGCTCCCATACGATTAAGCATTTTGCATAATTGCTGTATGTAAGGCTCGCAGGCGGCATTATAAATAGTGGTTGTTCCTTTGGCCATTACGGCTGCCATTATAATATTTGCTGTTCCGGTAACAGAAGCCTCGTCCAGCAACATATAGCAGCCCTTCAAATGCTTGGCCTCAACTTTATAAAAACTATCATTGTCATCATAAGTAAAATCTGCTCCCAGTTTCTGAAAGCCTATAAAGTGAGTATCTAATCTCCTTCGACCTATTTTATCGCCTCCCGGGCGCGGAATATAGCCTTTCCCGAAACGTGCCAACAAAGGCCCCACAATCATAATGGAACCTCTAAGCGCCCCTCCTTTTTTCTTAAACTCATCACTGTTCAAATAATCAACATTAACATTATCGGCCTGAAATGTATATTCCTCATAACCTGACTTTTCGACCTTAACCCCTAAGCTTTGAAGCAATTGAATAAGTTTATTGACATCAACAATATCAGGAACATTAGATATTGTAACTTTTTCGGGAGTAAGCAATACGGCACAAATAATTTGTAAAGCTTCATTTTTTGCTCCTTGCGGTATAATGTCTCCTTTAAGACGTGTACCTCCAATAACTTCAAATACTGACATTTCTTTTTAATTATTATGATTGCACAAAGATTTAAAATTGGTTGAAGAAAAAAACAATTTTGGTTTTATGTTTTTAACTGTGCATTGTGGATTATTATAGGGGAATTATTAATTCTTGAAATAAATACTCAAACTAACTTCATACAACCTGTATGAAAGCTAATTTTCAAATAGGTTGTAGCATAAAAGTCAGCTTAGCGCTACATAAAGCACGAATCCTTACTTTCCGGTTGAGACAGCTATAATTTGAATTTTTCTTTCTAAAGCTGCAGATCGGCTATAAACCGAATTAGTGGCATCGTTTGGATTATCGCTAACCAAATGACTTGCTTTTAATTCTCCTATTTCTTCAATGGTAATTTCTAATTTAGATTTATCATTGATATAGGTAACCAAGGCCCCATTTTTATAGGCATTAAAGTAATTTAAAAGGCTTGATATTCTGCGTTTGGCCAAATTAATATTATAATCAGTTGAAGCTAAAGGACTGCAATAACCTTTAAGCGTTAAATGCACTTTTTCCCCTTTCTGCAATACAAAAAGCATTAATTCCGTGAAACGCTCCAACTCCTGATAAGCCGACCGTACCGAATCTTCAAAAAAATCAGACATCTCATTTATGGCAATTTCTTTTTGTTCGGCAGTTAAGCCTTTGGCATAAGCTTTCAAATAATTATCTTTTTGTATTAAATAGCTGTTTAGCGTTTCGGTATAGGTTTTTTGTGTAGTAGTTTTTGTGGTTTTGCTGTCGGGCTCATCATTATTGAAATACAAGGTTAAAGGAACCAAGGTTTGTAATCTCGATTTTGCAATAAATACCGAATCTTTAGGTTGCTTTTCTACCAAAACACTATCCATTTGAGTTGATATATTGAAATAATAAATATCGTTGCAGCAAGTTTCGTTCTTTTCAAAATATGATCCTTCGCGGTTTGAAACTAGATAGGCTTTAGTTCGTGTATTGTTATACTTAAAATACATATCATTTTGTGGGCTGTTTATTGGGAATCCAAGGTTTTCAGGTTCCCCAAACTGTCCTGCATCAAAAAACGATTTAAAGATGTCAAAGCCCCCCATGCCTTGATGATGTGTACTGCTAAAATATAAAGTTTGGCAAGGGTTGCAGAAAAAAGGAGTAATTTCATCTTCGGCACTGTTTACTTTACTTCCGGCATTTTTGGGCTCTTGCCAGTTGTTGTGCTCATCTTGTAAACTATACCAAATGTCCATTCCTCCAAAGCCTCCCGGGCGATTACTGGCAAAGAACAGAACATTCCTATTGTTAAACTTAGTAAAATAAGGTTGGGTATTGATGTAATTTTTTGCATTGATAGTAACCGGTAGCTTTTTTTCTTCCATAAAAGTTGAACCATTAAAATGATATTCATAAATATCGCAATCATTATTTAGGCAGCGTGTGCAATACATTTTATCCCCCTCTTCGCTAAATGTAATATTGGTAATACTTTGGCCCGGTTTGTTAATGGTTGAATCTATTAGTTGACGGTAACTGTATTTATTTTTCTTAATCATAGCGCTATAGATTCTACTATCCACCTGATTTCCCGATGTATTGACAGACGAAAAAAATAAAATACTGTCTAACTCATAAGGCGAATACTCTCCATTTTTGCTGTTTACCATAGTATCCAAATGAAAAACTTTTATTGGTAACGGGTTTTTTATTAGCATTAATGCATAACTGCAATTTTGTGATTCCTTAGTAGCCTCACCGGCCTTGGTGGCATTTTTTTTCTTGTTGCGTTTGGCATATTTTTCAAACATCTTTATGGCATCTTTATAGCGCCCATTATTTTTCTTACATAAAGCCAAATTAAACAAGGCATCAGGGTACTGTTTCCCATTGTCTTTTTTATATACTTTGTTGTACCATCTTTCGGCCACCAGGTAATTAAGATTTAAACGGCACGCCTCGGCATAAAGATATTGAAGCTCTGTGGTTGTAGAATCAATGCTGATAGCCTTTTTAAAATAATTTTCGGCCAGATAATACTCCTTGTTCTCAAGTGCTTCTTTACCATCTGCAATAAAGTTTTTTAGTTTTTGAGCATAACTGTAGTTAAAGCAAAAAACAAACGCTGATAAAATTAAAATTTTAAGAATAGAAACATTAAACAATTGGCGCATGTTATTTACTTATCTCAATTAAACAAATTTCTCAAAACTCCTGATTCTGTGATTTAGCTCCCGACACTATTTTTTCGTGCTTATAATCTTTTAATTCAAAGGTAATGATTAAATGATCAGAATAATTACTCAGCCATTTAAAGCGCGTTAAAAACATATCTAATTTATTTAGACGTTTTAACCACTGTGGCTTTTTATTAAAATAATTTTGCATAAATGTGGGCGGAACAGCTACTGCTATTGGTTTTACATCAACCATAGCAAAACGTGGTGCAAATATTTCTTTTAGTGCGGTAGTGCTGTAAAACCAATTTCCATAATCATTATCTTCATCATAAAAAAGTATTTCCTTATTATCCCATCTTTGCAAGGCACGGTTCATTTTAAATTTAAGCATAAAGTAAAATGTTTCCCAAAGACAGTATTTCCCTTTCATTACTACAATCATTTTTCCGCCAGGATATAATAAACGCGACATGATATTAGAAACCACCTTAAGCTCCGGTTCATTCAATGTATTTAGGCCGCCAAAATTACTAATCACAAAATCAAATTGCTGAGGGGCAAGTTCTTTATGAAGCTTAAAAAAATCTAAAGCCTTAAATTCTAAGTTACGAATCCCGGCAATAATTTTTTTTGTTTCGGCCACAATTATATCCTGTTCAGAGGCGTCAACAGCCGTAACACTATAACTTTTTTTAGCCAACCATAAGGAGTCTTTTCCGCTGCCGCAGTTTAACTCCAAAACATCGGGTTTGCGTTTTTCTAAAATTTTCTCAAGGTATTGACGAACACGATTACGTTGCATGTCTTCAATTGACATACTTTCTGAATATTCAATATCAGAACTATTTTTGATATGCTCTACCTGTTTAACATTATTCATAACGCAATCTATTTCATGGAATTTTTTTTAATTACAACCGGTTTAAACACTGTTGTATTTTCAAAGTTAATGAATTTAAAAATGAAAACAAAATTTGCCTCGTTTTGGTATAAGAATTATAAATATAAAGCCGTTCAGACAAAGTGTAACTGAAAAGTAAAGAGTACAGAAAAATAAATTCAGTATGTTTTAATTTTACGAAATATTAATTAACGCCTTTATTGTTATATTTGATACGCTTAATATAAAAAATATGATAGAATTAGGGATAGGAATGTTTGGAGATTTGCCCTTTGATTTTGACACTAAACAATACCAAAAAGCATCAAAAAGACTGAGCGAAATTATTGAGGAAATTAAATTGGCTGATGAGTTAGGGATTGACAGTTTTTCAATGGGTGAACACCATAGAGTCGATTATGCTGTTTCGGCCCCCGAAATAGTGATTGCAGCTTTAGCTACAGTTACAAAAAAAATAAAACTGCTCAGTGGTGTAAGTGTGGTAAGTTCAACCGATCCTGTTAAACTTTTTCAGGATTTTGTATTATGTGATTTAATAGCCGGTAATCGTGTAGAAATAATGGCAGGCAGAGGGAGTTTTATTGAGTCGTTTCCGCTTTTTGGGTGCAACTTGGAGAACTACCACGAACTGTTTGAAGAAAAACTAAACTTGTTGTTACAACTGCGCGAAAAAGAAACAATTAGTTGGACAGGCAAACACCGCGCTGCTATTGATAACCAAACTGTTTATCCGCGCCCCGAGCGAAAAATCCCTATATCTGTAGCCGTAGGAGGTACACCATCATCGGTGCTGCTGGCTGCAAAGTTAGGGCTGCCTATTGTGTTTGCCATTATTGGAGGCAAACCAATTCAATTCCAACCTTTGGTTGAGTATTACAAAAGCGAATTTATTAAGCACGGCCACAAGCCTTCAACTATGAAAGTTGGCGTTCACTCTCACACTTTTGTAGCCAATTCTCAAAAAGAAATAATGCAAGATTATTTTCCTCATTATGCTTACTCTATGAATAAAATAGGACGCGAACGCGGTTGGTCGGGTTCTTATACTCCGGAAAATTTTTTGGCAGGAACAAGTCCAGAAGGGGCTTTATTTATGGGTAATGCCAATGAAGTAGCAGAGAAAATAATTAGTATAATAGAAACTCTGGGATTGCAACAATTTATTGCACATATTGATGTAGGAGGGCCATCTCATCAACAAATTATGAAAAATATTGATTTATTGGGAACCAAAGTTTTTCCGGCAGTTAGAAAACATTTTGGCAAATAAGTCTTAAATATAATGTCAATTATGAAAAACTTTAAAGTATATAAATCATCGGCAGGGTCAGGAAAAACATATACCATAGTTCGTGAATATTTATCATTGGCTTTAGGGACTGAGCAAAGTAGTAAGGTAAAAAATATTTTAGCTATAACCTTTACCAACAATTCAGCATCCGAAATGAAGGAACGAATCATAAAAATGCTTTATGAGTTTAGTAGTGGAGAACCCAAGGGTACGGCATTAAGTATGTTTAATGAATTGCAAAGTTTGCACGGAATAAGCCCATTGGAGTTACAGAAGAGAGCCCTGCAAACTTTAAAATATATTTTGCATCATTATACAAGTTTTTCAGTAAGTACTATTGATAAGTTTAACCATAAAATTATTCGCTCTTTTGCTTTTGATTTGGGTTTATCGGTAAACTTTAGTCCCGAAACAGATGCAACACCAACTTTACGTGATACCGTTGATGAGTTGTTGGGAAACATTGGTGAGCAAAACTATCAAGAACTAACAAAAATTCTGATTAGCTTTGTTGAAGACCTGCTGGAGAAAGATAAGGGTTGGAATATTCAAAAGAAACTACTAGAGTTTAGCAAACAACTGCTTGAAGAAAAAACAGCTCGAATACTAAAATCGCTATCGGGAATTGACATCAAAGGATATATTGAAATATCTCAATCGTTGGGACAGTATATTAATCAATATAAAAAGGAAATAACCCAAATTGGGGAAAAGGGAATACAAGTCATAGAGGATAATCAAATAGAACCCGATTTATTAGCCGGAGGAGCCAACGCAGGAGTAAAAAAATACTTCAGTTACCTCCAAAATTTTAAAGATGATAGTATTGTTCCAAAAAATAGTATAACAAATTATTTTGCCAACGGAAAACTATATAGCTCAAAAGCAAAAGCAGAACAAATTAAAGCCATTGAGGCTATAAGTACACTGCTTACACAATACTATAATGAAGCTCAAAAAATAATAACACAAAAACATTCATCTTATTTGTTTTATAAAAATGTAAAAGACAATATTTACACAATGGCCTTGTATAATGAGCTGGATGTGGTTTTTAGTGAACAAAAAAAAGCTAATAATATTTTATTTATCTCTGAGTTTAACAAAATAATTTCTGCGGCTGTAACCAATGAGCCTGTTCCTTTCATATACGAGAAAATAGGCGAAAAATACCATCATTTCCTTATTGATGAGTTTCAGGATACTTCTTCTATGCAATGGCAAAATATTTTGCCCTTAATGCACAACTCATTATCGCAAGGTTTTATGAATATGATTGTGGGTGATGCCAAACAATCAATTTACCGCTGGCGCAACAGCCAGGTTGAACAATTTGTTCAACTTCCTCAAATCTATAAAACAGTTGATGACACACAAAGTCCTGCCTTAGAAGAACAGGAAAAAGCACTAAAAAATAACTATATTGAATATAACCTTGACACCAACTACCGAAGCAAAAAGAATATCATTGATTTTAACAATGATTTCTTTAATAAAATTATAGAAACAGGGAATGATAAAATTAAAGCTATATACCAACAAGTAAAACAAAAACCCCAACCCAATAATACCGGAGGTACAATTCATTACACTGAGTATATGAAAAACGAATCTGAGGAAAGTAAAGAAGAATGGATGTGCCGGCAAACTCTAGAAATAATAAATCTGTGTAAGCAAAAAGGGTATAGCCAAAAAGATATTGCAGTAATATGTCGAAAAAATAAAGAAGGAGCCCAAATAGCTACTTATCTTTTAGAAAACAATATTGATGTTATTTCTAAAGAATCCTTATTGCTGTCTTCCTCCCCTGAGGTTAAGATAATTATGGAAATAATGAAACTCTTAAACAATCCCAATAATGAAATCAGTGTTGCATCAATTAAATATTACTTCAAACACAAACATCATTTTAACGATAGCTCCCAAGGGATAAATTCTTTAAACAGTTTGTTGCAATTTTTTGAGGAAAACAATATTGTTATCAGCATTAACGAGTTGATGAAGCAAGGTCTTTATGAAATATGTAACAGCCTGTGCATTAGCTTAGGGTTAAACAGGAAACCTAATGTTTATTTGCAATTTTTTCTTGATAATATTTATAGTTTTGGACAAGAAACAAGAAACATTGATGAGTTGTTGGTATGGTGGGAAGACCAACAAGATACTTTGTCAATATGTATTCCCGAGGGCGAAGATGCGGTTAATATTTTAACCATAAATACCTCCAAAGGCCTACAATTTCCTGTAGTAATTGTTCCGGGAGCAGATTTAACCGGAAAGCAAAATGATAACAAACTATGGATTAATCTAAAAAGCAAACAATTACCACTTCTCAACGGGCTGAATTATGCTTATGCTAATCTCATTAAAGGACTTGAACAAACCGATTTTGCTGACCAATATAGGGAAGAATCAGAAAAAATATTGTTAGATGATATTAACTTACTCTATGTTGCTTTTACGCGTCCTGAAGATCATTTATTTATTCTATCATTAGGACGAAATACGTTCAGTCAAGTAGCTTCAAAATATTTAGTTCCATATTTTAACTCTCCTTCGGGTTTTGAGGATGTCATCATTAATAAGCAAACATTCAAACGCAGTGGAGGCGAAATAGCTCAAGTAAATAAAAATACTAAGGCCCCAAAAGAACAGCTCCAAATAACAAACATTACCAACCACAATTGGAAAAACAAGCTAGAAACAGAAAATAAAACCTATAATACTCATTGGCAACAAGAACAAATACTGTATGGTAATATGGTGCATTTATTACTTTCAGAAATAAATACCGATAAGGATATTGAGAAGGTAATATATAAATACAAATTTAATATTGAACAGGGAGGCCTTCAGGTTTCAACCTTAAAAGAAAAGCTGGCAGAAGTACTAAATATTGATACGGTAAAAAAATATTATGACGGGAAATATTCATTAAAACGCGAAAACTCTATAATTGATGAAAAAGGCACTATTTATCGCCCCGATTTGATTGCTATAAAAGAAAAACAAGCCGTTATTATTGATTACAAAACCGGAATTCCGCAAAAGAAATATGCCGAACAAATTAACAACTATGCCCTACTGCTTGAAAAAATGGGATATCAAATAGATGAAAAACTAATCATTTATACCGATGATGTTCAAGTAGAGAAAGTTGTATAATAAACACTTTGTCATAAGATAAAATGGTATTGGTTGGCTAAAAAAGGTGTTTTACCGCTTAATATTTGTTAATTTAATAAGTTACAATTGGTTAAAATATAAACCTGATACCTATTAATTGGCTACTTTTGCGAACTAATTTACAAAATATACCAAATGAAATTAAGTTTTACTCCATTAACACTATTAGGCTTAGCGTTAGTTTCTATAGTTCTCTTTTCATGTAACAACTCTGAGTACCCCGGGTACAAAAAAACAAATGATGGCTTATATTACAATTTGATTAAGCATGACGATAAAGGTAGAAAAGCAGAAATTGGCGATGTGCTAATGATGGATATGATCTATAAAAATGATAAAGACAGTATTATTTTTGACTCTCATATACAAGGCCGTAAAATACCTGTACCTTTAACTAAACCAACTTTTAAGGGTGGTTTGGAAGAAGGATTTGCTATGTTAGCTGTTGGCGATAGTGCCAGCTTTATTGTAAGTGCTGATTCATTATTTCAAAAAACATTTGGAATGCAAGAACTTCCTAAGGAAATAACCAAAGGAAGTATGCTTACTTTTTTTGTAAAGGTTGATGAAATAAAAACCAAAGCCGAATTAGAAAAAATGCGAGAGGAAAGACAGGCCGAAGCCGAAGCAGAGGCAAAAAAATATAAAGAAGAAGAAAAAATTAACCTTGATAAATATTTAGCTGATAATAAAATTACTACACCACCTACTGCAAGCGGTTTAATTTATATTGAGAAGGTGAAAGGTAAAGGTGCTAAAGTAGAAAAAGGGAAAAAAGTAGTAATGAATTATGTTGGTAGATTATTAGACGGAACTGTTTTCGACACAAGCATAGAAAAAGAAGCCAAAGCGAATAACCTTTATCAAGAAGGCCGTACTTATGAGCCTTTTGAGTTTACCGTTGGAAACGGGGAGGTAATTCAAGGCTGGGACGAAGCTTTACCTATGATGAATGAAGGAGGAAAAGCTGTTTTTATTATTCCTTCTGAAATTGCGTATGGTGAAATGGCTCAAGGCCCTATAAAACCATACAGTACCTTGGTATTTGAGGTTGAATTATTGAAAATAAAATAAAATGAATAAACAGAAGTTGCTTACCATATTCTTTGTTTCTTTGGGAATGATGGTATGGGCTCAACCAAAGAAAGCACCTCCTATATTCAAAAAAACAAGTTCAGGGCTGGAATATAAATTATTCCCACATGGAGGTACGGTAAAACCTGTGCCTGGAGATGTTGTTAAAGCCATAATTGTATATACCAATGCTAAAGATTCGGTAATATACGACTCGAGAAAAAGCCGCCCCGATAATATTTTTGAATTGCTTGCCCCCACCTTTAAAGGAGGCTTGGAAGAAGGAATGATGATGATGTCAATTGGTGACTCCGCTGTTTTTAGGGTTAGTGCCGACTCTGTTTTTTTAAAAACTTTCCAGAAACCTTTGCCACCATACCTAAAAAAAGGCTCTAAACTTATTTTCAAAGTAAAACTTCAAGCCGTACAACCTAAAGAAACTATTGACCATCGTACCCCTGAAGAAATTCAAAAAGATAACGAAAAGAGAAAAGAAACAGAACCCAAATTAATAGAAGAATTTATTACTTTAAATAATATTACTGCTGCCCCAACACCAAGTGGATTATATTATATTGAACGTGAGGTAGGCAAAGGTAATGCTGTAACATCGAAAAGTATAGTTAAGATAATTTACTCGTGTACTACCCTTGATGGTACCGCCATTGATACCCAATCTAACCCTATTGAAATTGATATGTCCTTAGGGAAAATAACCAAAGGAATGGAAGAAGGATTGCTTTTAATGTCAGAAGGTACCAAGGCAACCTTAATTATTCCAAGTGTATTGGCATTTGGCTCTAGAAAAATAAATAAAATACAACCTTATACCACATTAATTTACGATTTGGAAGTAGTAGAGGTAAAGTAACAATGCTTGATTTACACCTCTGTTTTTAATCCATATTTCTTTTTGGCTATCAAGTTGGAGCTGAATGTGGTAAATAACACTATGCTGATAGTACTTAAAGGCATTATTATAGCAGCAATTACAGGATGCAAAGTACCGGTAAGCGCATAGGCCAACCCGATAATATTGTAAATAACAGAGATTACAAAAGTAGCCCTGATAATGCCCATACCGGATTTTGCAAATGACAGGTATTGTGTTAATTCAGATAGTTTTTTTCCTTCAAAGATGGCACTGCAAGCCGGTGTAAAATAGTTTATATCATCAGTAACAGCAACACCTACATAGCTCTTCATCAAAGCTCCTGCATCGTTTAATCCATCGCCTATCATCATTACTTTCTTTCCCCCATGGCTTAGTTTCTCAATATATTCAAGCTTTTGCTGAGGATCTTGATTAAAATGCAAATTATTGGCATCGGTAAAATAATTTTGAAGAAACTCTTTCTCTTTATCGTTATCACCGCTTATTAAATGCATCTCGTAGCCCTTGTCCTTTAAACTATTAAACAAATTAATCATGCCTTCTCGGTAAATATTTTTGAAACTGAAATAACCCAAAATTTCATGGTTAATACTCACATACACCTTGCTGCCAGGAGTATTGTTAATTGCATCTTCTTGGTCAGTAAAAATTGCAGAACCAAGTTTGACATAATAATCGTTTACAAAAGCTTCAATACCTTTGCCGTTATGTTCCTTAAAGTTTTCGGCTTTATCATAAGAATTTTGTTCAAGCCATGAACATATTCTCTTGCTAAGTGGATGCAACGACTGTTGACTTACAGAGGCTATTAATCGTTTTTGTAATTCGTTTAAAGGCTTCCCGTTCCATTTAACCCCCGAAACATGACTTTGTGTAATGGTGCCTGTTTTGTCAAACACAACTGTATCGGCCTTGGCCAAACGTTCAACAGTTTTGGCATTCTTTACATACATTTTATTCTTAGCCATAATCTGCATTACATTACCATAGGTAAAGGTAGCACTTAGCAACAATGCACAAGGGCAGGCTACAATAAGCATAGTAGTTACAGCATTTATTCCTCTTTCCACATCAATAAACCACCAATAAGCAAAAGCGCCAATAGCCAAGAGCAACAAAGAGTATGTAAAATATTTATTGATAGCTGCAACCAATTCGGTTTCTTGCTGATTTTCTTTCTCTGTGTTTTGCTTGTTCCATAATGAGGTTAAATAACTTTGCGATACTTCTTTAGTAACCTCAATTTCAATCCTGCTGCCTTTTTGTTTGCCTCCGGCATAAATTATATCTCCTGCTTGTTTGCTTATAGGTTCGGCTTCTCCGGTAACAAAACTGTAATCTATATGAGCATCTCCATTAAACAAAACACCATCTGCCGGTATCAATTCATTTTGCCGAATTAATAACCTCATTCCTTTTTTTATTGATGAAACAGGAATAGACCTCTCTATAAAGGATTGTCCTTGCTTCTCTATAATAGTAACCCCTAAAGGGAAATACGATTTATAATCGCGTTCAAAGGAAATATTATCATAAGTTTTATTCTGAAAGAAACGACCTAACAACATAAAAAACACTATGCCTGTCATACTGTCAAAATAACCTACCTTTGCCCCCCAAATAATTTCGTAAACACTTCTTAGGAAAGCAATTAATATGGCTAAAGCAATAGGAATATCAATGTTTAACACTCGTTGTTTTACCGCATTGTAGGCCGACACAAAAAACTCTTCGGAGCAGTAAAATAAAACGGGAAGCGACAACCCCAAACTCAATATATTAAATATGTGGCTAAAGTTTTGTGTTTCGGTAAAATCGCTCAAATGAAAATACTCAGGCAAGCTAAGCATCATAATGTTTCCAAAACAAAATCCGGCAATACCAATCTTGTAAATTCTGCTACGATTTATTTTCTTATTTTGAATGTTGCTTTCCTCAGAAGCTAATGAGATGTATGGCGGATAGCCTATTTTATCAAGTAATAAAGCTATGTTTTTTAGGCCCGTTTGTTGGTGCTTGTATATAATTTCAACTTCCTTTTTCTGAAAATTTACTCTGCTATTTATTATGGCACTATCCAGCTTATGCATATTCTCTAGCAGATATATGCACGAGCTGCAATGCATATATGGAATATAAAAATGCACATGACTTTCGGTGTCGTTTCTAAAGCTAATCAGCTTTTCCTGTGTTGGCGCATCGTCAAGTATATTATACTTTTTGCTACTTGAATCAGATACTTGCTGCTTGCCAGGATTGCTGTTAATGCTGTAATAACCACATAAATCATTACTGTTTAATAATTCATACACTGCCTTACATCCGGTGCAACAAAACTTTTTATTGTCAAAGTCAACAAAATCGGCACTTTGCTCACCGCAGTGATAACAAGTAAGTTTTTGCTCTTGAAGTACCTGTGGCATTATACTTATTTATGCATTGATAGTATGGGTGATTTCCATTCATATACCAACTCGGCAGTAGTACTTTTTTCAAATATTGATTGCCAAAAACTTCTTTGTTTGTGAAACATAATCAATAAATCTGTATTTATATTTTCCAATATACTCCTAAGCTGTTCGGCTGGTTTACTGTCCTTTCCTGATTGTAAGAAATGGAAATTTATTTTATCATAATCTTTTTGCTTTTGCCATTTTTGTAATATAGGTGAAATATTATCAAAATCCTTTATAGACTTGCTGTAGTCAATATGAATAACATTCAAATTGGCCTCAAAGAGCTTAGCAAAATCAATAACAGCACCCATTTCTGTATCAATATCTTTAAAATCGCTAGCATAAGCTATGCTGCTGAAATTGTTATATGAGCTGTTTCCCGGAACAGTAAGCACAGGAATATCAATATTTTCAATAACATCAACTGCATTACTGCCTAAAAAAATCTTTTTTAACCCAGTAGCACCATGAGTCCCCATAATAACAATATCGGCCTTATACTTCTTAATAATTTTTTCTAAACCGGATGATATGGTAAGCGCCTCCACAACCTCAAACTCTGAAAGCAATAAATTGCGGTTCATGCCTAGTGAATTGTAAATTTTATCAATGTTCTCACTAAGTGTGCGTTCTGCTTTCTGTTTTATGGATTCCGATAGTGAATCAACATAAACCAATCCGGCTTCGGACGTTATAATAGGAGTACTGTATATATGAGCATAAACAATTTTTATATTGCGTTGTCGGGCTAATTGTATAGCATATCTAATGGCATTTTCTGCATTTAAAGAAAAATCTGTTGGAACAATAATGGTATTCATCATTTAAGTTTTAGTAAAGTTAAAAATAAAAAAACAAGATTATATAACCAAGAACCTATTTTGTATTTGGCTTTAACAAAAGTACCTCGTCTTGTAATTTCAAAAGCTTAGCAAATAAAATATTGTTTTCTATGTAAATGTGTTTTTGTATATCTTGCTCCATCTCAAACAGCTCGGCATGTAACAGTTTTTGATTGGGTTTTTGAGCTGTTATTGAGTTATAATTGCCTGTAATTACACGAATTTCCATTAAGATTTTAAGCAACTCATCATGTTCCTTGGTAATTAAATGAATAGGATTACTGATAAGATCAACTCCCGGAATCATTTTGTTATTGCTATTTTTCTTCCATTCCAGAAGTTTTTTTACATAGGGATACAGTATTTCCTCCTCGGTTGCAAAATGTTGCTCAAATCGAATTTTTAACTTCTCAAGAATCAAACTTATTTGTAATGCATTGGAATCTCCCTCCTCGGCCAACTGCTTGCTATGCTGCAAGGTTAGGATAAGCATATTTTTAGCAAAGCCATGATGCTTATTAACTATGTAGTTAATAAGCTCATCAACTGATAAATCGTTAAAATTAATCTGATTGAAACTTTGCATGGTATAAATAGCTACGCAAAGGTTCATCTATTTCTCAAAAAAAAATATGATAAGGCTCAATAAATAGTATGATTTTAGTCATGTAATTTTGTTCGGTAAATGTAAACCGAACTAATCAATGATATGAGCTGTTTTAACTAGCTTGGGGTAATCTAAAATTTTTATTTTCTTTAGTTGTAACTCAATAATAGAGTCTGATTTAAATTCCGAAAGCAAACGAATAGCTGTTTCTGTGGCTGTTCCAACCAAGTTGGCAATTTCTTCACGAGTTAATACTACATTCAACGTTTTTCCATCCTCTTCAGTACCATAAGTTTCTTTTAAAAACAAAATAGCTTCAGCCATGCGTTCTCTTACCGGTTTTTGTGCTAAATCAGTAATTTTGTGCTCGGCCTTTCCCAAATTTTGACTTAGCAGTTTCATAAGTTGGAGCGCTAAGGAAGTATCATTTTCAAGCAACTTAAAGAACTGTTCTTTAGGAATAGAACAAATACTGCAATCTTCTAAAGCAATGGCAGTAGCAAAATACTTCTCACCACTCAGCAATGCGCGATAGCCTAATATATCACCTTCTTTCTTTAATCTTACAATTTGCTCACGACCATTATCACCTAATTGCACAAGCTTTACCTTACCCGAATTAATACAATATAAAGCCATTGGCTGAAAACCTTCGGAGAAAATAATCTGACCTTTTTTAAAATAGTTGCAGGATTTACTTGAGTTAATTATGTCAAGAGACTCTCCTTTTAATTCACAAAAGATAGATTTTTCCCGTGAATCACAATTATCGCAATCTATTCGTTTATTAACTTTCATGCCTTAATGAATGGTTACAAAATTAAGATTATTTTTTATTTTTCAAAACTATATATCCTTTTATCGCTTTGCTTTTTTCCAATAGTTTAACACTAATTGAATCGTATAGCACGCAACGGTGAAATACGTGATATTAAGCGTGAAGGTATAAGTAAAGCTATGATACATATAAAAAAGGTGGATAAATTAATTATTAAAATATACCACCACTTAATACGAATGGGGATGTAAGCTATATAGTAAGAAGCTTCATCTAATTTTATCCAGTGAAAATGATATTGAAGAAAACATAGCGTTAGTGCAAATATATTGCCGTATAGTAACCCTTTTCCAATAATGTTTCCGGCCTGATAAAGGAATATTTTTCTAAGCTGGTTATTATTCATTCCTAAGGCCTTTAACATACCTATGAGTTGTGTGTTTTCTAATATAAGTATAATAAGTGCCGAAACCATATTTACAATGGCTACCAAAGTCATTAATATAATTATTACCTGAACATTGATATCTTGAAGTTTCATCCAATCAAACAATTGTGGAAACTGTTCCTTAATGCTGCTAGCCACCCAATCGGTAGGAATAATTTCGT
Organism: Bacteroidia bacterium; assembly: GCA_020845635.1. Lineage (GTDB taxonomy): Bacteria > Bacteroidota > Bacteroidia > UBA4408 > UBA4408 > CAIKXD01. The sequence continues at coordinate 42,614 of JADLFI010000015.1, forward strand.
TAATCTCATTGGTGGTGTTTTCTAATTTATTAAAATCAAAAATTGATATTTCAATCCCTGCAAACTGTGTACTATCCCAGTTGTTTAACTTTTGAATGTGTTTAACATCACACAATAAAAATCTATTGTCAAAATCTTCGAGCCCTGTATTGTATATTCCCGAAACGGTAAATTTACGCACTCTGGCAGGGTTTTGAATAAAGTAAACAACAACCTTATTGCCCGTATGAATATTAAGTTTATCGGCTATTTTTTTTGAAACCAAAATACTGTCGTTGCGGTTTATATTATTAAGCCTAAAAACAGTCCCTTCAACCAAATGATTTTTAAAGAAAGTTGGGTCAAAACCGGAACTTACCCCTTTTAATATAACCCCTTCCATTTCATTGTCGGTTTTTATGATTCCTGCTTTTATTCCATATGGGGTTATTTTCGATATATTAGGCAATTGTTCAACCTGATTCAGATATTGCGGAGTTACGGTTATAGGCTGGGCTTCAAACGAGTTGTTATTGTCATATTTGCTTAATTGAATATGCGATCCAAAGCCTATTACTTTAGTAGTAATTTGGTACTGAAAACCATCAAGAACTGCTATGGCAATAATCATTACCGCCACGCTAAGAGCAATGGCTAATACCGAAATGCGATACAGTGGTGTTGATAATTGTTTCTTGTTTTTGGAGCTTCCTTTTATTAAACGGAAGGCTATAAATCTCTCTATATTCAACTATTTCTACTTATTTGTATTTGGTTTATTCATCAAAAAAATCAAACAAAGATGCAAAATAAGTCTCATTCCAACCATCTATAATTTCTTGAAAGTCTTCTTCCGGAATATTGGTGTGTTCCAATTCAATAGATGTTCCGTTGCCTTGTGTGTGTAACTTAATAGTTACTATTGAAGCTTCTTTTTGCTCACCGAAAAACCATTGCTGAATTATTTTTTTATTCTCTTCAAACTCTAAATTTATACCCGAAATGCTTCCGTCCCATAACGAAAATTCAGAACCCGGTTGGGTTGACATAATAGCACGCTCACCTGTCCAAAGCTGTATTGCTAAAGGATTGGTAAGTGCAATATAAATATCTTCTGCGGTAGCCGGGAGCAAAAAATACTTTTTAAAATTTTTCATGAAATGAAGAAATAAGAGTGCCTTAAAGTATTGACTCAAATAATTTTCTCTAAATTAAGAAATAATTTAATGTTATAATACTTAACTAAAATAAATTTTCAAACAAATAAGGTGTAAGGGGCAGAACATCAATTATAGATGACCTTAAATCATAAATTGAAATAAAAATGATTGTTGTTTATAATTAGTATAAAAATAATACTTTTGCAGCAACAATTTAAGAGGAAAACTATGACAACAAACAGAACATTTACAATGATTAAACCCGATGCTACCGCAAAAAATTATATTGGTGGCATTTTAAAAATGATTAATGAGGCCGGATTTAGAATAATTTCTATGAAATATACTAAATTAACCAAAGAGCAAGCCGGAGCTTTTTATGCAGTTCATAAAGAAAGACCATTTTATGGCGAGTTGGTAGAGTATATGTCATCAGGTCCTATTGTAGCTGCCATTCTTGAGAAAGATAATGCTGTGGCCGATTTCAGAACATTAATTGGGGCTACCGACCCAACTAAAGCTGCCGAAGGTACAATCAGAAAAATTTATGCTGAGTCTATCTCTGCCAATGCCGTACATGGCTCCGATAGTGATGAAAATGCTGAAATTGAAGGAAATTTCTTTTTCTCAGCTTTAGAAAGATTCTAATATTATATACTTTGCTAACATTAAAAAATGCAACATCGTTTTGGGTGTTGCATTTTTTTGTCAAACTATTAGTATTATTAAAAAATGCCCAATAAACATAAAACAGAAGTAATTCCACCCCAGTATCTTGAAGTTAAAGATAGTATTTTACCCAACTGCGGAAAAGGTTTGTTTACTAAAATTCCAATAAAAAAAGGAACAGTGATTGTGGAATACAAAGGCGAAAAAATTACTTGGGCAGAAGGTTTGAAAAGAAATGAGAATCATCCCACACAATCGCCTTATTTATTTTACATTAGTGCCAACAACTGTATTGATGCCGAATACACTCTTGATGCCTTAGCTCGATATGCCAATGATGCAAAAGGACATACAAGAGTTAAGGGAATAAGTAACAATGCTGATTATACTATTATTAATAAAGTACCCTATATTATTGCTACAAAAAACATTAAAGCTGGTAGTGAAATTTTTGTAAGCTACGGGAAAGATTACTGGAATGCCTTAAAGAAGAATTAAATTTATAGACTTATTTCTTCCTGATCGGAATTAAAGAAATGGTATTCCAATATATGGTATGAACTAATGGATACAATCTTAATCCATTTTTTATATTTCATAAACCATTTCATACGTATAGATGGAAAGCCTTTGGTAAAGTAGGCCGCAAGATAAGGGTTCGTATGTAGTATAATATTTTTTTCGTTTTGTTCTTTTAATACATAACGTAAGTTACTCTCAAGCTCATCGGCCAATAAAACGGTAGAGCCAATTTCGCCAGAGCCATTACAAACAGGGCACTTCTCAAGGGTCTCAACGCTCATCTCCGGACGAACTCTTTGACGGGTAATTTGAACCAACCCAAACTTGGTAGGAGGTAAGATTTGATGCTTTGCGCGATCGTTCTTCATTTCTTCCCTGATTTTCTGATATAAAGCATTTCTGTTTTCAACATTACCCATATCAATAAAATCAACTACAATAATGCCTCCCATATCGCGTAAGCGCAACTGACGCGCTACTTCTACGGCTGCATCCATATTTACCTCCAAGGCATTTAATTCTTGTGAACTATCGCTTTTAGTACGATGTCCGCTATTTACATCAATTACGTGCATAGCCTCGGTATGCTCAATAATTAAGTATGCACCATTGCGTATAGGAACTGTTTTCCCGAACGAACTTTTAATTTGTTTTTCAATCCCGAAGTGTTCAAATATGGGCAGTTTACCTTTGTATAATTTTAAAATATCTTTTTTCTCGGGAGCTATATTTTGCAAATAGGTTTTAACTTCTTCATATAAGTTTTCATCATCAACCTGTATGTTATTAAAATCAGCATTTAGTATATCGCGCAGTATGGCTGATGTTCTGTCAAGCTCACCTAAAACCTTTTTGGTTGGTTGTACTGTTTTTAAATTTTGGAACAAAACATCCCATTTACGTATTAAACTTTTTAGGTCTGTTTCAATCTCGTTTACGGTTTTGCCTTCGGCTACGGTACGTACAATTATTCCAAAATGCTTGGGTTTTATCCCTTGTAATATTTTTCTTAAACGGTCACGCTCTTCTGCATTCTTTATCTTTTGTGAAACTGATACTTTTTCGGCAAACGGAATAAGAACAATATAGCGACCGGCCAATGATAATTCAGAAGTAATTCTTGGCCCTTTGGTGGAGATAGGTTCTTTGGCAATTTGCACCAATACCAAATTTTGACCATTAAGCACCTGACCTATTTTGCCTGCTTTCTCAATGTCATGTTCAAGGTGAAAATGGTCAAGTCGGCAATCCTTTTGCGAGCCGTTTAATACTTTCTTTGTGTACGAAGCCAGTGATAAAAATTGGGGACCTAAATCAAAGTAATGTAAAAAAGCATCTTTCTCATATCCAACATCAATAAAAGCAGCGTTCAGTCCGGGCATAATTTTTTTAATTTTACCCAAATGAATATCGCCAACAGAAAACGTACTGTTGCGCTTTTCCCTATGTAGCTCATGTAAGCGTTTGTCTTTCAACAAAGCTATCTGAACTTCATGCGTTGTAGATTCAATAATTAATTCGTATTGCACCGTATAATTTTCTAAATATTACCACATTTGTTATTCAATAAAATCAATAACAAAACAGCCCCATTTATACTTTGATTTATATAAATGAAACCGGTAAACTGGCTAATACAAAACAGCCTGATGGATATAATGAAGGTAAGAAAATATTATTTCTTCTTCTTATGTCTGTTTTTTCTTAAACGCTTTTTGCGTTTATGAGTAGCAATTTTATGTCTTTTTCTTTTCTTTCCGCTTGGCATGGTTCTAAAATTTTATTGTTTTTCTAATTCGTTTATAAATTTCTCAACCTGTTGGTTAAGGGTATAATCATTACTTTTTTTCATATAAAGCCTTAATACTTCAATTGCCTCTTTCTTTCTTCCCATATCAGCATATATCTGCCCTAGATAAATATAAGCCTGTATATATTCAGGGTTTATTTTTAAAATCTTCTCAAAGCGCTCCAATGCTTTTTCGTATTGCCCACTTTGAATAGCAAATACTCCCAACTGAACTTGTGCCTCTAAAAAAGTTGAATCTTTTTTAACAACATTTTTTAATATGGTAACCCCTTCCATAGCTTTACTTCCTTCCTCAACATAGCAAGTTCCTAACATAGTTTCGGCTTCTAAGTCAGAGGCATCAAGTTTTAGAGCATTGCTAAAACACCATTGAGCTTTCCCAAATATAGTTGGCAATAATTCGGGTTTTTCAAAATGTGTAGCTCTGTAGTATAGCATACCGGCATCTTTCCAGGCTTGCGCAGAAGCAACAAATTCAGCTTTCTTTTCTAAAAAGCTAGCTGCTGCTCCCATACTTTTAGTAGCTACAATTCGGGCAATAGAGTCGTAGGTTTCAGCCTTGTTTTCGAACTGTTTAAAGGTTTCTATCCTTGCTTTTTGCTCTTGGTCTAAGGCTTTTACAATACTATCGCTGTAACGGTTTAAGTCAATAATCTGAACTTCTACTTTGGGGCTTTCTTTTTTTGAAGGCTTTCCCTTTTTATTTGTAAAAAATAAAAGAACTGTTAATACTATTAATCCAAAAACAACTAATATTTGAATAGTTTTTGGTTGTTTCATTATTTTACCGGAACATTCTTAACTCGCTCAACAAAAGATTTAGCCGGTTTAAAAGCCGGAATATTATGAGCCGGAATAACTACAGTTGTATTCTTTGAAATATTTCTTCCTAACTTTTCTGCTCTGCGCTTAACAATAAAGCTGCCAAACCCTCTTAAATAAACATTTTCTCCATTTGAAACCGATTGCTTTAGGCTTTTCATGAAAGACTCAACTACTGTTTGTACTTCTAGTTTCTCGATTCCTGTTTTTGCTGCAATTTCATTAACAATGTCTGCTTTAGTCATAATTTTTGTAAGTTATTGTTTTTTATACACTTATATTTTATTTCAGTTTTGGGCTGCAAATATAGTCTAAATTATATTACCCACAAATCACATTCTTATTTAACTTTAAATTAACAGCCTATTTTTGTTGCTTAAAAATAAGAATGTACTTTTTATTTTTAAAATAAATAAAATAATATTAACTTTGCAAACTTTTAGTGAAAACCCTAAGAAGGTAATCAATTGCGGATGTGGCGTAATTGGCAGCCGCGCCAGACTTAGGATCTGGTGCCGAGAGGCGTGGGGGTTCGAGTCCCTTCATCCGCACAAACAAAAAACCTCTGTTCAAAAAGTACAGAGGTTTTTTTGTTTTCCATTTTTACCATCGCTATTTATCAATTTGTTTATTAGGTTTGTTGTTTAGATGCAAAAAATCACAAGGGATTGAAAAATAATAATATCATTATCGGGATAGGTAACAAACAAGTTGAATCTATTGCTACTGAATTGTTAAATAAACTAGAAAGTAACAATATATATGCTGAGATAGCTTATCAAAAAGGCCCTCGCAACATACATAACAACTTGTTGGCTAAATTAGGTAAGAAGGATATAAATTACATAGTGGCCTATAAAAATGAATTACCCGATAACCTGCCTGAAGATATTAATATTATTGCTGTTTGTGAGCGGCATGACCCATCATGGAGTATGGTAATGACACCAGGCAAATATGAGAAAAATCAACCCTTAGCCATAAAAAAAAACACAAAAGTTGGAGTGTTATTACAATTGGTAAGCCAACAAGTTGCTGCATTACGTCCTGATATTAAAATAGAGCAACTTGACAATAATATGGATGAGACCTTAAAAAAATTGGAGGATAATAGAATTGATGGTGCAATTTTGCCAAGCCTTTGGCTTAATACTGAAATAGAAAATAAGTTCAATATCGAAAAATTTTCTCCACGTTTTCTTATTCCTGCCCCCGAGTATGCTTTTGTAGTAATATTAGGAAGAAAAGATGATACTTCAAATAATGTCTTTATAAATGAAATAAATCATCTTAAAACAACCCAAAGGTATACTCTGGAAAGTGAATTAAAAGAACTTTCTATGGCAGAAAACTACTTATTAGGTGCCTATAGCGAACATAGTGTTGATGATGAAGAAAATGAAATTTTAAGTGTTTGGACGTGCTGCTCTAAACAAGAAAATCAATTGCCCGCATTTTTGTATGAGGAGAATGTGGAGGTCGAAAAATCAGCAGAATCAATCCTTTATAAATATAAAAATGTAAATCCTTGCTCGGTATATATTAGTAAAAATATTTATAACAAAGGATTACTAAAAAACAGTTTGGAGGCTAACGGGTTTAAAATTGAGGGTATAGGCCTGAATGAACAAGAAATGATTCCTATAAAACAATTACCCGAAACCGAATGGGTATTTTTCAGTAATAAATTATCGGTTGATTTTTTCTTTAAACAAACCCAACTAAAACATCAACAAAGAATAGGGGTTATCAGCAAATCGGTAGCCGATGCGGTGCGTAAATACAACGTAAGAGCCGAGTTTATTGGACAATCAGAAGACACCAAAATAACAGGGAGGCAATTTGCCGCTAAGGTGGGGAAAGCTTCTGTTCTTTTTCCTAAAGCAAAAGAGTTAATGGGAAGTATTCAGAAGCAATTTACCGTACGCGACAAACTGTTTGAACTGAATGTTTATCAAACCATTGAAAATACCGTTAAATTAAAGGATTATGATGTATTAATATTTACCAACCCTGCGGCTGTTAGAACATTCTTTAAGAGCAATCAAATACAATCTACTCAAAAGGCTATTGCCCTTGGAGGGGCCACCAAGGCCGAACTGCAAAAGTATGGAGTAAAAAGAGCAGTGCTGTGTAACGGTTATGATGATATGGCTATTTTACAATGCATATATCACCTAAGTACTCCGTAACTTATTTATTATAAATCTTTCTTTTTAAACTTACGTAAAGAAATAAGGTAAGGAATAACTATCCAAAGAAGCAATAAACCAAAAGAAATAATTAATCCCTGAGTAGTTCCAAAAAAATCTTTAAATATAGCACCTGTATAGCCTAACATGGCCGAAACATCAAGGTTTAAAAGAATAAGTATTCGCGCCAAATCAATAGGACTCAGAGAGGTAATAACCACCATCATTTTTTCTATAGGGTACTCGCTTAACTGATAAAGCAAAAATAAAATAAGACCATCAAATAATAAAGCAAAATACAGCCATAATATAATGGATACACCTATCCCTTTGGCTTTATCTTTACTTAGAATAGAACTTAAAAATGCTAAAGCCACAAAAATTAGAGTAGTTAGGATCCCCGCTGCTATAAATAATAACGCATTGTTAAATTCAGCATAAATAAGCAAAGGTATGCCTGCGCCTAATATAAAAGACAATGACAAACTAAGGCCTAATCCAATAAACAAGCTATTCCAAATAACTTTTCGCTTAATGGGTAAACTAACTAATAGTTCAACAAACTCACTACTATTATAAATATATATGGTGGTAAACAGAATAGATACCAAAGGAACGGTAAGTAAAATAATATTAAGCAAAGTAAGTAAACCTTTAGACTCATTATCTTCCAGGCTAAATGCGCTCCATGATAACATAGCTAAAAGAATAGTATAGAAAATAACTATTTTATTCTTAAAAATATCGAGCATTACATATTTAAAAATTCTACCCATTGCGCGACTGTTTTAAAAAGTGAAGAATTGCTTTTGAAGCCTTAGTTGTATTAGTTTCAGCATTGAGTTGTGATACTCCTTTGTGAAATAAAATATTTCCATCTTGCATAAAAATTATTTGACTCACCATATCGTCCAACTCACTTAAGAGATGAGAAGTTATAATAATCAATTTCCCCTTCTCCTTTTCACGAATAATCTTTTCTTTCAATAACTCGGAGGCTAACGGGTCAAGCCCTGCTGTTGGCTCATCTAAAATCAATACATCCGGATTAAACAAAAAAGCCAATACGGCACTTACTTTTTGTGTTGTCCCTCCACTTAGTGTACCCATGTATTTATGCAACATCTTCTGAATTTCAAAATAATCATACAAATCATTATCTAAGGCCGCATCTGAATTACGGATATTTTTTACCATATTAATAATTTGTCCTATCGTCATATTTTGTGGATAGCGCCCTATTTGGGGCATATAACCTATATGCTTACGGTATTCTATATTATTAAAAATAGATTGTTGCTTTACAATAATATCGCCTTGATCCGGCAAAACCATACCTAGTATACTTTTTATAAGTGTTGTTTTACCGCAACCATTAGGACCTATGAGGGCTATACACTGTCCAAGTTCTAAATGCAAATCAATATTTTTTAGTACAGATAATTTCCCAAAACTTTTAGATATATTTTTTATTTCAATCATAAAGGTATTGCGTTCATCAAAGGTTTATTGTCAACAAAATTATCAGGGGTAATACTTGGTAATATTTTTTCTGATTTATCAAGTAATGTTATCATAAAGCTGCGATATAAAAGCATTGCTGGCGGGTTTCCCTCAACAATTACCGCAAATATACTAAGAGGATGATAAGGAACATCTCCAATTTTATCTTTATTCAAATCATAACCTTCATATTTATCCCAGTAGTTTTCACTAAAACTATTAAGGGTTAAGCTCCCGTTGGTGCTAATGTCAAAGGTGTTACCTAAGAAATTATTGCTACTGATATAATTATCCATACAATTTGCCTGCATCTTTAGCCCCCAACCGTTATTTTTAAAGATATTTCTTTTAACTTCCATTCGGTTCGAGCCATCCATAAAAACAGCCGCTGTATTGTTGTACATTGTGTTTCCTTCCAAATGGCAATCTGAAATTTCTTTTAATAACAGACCATAAGCAGCATCACCCCAATTATCAGAAAATGTATTATTCATCATCACTACTTTTTTGGTAAACATTACTGATACTCCGGCACCATTATTCCTAAATATATTGGTAAAATAGGCATCGTTATTGGAAAACATAAAATGCAAGCCATAACGTAAATTATATTCTGAGATATTTCGCCAAATTACCGAATTGGTAACAAATTCAAAATAAATACCATCTCTGTTTCTCTCCACTTTGTTTCCAATGATTTGTAAACTATCACTTTTCCAGCAATGTATGCCATTTCCGCTTTCTTGTTCTTTTTGCCCTTTAGCAATAATACGATTGTTTTTTACAAGCGTATTTTTACACTTTTGAAGATAAATCCCAAAAAAATTATTGAGCAGATAATTGCTCTCAATGATAATTTTATTCCCGTTTATTATTTTTATAGCAGCGGGGTCTTCTAGAATTGCAAAACTAGAATTCTGTAATTTAAACCCTTTTATAAGTACTGAGTCTGAATTTACAGTGATAATCTGATATTTATTTCCACCATCTAACACAGGCATTTTTTCGCCTATTAAACTAAGCGGTTTATCAATAATAATTTTTTGATTTTTGTAAAGTCCGGGTTGTACCAGTATGGTATCATATCTTGATGCCTGTTCAATGGCTTTATCAATAGAATTAAATTGTGCCTTTGAACCTACGGTAACAACTTTAGCAGTGGCAGAAAATGCAAAAACACTGATAAATATTATCAGAACAATATTTTTCATAAAGAGGTAAACAATTTACTTAGTTCAACTTATCCCACTGAACTACGCTAGCACTAATTTTGCTGGCGTAATCATTGGCCAATTGTTCGTTCTCAAATGCCGCCCAATTACCACCCATTGGGCTTCTTAAGTCTTCGTTTTGTACATAAAATGCTAAAGTGGCATCTATAAGTGAATTTTCGGCCAGATAATTATGAACGTAAAATGAGCTAATTTCGGTACTGCTTTTTTCGTTTGTATAATCAAGCATACATTTTAAATCATCAAACTTGTAAACCCTTCCCTTTTTAGTGATTAATTCAGCTCCAAAATGACCATCAGAGATGGCCATGGAGCAAAAATCGCACTTGTCAGAATTTAATTTAATGGGCGAAGGGCCACTACTACTGCAGGCACTAAATCCGAGCATACCAACGGCTACAAGCATTGTTGCAGCAGTTTTCTTTTTCATATACTTATCTAAAAAACCTGATTCGGTAATTACGGCAACAAACATTAATAAGCCACCTACTACAAACAACCATCCTCCAATATCAGGAACAGAGAATGCTCCAAAATTAAGTAATTGTTTAAATCCTATTAGAGGGGGTTGATAAGCCATTCCGGGAACTATAATGGCAGCATTAGGGTCAAGATTATGGCCATAATTATATTCCCATCTCCAGAAATCAACCATAGCAATTACTCCAAATGCTACAAAGGCCCAAAAAGCTATATATAAGAATTTCTTTTTGCCCGAAAGTCCTGCTAATAAAATTATCAGAAAATAGCCTATAATTATGTATTTTAAGATAGAAAATTCAATAAAGTTTTCGGCATGTAACGTTTGCATACCGATATAGTGATTCAAACCGTTAATAATATCTACATCACCTGCCAGCTTATCTGCATGAATTTTAAGTGCTAATCCTTCAGGGTATTGAGGTGCATCTAATTCAATACGCCATATTGGAACAAATATGGAAGTCAATACGGCTATGGCGGCTACTATATATAGAATCTTTGATTGTTTTGAAATTGTGGGAGACATTTTTTATAAATTATTGCAAAAAAAAGGAGCAGTTGGTTTTATTTAAACTGCTCCTTATTTTTTACGGGTTACTATTCATATTAGTTCTGTGATAAATCTTTGTTCAAACCAAAACGAAGCGGTACATTGCTATTTGCAGGAGAAACCCTCACATACCCTTGCATCTCTTGATGTAATGCACTACAGAAGTCTGTGCAATAGATTGGGAATATTCCTGTGCGATCTGGTATCCATTTTAAAGTGCAAGTTTCGCCCGGCATAATCAACAACTCTGCATTATTGGCACCTTTTACAGCAAATCCGTGCGGAACGTCCCAGTCTTGTTCTAGGTTAGTTACATGGAAATATACCTCATCTCCAAGTTTAATTCCTTCAATGTTGTCCGGAGCAAAGTGAGATCTGATAGAAGTCATATAAACATGTACCTTCTTACCATCTCTAACAACTCTAGCGTCATTTTCATTTTTTGTAACGTAAGGATGCTTGTTTTCATCAATTTTGTAAATCTTAAGTTGACCATTGTTTCTGATTAAGTCGGCCGGAGCAGCTTGTGCATAATGAGGTTCTCCAATAGTTGGGAAGTCTAAAATCATCTGCATTTTTTCTCCGCTTATATCAAATAATTGGGCACTTTGAGTTAACTCCGGACCGGTTGGCAAATATCTGTCTTTAGTAATTTTGTTATAGGCTATTACGTATTTTCCATAAGGTTTTACAGTGTTTCCACCCGGTACACATAAGTGACCTACTGAATAGAAAGTTGGAACTCTGTCTAATACTTTCAAATCTTTAACATTCCACTTCACTACTTCTGATGAAACGAAGAAAGAAGTATAAGCATTTCCTTTATCATCAAATTCGGTATGAAGTGGCCCTAATCCCGGCTTTTGTACTTCACCGTACAATGCTGCGTCATACTTAATTACAGGAATCCCATCGTATTCAGTTTCAAAAGCTTTATCGTTAATCGCTTTCATTATTTTATCAAAACTAAATACCGGTAATAAAGCTGCTAACTTTCCACTCCCAACAATATACTCACCTGAAGGGTCAACATCGCAGCCATGTGGCGACTTAGGACAAGGAATAAAGTAGCAAATATCTTTTAACTCTGCAGCATCTAAAACTGTAACTTCTGTTTCGATAGTTGAAGTAGAGGTATGAGTTGCATCATCATATACGTTATGCGCATATCTAACAGCTTGTTTTTTACCTTTTCCGGCTTTAAGATACTCTTCGGCCTTTTTCCAGTTAACTGCCATAATAAAATCTTTATCTCTTTGTGAAGCATTAACTTCTAACAAAGTATTGGCTTGCTCTGTATTATAGGTAGAGAAAAAGAACCAACCGTGAGATTTTGCCTTACCGGCACGCGCCAAGTCAAAGTTAACACCAGGGGTTCTAAGCTGAAAAGCAAGCTTCATATTTCCTGAATTGGGGTCAATGCTAACAAAGCTAATATGACCTTTAAAGTTTTGCTTATAAGTACTGATTGGTACATCTCCGTTATCAGCATCGCCCGGAACACTAAAACGTGTACCTGCAACAATATACTCAGAGTTTTCGGTACCGAATGGCGAACTATGATTACCGGCACTGTTAGGTAACTCAATAATTTCGGCTGTGCGGAAAGTTTTTAAATCAATTCTTGCCAAACGTGGTGTGTTGTTAGCGTTAGCAAAAGCCCATTTTCCGTTATACTCCCCCTTAGTTTGAGAAAGCTCAATGTGATGTAAATCATCCCAAGGAACAAAACCATGTGATGTGTTTAACATAGGTTTGGTTTCTTCGCTGTATCCCCATCCTTTTTCAGGATCAACAGAGAATACCGGAATATAGCGAAACATACGACCGCTAGGCAAACCATAAACGCTCATTTGGCCACTAAATCCTCCGGAAACAAAGTTATAAAACTCGTCATACTGACCCGGAGCAACATAGGCTTTAGCAGCAGAATTTCCAGAAACAACATTGCTGGTATTTTTAGGTTTACACGCAAATAAAGTAACCGCTAAACCTAAGGTAGTTAATAATGTGATTTTTGATGTTTTCATGTTTTCTAAGATGTTTATATTTATTTGGAGTCATTTTTTCTCATAAACTCAACGATTTCTCGAGCCTCTTGGTCGGCCAAATTTTGATTTGGCATACGTACCAAGCAAAGTTCAAGTTGTGCCTGTACTTCAGGGTCTTTGTCAATCATTGGGTCTGGGTTAGTTATAAAATTCATTAACCAATGTGGTGTTCTTCTTTTGGTAACATCTTTCCATCCCGGTCCTACCAATCTTTCGTCAGATGTTTTGTGGCATGATAAGCATTTTGTACCTGCAATGGCTTCGCCTTTGCTGGCCATAGCTTCATCAATGGTTTCTCCTACCTGAACATTTGATTCATCAAATTTGCCTTCACCTCTTTTAGGATCATAAGATTCGGTGTTCGCTTGATGCTCAGGGTTGGCAGCCGAATCCTTGCTTGATTCATGATTGCCACTGTTTCCACAACTGCTTATTATGAAAGCTGCAATTGTTGTGAGTGCTATTAAAGATAATTTTTTCATACGCTTTGGATTTGATTACAAAATTAGTTTTAGATAATTAAATTGTTTATGATAAATATCATAAGAAAACATGATTATTGTCAGTGAAAGAGCTGGAAGCCTTGATAGCATTAGGACTCAATATAAATTCATTAATAAATATTGCATTCCCCTTTATCAAAAAATTATACTTTATTATAAAATTCATTTGTAAAATACTAAAAAGGTAGTTTCATAAATAATAACAAAAATAAGCTATAATAGTTGGAAATTTAAATTGCCCGAATAATAAGTTTCATTGTTAGAATATTCATTAACCTCAGCCAAGGTGTTAGAATAAATCTTTTAAACAATATTAATTCTATTGCTTGAGTGATTTATTAATTATTTTTTTATGATGATATGATTATTTTTTCTTTTTCTGAAGTAAACCAACTATGGCAAAACTTTTTTTTGTTTTCCCTTTTTTAGTCCAAATAGCATTACCTTCTATGTCTTCATCAGTTACGGTACCATGCCAGGTAAGTATTTCATCTGCCCCCTCTCCTTTCATTACAGCATCAAAAGTAATAACTATTTCTTCTGCATCTGAGGAGTCAACTGTAGCAGTAAAGGTTCCTTGTTTAAAATTATATTTATCAGACATAACTTTTGATTTAATCTTGTCTCCTTTAAATGTAAGTTGATCAGAAATTGGCTTGGTAGGTTTAGCTGTAGATTCAGTGGTTAATGTAATGTTAAAGGTCATCCCATCTAATAGTTTTTCCTTTTTCCCTTTTTGTGCAAATGCACAGACCGTAATAAGCATAGCAACGGCCAATAGTATTAATTTGTTTTTAATCATAATATTTAGTTTTAAATACTACAAACGTAAAAGAAAAAACTCACAATACAAACCTTATCCACAAAATGCTACTCTTCTATTACGAGAATGCATTAATTCCTGTTATATCCATTCCGGTAATCAGCAAATGTATATCATGTGTTCCTTCGTAAGTTACAACACTTTCTAAATTCATCATGTGTCGCATAATTGGATATTCGCCTGTAATACCCATACCACCGTGTATTTGGCGTGCCTCACGCGCAATTGTTAAGGCCATGTGTACGTTATTTCTTTTCGACATGCTTATTTGAGCCGGAGTAGCCCTGTTTTCGTTCTTTAAAACTCCTAAACGCCACGTAAGTAATTGAGCCTTGGTAATTTCTGTTATCATTTCGGCAAGTTTCTTTTGCGTTAACTGAAAACCTCCTATCGGTTTACCAAACTGAATTCTTTCTTTTGAATATCGTAATGCCGAGTCGTAACAGTCCATAGCAGCTCCAATAGCTCCCCATGCTATGCCATAGCGGGCACTGTTTAAGCAACTTAAAGGTCCTTTTAGGCCTCTAATATCTGGAAATACATTTTCTTTTGGGACTTTTACATTATCAAAAACAAGTTCACCGGTGGCGCTGGCTCTTAAACTCCATTTTCCGTGGGTTTCAGGGGTAGTAAAGCCTTCCCAGCCTCGTTCTACTACCATACCCCTAATGGCGCCTGTTTCGTCTTTTGCCCAAACTACGGCAATATCGGCAAATGGTGCATTTGATATCCACATTTTGGCTCCGTTAAGCAAGTAATAATCTCCCATATCTTTAATATTGGTAATCATACCGGCAGGGTTAGAGCCGTGGTCAGGTTCGGTAAGTCCAAAGCAACCCATTAGCTCACCTGCTGCCAACTTAGGTAAATATTTTCTTTTTTGCTCTTCGCTTGCAAAACTAAATATTGGATACATTACCAAAGAGCTCTGAACTGATGCAGTACTTCTTAGTCCGCTATCTCCTCTTTCAAGCTCCTGCATAATAATACCATACGAGATTTGGTCTAATCCCGGACCTCCATATTCTTCTGGAATATAAGGACCAAAAGCGCCAATGCTTGCCAAGCCTTTTATCCATTGTTTAGGAAACTCCGCTTTTTGGCATGCTTCTTCAACAATAGGCGACACTTCTTTTTTTACCCAAGCCCTTGCAGTGTCTCGAATTAATTTATGTTCATCAGTTAACAATTCATCCATTAAATAATAATCGGGATGTTGAAATACGTCTGTTTTTGTTGCCATTTTTTATATTTTTTTGCGCTGCAAAAGTAGGCTTTTATTTCAAATAAACAGAATACGGTTCAGTAATTAGGCAATTTGGTGGCCAAAAAAAGATTAAATATTATTAACCTTAATGCAAAAAATGGGAAAAAATAAATTCAAAATTTACAGAAAAGAATCAAAAGTAACCTCTACGGTAAAAGAAATTCAATTTATAATAAGCTGTTACTACTGTTTGGTGAAAGTAGCACTACACGCATCAACATCACCACTACCATCACTCATTTCATAATTCATACTAAATTTGGCAGTAGAGTTAACAGTACCGCTTCCACTGGCGGTAAATGCTGAATTTCCTGAGCCAATAGTTTGTGAGCTCATATAAACACCACTGGTACCAATACTAACTTTGGCTTCGTTATTAAATCCCAAATTATAAAAGTTCTGAATTTTATACTCTGACGAGGCCGTTCCAACCTTTACCAACTTAACTGTAAAACTCGATGTTCCGGCAGGATTAGTGGCAGTTTCATTACATGTCCAGGAACCGGAATAATCTGGCTCGGGTTCTTCGCTTGGCTCGGGGGCACACGAAGCAACAAATAGTACAGATACCCATAATACCCCAAAAAGGATGTTCTTTACTCTTAATGTTGAGATCATAATTTTAATATTTATATTTTACTAATATCAAAAATCGAACCTAAATTATTTCATGTTGTTTCATATATTGTATAATTATCGATACAGCGCCTTTTTTATTGTTTACATAATCAATACAATGCTTGCCGGCTTCTGTACTTTTTTGAATATCCGAAACAAATAAACGAAGAAATTCTAATATATCGCTTTCATGCTGTACCAAAAATGCACCTTGTTGACTTAATAAATCTTTTGCTTCCTGAAACTTATCATTTCGAGGCCCAATCAACAATGGAATTTCAAATACGGCAGCTTCCAATATATTATGAATACCTTTGTCAAACCCCCCGCCAATATAAGCAAAATGTGCGTATCCATACAATGATGACAACATCCCAATATTGTCAATAATCAATATTTTCTTATTGTTGAAATTGTTATCTAATTGAGAGTATCTTACACTGTCGTGTACCCCAAAGGTATTTAACACTTCATTTATTCTGTGCGTACTAACCTCATGCGGAGCAATGATAAGCTTTATATTTTCTGATTCTTTAATAAATTCACTAAAGGCCTTTCTTATTATTATTTCATCATTATGGTATGTGCTTCCGGCCACCAATACTTTACTGTTTTGTACAAAAGCATCAACATTTTTAAACGTTTTAAGTTGGTTTTTTATTTCAAGCACTCGATCAAATCGGGTATCGCCACTTATTGTTACTTGCTGATAGCCAATATTTGAGAGCAGTTCTTTACTTTCGTTATTTTGAACAAAGAAATGAGTAAATGCCGATAGTTGGTTCTTCATCCATAATCCGTACCATTTGAAGAAATAATGATTAGGTCTGAAAATACCTGAAATTAGAAAAACCGGGATATGCCTTAACTTTAATTGATGTAAATAATTAAACCAAAATTCATATTTAATAAAAAATACTGCCCTAGGTTTAACATGCTGAATTAAGTAGCCGGCATTGGAAGGCGTATCAATAGGTAAATAAATTACCCAATCAGCATAGCTATAGTTTTTCCGAAGCTCGTATCCGCTGGGCGAATAAAAGCTAAGCAATATAGCTATTTCATTTTGTTTTTTAAACGTTTCAATGATGGGGCGAGCTTGCTCAAACTCTCCCACCGAAGCACAATGAAACCAATAGACTTTTTTTGTACTAAAATTTATTAACGAGAGTTTATTCTTCCAATCCTTACGACCCATTACCCATAACGAAGCTTTGTGATTAAACAACGCAGCAACGCGAATACCTAAACTGTAAAATTGAATAAAAAACGTATAGAAGAACCTCATATCAGGGCAAAACTATATAAAAACGTGTAAAGCTATTTACAAATTGCCAAATGGCAATAATTTATTATTTTTAATATTTTATATGGTATTATATTTTTTAGGGAATTAGCCACAATTAGCCTCCGAAGCCCGAAATGAAATACTAAAACGCTAATAAAGCAAGTCGTTATTACTCATTACAACTATGAAATAAAATTTGACATTATGTTCTAAGTTTTAAACATAAGACCTGATTCTTTAAATTCTTTTATGCCCATATAATCTTTCTTATACTAAACTCTTAGTATTGCTCTAAAACCCCTTGCTGCATAATACGACTCGGCACCGTTGTGATAAAAGAATACTCGTCCAAACCGAAAATCTCCAAAAATTGCTCCGCCAAGCTCCCTCACTTCTTTGATTGTCCTTAACCAACTTGAAGTTTTTGTATCAAAATTTCCTAGCGACTGTAAATGTAAATATTGCTGTTCGTCTAAAACCTCAACACCCATTTGGCATGCCATATTGATAGCACTATTTTGAGGTTTATTAGCTTTTCTTGACTCTAATGCTTCTTGGTCATAGCATAAACTTCTCCTTCCTGCAGGGCTTTCTGCTGAACAGTCGCATAATGTAAATATATCATTCTGTTTATCATAACCAATAACATCAGGCTCACCACCAGTAGTTTCCATCATATTTAATGACCAAAGTTTTTCCGGATATTTATTTAATCTAGCTTCTACTTCACTCCAGTTTATGTTTTTGTGTCTGTGTATGTTTTTCTCAAAACGTAGTTTCAAGGTTTTAAGCAAGTTTGTTTTTTCAATGTTAGAGATACTTTTATTCATATATTCCATCTTTTATATTGGATACTTAGGTTTTGTTTTCACTATCAAAAGTTTGGATATTTCCTATGGGCAGCAAATAAGGCACAAAAATTAAATCAAGGCACAAAGTTGTTTCCTGAAACCCTCCAAACTACACCTAAGGTAAATGTCAAAGTTGAAATTGTTTTCCGGGTTAACAACTTATTAAATAACCCCATTTATAGCTCTCTTGTACTTAATTATTTTTATCAAATTTACTTAGAAATCTATACTTAATAACCTAATTTTATTATAAATTATGTAAAATAATATCAAGGTTAATGAGTTATAAACTTAAACATCAATTATTAATGCTATTTTTGTAGTATATTATGCTAAGTATTAAACCTAAAGATATAGCTACAGGTAAGTTTCACGGACTATTGTTATCGGCAGTGGCTCCACGACCTATAGCTTTTGCAAGTACCATTGATGACCAAGGAACTCCAAACCTTAGTCCTTTTAGTTTTTTCAATGTTTTCGGGAGCAATCCTCCAATCGCTATTTTTTCGCCTGCACGCAGGGTAAGAGATAATACTACCAAACATACTCTGGAAAATGTAAAACACCACCCTGAAGTGGTGATAAATGTTGTGAACTACAACATGGTGCAGCAAGCATCATTGGCGAGTACAGAGTATCCTAAAGGGGTAAATGAGTTTGTTAAATCAGGATTTACACCTTTGGCCTCAGAGTTAGTAAAACCATTCAGGGTAAAAGAAAGCCCGGTACAATTAGAGTGCAAGGTTAAGCAAATTATTGAAACAGGAACCGAAGGAGGTGCCGGAAATCTGATTATGTGCGAAATAGTTTTAATACATATTAGTGAAAATGTATTAAACGAAAAAGGAGAGATAGATCAACACAAGATTGATTTGGTAGCTCGATTGGGCGGAAACTGGTATTCCAGAAATTCGGGAAGCGCCTTGTTTGAAGTGCCTAAGCCTCTTACTACTTTAGGAGTAGGTGTTGATGCTATTCCTGAAAATATCAGATATAGCCATGTATTAAGTGGCAACGATTTGGGAAAACTGGGTAATGTTGAACAATTACCATCAAATGATGAAATTGAATTTTTTAAAGAATCAGCCGAATATGAACAGTTAAACAAAGAGTTTAAATTCAGTCAGGAAGGTGATAATGCCAAACACCATGCCGCCAAGTATTTGTTGAGTAAAGATGACAATATAACTGCTTGGAAGATTCTATTAAGTAGCTAATAAATAATTAAAATTATATATCATGTTTGAAATTTCAGGTATTTTAAAGGTTAAGAATTCGGAAGTTCAAGTTTCCGAAAAATTCCGTAAGCGCGAGTTTGTTATTCAAGAAAACTCTTCGCAATTTCCACAAATATTACTATTTCAATTAACACAAGATCGTTGTTCTTTGATTGAGAATGCCAATATTGGCGATGAGATTAAAGTAAACTTCAACTTAAGGGGCAGGGAATGGACTAACCAGCAAGGAGAGGTTAAATATTTTAATTCGCTTGAGGCTTTTAGGGTTGATATAGTAAGATCTGTTGTTAATAGTAATAATGCTTCGCAGATGTCTCAAAGCACTGATTTTACTGCAGAAGCAAATAAGTCGGTTGAAACTGCAGCCGCACCGGGAAGCAATGAGGCTTCAGGAGCTGATGATGATTTGCCGTTTTAACAGTTTATTCCGAAACGAATAACGGTTCGGTAATAGCCGGAATTGCATTTATTTCACGGGCTGTATCAAACAATAATTGAATGGCATTTTTGCCTTGTTCGCCTAGGTGTAAACTGTAATTATTAACATATAGGTTTATATGTTGTTGAATTACTTTTTCGTCCATGGCTTGTGCGTGCATTTTAGTATATGGTAATGATTGTTCAGGGTGTTTAAAAGCATAGGCAACACTGTTTTTAATTAATTCATCAACATCTTTCTTTACTTGTTCGGGCAGGGTTCTTTGTATGGCTATACCACCAAGTGGGATAGAAGCTCCCGAGAACTCTTCCCAAAAAGCACCTAAGTCTTTTATCAATTTTAATCCTTTTTGTTGATAGGTAAATCGGTTTTCGTGAATAATTAAACCGGCATCAAAATCATGCCTTAAAACTGCATCTTCTATTTCGCTGAAAATAAGCTCGTGGGTATTGGTAACCTCAGGAAAAGCAAGCTTCATAAGCAAAGCAGCAGTAGTGTATTTTCCGGGAATAGCAACTTTTAAGTCCGAAAGAGGCTTATCTATTTTATCAGAGGTAGTTATTAGTAAAGGGCCACAACCTTTGCCGAGTGCACTTCCTGCATTCAGTATCTGGTAATTTTGTGTAAGATATGCCATGGCACTATAGCTGAGTTTGCTGATATGCACAGAGTTGTTCAAGGCATTTTTATTAAGCTCTTCTACATCGGCCAGTATTACTTCAAAGGAGTATCCTTTAGTATCAATACGATGATTAACTATAGCGTCAAAAATAAAAGTATCATTGGGGCAAGGCGAGAAAGCTAATTTTAAGTTCATAAGAATAAGTAATTAAGCAGTATGTACTTCTGACAGTACCTCTAATGATTTTATATTTTTAAATTCAGGAATATGTAAGGAATAATATAACAATATGTTTTCGAGAAGTTTCACACGTGTTTCTGTATTCAAAAATATTTGCCCCATCGTTTCATAGTCAAGAGAAAGGAGTTGAGCAAAGAGTTGACTGTATTGCTCCCCCATCATATAATTATCTCCTGATTTAAAATGATTAAAACGACCCTCGTGAAAGTAAAAAAACTTATTGTGTTTATCATAATTTGAAACAGGCTTAAACCCTAAATACCGGGTAAGCTGAGTTAAGAATACCAAATGAAAATTATTACAATTGCCCTCCGTATTGTTTAAATGTGCAATACTTTGAATAATAAATCCAAATAGAGCCGTGTCTGATTGTTCTTCTTTAAGAACTTTGTAAAGCACTTCGTTTAGAAACAAAAGTACAGAGCGCTTGGTATGATGAAGCAAGATAGAGTTAATACTCTCGGCACATCTTATTTCTCCCAGCCGGTTTAGCTTAGAACTATTATCATCGGGTATTTCGAGCCAAAGTGGCTGCAAGCTTTGTAATAAAGCGGCTTTATTTCTATTTTGTTTTGATTTGCTTAACGACACAATGAACGACTTAAGCCCGAAATGCTCAGTATATATTTTTACAATTTTATGATTATCGTTAAAGGGTATAAACCTTAAAACTACACCACGTGTTTTTTGAAATTGCATTAGTTGGCTAAAAATATTTTTGTTGTTTTTGTTTTTGAACCATCAGAATTGGTACAGAAAACAATATATACACCAGTTTGAGCTTTTCTACCGTCAAAATTCTTTCCATCCCATATAGCCTGACCGCCAAGCGCCTTTGTGGCATATATTAACCTTCCCGAAATATCGGTTATTTTAACATCACAATCGCGTGCAAGACCCTTAATAGCAATTAAACCTTCGTAGCCCGGTTTAACCGGGTTGGGATAAGCATAAACATCATCAAAATCTTCATCTGCTTGCGTGGCAGTGTATTTATATGATATTATACCATTTGCTGTTGCCATATATATTTCACCGGAGGCTCCATCAATTTCCAAATCATTAATAGTGTTAGAAAGTAATGGGCTATTGTCCTTCGTAAAATGTTCCAGCTCTTTGGTACCATCAGCGTTTACCAAATATACTCCATTGTTGGCAGTACCAATCCATTTGCGATTAGCACCATCTACGGCAATACATTTAATAATTTCGCTTTCAAGTAAGTACTCCACATAACCGCCTAGTTCAATTTTTATTTGTTGAGCATCAAAATCTTTATCATCGAATATGGTTGAGGGAGTGTAAAAAACACAAATTCCTTTGTCTGTTCCTATCCACATGGAGCCGTTCAAATCCTCGGCAATAGCTAAAGCATCGGCTCCTGTAATGGCTCCACTTCCGGGTGAGAAACCAAGTCTTTTTACTTTATCGTCATTTTTATTGCTGATAGTTCCGTTATCATCAAACACCAAAATACCACCTCCTTCGGGCAATATGCACCACTTTTGACCTAATGAATTTATCAATATTTTAGAAATACGGGTAAGTCCTATAACATTCTGTGTAACAAAGCTATCCCAAACTTTTTGTTTATTGTTAAATACACAAATACTATTATTACTGTATGCATTGGTAACCCAAATATTCCCATCTGCGTCAAATGCAGTACCTCCTACATAAACGTATGGCGTAGTTGGCATGGTGTCGAGAGAAGAGTTATGATTATCAAAATAATTGGTTACTTTGTTTCCATTAATCTGCACAAGTCCCCTACTCCAGCTGGAACAAAAAACTCTCTCGGCATCTTTCGGGTCAGGGCAAACATTAATTAAATCAAACACCCCGTATTGATTATACAAAGTATCTCCTGATACTATTTGCCATTGATTATTGTAAAAGTGAGAAATACCATCGGTGTTATATAAATTAGACCACCCATCCAAATCGCCCGGAGCAACCCACAAATGACCATCAACAATAGCTAAATCAATGGCTTTATTTGATGCTGGTCCGTCCGGACGAATAATTTCATAATCTCCGCCCTGAAACTTTGATTTTACCATACCGCTGTTAAAATCAGCCAAATAAAAGTAATTATCAAAAAACAACGCGTCACGAGGGTCGGCTTGAGGATAGAAATTCTTGGCATCTAAATATTGCCAGTTGCCTTGAGTTAAAACTGTTCCACCCGCATATAGCACCAATAACTTGTCATCGCTTGTTTTAAAACCATAGCATTTGTAATTGATAGATGAATCTGCCCAAGTCCAGGTATTTCCATTTATATTTTTTTCCCATATTCTTCCTGAGTAAGGAGGAATATCTTGGTTGGTTATTATTTTATTATTGTAGAAAATAATAGCATTAAAATTTGCATTGGGTAAATCAGACTCTATGTTCCAAGCTGCCATATCGGAAAGAAATGGATTGCTGCGTAACGCCTTGAAAACTCCATTGCTTGTTGATGCATAAAAATAAGTACCATCGGTTGTAACGCTTTTTACATCTAAAGCAATGCCGTTAAGCCCAATATAGTAGGTGTCCTTTATTTCGTATCGTTGTAAGTCAAGAACAACAATTCCAAAACCACAGGCTAAATAGGCATATTGTTCATATACAAAAATATTGTTGATGGTTTTATTGCCAAGAATTTGCTTGTTTTTTATATCGGAAACATTGATGATTTTACCGTCTTTAATAATATCAATATTTGTATTGGCATAAACAATTACCATTGCCTTTTGACTCTCGTTATAGGCCAGTTTAATAGCTGAAACATCTGATAATCCATTTACTTTTGAGAGACGCTCTAAACTATTGTCATTAACATTGTAGGTAAAAACATTACCATTGGCAATACAATAAATCAAGTTACCTGCTTTTTCAATAGAAACTCCTCTGTTATAAGCCAAGTGGTCGCGCCATTGACCAATAGCAATATCTTGCGCAAACACTTGCACAACACAAGTGAATAATAAATAAACCAGAATTTTTGAGAATTTACTCATCATTGTTTTACCTGCAAAATTAGAAGATATTATGATAAAAATTTAGTAACTCTCCCTAAAACGTATTTTTGTTACAATTATTTAATCAGTCCGGGTTTTTCTATTTTATGGTTTTAAGTTCTCTTTGTGTAATCTCGGTTATCACCTCAGTATATATAGAGTCGAGCAGTATTGGGTTTTCGGAATAGTAGTCGTAACTTTCTTTAAATTTTAAGGCTGTTATCCCATATTGCTTATATATTTTACTTTTAAGAGTATTGCGTGTTTCCTGTTTCTTATAATCTTCAATAAACCTAATGTTTACTGAGGCTTCAATTAAATGTATATCGGCCAATACTTTAACTATAGTATCAACACCTATAGGGCGAATAGAAGGAGTAGGTGCTGTTTCATTCTTATGACAAGAAGCTATAATAATTAACATAACAAAGGCTATAGCTATATAATATAGTTTTTGCAAGTACCTTTTCAAGTTTACATCCATACCGGACAGTTTTTAGATTTTATTATAAACGCAGGATGCTTTTTAAATATATAAATAATTGAAACTTCAGCTCCGCCTCGTAAATGGTTTACCGATTTTAATGAAGACAAAGTAATGTCATAGCTTAATCCTACCCTAAAATTCTCATAATCCATAGCTGCGGCAACTATGGCTGCATCTCCCATACGATAAAATAAACCACCATAAACAGCATAATCTGAGAGACCTGTACTACCTAACCAATACTTCACCCATGAACCTACATTAAAAGCATTGTATTTGTTCTGATGCGAGTATTGTAACTCGGGAATAATGTCAACAAAGGTAGCTATAGGTTTTATTAATGTTAAATGTGCATTGAATTTAGCCGATACCACAATAGGGTCTTCATTATAAAACGATTTGTGAGGCTTGTTAAAATGCTGGTATGAGAACCCTGCTGTGGCTGTATTTCTTTTGTTTTTAAACATAAGCCAGGAAACACCTGTACTGAAATCGGCAAAGACAAAATTTGTCCGCGAAAATGTTTCTCCGGTTGCAATAGAACCATTAAAGCCATCACCATCATACTGATTGTCAAAAGTAAGATAATTGGGATTAATTCCTCTATTGGCAATACCCGGCTGAAAACCTATTGATATAAAATGTGCTGAATCTTGACTAACTTTTTTTATATATGCTAATGATAAACTAAGTTTATTTCCACCATAACGGCTGTCACCGGCCTTATCGTTTTGAATATAGGCCCCAAGCCCAATGATGTCATTTTTTAATTTCAGTTTAGTATCACCGGCTAAAGTAAAAGAGTTATAACCAACAGTAAGTACTTTATATTGATTACGAAAATTGGCGGCTATTCTATAATCTCCATCATACAATCCGGTATTGGCCGGGTTCTGATAAATTGCAGCCGAATTAAACTGTGAGTAATGAACATCTTGCGTGTAGCCAGGCTTATAACTCAAAAACATAAACAATAGCATACTTAAATAAATATACTTTGCTGAGTTATGGCTATATGGCTTTATTAACAAACTCATTTATCTTATCAATGTTACATTTCCTTTATCTTCAAACACCTCACCATTACGACAAGTAGCTTTCAAAAACCAACCAAAAACTCCCGGATCAGCTAAATGTCCTTGATAGTAACCATCCCATCCAATATTCTTATCATTGGTTTCAAAAACCTTTTCCCCCCAACGATTGTAAATGGCAAAATACAATTGTGATATATAATTACCTCTAACCCTGAGTACATCATTATTGCCATCATTGTTAGGACTAAAAGTATTTGGAATGTAAATACCCGTTTTATCGCAAACAGCTTTAAAAACAACAATTTTAATTTTTTCTGTTCTACTACAACTGTTTCCTTCGGTTACGGTTAAAGTATATTCGGTTGTATTTGGCGGAGTTACTACAATATTATCAGAATTAGGTTTATCAACACTTTCGGCAGGTTGCCACTGAAAAGTATAATTGCCTTGATTTATGCTAACATTAACCGAGGTGCTTTCTCCTGCAAAAATAGTATCGTGTTCGGCTTCAACGGCTATTTGTGCCAAGCCTACTGATGATATTGTAATGTGTGTAGAAAATAGCTGTCGGCAAGTATCCCCTTGAGAATTAATACGCCCTATAATTACCGAATAGGTAGTGTTTTCGTGAACAGTAACCAACTGGTTGGGCGTGCTTGGGTTGTTGAATGCTGAGTCCGGCATCCAATAATAAAAATCACCCCCACGAGCCTCTAACAATACATCAGTAGGAACCAAGCAAAGCAATGTATCGGGCGATATGCTGTACGGTGGATATGATTTAATAGAAATATTAGAACTTACAGTATCAACACACCCATTTTGTGCAGTAACAATGAGGTTAACGATGTAATTACCCGGTTGAAAATTGTTGTCGGGGTTTTGCAATACAGAAGATTGCCCATCGCCAAAATTCCATTGCCATTGTACACTCGGGTTGCCTGAAACATTTGTAGTTTCAAGAAATGATACTACGTTACTGCAACTATCTTGATGGCTTGTAAACGATGCGTTAAAAGGAGGGTTTATATGAATATCAAAGAAAGCAGTGTCGCTACACATATTGTTGTTCCCCCAATAAACTACTAAATAAGCATGATAAAGTCCTGTATCCGGATATAAATAAGTTGTTGATTGTAGAGCAGATGTGTTATTAGGGGCACCGGTGTTTCCAAAGTTCCATAGATAGTTTCCGGCATTGTTTGGTTGTGCATTAAATTGTACCGTGTTGTTACCACAACTGGAGACTATGGCAGGTTCAGCCTCAAGAGCTGATAAGGTAATAACTGTATCAATAGTGCCTGAACATCCCGAGTTATCACTTATGCTCAACTGTACAGTATAAGTTCCGGGTTGTGTGAAGGTATGGATTGGATTTTGCAGACTTGAGGTTACACTGTCGCCAAAGTTCCATTGCCAAGACGATATAGATGGGTACATGTTTCCTGACAAATCGCTAAAATTAACAGTGTTGGTGCATGGTGCATTTGTATAGGAGAAAGAAGGACTAAGACCCGGTTGAACAGTAATATATTTGATAACCGTATCGGCCTGATTGCAACTATTGACATCTCGTGTTATTAGCTTTACAGGATATGTACCGGCATTTGTAAAAGTTCGTACCGGGTTAAGTTCTACTGAGGTAGTATCATTGTTCCCAAAGTCCCACAAATAATTATTAGGCGATAAATTGGTAAAGTGAACTTCAAGCGGGGCACAACCTGACATTGGGGTGGCAATAAAATCGGCACTAACCACTCCTATTTCAAAATCAAATTTAAATACCCCCACATTACAATTTGTACTGTTATTGGTGGTGCTCCACGCACCGGTTGTTGTCGGAAAATCATCATGACCTCCGCAGCCTGCACATAAAGCCTGATATACTATACCCTTTTTATCAAAACGACTAGTTCCTCCATCTACATGCTCATGGCTTTGAGCGCCCCCAAAATAAGTTGCATAAATCATGCTGTCCATATCCTGTTCAAATACGGCCAAGTAAAAATCAAAACCATCTGTAGTACTTTGAAAAGCATTGTTGGTTAAAGGCATTCCGGTTGTTGGTACTCCCATAAGCAAGTTGCCGGTCCAACCTGAAATATAAATATGTTCACAATCGTCAACTAAAAAAGCACTAGGCGATATATTGGTTGTTCCGTTCCCGTTTCCAAAGGTGGTAGAAAAAAATACGGTACTTAAAGTGCTGTCAAGTTTCATAATAAACTGACCACTATTGGGATTTTGATAAACACTCCCTATATAAGGAAACAGCCCTGTGGTTTGCCCGAGAAGATATACGTTCTTAAAAGCATCTAATTGAATAAAAAAACTTTGGTCGTAAACATTGGTTCCAATATATGAAGTTACTATAGGGGTATTTGAATTGGTTGATATTTTTGCAACAAATCCATCGGCAGTGCCTCCGGCAAATGTACTCTGGTAAGTTCCTGCTGTGCCTGACAAATTGGTACTGGCTGTACCTCCTGTAATATACACATTATCGCCATCTATAGCAATGGCATATATTGCATCATCCTGATTGCCGCCTACAAAACTACTGTATAACAAATTCTGTAGAGTGGCATCAAACTTAAATAAGCATCCGTCTAAAGCATCATTCTTTACTGCCTGTACAGCATTACTAGTAGTAGGGAAATCGGGCGAATAGGTACAAGAACCAACAATAATATTATCGTTAGAATCAATATTTATTTCACCTCTAAAAAAATCACCGTAGTTATAAGCCAAATTTGCAGGAGTATTTAAACCATCATTATCACTTCCCCCCATAAAGGTGCTTCCTATTAACTGAGTACCGCTATGGTTAAACCGGGTAACAAAACAGTCAGTCCCATTTTCAAAAAATGTTCCGTTGCTCGCTGCCTGAAAGCTATTACCTCCTTTAAAGGTAGCATTATACGCCCCCGAAGTTACCGGAAAATCATCAGAGCCGGTAGTACCATAGATACATAGTTCATCGTTTGAGTTTACAACCATACTATGTACCACTTCAGTGTTATTAGCTCCTCCAAGATAAGTACTGTAAATTAAAGTGGTACCTGTGCTATCAAACTTAGAAATTGAAATATCGGTACGGCCATATTGTACAGCGCCATTATAGGTTTCATCAAAAGCCCCGGTGGTGGTAGGGTAGCCAACATTGTAAACTAAACCTCCGGCAAATAAATTACCATGGCTGTCATAAGTGGCACTTAACCCAAAATTATCTGCTGTTGAGCCTGTATAGCTTGCAAATACCAATACCGGATCAATACAAAGTGGATATTCAGGCTTATATTTATTTGACAATTCAAAAGAAACAATATTATCTTGAACTTTATATTTACAAGTAATATAAACTTTCTTATTATGTATTATTTGCCATGCAATAGGTTCTTGATCAATAATTTCATTTAATGAAGTTTTTATATGTAAAGAACCCATATTTAACCATATTTTATCAATTCCTTTAAAATCAAGTTTAATCTGCTTATAGTTGGCATATGGAGCTATATTAAATTGATATTTAACACCATTCTTTATACCATGAGTTTCCATATCTATACCATTGTAAAGGTTTTTTGCAATAATTTGCTCCCACGAGTAAACAAAGCCTTTCCAATATTGTGGATCACTCCCTATAAAATAATTTTTATATTCTTTGCTTTTGTTGCTTTGTTCAAATAAGATATTCTTATTGGCATTTACAAAATTCATTTTAAAAGCATGAGATCTTATTTTTTTTAAGGGGCGATTTACTTTTAAATGATTCTCATGTATAGCATTTTTGTCATAAAAATAATAGGTAAAACAATCATCCTCCACAAAAAGAGCCCCTCCATCTAAGTCTGCCTTATAACGTATAGCTGTTGCCCATTGCCCTTTGTTTTCGGTAAACTCAACCTTTTCTTTAGAATATGCAGGGGTAATAAGCCACCATATTATAAAAAGCAAATAAAAAAATACTTTATGCTTTGCCTCTATTGTTTGCACTTCAATCTTATTTTATAAAAAATAAAGTTACATTTTTTTCTTTAATAAACTAATACTTATATTAGTTTTGCATAAAATTACATAAAATATTAATAGAATATTACACATATTATTTCTTTTTACCTTGGGTATAATTGTGCCTTTTGTGGCTAAAACCCAAAATCGCAATAATTTTGGCTATCCATTAGTACAGAATTTTACGAATAAGAACTGTGATTATATTGGGGCTAATCCCGTGTATAGTATTGTGCAAGATGAATGGGGAGCTATGTATTTTGCCAGTGGCAATTCAGTGATTAGATACGATGGTAATTCATGGACTACTTACGAAACTAATAAAGTCTCATTATCATTAAGTTATGACTCGATAAACAAGGTAATATTTGTAGGATGTGAAGGGGACTTCGGATTTATAAAACTTAATAAAGATGGACGTTCCGTATATCAATCTCTAATTGAAAACAATAATAATATAGGGGCAGTGTGGGATTGTTATTCTACCACGGATGGAACATTTTTTCTAGCCTCTGATGCTTTATATCGTTTTAAAAACGGCAAAATAAAAACATGGAAATCTTCAGGCAATTTCCGATCAATGTATTGTATTGACGATAAAATTTTTATATCTGAAAAGGGCTCGGGTATATTGTTCCTGGATAATGAATCATTAACTTATTTAAACGGTTCAGAAGTGTTTTCTGATAAGAAAATATATTTTATAGGCAAAGCTCATAGTAAACCTAACGAGTATATTGTAGCTGCAAGAGCAGACGGTTTATTTAGTTTTGATTTCAAAAAGGAAAACTCCCAATTTTATATTAATGTTACACAAGGAAATAAAAGTACAGCTGAGTTATTTAACAGTAATATTATTTATTCGGGTGTTAATTTGCCCAATAATCAAATAGCCTTGGGGACCTTAGCCGGTGGGTTAATTATAATAGATGAACATGGAAATCAATCTGCTCATATTAACTCATCTAATGGGTTAAACAGCGATGTTATTTATAAAGTTTATAAAGATAGACAAGGTAATATCTGGTTAGCCACTCCTAAAGGGATTAGTTTAATAATGTACTCACTACCTATTACTAACTTTTCCAATATGGGAAATGTAAATGGAAACATTGTATCCATTAATAAGTTAGGAGAAACTATTTATGTTGGCTCCACATCAGGGATGTATGTATTAAACAATAAAAATAACCAATTTGAGGAATATAGTTTTCCCAGCCAACAAATAGCACATGTAATTAAGATTAATGATAAAGAAGAATTGATGGTAGCGGCCAACAAGGGAATTTATATTATAAATAAGAACGGAAATAAACTGCTTACTTCCGATTTTGGAATTGTTACAACAATAAGTCAATCAAAAAAGAATAAGAATTTGTTTTATGTGGGGCTCGAAAATGGGATAGGTGTATTTACTTATGAAAATGACAAAGTAAGAATTATTGATTGCAACTTTCACGTTAATTCTCTCATAAATGCTATACTTGAAGACGAGCTAGGTAATTTATGGGTATCAACCAAGTACGAAGGAATAATTTATGTGTCAACTTCAACCCTTGATGTTAACAACAAAATAAACTATTTTAATCAGGTTCACTTCACTACTGAAAGCGGTCTTCCCACAGACAACGCCAATTATGTGTATCAACTAAACAACGAAATAGTTGTTGCTACACAATATAATTTATATAAGTTGAATAAAAAAAAGAGCCTAAAGGATTATTCCATAGCAGAATTAGCTAATCTCAGGTTTGTTGAATATTCGGATTTAAGCCCCTATAAAGAAAAAAATATTCAGATTGTAGGTTTGAATCATGATGTTGATAATAATATCTGGTTTCTATCTTTAAAACCTGACGGTAGAACTGATATTGGATATTTAGATATTGAAAGCAATAAAAAAATATGGGATAATACCCCATTTAAAATTATTAGTTCTGATAAGATTAGCTGTATTTTTCCCGACTCAGCTAATGTTTGGCTCGGGGGAACAGATTTTATTTGCTGTTTCAACAAAACAAAAAAGTATGATTACAAACAATCGTACAACTCCTTTATAAGTACTATAATATCTAATAACGACACCGTGTTTCATGGTAATTATTATAA
Source organism: Bacteroidia bacterium (assembly GCA_020845635.1). GTDB lineage: Bacteria > Bacteroidota > Bacteroidia > UBA4408 > UBA4408 > CAIKXD01. The sequence continues at coordinate 74,128 of JADLFI010000015.1, forward strand.
AGTTTTAGAGAACAATATAGGTTTATCAAAATATCAATTCAGTCAAGTTCAACCCAAAGAGTTAATAGTTTCATATCCATATAAAAATAATAATTTCACTTTTTATTTTGGGGCAACCTCTTTTATCGTTGATCAAAACTCAAAGTTCTCTACCTTTCTAGAAGGCGAAGATTCAGATTGGTCAGACTGGAATGTTGAAGTTTTTAAATCATATATGAACTTATCCGAAGGTAAATATGTTTTTAAAGTAAAAGCTAAAAATATTTTTGGAAACGAAAGTGTTGTGGCTTCTTATGAGTTTGTTATTATGCCTCCATGGTACAGAACCATAACTGCATACATTATATATGGAATTCTGGCAATTGGTTTTGTATATTCTGTGGTACGTATTTCAACACAAAGTTTAAATAGAATTATTCGAAATCAAACCGATGAACTACACAAACAAAACTATCAGATTTCGTTAAAAAATAAGGAAATAACAGATAGTATATACTATGCCAAGCGGATACAAGATGCTATTATGCCTAGTACTGAGTATGTTAAAAATATGTTTGTTGATAGCTTTATATTTTTTAAACCTAAAGATATTGTTAGTGGCGATTTTTATTGGGCAAATTTAAAAGAAAATCAAGCTATTATAGCGGCTGTAGATTGTACCGGACACGGTGTTCCCGGGGCTTTCATGAGTTTAATGGGCAACGATTATTTGAACGATATTGTGGTGGATTCAAAAGTAAATAAACCCAACGAAATACTGAATAAACTAAGAGAAGGAATTATAAAAGCATTAAAACAAAAAGGAGAAGCCGGAGAAGCAAGAGACGGAATGGATATGGCTTTGGTAAATTTAAACCTAAACGACAATATGTTAAGTTTTGCCGGTGCCAATAATCCAATATATATTGTTAGACACAAATCTAAGCCTCCCATTAATAATGCCTCGGTTTTCGAAACAAAAGATTCAGATAAAATATTGTTTGAGATAAAAGGAAACAAGTTTCCGGTTGGAATTCATTTAACAGAAAAATTACCTGAATTTACTCAAACAAATGTTCAACTATATAAAAACGATTGCTTCTATATGTTCTCTGATGGTTATGCCGACCAATTTGGCGGCCCGGCTGGAAAGAAATTTAAATATACACAGCTAAAAAAACAAATTCTCGAATCTGCTTTTCTTCCTATGGAAGAACAAAAAATTTATCTGGAACAGAAGCTTTCCGAATGGCAGGGCGAACATGAGCAGGTTGATGATATTTTAGTGATTGGTGTTAGAATTGTATAGAAATGTCTTTCAGGAATGATTATTTTCAAATAGCTAAAAAATTAAGCTTTGCACGTGTGTTTAATGGGCTTAAATTATATGTATCATACCATTTATCTAAGTATTCCAAAAGAGTCATACACTGGGGTTTGCCGGCAAGCATTTCTGTAGAGCCTACTACCTCATGTAATTTACGCTGCCCCGAGTGTCCCAGCGGATTAAGATCATTTACTCGCCCTACCGGCATGCTGCAAGAAAACACTTTTAAGAAAACCATAGATGAGCTACATAAAACCCTACTGTATTTAATATTTTATTTTCAGGGCGAACCATATTTAAATCCTAAATTTTTAGACATGGTGGCTTATGCTTCACAAAAAAAAATTTATACCGCCACTAGTACAAATGCCCATTATTTGAATGATGAAAATTGTAAAAAAACAATCAAATCAGGATTGCATCGTTTAATTATTTCCATTGATGGTACAACTCAAGAAACCTACCAATCATACAGAATAGGTGGGCAATTGAGTAAAGTTATTGATGGAACCAAAAGAATGGTAAGATGGAAAAATGAATTAAAATCAAAAACACCACACCTCATTTTTCAGTTCTTGGTAGTAAAACCTAACGAACACCAAATAGAAGAGGTAATAAAACTGGCAGAGGAACTTGGCGTTAATGAAGTACGTTTTAAAACCGCCCAGATTTACGATTATAAGCACGGTAACCGCCTAATACCCGACAATGATAAATTTTCAAGATACCGGAAAAACAGTGATGGCACTTACTCTGTTAAAAATAATATGCTAAACCACTGCTGGAAAATGTGGCATTCTTGTGTTATTACATGGGACGGAAAGGTTATTCCTTGCTGTTTTGATAAAAACGCATCACATAGCTTAGGAGAAACCGGTAAAAATGATTTTAAAACCATTTGGAGAGGAAAACTTTATAATAATTTCAGAAAAGCAATTCTCAAAGGCCGCTCACAGATTGATATTTGCAGAAATTGTACAGAGGGAACAAAAATTTTTCAGAAACAGCATTAATCTCAAAGATAAAAAAATCTGAAGAATTTTGTGATTTTTTCACATCTGTTTTTGTATATATTCCAATAATAATGTAGGTTTGTTACGCAATTTATCAAAATTTTTATAAAAATAAAAGAAAAAACAATGGAAGAAATTGAAAACAGAGACGCAGAAAAGAAGGACAAGAATCTGATTTTTGGTCAGCAGGTAAAGGCAGGAAAGAGAGTTTACTTTATTGATGTGAGAGCTACTAATAAAGGAGATTATTATTTATCGCTCACTGAAAGCAGAAAGAAAATTGCTGATGATGGCAGAGTAAGTTTTGAGAAAAGTAAAGTTTTTTTGTATAAAGAAGACTTCGAAAAATTTACAACTTCATTGAATGAGGCTATTGAGTTTATAAAAAAAGAACAACCTTTTGACCCTGAAGAGTATGCCGAGAAAAGAAGACAATATATGGAAAGCAGAAATCAAGGATTAAATGGAAGCGAATCAAAAGATTTAGCTTTTGAAGATTTATAATTTTTTCCTTACTTAATTTATATTTTTAAATCCTTGTACTCTTTTGTTACAAGGGTTTTTTATTTTTATAGGCAATAGAATTAATAAACTAACATCTGTAAAACCAATATCGTAATTATTTATAGAAATAATCAATAATAATATTGTAATAATTGGCTGTGCAGAGTACTTTATATTATATTATTCCTTAATACATCAACATCATTTTTATGAAATGATTAAACACGGTAATTGTATAGTTTTATTTCTGAGCTTGATGGTTTTATTTTGTAGATGCGGAGAGCAAGAAGATTATTACGTTATTGACGGTATGAAGCCAAAATATATAAGTATGGAAATGTTAGAAAATTTTGAGCAAATGCCCCCACAACCTATTGAAAACTCCGGAAAATCGATGCTATACAAACAATATCTGTTTTTGTCGGAGTTAAATAAAGGCATTCATATTATTGATTTATCAGACACTTTAAATCCGGAAAAAATATATTTTCTAAATATCCCTGCCAATAAAGACATGAGTATGCAAAACGATATTTTGTATGCCGATAATGGGCCGTATTTATTGGTGCTTAATGTTTCAGATATTAACCATATAACTGTTGTTCAACGTATTAAAGATATATTCCAACCTAGCGAGTATGAACCTATGGGGTATAGAGGCTATTTTGAATGTGCCGATTATAACCAACAATGGTTGATAGGCTGGGAAAAAACAAGAATAGTTAACCCTCGCTGTAAAAAATAATTGCTCAATGAAAAAACTATTATCTCTTTGGTGTTTATTGCTTTTGCTTGCCTGCGGTAAAGAAAGCGGAAATATGCTTGACTCAAACACAGCCAAAAACGGTTCATTAAGTCGTTTTGCTATAAAAGACCAATGTATGTATGCACTAGACTTTGATGCTTTAAAAGTATTTGACATTTCTGACAACAACCGGCCGGAGTTAAAAAACACACTGAAGCTTGATTTTGGAATTGAAACTATTAGTATTTATGGAAATTACATATATGTTGGTGCAATAAACGGCATTTATATTGTAGATATAAAAAGTGCATTTAACCCTATATTATTACAAAAGGTGGAGCACCATATAAGTTGCGATCCGGTAGTGATACAAAACGATATAGCATACTCTACCCAAAGAAGTAATGCAGTGGACTGCGGCAACGCTTGGTCAAGAAGTTTGCTTTTAGTTTATGACGTTAAAGACCCAATAAATCCCAAAGAGATTAACTCTTTGGCTATGGAAAAACCCTATGGTTTAGCAGTTGAAAACAATTGGCTTTTTGTTTGCGATGAAGGTCGTAACGGGGTAGTTATATTTGACATAAGCCAGCCCGATAAACCATACGAAAAAGGTATCATTGCAGTTAAAGAAGCCCGTGATATTATACTTACATATCCTTATATGATAATTTCTACGAAAACAGATTTTAAAATATTTAATTATAGCAATGTGCAAAGCACCTATTATTTAAGCTCTATTACGCTGCATTAATATATGTTACGTCTAATCTTTCTTACCGTTTTGTGGAGTTTCTGCTTGCAAGTATTTGGACAAGACACCAATAATCTAAAATATAATAAAACATCGGGTGATTATTATATAAAACCTGTCAAAACACAAGAGACCGTAAAAAAAGTGTTTTTCATGTCCAAACCGTTAGGCTTATTAAACCCTATCTTGCCTAATGCTACCGCAGGCTTGCTTCTTCGTATTAATACCCGTAGTTATGTAGAAATTCAAGGTGGCTATATTTTTAATCTGCAAAATAATGATTATACTATTTACCAAAAGAAAATAATAAAAGGGTTTAAGGTTAACTCTGAATATAAGAAATTGGTAGATGACAAGTTATATTGGGGTTTACAGCTTATGTACAATCAGTATTATATTAAAAAAAGTCAATTCTATGAACGTTTCGGAGGTACTTACCAACAATTGTTTGATATAAAGGAAAATTACAATACCCTTGTTTTTCATGTTAAAGGTGGGCATTTGTTGTTTGTAAATAATCCTTGGAAGTATGTTATAGATATTTACGGAGGGCTCGGACTACGCTACAAATATTGCAGCATATACCCTAAACTGCCTCCTGATGCTATCAGAAGAGTTAAAGATGGTTTATTATTTGAAAACTTGCCCGGGGCTTATCTTCTTCCTTCAGCTATTGTAGGCATTGGTATAGGTTTTTAGTTCCGCTAAAAACAAAGATATGTATGATTATCTTATTCTGTCGGCACTATTCACCATCTCTTCGTCTTTTTTAATTCCTCTCATAGCCAGAAAATTAAATACCATCGAAAGCAAAGGCAGAATCATACCTATACCAAATGTAGTTGAGGTATCTGATGGTTTATCATTAAAGGTAGAATCTAATAAGTTTTTAGCGTTATCATAACTGTAAAACATTAAAACAATAAAAGCGCAAATCAGCAAAAAGTTAAATGCTGTGAGTTTAATTTGCTTTTTACGGTTTTTAAATCCAAAAATGATATAAATGGAAAATAATATCATTAACACATTAACTACCATTAAAGCATAGTTGTTTATTAGCATTTCATTCCCTGATGAACTTAATTTGTAAAAACCAAACAAACTTAAGTTAAAACTATTCTCATAGCTTGTAAAAGTAGCTAAAGCTGTAAAAAACAATAAACTTTGACAAATGGCTATTAGCAATAAATATATGGACTGAACTCTTTGTATCATATTTTCCCAAATTTGTAAAATGCAAAAGTAAACCAAGTTTTTTAAATAACCATTATTTTGTCCTCGGCTTATATTAATATTTCTTTCAAATAATGCAGATATAGATTTGCCTCTCCAAAACATTACTACCAAGTTTGACCTACTTTAGCCCCTGAGTTTTGAAAACTACTAAAAAAACAATTCAATACGTTTTTTCAATTTGGCACTTTATGGATAAGATATATAGCCTTTACTGAACTTTTATTGCTGAAAAAAATTTAAATATAAAATAAGTAAAATATTTTAACAATTAGTTTACTTTTGTGTTTTGCGGCAAACTTTTCCTTGAAGAAAAAATTTCTCATATTAATAAGCACTTCGTTTCCTTATGGAATGCGTGAGCCGTTTCTGGAAACAGAGCTATCGTATCTTTCAACCTATTTTCATAAAGTTTATTTGTTGGTTCCCAAACAACCCGAAAATATAAGTCATACTATTAATTTTAAATTATCTCCTAATGTTATTGTAGCACAGTTCAATGATAAGCCAACCTTTATACAAAAACTTTTGGGATTAAAAGTAATTTTTACTTACCGTTTTTGGAAAGAAATAAGTATTATAAAACTTAATTATAACTTAAAATTAAATCGGCAAATTCTAAAAATATTAATGAGTTCCCTCATCAGGTCGTTATACTTTGCACAACAAATAAAAAAGTTTTTAAAGTCTAATCATATCCCTTTTCACCGAACAACGCTTTATACGTATTGGTGTAATGAGTATAGTGCAGGTATAGGTATATTTCGCAAAAAATATAAAGTAGCCGGGGCTTTTACTCGTGTTCATAATTGGGACTTGTATTTTGAACGTGCCGATCATAATTACCTACCTCTTCGAAGCTTCATACATAAAACTTTGGATGCCACGTTTGTGGTGTCTGAGCAAACAAAAAAATATATTCTTAAGAAAATTCCTTATATTAACGAAGATAAGCTATTGGTAAATTATTTGGGGGTAGAAAAAATAGCAGAGCCTTTACTCAATAATAAGGGTAAAAAATTAAAAATACTGAGCTTAGCCTTTTTAGGTAAAGTAAAAAGAATAGATATGGTTGTTGCAGCACTTGAAATGATTGAAAATATTGAGATAGAATGGCATCATATTGGGGAAGGAAATGATCACTTAGACCTAAAACAATACGCATTTAATCATTTATTCAATAAATCAAATATACGATACGTTATTACAGGAGATATTCCCAAAAAAAATGTTTATGAATATCTAAAAAAAGAGCACTTTGATGTATTGATAAACACTAGCAGTTTTGAGGGAGTACCTGTAAGTATGATGGAAGCCATGTCGTTCTCAATCCCTGTAATAGGTACTAATGTTGGCGGTGTTTCAGAAATAATTGATGATGGGAAGAACGGATACTTATTACCGGCCAATCCATCAACCAAGGAAATTGTTGACACCTTGACCAAACTTTATTTATTAAGTGATGAAGAATATTTAATTATGCGTAACAACGCCTATCAAACTTGGAAAAATAAATTTAATGCCGAGTATAATTATCCCGAATTGGCATACAATATGCTTCAGTTTAGTAAAAACAGATAAGTGCGATGGCTTTAAAAATAAATGATATAACCCTTGAGCCGGGAATGAATGTATATTTTGCCAGCGACTTTCATTTAGGAATCCCGAACAAGGAAAATAGCTTACAACGAGAGAAGAAATTGGTTCAATGGCTCGAAAGTATTGAAAAAACAACCCGTCATGTTTTCTTGGTAGGCGATATTTTTGATTTTTGGTTTGAATACAAAACTGTTGTTCCCCGTGGATATACACGACTATTAGGGAAGTTGGCCTCAATGATTGACAATGGAGTAAAGGTATATTATTTTACCGGTAATCATGATATGTGGACATTTGGTTACTTAGAAGAAGAAACCGGAGTAACATTATACCGAGAGCCCATAGAGGTTAAAATAAACCAACAACTTTTTTATATTGGCCATGGTGATGGTTTAGGCCCCGGTGACCAAGGGTACAAATTTATCAAAAAAGTATTTGCATCGCCTGTTTCGCAATGGTTGTTTGCTCGATTGCACCCAAATTTTGGTATTGGCTTAGCAAACTTTTGGTCGGGAAAGAGCCGACAAGCCAATGGTCCTGTTGATGAAATTTTTAAAGGCGAAGACAAAGAATGGCTCATGATTTATTGTAAAGAATTATTGCAACAAAAGCATTATGACTATTTTATATTTGGACACAGACATTTGTTGATTGATTGCGATTTAGGGAATAATTCGCGTTATATAAACTTAGGCGATTGGTTCAAACAAAGTAATTATGCTATATATAACGGTATAAATTTGCAACTCAAAGTATTTGAAAATTAAAATAAAGGCACCCGTAGTTCAACTGGATAGAATGCCAGATTCCGATTCTGGTGGTTGGGGGTTCGATTCCCTTCGGGTGCACTTTTTTTTACCATTAATAAAGCTCCATTATGTTTACAAAAAAAGTTAAATCATCTTGAAAATTTATTAAAATTAAACGTTAAACAATAATTAAAAGTAAAAATCGTTTTGATAATTGAGAAAAGATTTAGTAAAATTGCCCCTCTTAAAATTAATTAAACAACAATAATAAACAAGTATAAATAACAAATTAGAACAACATGAGCAATCAAAAACCAACCTCAGGTGGCCTTAAATCAATTTTTGCATCGTTAGCCATTTTAATCGCCCTGCTAATAGGCGTATTTATTTACCTTGTAATTCTTGGAGATGCCTCAAATTTTGATGCCGAAGGGCATCCACTACCGGGAAACTATCTAGGTATGATGTACCAAGGAGGATTTATTGTACCAATATTAATGGGAATCTTTATTATTGTAGTTATTTTTTCAATAGAGAGGGCTTTAACCATTGGTCGTGCTAAAGGAAAAGGAAACATTGAAGCTTTTGTAAGAAAAATTAAAAGCTTAGTGGCATCAGATGACCTAGATGCTGCAGTTGCAGAGTGCGACAAACAACAAGGATCATTAGCTAATGTAGTTCGTTCAGGGATTATTAAAATACAAGCCTTAAAGAACGAAAATATGGATAAAGAAAGCCGTGTGGCAGCTATTCAAAAAGAAATTGAAGAAGCCACTGCATTAGAACTACCAATGCTTTCAAAGAACTTAGTAATTATTTCAACATGTGCCACTATCGCAACTTTATGGGGGCTAATTGGTACCGTATTAGGTATGATTCGTTCGTTTGCGGCTTTATCAAATGCCGGAGCACCTGATACTACAGCATTAGCTACAGGTATTTCTGAGGCTCTTATTAATACAGCTTTAGGAATTACAGGCTCGGTTGTGGGAATTATTATGTACAACTATTTTACAACAAAAATTGATGCTATAACTTATAGCATGGACGAAGCCGGATTTACTATTGTACAATCTGTAAATGTTGGTAAATAACATTAAGTAAGTATCAATTGATTCTTTACTTAAATAATTTAAAATAAAAAAATATGCCAAAAATAAAAATGCCAAAATCAAGCCCATCGTTGGATATGACTCCAATGGTGGATTTGGCTTTCCTTTTGGTTACCTTTTTCATGCTTACGGCAACTGTTAGAGTTTCTGAACCGGTTGTTGTTGACGCCCCATCATCTACATCAGAAAAAATATTGCCAGATAATATTATGATGATTACTGTTGATAAAACAGGCAGGGCGTTTTACAACATAAGTAATTCTGAGGTGCGAATTCATACTTTAATGCGTATGGGCGAGCAATATAAAATTCAATTTACCGATGAAGAAAAAAAACGTTTTGGAGCCATGACCAGCTTTGGGGTACCAATGGAAAAACTAAAAGAATATATTAATATGGACGACACCCAAAGGCAAAAAGTAAAATCTCCCGGAATACCTTTAGATTCTACTAATAACCAATTAGGTGACTGGATACAATTTGGCCGTATTGAAGCAGCAAAACAAGCAAAGATAGAAAAAGACAAAGCGGTAAGCGCTGGAAAATCTTTTGAGTACGAGCCGCTTAGATTTGCAATAAAAGCTGATGGAAAAGCTAACTATGTCGCTGTACAAGAAATAATAAAAGTTTTTACCAAAAAAGATATTTATCGTTTCAATTTGATTACTAACCTGGAGCAATCTACAGAAGAGTAATAGTTCAATTAAACTAACTAACGAACAAAAGAATTAGCAAATGGCAGAAGTAAATACCGGTGATAGTGGCGGAGGCCAAGGTAAACACGGAAAAAAACGTGCTAAAAAACTTTCTACCAGGATAGATATGACTCCTATGGTGGACTTGGCTTTCTTGTTGTTGACGTTCTTTGTGATGACCTCAACGTTTAATAAAGCCAAAACTATGGAAATTAACTTTCCGGCCGAACCAAAAAATGACGAAGAACGTCAAAAAATAAACAATGCTTTAACCTTTATTTTAAGCAAGGATAACTCTGTATATTATTATTATGGCGAGTTTTATGCCGCTGATAATAAAGATGGTAAACCTGCAACTCAATTAGAAAAAACAAACTTCTCTAAAGACGGAATAAGAAAATTGCTCTTGGAACGAAACAAAAATACCATAGAAGAAGTAAACGAACTTACACGCCAATTTAAAGACAAAGGGAGTAAAATGGCCGATTCTACCTACAAAAGAATGGTAGTGTCCGTCAAAGGAGGAAAAGAAGCTTTAACAGTTTTAATTAAAGCAGATGACCAGGCAATCTATAAAAACGTAATTGATTTAATTGACGAACTAAATATTTGTCAAGTTGGTAAATATGCTGTGGTTGATATGATGCCGAATGAGTTTGAATTAGTAACAGCAGCTAACACAAAATAATAATACTTAAACCTATGGCAGAGAATTCAATATTCAAAAATTGGGATGATGTGGTTTATGATGGCCGTAATGACTTAGTGTTTGAAAAACGTCATAAGGATTATGGTGCTTATGATATCCGTAAACGATATAACAACTATATATCATTTGCAATAATTATTAGCTGTTTATTATTTGTAATAGCTATTTCAGGTCCCAAGATATATTCCTTTTTAACTTCAACGACTAGCGAAGATGAAAAAGTTGTGGCTGTAGATATGACGCAAATTGAATTGGAAGCTCCTCCGCCTGTCAATGAAACAGAACCACCACCACCACCGCCTCCTCCACCGCCTCCGGTTATGGAAACTGTGAAATTTACTCCTCCAATTGTTGTTGATGAAGAAGTAAAAGAAGAACAACCTATTATTACCCAGGAAACTGAAACTCAAATCTCCACCGTTACTCAGGAAGGCTCGGGTGAAAAAGATGAAATTATTATTCCATCAGAAACAGGCACAGGGGTAATACAAGAAGAAAATCCGGAAACTCCGTTTATTTCAGTTGAAGAAATGCCAAGTTTTCCGGGCGGAGAACAAGCATTGTTAAGTTACCTTTCTAAGAATATAAACTATCCGGCTATGGAAAAAGATGCAGGAATTTCAGGTACCGTTTATGTGTATTTTGTAATTAATAAAGAAGGAAAGGTTTCTGATGTACAAGTAAAACGCGGAGTAAAAGGTGGACCGGGTTTAGACAAAGAAGCAATGCGTGTAATTAAAAGTATGCCAAACTGGAGTATCGGTAAGCAAAACGGAAGACCTGCCTCTGTTCAGTTTACTTTACCTGTACGTTTTGTGTTAAAATAAAAGACCATACATATATTTATAAAAAGCACCATTAATAAATGGTGCTTTTTTGTTGTAGCCCCCTTCAATTTAGACACGGCTCAAAACATATTTCCAACCTCTAATATGGGAACTTTATTGACATGAATTTAATTCGCGTTACGCTCTGCTTACCGAACAATTTAAAATAATAATTTAACCCAAGAAACAATGAAAAAGATTGTGAATACGATTTTGCAGTACACGCCCCTATAAGCTAAAAGCGCAATATATTTGGTTGTATGGCAACTTTCAAGGTGTAATTCCCCATTATCCGTCATCTTTAACAAGCTTAAATAAATGAATCAGGTTGGTAGTGATTCACTGCAAAGTGCTTTGCTTGGAATTTTTCACTAAATAAGGAAAAATATTAGCAGTTGGACTCCATTATTTGATATTGTACCTTATGCCTAAAATAATTCGATATAAGAACTACTGGTATGACTATGCCACCTAGGCCTGAGCTAATAAAAAAAGTATGAATAAATAAGGCAACATTATAAAAGAGTGTAAATTAAAAAAGCCACAAAATTGTGGCTTTTTTAAAGTACCCGGGACGAGAATCGAACTCGTACAGCCGCAATGGCCACAGGATTTTAAGTCCTGCGTGTCTACCAATTCCACCACCCGGGCAGCGCTTCTACTAATATTACAGTAAAAGAGGCTTTTAATAGTAATCCCTCTTCATGGTAAAGAGGGATTAGTGTTGAGCGAAAGACGAGGTTCGAACTCGCGACCCCGACCTTGGCAAGGTCGTGCTCTACCAACTGAGCTACTTTCGCTTGTTTTAGGAGTGCAAAAGTACATATTTTTTTATTTATACAAAATTTTTAAGAAAAATATTGATATATTATTCCTCCTGTGTAGAAAACAAATTTGAACAATCTATTCGGGGTTAAGCACTCTATTCAAACATTCTTGTATCATCGCTAAAGTAGTGTCTATCGTTTTTCGTTTAGTCCTAAAAGCCAATATGGCCATTCTGATTACAAAACGTCCTCCAATGATGGTAGAACTTAAAAACACTTCGCCATGATTATGAATTTCATGCATTAACCTTTTATTGTTTTGATCACAATCTTTCTCAAAAGGATACCAGAAGTAACTAACTGATAAGTCGGGCTCCGGACCCAAACAAAAACCCAAAGTGTTGAGTTTTTCTCTCATATATTGTATTAACAATAACTTTTCTTCAAGACATGCCTTAAAAGGTTCAATCCCATGAAGTTTTAGTGGAAGCCACAAACGCAAACCTCTAAAGTGACGTGTCAACTCGGGCGATATATTGGCAGGGCTAACCACTATATCTTCGCCTTTGGTATCTTGCATATAATTTCCGGTGTATTGATGTGAGTGCAACAATGCTCTCTTATCTTTAATCAATACCGCCCCTAATCCATATGGAAGAAACAAACCTTTGTGTGGATCAACAATAAGAGAATCGGCCTTTTCTATTCCTTTAAACATTTCATTTTTTGAACTTAATATAAAAAAGCCTCCATAGGCTGCATCAACATGAAACCACAATTTAAACTTCAAGGCTATTTCGGCAATATCATCAATTGGGTCAACTGCTCCGGTATCGGTTGTGCCGGCAGTAGCTATAATTAAAAAGGGTTTAAGTCCTTGTTGAAGGTCTTGTTCTATACAATTTCTCAAATGCTTAACCTGCATTCTAAATTTATCATCAATAGGTATGTTTCGCAGTATTGTATCTTCTAAGCCAATAATGCGTAATGCTTTTTGTGCCGAGTGGTGTACTTGTTCTGTAAGGTAAACAACAGAGTTTTTAACCATTTCGTTTTTAACTCCATATTTATCGCGTGCTGCCGTAAAGGCAATTAAGTTGGACACAGAACCTCCGGAAGTGAGCACACCTGTAGCGGAATTCGGGAACTTAAAAACTTTTTTAAGCCAGTTTACTACCTCCGTTTCAATAAGAGCCGCACCGGGCGAGGCAAAATAAACACCTGCATAAGGATTGGTAACTGCAGCTAGTAAATCAGCAAGGGCTGCAGCAAATATGCCGCCTCCGGGAATATAGCCCAAATGCCCTCCTGAGGAAGCAACAATGCCGGTTTCAACAACTTCCTTTTGGTATATCTCTAATATGTCGCTAAACAAATGTTGGGCATTATTAATCTCCAAGCCTTGAGCCTCTTTTCGTGAAAATGCTTTATGTTGATCGATATTGTTGAGAAAAGTATTTAAATACGCTGTTGTTTGCTGAACCAATTCAGCTCTTTGCTCCTCATTAATATCCAGCTCCCGGGCTGTTTGATTTAAGAAAGCAAGTTGTTGGTTTATATTCATAAAAAATCAATATTAATCTAACTCAGCATTTGTAGTGATAGATATGCGATTCCAGCTATTTATAGCCACTACCGACATAATAACTGCGGCTAATTCTTTTTCTGATAATTGCTTAACCGCTTCTTTATATATCTCGTCTGAAACACCTTTTCCGGCAATTTGAGTCATAGCTTCTGTTAATGCTAATACAGCTCTTTCTTTTTCGGTATAAAGATGGGTTTCGCGCCAGGCATCCAACAAAAACAAACGTTGAGCTGTTTCGCCTTGTTTCATAGCATCTCTTACATGCATATTGATACAATAGGCGCAGCCGTTAATCTGCGAAGCACGTGTTTTAATTAGTTCATATAACTTTTTATCTAAACCACTATGTGCTATATAATTTTCTAAGGCAATCATCGCTTCATAAGCCTCCGGTGCCACTTTTAATACATTTATTCTTTTACTCATTTTAGTTGTTGTTGATTTTTATTATAGATAATCTAATTTATGGTAAGTATGATTTAATTTTTATAAGAACAAATTTAAACTATATAAATAAGAATACTGTTTATTATTTGCTATAAATAAATACATGTATGAATGAATAAAATTACAGATACTATGTATATCTGATGCTTAATTAGTGAATAAAAGCTTTGGTGAGAAACATGATAAATATTCTATTTTTCTATGACTTTTGTCATACCCTAAACCAATTAGCCTGCCGATATTTGCCATAAACAATTTAATTAACAGTCATGAAAAAATCATTCTTATTAATCTCAATTTTAGGTACTTTCTTTTTGTTTTCTTGTAATAGTGGTACAGAACAACAACAAACGACAGAAACAGCAACTACTAGCACAGAAGCACCTGTAGGACAATCAGGAGTGGTTGATGAAACATCTCAGCCAAATATAGTACAAGTGGCTGTTGGCAGCAAAGATCACACAACTTTGGTTCAAGCCGTAAAAGCAGCCGATTTGGTTGACGCTTTAAGTAATGCCGGTCCATTTACAGTATTTGCTCCTACTAATGCCGCATTTGAAAAATTGCCTCCGGGCACAGTAGAGGGCTTATTAAAACCCGAAAAGAAAAGCGATTTGGCTAACATCCTTGGTTATCATACCTATGTAGGTGTATTGAAAGCTGAATACATGAACGATGGCCAAGAATTTGATATGGTTTTTGGTGGAAAAGTAAAAATTACCAAGGCAGATGGGAAAACATTTGTGAATGGCTCTGAAATATTAGCTTCAATTCCTACCGCTAATGGGGTTATTCACGTCATTAACGATGTGCTATTGCCAAAATAATATCACATTTTGTTTGTTTGAGAAATGCTGCCCGATGCTATCGGGCAGCATTTTTTGTTGTTTTTATTAGAATAATGTATTGCATAAAAAGGCAAGAGGGTTTGATGTTTATCAAACCCTCTTGCCTTTAAAATATTGTACTACTATTTTACAGTTTCTCTAATACCTCATCAATAGCTTTAAAGTTTGGTAAATCTGCTGCGTTCTCTAATACTTCGGCATATTGAATTATCCCATCTTTGTCAATTACAAATGCACTACGTTTAGATACTCCTTTCATACCAAATAAGAAATCATCATAATAAGCTTGATATGATTTTGATGTTTCCTTATTAAAATCACTTAATAACGGAAAATTCAAATGTTGCTCTTCTTTGTATTTGGCTAATGAAAAAAGAGAATCAACCGAAATACCTACAATCTCTGATTTACTGTTATGATAAGTTCCTATAGCATCTCTAACTGTACATAATTGCGTAGTACAAGTTCCCGTAAAAGCTGCCGGGAAGAAATGAATAATTAAATTTTTACCTTTGAAGTCATCAAGACTTACTTCTTTTTTTTCAGAACTGAAAAGTTTAAAGTTTGGTGCTTTGTCACCTTTTTTTAGTGCCATATCTTTTACATTTTATTTGTTTGAGGCTGTAAAGTAACAAAAAATGTAGGAAAAAAAGTGTTATTTATAAAATAATGGCATTTACCCGGCTAAATTATGAATGAATAAATTAACATCTTATCTATAAATTAAAAAACAATACTTAAATTTGGGCAAACAGGTACTTTGTTACGGATAAGAGTATTATTTCATGCGCTAATGCTCTGCCTAAAGATGTTTGTGTTACGAAAAAGGCTAATGGTTAGAAATTTTTTATTTCATCGTGTAAGTCCGCAAAGAGATTTGCTGTGGGATCCTATGAGTGTTGAGCTGTTCGACAAATGTATAGGGTATATTACCAATAAGTACAAGGTTGTACGTTTTGAAGACTTAATTGATTCCGATAAATTATTAGTTGAGAATAAAATTGCCACGATTATGTTTGATGATGGCTATAAAGATAATATTGAGTACGCTCTTCCTATATTAAACAAATACAATTGTAAAGCCTCTTTTTATGTAGTTACCGACTGCATAGATAAAAATAAACCTACCTGGACTCACCAATTGGAATATTTGTTTCAACACACCAATATTAGCGATATAAATATTGATTTTGATTTTATTCCTGAAAACATGCGTGTATCTTCTCTTCACGATACAAAGGCAAGGCTAAAATATGTTCTGCAACTAAATCCAATATTAAAGAAACTCCCCTACCATCAGCTTGAAAAAGTTATTGAAAGGGTAAACAACACATACAATGATATACATTTGCCCAAATTAATGATGAACTGGGACGACCTTCGTGAACTAAGTAAACAAGGGCATTACATTGGGTCTCACTCGGCATTGCACTCTACTTTTGGATACGCCAGCAATGATGACTTTATTATGAATGAATTAATGGTTTCAGGCAATAGAATAATGGAAGAATTAGGGTATTTTCCTAAAACCATATCATATCCTGTTGGCAGTTATAATTCCCAAACCAAGAAACTGGTAAAACAAGCCGGATATAAAGCAGGATTGGCAGTTAAACAAAGTATTTTTAACCCTCAAACTACCGATTTGTTTGAAGTGGACAGAATAGAGCTATACAACGAGTCGTGGTGGAAAACAAAGATGCGTATTAGCAATAGCCTTGAAATTATTAAAAAACTAATAAAGTACCGTTAGTTATTAAAAATTAGGCTTCGGTAAAAAGCAAAATACTCTTATATTCTATTATTTTGACTACCTTTGTACATTGTATCTTTAGGTAAGGAAATATTTATTAAAACAAACCCCTATTGCAATTTCTATGAAAGAAGAAACTCCAAATACAAATATTCAAGAAATGCTTAAAAATCCAATAGTTAAATTTTTAATTAAAGCGGCTATTATTTATGGTGCGTGGGAGTTTATGAATTGGTTTCAAATGCACAATGCCCCATTTAATAAAATATGGATGGGCTTACATTCAATTATCAAAGATAATATTGTTGATGTTAGTGCTTGGTTGTTAAGATTAATGCAGTTTAATATTGAGAAATATGAAGTAGTTGTGCGTATTGTTGGTTCACCGGGAGTGGCTGTTGGCCCCGCTTGTGTTGGATTTGGATTATTGTTTGGTTTTGCCGGATTAATTATGAGCTATCATGGCTCAGTAAAATCAAAACTATGGTTTATTCCTTTGGGTTTATTAGGAATTCATATCATTAATATTTTACGTATAGTTGTTTTAGCTATTATCAGTAATATTAATAACGATTGGGTTGACTTTAATCACAAGTATGTATTTAACACCGTTATTTATATATTTATTTTTGTTATGTGGATGTGGTGGGTGCGATACGTAGATAAAGAAGAAAATAAAAAAACTAGCGAAAACAGCCATTAAAATGAAAGTTGCAGTAATTGGTGCTACCGGATTAGTAGGCGGTAAAATGCTTCAGGTACTAGAGGAAAGAAAATTTCCCGTTAGCCAATTAATACCGGTGGCTTCTGATAAGAGTATCGGAAAAAAAATAAAGTTTAATCATCATGATTACCCTGTTATAAGTATAGAAGAGGCTATTGAAAAAACTCCCCAAGTGGCCTTGTTTTCGGCCGGAGGAAATGTATCTCTTAAATATGCCGAAAAGTTTGCCGAGAAAGGTACCGTAGTTATTGATAACTCATCGGCCTGGCGTATGCACGAAGGTATTAAACTGGTTGTTCCCGAAATTAACGGGGATATTCTAAATGCACAAGATAAAATAATAGCTAACCCTAATTGCAGTACCATTCAAATGGTTATGGCTTTATATCCCTTGCATTGTAGATATAAAATTAAACGCATAGTAGTTTCTACCTACCAATCGGTAACCGGTACCGGGGCTTTAGCAGTATCACAGCTTATGGATGAAAGAAAAGGTAAGAAACCAGAAAAATCAGCTTATCCCTATGCTATAGATTTGAATGTTATTCCGCAAATAGATATTTTCATGCCTAACAGTTACACCAAAGAGGAAATGAAAATGGTAAATGAAACACGTAAAATAATGAATGCCCCGGAAATAAAAATTACAGCCACTACTGTTCGTATTCCGGTAATAGGTGGGCATAGCGAAAGCGTGAATGTAGAATTTGAACAGGCTTTTGAGGTTGAAAAAGTAAAAGAAATTTTATCAGAAAGTCCCGGGGTTATTGTTCAAGATGATATTAATAATTTAGTGTACCCCATGCCAAAAAATGCACACGAGTGCGATGAGGTTTATGTAGGACGTATAAGGCGTGATGAAAGTATTGAGAATGGATTAAACCTTTGGATAGTTTCTGATAACTTACGAAAAGGAGCCGCCACTAACACCGTTCAAATAGCCGAACTGTTGTTAAAGAATAATTTATTGAAAGCATAAAAACATTACAAATGAAAACAGCCATATACAGAAAGTCAAACTTTTGTAGCGCACATCGCTTGTATCGTAAAGAGTTTAGTGATGAACAAAACTTAGCAATCTTCGGAAAGTGTAGTAGTCCTAACTATCATGGCCATAACTATACACTTATTGTTAAGGTGGTAGGCGAAACAGACCCTGAAACAGGATTTGTAATTGATATGAAAATATTGGCTCAACTGATAAAAGAACATGTTGAAGATAAATTTGATCATAAAAATTTGAACTTAGACACCGAATATTTTAAAACCCTAAACCCTACTGCCGAAAATATAGCAAAGATTATTTACGAAATACTGCGTCCTAAAATTGATGCTCGGTTTGAACTCGGAATACGTTTGTACGAAACCGAAAAAAACTTTGTAGATTATCCTGCTTAATTTACTGTTTTTTAGAATATAAGATATTTGTTATTCCCAAATAAAAGCAATTCATCAAAATAACTTAACTTTGCCCTAATAATTACTATGCTGGTATCTTTAATTATTACATCATATAATTACGCTCGCTATCTTGAAAGAGCTATACGGAGCGCCCTTAACCAATCGCTTGAGCATAACAACTTTGAAGTAATTGTTGTAGATGATTGCTCAAAAGATGAAAGTCACATGATTTTGGACAACTATTGTGACGAAATTAGAACCATTCGCTTTTCCGAAAACAAAGGGCTATCGGCCGCACGAAATGCCGGTATAAAAAAGGCCAAGGGGCAATATATACTGTTTTTAGATGCTGATGATTATTTACATTCTGATACGCTTAAAGTGTTGTCAGTTTTTTTAACCGAAAACAATCGTCTTGATGCCGTAGCTGTTGATTATTACTTAGTGAATGAGTTTGGCGATCATATAGAATGGGTAAGCTCTTCTGAAAAGCCTATTGCGTGTGGTATTATGTTTAGAAAAGACCGCTTGTTTGACATAGGCCTATATGATGAAAAATTTAGAGCACGCGAAGAAGAAGATTTACGTAAAAGATTTTTAGCAAAGAATAATATTTATCATATTCCTTTACCTTTATACCGTTATAGGATGCATGACAACAATTTGACCAAGAATAAAAAAGAGATGGACAAACATGCTGAAATGCTAAAGAAAAAACACAAACCATGATTAGATTTATTGAAGGCAAACAAATTTATATAAGAGCCATTGAATTAACCGATGTCAGCGAAAACTATCTACGTTGGTTAAATGAGCCCGATGTAACTACCGGATTACTGTCAGGAACTTTCCCTTCAACCATTACCGAGTTGCAAAGCTATGTTGAACAAAAAATTAACGACCGTAATACCGTTATGTTTGCTATTTGTGATAAAAGCACTAATCGCCATATCGGTAATATCAAACTCGATAATTTTGACTGGATAAGTCATACCTGCGAGCTGGGAGTGTTAATAGGCGAAAAAGATTTTTGGGGAAAAGGTATAGGTACCGAAGCCTGCACTTTAGCTATTCAATACGCTTTTAATATATTAAACATAAGAAAAGTATTATTAGCTGTATATGCTACAAATATAGGAGCTATAAAGGTTTACGAAAAATTAGGCTTTGTAAACGAAGGCACTCTTCGTAAACATATTTGGAGCAACGGAAATTATATTGATAAACATTTTATGGGATTGTTTAAGGAGGAATTAAAGCAATGATAGTAGCACTTATACAAGCCCGCATGGGAAGTACACGCCTGCCGGGGAAAGTTCTAAAAAAAATAAACCACCAAAGTATTTTAGAAAACCTGATAGAACGTGTAAAGCCTTCAAAACTGGTCAATAAATTTGTAGTGGTTACTTCAACTAATCCTGAAGATGATGCCATTGAACAACTGTGCCGCAAGAAAGGATACGAAGTATCACGTGGGAGCGATTGGGATGTATTAGATCGTTTTTATCAGGCTGCCGTAAAATATAATAATGTTGATACTGTAGTACGCCTTACTTCTGATTGTCCATTGCACTCGCACAAAGTTGTTGATTTTGTTATTCATGAATTTCTTAAATCGGGTAAAGACTATTTTTCAAACTCTAATAACGAACCGGAGTTTTTAGAAGATGGTTTTGATGTAGAAGTGTTTTCTTTTAAGGCCTTAGAAACCGCATGGAGAGAGGCAAAGAAACTTTCAGAACGCGAACATGTTACCCCTTATATAAAATTTAGCGGTAAGTTTAGTTGCGGATGGAAAAAATCATGCCCTGATTATATTTACAAAATGAGCGTTGACTCACCTCAAGATTTTGAAGCTGTAGCTCTTATCTTCCAAAAGCTTCAGCACGTACCTGATTTTGGCATTGAAGATGTGGTAGCATTGCTCAAGCAACATCCTGAAATATTAGAAAAAAACAAAGATAGTGTAGCCAATAGCGGCTATCAAAAAACAATTGCAAATGATAAAATTATAGAGTAATGGAAATTCAAGCACATAAAAAACAAATTACCAACTTTAAAAAGTCAGATGAATACCGCGCCCGCATACATGACTTAATTCCCGGAGGGGCTCATACTTATTCAAAAGGTGACGACCAGTTTCCGGCCTTATCACCGGCTGCCATAACGCATGGCGAAGGCTGTTATGTATATGACCCTGACGGAAATAAATATATTGAGTGCTTAAGTGGCTTGGCTTCTGTAAGCTTGGGTCATGCCTACAAACCGGTTATTGACCGTGTAATACAAGAACTATACAAAGGGAATAATTTTTCACGCCCTTCTACTATTGAAATGGAGGTGGCCGAACGCTTTTTAAACTTAGTTGGTGTGCACGATATGATTAAGTTTGCCAAAAATGGTTCGGTAGTTACCACGGCAGCCGTAAAAATTTCTCGTGCTTATACCGGACGCAAATTAGTTGCTCGCCCCATTGACCACCCGTTTTACAGCTATGACGACTGGTTTATCGGCTCTACCGATGTAAAAAGCGGTATTCCTCAAGAGATACAATCATTAACCGTAACTTATACTTCAGATAATTTACAATCCTTAAAAGATTTATTTGATAAATATCCTAACCAAATAGCCTGCGTAATTTCAGAACCCGAAAAGTTTAATGTGTTGCCCGAAAATTATTTGAAAGATGCCATAGACTTAGCACATAAAAATGGAGCATTATGGATTATGGACGAAATGATTACCGGCTATAAAACAGCTTATCCGGGCTCTCTAAAAAAATATAATGTTGAACCCGATATGGCAACCTGGGGTAAGGGTATAGCTAATGGTTTTTCGTTTTGCTGCTTAACCGGCAAGAAAGAGGTTATGGAACTTGGTGGAATCAGAAAAAAAGGAAACGAAAAGTTATTTTTGGTGAGCACTACACACGGAGGTGAAACATGCAGCATTGGTGCTGCCTTAGCCACAATGGATGAATTTGAAAAGAATAATGTATTGGAGCACAATCAAAAAATGGGACAATTGTTTATTGATAAAACAAAGGCATTGTTTAAAGAGCATCATTTAGAAAACAACCTACGTAACTTACAATTTAATTGGCATGCTTCAATAGGATATTTTGACAATGAGGGGAATAACAGTTTTGGATTAAGAACTCTCTTTCATCAGGAATTGATAAAAAGAGGCATACTTTTTCAGGGTATATTCTGCCCTAATTTCAGCCACAAAGAAGAACATGTAAACGCTATTGTTGAAGCAATGAGCGACAGCCTTCCGGTAATGAAACAAGCCCTAGAACAAGGATACGAGAAATATCTTGTTGGAGAGGTTATAAAACCCGTTTTCAGAAAATATATATAATTATACAAAATATGTCAGTTACCCGAACTACCAATCCTTTTGAAATAGATTTCAGAAAAAAATTTGAACTAACCGATAAAGTTGTAATCATAACCGGTGCTTGTGGTCTCGTGGGGCGGTCGTTTTGCGAAGCGGCAGCACAGTACGGTGCACATGTTGTGGTGGCAGATATTGCCTTGGCCGAACCTGAAAAATTTGCTGCTACCCTAACAGAAAGACACCATCGTAAAATGTTGGGCTTTGCTTTAGACGTAAGCTCACGCAAAGATGTTGAACAGCTCAAAAATAAAGTAGTTGAAACCTTTGGTGTTGTTCATGGATTGGTAAATGCCCACCAAAACAAAACACACCTAAAATTTGTACCTTTTGAAAAAATAGATGATGAAAACTGGGACAAGGTGGTTGAGATTAACCTAAAAGGCACTTTTTTAACTTGTCAAATAATTGGTTCGTTTATGGCCGAGCAAGGTTTTGGAAGTATTATCAACATACCCTCTACCTATAGCGTAGTTGCACCAAATCAGAACTTATATAAAGGAACCAGCTTAGGTTGCCCTGCTGAGTATAGTGCTTCAAAAGGTGGTATTGATGCTTTATCAAGATACTTAGCCAGTTATTGGGGAGCTAAAGGGGTACGTGTTAATATGATAACCCCACACGGGGTTTGGAACAATCATGAAGATCAATTTGAGAAAAACTTTGCTAACTTCTCTCCTTTGCAGCGTTTAAGCTATAATCATGAAGTTGCAGGAGCTATGATATATTTATTGAGCGATGCCTCAAGTTATGTTACAGGCGATAACCTGAAAGTTGAAGGCGGTTGGACTGTTTGGTAAAAAGGCTTTTGATTACTGTTTCTTATTTTCTTTTAACGAAATGAAAAAAATTAGTTCTCAGCCTCAAAAAGAATGTTGATATGACGTTTGCCTTTTAACACCAGTTGATTGTTGTTTACCTTAAAAGAAGTTGCTTTTTCAAGTGCTTTTATTAATTCCCTTTCGTTGTTGTCTTTTTCACAAAACATCTTGGTTAATCCAATGCTGCTCAACTTTATCTTGTTTTTCGTTATTTTATATGTTCCCTGAAAACGATTGCACCCGGAAAAGCCTTTAAAGGTATTGTCCGGTAAAAAAACAATAAAGCTTTTCACTCCCTCATCATTAGCGTTAATTACCTTTTCATTAAGGTTGGTCAGATTCCATTGGGTATCTGTAAAGGCCGTATTTTTATTATTTTGAGCATGCAAAAAAAATGTTGTAAAAAATAATAAAAAGGATAACAATATGAACTTTCTCATGATATCTTTTTTTGAAATGTGTAACAAATCTAAGGTTTTTAGTTATTAAAAGAAAAAAAAGTTGAAAAGTCCGATAATTAAAACCTAAGTTGCTTTTCTTAAACAAGCCATATAAAATCCATCATAGCCCCATGAAGGCATAATTGACTGATGTTTTATTAGTTCAAATTGATGATTGTTTGCCAAAAAGCTTTTTATCTGCATTTCATTTTCTGACGGCAATATGCTGCATGTGGCATATACCATAAGCCCTCCTGGTTTTAACATCGTTGAATAATTGGTTAAAATATCAGATTGTATGGTTTGAATATGTGATATAAAGGCGGTATCAAGTTTCCATTTAGCATCAGGATTTCTGCGTAATACCCCCAATCCCGAACAAGGAACATCTAATAAAAGGCGATCGGCCTTTTCTTTATTTTTTAATATCTCTTGTTCTGAAATTAATACTGTTTCTACAATATTTAATCCCGCTCTCTTTGCTCTGCGATTAAGCTCCTCCAGCTTAGTGGGGCTAATATCCATAGCTGTTATCTTGCCACTATTATTCATCATGCTTCCTGCATGCAGTGTTTTACCTCCGGCTCCGGCACATGCATCTATTAAGAACATACCCGGCTTTAATTGTAGGTATGGAGCAACCAACTGTGAACTTACATCTTGAATCTCAAATAAACCATTTTTATAACTATCTAAATGCTGAAGGTTTTTTCTTTCGTTCAGTAAAAAACAATTCTCAGGAAAATTATCAAATAAATGATTAGATGATATAGGACTTATGTTAACCCCTTCTTTGGCAAGGGTAGAATACAATTTTGAAGGGTTGGTTTTAAGTGTATTAACTCTTATATAAACTCCGGCCTCTTCATTTAAAGCATGTATTTCTTTTTGCCATATTTCTTTCCCAAGTTGGGCTGCTCCCATAATATCTAACCAATCGGGGATTGATTCGGAAACAGCAAATGTTTGCTTTGCTTTTTCTAAGCACTCGTTAATATAGGCTTGATTTAAATCTTTAAACTCAGGCATATCGGGCAAATCGTTGCCCTGAGCAACATAAGATACTGCAAAAAGATAATGGTACAGCATGGCCGATTGTTGTTGTTGGGCATTCAAACAATACATATACAAACGATACCACCGAACTATATTGTAAATATAAGTAGCAATAAATTTTCTGTCACGTGCCCCAAAGCGAGAATCTTTTCTTAACGCCTGCTCAACAATTGCCGGTGCTGCGGTATTTTGTCCAAAAATGTGGGCAACTGCTTGAGCAACTACATTGATAAGATTTGGATATAACCTAGCCATAATTAATAAAAATGAAATTGAGTAATAAATTTGTTTTAAGGCATTTATAGTATTAATTACAAGTAAAAATATTACAAACCCTTAAAAACGCCTTGTCTATAAAATTTGCTGCTTAAACATCAAACAAATAAAACAATAATATTTATACTAAGTGCCGTATTAACTATTTTTTCTTTGTTGTTTGTATTGTCTATCAACCCAAGCGAGATGGTATTCGTGAATCACAAAATATTGAGGTTAATTTGCCTGTAAATGTATATATATTGCCTATTACCAATCGCTGCACTTTAACAGAAGTTGTTATTGTGATTATTTTTTAAAGAACAGTTCAGGTAGGAACTTTATTATAAACTCTCCTGAATTAACTCCATCATTTCATTTTCTTAATATTTACTACCTTTGTGTTATATGTTAATTCTTCAATAATGGATTATTTATATTTTGTTCCCGAAATTATTATTCTGTTAATGTTGGCTATTGCCTTCTTACAATCAGGAATTGATAAAATAACCGATTGGAAATCAAATCTTAATTGGTTAAATGGTCATTTTGCCCAATCACCCCTCAAAGGGCAGGTTTCTATAATGTTAGGAATTATCCTGACTTGTCCACTTTAGTGCAACAAATCAAGTTTGGCTAATAATTCTTCTATGTCCTTAGTAATTTTGCCCTTAACAATCACTTCCTTTTGCGTTAGTTTGTTTTGCATTCGGGCATCTGTAAC
>JADLFI010000016.1 GCA_020845635.1 Bacteroidia bacterium
ATTTACAACAACATAGGACAATTGCAACAAACAAGCTCCAATCTCAACAGTAACGGAATTGATATTAGTAATTTAGCCCAAGGTTTTTACACTTATTCAGTAACCGACAATCAACAAAACATAAAGAAAATTGGAAAATTTATAAAGGAGTAATGACAGCAGTATCTTGACAGTTTAGAGCCAGCAGCCACCCAAATTCCAAGCACATTTTATTTTTTTCAACCACACATGCAAACGCCACAAAAAATAAAAAGAGCTTGTAATCCAACGCACAGGTTCAGCACAGACAAAGTTCATAATTTGACAGTTTTATCCTAAAACCAGCGGTTTCGGGTATCTGCTAACATATAGGGGTTAAACGAAGCTCTGCTTTGATTTAATCCTGTGTTGAATAAAGCTTCCGGAGCTCAGTTGCAAGTAAAATATATTATGGGGTTTTAAATAATAATGATAAGAAAGTGTAGTTTTAGTCTGTTGTAAGTTTGTGTTATTGGTAGTTAAATAATTTATTTATTTATTTTTTCTTTCTTTCTTTCTTTCTTTCTTTCTTTCTTTTTACCTCTATTAATCTATTTTGATAAGTATCTGGTTTATAGTTAAAACAACCCCGTTACTTTTCCAACGAGCTATTTTGTGACCTTGCAATTTAACTCATCCAAACAAATTTTGAAGAAAAAGCTTTTAAATTTGCTTAAAATTGAAATAAATGTGTAGTTTAGTATCGAAAATTAACCGGAAAAGGAGTTGTTAGACAGACTACCGTTAACGGACAACCTAAAATTAGCTACTCAATATAAAATCAAATAAAGAAGAAAACACTAGACAATTTAAAGTGGACAAGCAGAAAATTTATTTTCCTAACCTAAACGGATTAAGGTTTATAGCAGCGTTTTTAGTAATCATTCATCATATTGAACAATTCAAATCAGTAATGTACCTTGACAATTATTGGGACAATCCTTTTGTTCGTATAATTGGTAAACTTGGAGTTGTATTATTTTTTGTAATAAGCGGCTACTTAATCACATATCTACTCCTAACAGAAGAACATTTATTTAACAAGATAAGCATTAGAAAATTTTATGTGAGAAGAATTTTACGCATTTGGCCACTTTATTTTTTCATCATCATTTTAGCCTTTTTAGTTCTTCCTAACATTGATATTTTCGTTTTACCTAATTTCGGTAAAGACATTGTTTATTCTAATTTGTTTGCAAAACTGTTTTTGTTTGTGTTTTTCTTCCCAAACCTTGTTTTATCTTTATTAGGAATAGTTCCGTATGCTTCTCAAACGTGGTCTATTGGAACGGAAGAACAGTATTATTTGGTTTGGCCTGTGATTCTTAAGTATTTTAAGAAGCACAGAATTGGTTTAATGATTTTAATAATAGCGTTTTATTTAATTTTTCGTTTCTTTTTGCAAACTCATTACTCTAATTTCATTCCGTATAAAAAAATACTTGAAGCGTTTTGGAACACATTTAATATTGACTGTATGGCTATTGGTGGGCTATTTGCAGTCCTACTATTCCAGAAAAACAAATTACTGAGACTTTTACAAAACAATGTTTTATTCTATTTAACAATAATTATTACTACTCTTTTAATATTGAATGGTATTTATATACCTTATTTTCACTACGAATTTTACGCTGTTCTTTTTGGAATTATAATTTTAAATTTAGCAGCTAATAGAACAATTTTAATATCACTTGAAAATAAAACGTTGAGTTACTTAGGTAATATTTCATATGGGCTTTATATGTATCACCCAATTGCCATAGTATTAGCATTGAACATTTGTAAATCTCTAAATGCTCTGACTAACTGGGCTATTTATCCTTTGAGTATTTTTTTTACCATTTTATTGGCGGGACTCTCATACAAATATTTTGAATCGTTTTTCCTTAAATACAAAGGGAAATTTTCAAACGTTATCAGTGGAGATAAAGCAACATAAAATAATAAGCACTAACCGCCATATAGCGATTAAACCAAGCCCTGATTCAATCTAATCATGTGCTGAAAATAACTACAACCTTCCTGAGCTTAATTCTGCTCAACTGAATTGGTATTTCATTTTTATTTGTTTATTATATATAGTATATTTGTTCAAACACAACTAACAATTTGTGTTCTGAATTGTTTTTTTTACACTAAACTATTATCTGAAAGATAACGTAGCAGAAATCTATTAATATTACTAAACTTGTATAAAAGGAGGTTGCCAAAATCCTGAAAAGAGTAGCATAAAACTTAAAATCGACAATATGAAAAAGATAATAGCAATTGCAACAGTAGTATTTTCGATACTCATAACAACAAGTTGTGACAAAGAAGCTCTGCTTACAAAGGACAAAATCCCATCTGAAATTAAAACTTATGTTCAAACTCACTTTTCGACAACTTCAATTTCTCGGGCTGTTAAAGACAAAGATGGTAAAGAGTTGTATGAAGTTTTATTAGCAAATGGAGTTAAATTGGAATTTAATAAACAAATAGAAATAATTGATATTGACTGGAATTCAAAGCTTCCTGACAGCGTTATTCCGGCTAACATTCTTTCCTATGTAAATTCGAATTATTCATCAAATTATATCGTTGGTTGGGAATTAAAATATGGTAATCAAGAAGTTCAACTTAACAACAGTCTAGCGCTTATCTTTAACATATCAGGAACATTTTTAAGAGATGACGATTAATACCGGCCGCTTATATACATGAATTAACCAAGCGCTGCTTCGATTTAATCATGTGCTGAAAAAAAACTACAATCTCCCTCAGCTTAATTCTGCCCAACTAAATTGGTATTTCCCCTTTTATTGATATATTTGTTTTGTATATAACCATTAGTTTAGGTTAATTAGGGATAGTTTTTTCACAGACGCCCGTTTTAGGTTATTTTAGCACAAACTGAAATAAGTTACAGGTAACAACAACGAATAATGATGAGTAAAATTTACTCTGACAGAAATTAATACAAAATATAAAACATCAAGACTATGAATAGTATAAAGTCCAAAATTCTTTTGGTTTTGACCTTGACAGCATTACTGACTCTAGGTCTGGCAGGTTGTAATAAAGACGATACTGATAACCTAAACACTTTAAAAACACTTTATAAGACATACAAAAACGGTTCAATTGACCAATGTAAATACAACGGGCAGACAGTTTTTTGTGCAGAACAAAATGTATATGATGCAAGTAGCACAATTTACGATAATAACGGAAAGCAAATCGGAACCTGCAACTACGCTTGGGGACAACTAGATGAAATATGCGGTAAGTTGGAAGACTGCGAAACCGTTTATAGAGTTAAAGACAACATTTGGGGACAACCCGCAGTTGATAAATATGGATTAGGAAAATAAATATACATATTAACACTTTAAAAAGACTAATAGAAAGCAGCCAGCCTCTATCATTTAAGAATTATAAAAAGCTCTTTTTCTCTTTATTTCCGTGTTGAATAATGCTACAACTTCGTGCATCTGAAAAGCTTTAACCTTTCCATTTTTATTTGTATATTTGTTTTGTGCGTTACAAACAACTTTTATTAATAATTTTTTTACAGGCTACCTTTATGAGGCTCTGTAAGAAACTACCGGGCAACGGTTAAACAACACATCAAAAGCAAATTATTCAATATGAAAGCATCTGGCAATACAGTAGAAGAAATTCTTTCCGGACTTCCTTCTGACAGAATAGAACCTTTTAATAAACTACACGATACTATTGTCAAAAACTTGCCTAAAGGCTTTGAGGCCGCCATTAGTTATGGTGGTTTAGGATATGTGGTTCCGCATTCAATTTATGCTGCAGGTTATCACTGCAAGCCCACTGAACCACTACCTTTTGCAGGACTTGCCTCTCAAAAAAATTCTATTAATTTTTATCATATGGGCATCTATGCCGTCCCAAAATTAATGGAATGGTTTGTAACTGAGTATCCAAAACACACTAAACAAAAACTTGATATGGGTAAAAGTTGCATAAGGTTTAAAAAGTTTGAAGACATTCCCTACAACCTCATAGGAGAATTAATGAGAAAGATGACCGTAAATGAATGGATTAAGGTTTATGAAACCAACTTTAAAAAGAAAGCTTGACGAATTTTTCCTTCAAAAATGCCTTAAACTAAATATTGATAGGGAGTTTTCCGTGTCCCATTAATAGAGGCAAATGCATAATAAATTACTTTTTTGCCAACTTCCCCTTTTTACAGTGATAATAGGACATGTCAAGACCAAGTTTTTAATTAAGCATCTTGAAATAAATTGAGGTAAGAATAAGCTTTACGAATATTGAACCTATCGCTATGGCTTTACTGGTTAACAATAACTATTCCTGATCACACCTTCTGAAAAAATAGCAAAATCACTAATAAATTTTTGTTTTATTCCTTATTAATTGCCCAAACAAGAGAAACAATCGAACAATAACTTATGCTGCGTTGCCTATAGTCTTTAAATGCTTAAGATGTGACTTTACGGCTGCAAAAACAGTAGGAAACTCTATATAATTTACATGATATTGCTCGCAAGTTTCTTTTACCAATTTACTAATGGCAGGGTAATGAATATGGCTAATGCGGGGAAACAAGTGATGCTCAACTTGATAATTCAATCCCCCTATAAACCATGATACAAGCTTATTTTGAGTAGCAAAATTTGCTGTAGTGTTTAATTGATGTATAGCCCATTCCGTTTCAATTTTTAATGACTTGGTGTTTTCAGGAATTGCCGGAAACAAAGCATCTTCAACAACATGAGCTAACTGAAAAACTACACTTATTACCAAGCCTGTAACCATAACAACTATCAAATAACCAATAAGTGTTTTTTGCCATCCAACAAAAATAATTGGTACTACAATAAAAACAAACAAATAAACAATCTTGCTACCCCAAAAAATAATTTGATCTTTGGTGTTCATCTTTTTAATTTTTATTTCTCCTATTTTTCCCGAGAAATATTTATTATAATCAAGCCAAAATACCCACAGTAGATAGGTTAAAGCATATAAAAATAAGGAATAGATGTGTTGAAAACGATGAAACCACTTTTTGGGCTGATCTTTACTCACTCTAATAAAGGGTTTAATATCTATATCATCGTCCATTCCTTCAATATTAGTAAAGGTATGATGGTTTTGGTTATGCTTAATTTTCCACATAAAGGAGCTTCCCCCCATCATTTCCAACGAGTATGAAGTAAGCTCATTTACCCAAGGCTTGGTACTAAAACTACCGTGTGCCCCATCGTGCATTATATTGAACCCTATAGCTGCTAAATTGAGCCCTAACAACACACACAACAATATCGAAACAAATATATTTTCGGGGGTAAAGAAAACCAATACGGTGTATAATATTATTAAAGTACTTATTAATATTATGGCTTTAGTAAACAAACGTGAATTTCCTGATTGTTTTAGTTGATTTTTACTAAAGTATTGGTCTATTTTTTGTTTTAAAGCTTCAAAAAAATAGCTATCTTTATTATTAAACGTGGCACGCGAAACTGTTGGCATTTATTATTTTTTTTTAAGGTAGCGCAAAAGTAATTTTATTTTGCTCATTTTCAAATGATGTGTAAGGTTAATCAACTACTTAAACAGCCTTTTTTACATAATTTTTATTAATATTATTCTAAATGCAATCTTAAAGCACTCTTTTTCTTGAAAGTAGGTGTTAAAATTAATAAATAAGATAAATAAGTCCGAAATGTTAAAAATATAAAAAACTTACAATCATTTATGCTAATCCTTAAAGTCTAATTGATGTTTAAAATATACAACCGAATAAAAGTTGAATTTTCTAAATTAATTAAATTAAGAAAGGAATAGAAAGTAATTGTTAAATTAAATAGTTAATATTACTAACTATTAGTATTAGTTACTAATATTGCTTCCCTAATTATTTGAATGGAAAAAGAAGTTTGTAAGATATTACCATTGGGAAGTTACCTTTCAGCTCTTACCAAGAGCTATTTTGGCGCATTCTCAAAGAGACTGAATCATATTGAGCTGGAAAGATATTATTCTATACTTATCCTGCTTGAAGCAAATGAAAATAAATGTACCCAGCAATTTATTTGTGATAATCTTATGATTGATAAAGTTTCTATGGTGCGTATTATTGACATATTAGTGAAAAAGAAATATGTAAAAAAAGCCATTAATAAAAACGACAGAAGAGAACATATTATACAACTTACCAAAAAAAGTTTTGAAATTTTACCTGAAATACATATAGCAGTGAAAGAAATTAATAGTGCGGCTTTTGCTAATCTTTCACATAAAAAAATTGAAGAACTGTATGTTAACTTAAAACTGATTCAGAAGAATTTAGAATTGATGCCATCAGAAAAAATATTTTTAAATTATAAAAAATCTAATAAAAAGATATGAAGCTTAAAAACATTATTATAATTATAATTAGTATTGCAGCATTGGTTATTATTAAAATGACTTTCTTTAAACCGGTTAAGAAAACCAAGCCCGGTGGTCAGTTTAAACCTTCTGCAGCAAATGTTACCGGGTTTATTACTTCAGGTAAAGAACTCAATAATATACAGTATGTAATTGGCTCCATAAAGGCCAATGAAGAAGTAAAATTGATTCCTGAAACTAGCGGAAAATTAATATTAATTAATTTTAAAGAAGGCTCACAGATTGCCAAAGGAACTCTATTGGCTAAAGTTAATGATGCTGATTTGCAATCGCAATTATTGAAACTAAAAACCCAACTTAAATTAGCTCAGGATAATGAAAGTAGATTGAAAAAGATGCTTGAAATTAAAGGAGTTAGTCAAGAAGAGTATGACACCGCAAAGAACCTGATTGAAACCATTGAGGCAGATATTGAATACACAAAAGCCTTAATTGAAAAAACAGAAATAAAGGCCCCTTTTGATGGTAAGATCGGAATTAGGCAGGTAAGTGAAGGGAGCTTTGTAAATAACACAACAGTGATAGCAAGTATTCAACAAACACATATCTTAAAGTTAGACTTTACAGTGCCTGAAATATTTGTTCAAAATCTAAAAGTAGGGGAAACAATTCACTTTAAAGTTGACAATATTGATGATACATTAAATGCAAAAATAGAGGCTATTGAACCTAAAATTGATGAACAAACAAGAAGTGTTTCTGTAAGAGCAATATTTAACAACAGCAGTAATCACACTATATTCCCGGGGGCATTTGCCAGGGTGGAAGTAAATATAAATAAACATGATAAAGCTATTCTTATTCCTACCGAAGCTATTATTCCCGAACTTAAAGGTAAAAAAGTATATATTAATAAAAGTGGGAAGGCCATACCGGTAAAAGTAAAAACAGGAATACGAAATGATGCTATGATTGAAATAACAGAAGGTCTTCAGGTAGGCGATACGGTAATTGTATCTGGGATAATGACTCTTAAGCCCGAAAGCCCTATTGTAATAACCAATATAAAAAAGTAGTCTATGAATATTTCATCAATAAGTATCAATAGGCCGGTATTGGCTATCGTCATGAACATTATTATTATTTTGTTCGGTGGAATAGGCTTTTCATTTCTGGGAGTTCGAGAGTTTCCTTCTATTGACCCCCCAATTATTACGGTTCGCACTAACTATCCCGGAGCAAATGCTGATGTTATTGAATCACAAATTACCGAACCTCTCGAGAAAGCTATCAATGGAATAGACGGAGTGCGCACTATATCATCAGCAAGCAATCAAGGATCTAGCATTATTACAGTTGAATTCAATCTTTCGGCCGACCTTGAGGCCGCTGCAAATGATGTTAGGGATAAGGTATCACAAGCAACCAGCCAATTACCTAAAGATTTGGATGGTATTCCTATTGTTACAAAGTCCGATGCCAACTCTGATGCTATTATCTCTTTAACATTGCAATCAAACACCAGAAGCCAACTTGAAGTAAGTGATTTTGCCGAGAATGTTTTAGCCGAAAGACTTCAAACAATTCCGGGAGTAAGCACATTGCAAATATGGGGGCAAAAAAAGTATGCTATGCGTTTGTCTCTCGATCCTGTTAAACTTGCATCATACGGACTAACCCCACAAGACGTTAAAATTGCAATTGATAAAGAAAATGTCGAGCTGCCGGCAGGTAAAATCTCTGGCAACACCTCAGAACTTACATTAAATACTGTAGGACGCTTAAAAACAGTTGATGATTTTAATAACTTAATCCTAAAAGTTCAAGGCGATAACACCATTAAAATTAAAGATGTGGGGGAGGCCTACTTAGGTCCCGAAAATGAAGAAACAATTCTTAAAAATTCTGGAGTACCTATGATTGGATTGGCATTGGTACCGCAACCGGGAGCCAACTACCTTGACATTGCCAAAGAGTTTTATAAAAGACTCGAACATATTAAAAAAGATTTACCCGATGATTTTTATGTAGATATTGCACTGGATAATACTTTGTTTATTAAAAAATCTATTAAGGAGGTTGTTGAAACATTAATGATTGCCATAGTATTGGTAATTATTATTATTTATTTGTTTTTTAGAGACTGGTTAATAGCATTACGTCCTTTATTTGATATTCCGGTTTCCCTCATTGGAGCATTCTTTATCATGTACATCATGGGCTATTCAGTCAATATCCTTACCCTGCTGGCAATTGTATTAGCCACAGGACTCGTGGTTGACGATGGTATTGTGGTAACGGAAAATATTTATAAAAAAATAGAAGATGGGCTTAACCCTATAGAAGCTGCACATAAAGGCTCTAAAGAGATTTTCTTCGCTGTAATTTCAACTTCTGTTACTCTGGCTGCTGTATTTATGCCTGTAATTTTTCTCGAAGGTTTTGTGGGTAGATTGTTCCGCGAGTTTGGAGTGGTATTGGCAGGTGCAGTTATCATTTCTGCTTTCGTTTCACTTACCCTTACTCCAATGCTTAATGCTAGGTTGGTAAAGAAAAAGCCGGTTAAGAGTAAGTTTTATTTAGCTACTGAACCTTTCTTTGAAAACATGACCAGCTCCTATGGCAATGCCCTTCAAAAGTTTCTGAAACGTAAATGGTGGGCTTTTATTATTCTGGCAGCATCTATTATTATTATCTTCATTACCAATAGTGTGTTACAAAGTGAGTTATCTCCCTTAGAAGACAGAAACTGGATGCGGGTTTCATTAACCGGTCCTGAAGGGGCTTCTTATGAATATACTGATGACTTTGTTGATCGTTTTTCACAATTTATTACAGATTCAGTTCCTGAGAAAACAGTTTGCCTTACAGTTACAGCTCCGGGTTTCACAGGTTCAGGAGCAGTTAATACGGCTTTTGTCAGATTAGCTTTAACTGATGCATCCGAACGTACACGAAGTCAGCAACAAATTGCTGATATGATTACCGCTAATGCAAAGAACTTCCAACAAGGAAAAATTTTTGTTATTCAGCAACAAACTATTTCAGCTGGTGGTACTCGTGGCGGACTACCTGTTCAGTTTGTTTTGCAAGCACCAAATTTTGAAAAATTAAAAGAAAAACTACCCCTATTTGTTGAAGAGGTCTCCAAGAGCCACGTTTTTCAGGGGTTTGATACTGATTTAAAGTTTAATAAGCCCGAAATTAATATTACCATTGATAGAGAAAAAGCCAAAAATCTTGGTGTCTCTGTTGTTGACATTGCTCAAACTCTTCAATTGGCCTTAAGTGGACAACGATTTAGTTACTTTACTATGAACGGAAAACAATATCAGGTGATTGGACAATTTAGCCGCGAAAACCGTGATGAACCTTTGGATATTAGATCGGTTTATTTACGTAATAATCAAGGAAATTTAGTACAGTTAGATAATATTGTAACTTTTAAAGAAGAAAGCTCTCCTCCTCAATTATATCATTATAATAGGTATCAATCGGCTACAGTCTCTGCCGGACTTGCACCCGGTAAAACCATTAGTGACGGTATTGAAGAAATGAATAGAATTGCAAAGAAAGTTCTTGACGAAAGATTCTCAACCAGCTTAACCGGAGCCTCACGCGATTATCAAGAGAGTTCATCAAATATTTTGTTTGCTTTTGTGCTGGCATTACTCATTGTTTACCTGGTTTTATCAGCTCAGTTCGAAAGTTTTGTGGACCCTTTTATTATTATGCTCACTGTGCCTTTAGCTTTAGCTGGAGCATTCTTGTCATTGTGGTACTTTAATCAAACGCTTAATATTTTTAGCCAAATTGGTATAATTATGCTTATCGGTTTGGTTACAAAAAATGGAATTCTTATTGTAGAATTTGCCAACCAAATGAAAAGCAAAGGTATGTCTAAAATGGAAGCTATTCAACATGCTGCTGAATCTCGTTTGCGACCAATCCTAATGACTAGTTTAGCTACTGCTTTGGGAGCATTGCCTATTGCCTTAGCTATTGGAGCCGGTGCAAAAAGTAGAATGGGAATGGGTATTGTTATTGTTGGTGGAATACTATTTTCCTTAGTTCTTACTTTGTTTGTTATACCTGCTATATACAGTTATTTATCTAAAGAGAAAGTAAATCATGAATAAGTCCTGCTTCTTTTATTTCTTATTAATATTATTGCCTTGTAGCATTATAGCACAAAATAATAATACTCTTAGCTTCAAACAGGCCGCTGAGCTTCTGTTAAAAAATAACTTTGATATTCAATTAGCTCAAAACAACGCTACTATAACCGATATAGATAATACATACGGAAACGCAGGATTTCTTCCTAAGGTAGATATAAATGCAGGAATTAGCACAGCTAATAATAAAACTAATCAAGAATTTTCTAACGGATTAACAGTAAACAAGAGTGGCGTGGGGTCACAAAATTATAATGCTGGTATGTTTTTATCATGGACAGTATTTGACGGAATGAAAATGTTTGCCACTAAAGAGAGACTTAATTTACTGGAACAGCAAGGTGAGCTCAGTACTAAAATCAGTATTGAACAACAACTGGAACAGCTAATTAATTTATACTACACAGCGGTTATGCAAACTCAATTAATAAAGGGCATCGAAGTAAGCATGCAAGTAACCGAAGAACGAATTAAGATTTATCAACGAAAACTTGAAATTGGCTCAGGCTCTAATGTTGAACTATTACAAGCAAAATTAGATTACAATGCGCAAAAATCTAACCTTTTAACCCAAAAACTCAATCTTGCAGAATATAAAAATAATTTGAAAGTACTTATTAAAGCCAACCTTGACCAAGATTTTGCAGTTGATACTGTAATTGACTTTGAACCCGAGTTTTCTTTAGAGGCAGTAAAACAAAAAATGGAACAATCAAATCAATTATTGCTCTTTGCCAAAAAAAATACTGATATTATAAGCCAATCGTTAAAAGAGGCTCAATCATTAACATTGCCCAAAATTAGTTTACAATCTGCATATAATTTCACCAACTCTAAAAGTACAGCCGGATTTGCATTGCTAAATCAAAACTTAGGTTACAGTTTCGGTATTACCTCTTCTTGGAATATTTTTAATGGGTTTAACACACGTAATAAAATTAAGGTTGCAAAAATTCAGGTAAGAAATAGTCAAATTGAAGTTGACAGAATAAAATATAATTTGTGGAGTAGCGCATACACTACTTATCAAAAATTGAAAGATAACATTGAGATATTGAGTTTAGAAGAACAAAATATTGAATTGGCTAAAGAGGCCTTAAAGATAAGCACAGAGCGACTAAAAACAGGATTAGGTAATTACCTTGAAATTAAAGAAAGTCAAAACTCATACGAAACAGCCCTTACACGCCTGGTTAACGCACGCTACAATATGAAAATGACTGAAACTTCTCTCAAAAAGCTAACAGGAACTTTAATAAATTAGGTTTAATGAATTACCCAAGCACCCATCTTATTCACAAATAATTAGATGTAAAAAAACATTTGAAGGTAAAGCGTCTTGAAACAAATATATTGTCTATTTTTGGAAATAATACAAATATTATACTTACTTTTGCCTCAGTTCTTTAATTTTACTTATCCAGAAAGGTGGAGGGACTTGCCCCGTGAAACCTTGACAACCCTTTTATAAGTTAAATAAAAGAAGGTGCCAATTCCTGTTTCTTTATGAATAATATTGAAAGCAGATAAGTCAGATAATTTTTAATGTATAATTTTTAATATATTTATGAACTCCTCTGACTATAATCATCAGAGGAGTTTTTTTTTGAATTAAAATAATAAATAAAATGACGAAAGATATATCCAAAGAGTTAGAAAATCGTGTTTTGGTAATTGATGGTGCAATGGGTACCATGATTCAGCAATACAAATTAGAAGAAAAAGACTATAGAGGCACAAGATTTGCCTCCTGGCCTAAAGATTTAAAAGGAAACAATGATGTACTGTCTATCACCCAACCTGATATTATTAAAGCTATACATTTAGAGTACCTTAAGGCAGGTGCAGATATTATCGAAACCAATACTTTTAATAGTACCTCGGTGGCTATGGCCGATTATGATATGCAGGAACTTGTTTACGAACTAAACCTAAGCGCAGCAAAAATTGCCTGTCAGGCTATATCCGAGTTTTTAAGCACCCCAATAGCTAATGGAAAAAAAGTAGCCTATGTTGCAGGTGCAATAGGCCCAACTAATAAAACTTTATCTTTATCACCTGATGTTAATGACCCCGGATTCAGAGCCATTACTTTTGATGAATTGGTTGATACCTATACCGAACAAGTTAGAGGCTTGATTGACGGAGGGGTTGATATATTACTAATTGAAACAATTTTTGATACCCTTAACGCCAAAGCCGCCCTATTTGCAATACAAAATTACGGCAAAAAAATTAATAGAAAATTGCCTGTAATGATTTCAGGAACTATTACCGATGCCAGTGGGCGAACATTATCCGGTCAGACCACAGAAGCTTTCTTGCATTCTGTCTCACATGTTGATCTTTTAAGTATTGGTTTAAATTGTGCTTTAGGGGCCAAAGATATGCGTCCTTATTTAGAAGAATTAGCTACCAAAGCGCCATTTTATGTTAGTGCATACCCTAATGCCGGGCTGCCAAATCAATTTGGCGAATACGATCAAGATGCCCATGAAATGGGACATCAAATAGAAGAATTTCTTAAAGCTGGATTCCTAAATATTGTTGGAGGGTGTTGTGGAACTACTCCCGAGCATATTAAAAAAATTGCTGAAATTGCGGCTAAGGCTCAACCAAGAAAAAAACCTGAATCAGATAATTTACTTCACCTAAGTGGTTTAGAACCTGTTACATTACGACCGCAAAGTAATTTTATGAATGTGGGTGAGAGAACCAACGTTACAGGATCAAAAAAATTCTTACGTCTAATTAGTAGCGGCAACTATGACGAAGCATTAAGCATTGCAAAAGAACAAGTGGAAGGTGGAGCCCAAGTAATTGATATAAATATGGATGAAGGAATGCTTGACGGTGAGGCCTGTATGACAAAATTTCTTAATCTTATTGCTTCAGAGCCCGATATCGCTAAAGTTCCAATTATGATTGATTCCAGTAAGTGGTCGGTTCTCGAAGCAGGCCTTAAATGTATTCAAGGAAAAGCTATTGTTAACTCAATTTCTCTGAAAGAGGGTGAACAATCTTTTGTTGATCAAGCCGAAAAAATTAAACAATATGGAGCATCAGTTATTGTTATGGCTTTTGATGAAGACGGACAGGCAGATACCCTGCAGCGAAGAATTGATATATGTAAAAGAGCATATGACATATTGGTTAATAAGGTAAATTTCCCTCCCCAAGATATTATTTTTGACCCGAACATATTTCCTGTGGCCACCGGAATGGATGAACACAAACTGAATGCTCTCGATTTTTTTAACGCTACCAAATGGATAAAAGAAAATTTGCCTCACGCCAAGGTGAGCGGAGGATTAAGTAATGTTTCATTCTCGTTCAGAGGAAATGATATTGTAAGAGAAGCTATACATGCTGCTTTTCTTTATCATGCTATTAAAGCTGGAATGGATATGGGAATTGTTAATCCATCACAACTAATTGTTTATGATAATATTGATAAAACCCTTTTAACTTTAATTGAAGACGTACTCTTTAACCGTAACAGCCAAGCTACAGAAAAATTAGTTGAATATGCCGAAACCCTGAAAGGTGTCTCAAAAGAAAAAAACGAGAAATCTGAAGAGTGGAGAAATACAAGTGTTGAGGAACGTTTAAGCTATTCTCTTGTAAAAGGAATAACCGATTATATTGAGATAGATACAGAAGAAGCACGAGTAAAATTAGGCCGTCCTTTACATGTAATCGAAGGTCCATTAATGGCCGGTATGAATGTGGTTGGCGATTTGTTTGGTTCAGGTAAAATGTTCTTGCCTCAGGTTGTTAAAAGCGCACGCGTAATGAAAAAAGCTGTGGCCTACCTTGAACCATTTCTTTTGGCCGAGAAGGAAGCCAACAAAAAAGCAGGTATCAATATGGATGAGAAAAGTAATGCCGGAAAGATTCTACTCGCTACAGTAAAGGGCGATGTACACGATATCGGAAAAAATATTGTAGGCGTTGTGTTATCTTGCAATAACTATGAAATTATTGATTTAGGAGTAATGGTTCCTGCCGATAAAATCCTTAATGAAGCAATCAAAAATAATGTTGATGTCATTGGGGTTAGCGGACTTATTACACCCTCATTGGACGAAATGGTTCATGTGGCTAAAGAAATGGAAAGAAATAAATTTACCATCCCTTTACTTATTGGCGGGGCAACAACTTCTCGAGTACATACAGCAGTTAAAATTGCCAAAAATTATTCCAGTCCGGTTGTTCATGTTAATGATGCAAGTAAGTCGGTTCCGGTGGTAAGCAGCCTAATATCCGATAATTTACGACCGGCATTTATGGAAGAAATCGAAAAAGACTACGATAGAATTCGTGAACAAAACAAAAATGCACACTCCAAAAATAAATTTATTACAATTGAAGAAGCACGGAGTAATAAGTTAACTATCGACTGGAGTAAAGAAAATATAATAAAGCCCAAACAATTAGGAAATCAAGTTTTTGTTGATTATTCTATAGAAGAAATAGCCGAACATGTTGATTGGACACCTTTCTTTCATAGTTGGGAAATGAAAGGTTCGTATCCAAAAATCCTTTCCGATCCTAATAGGGGAGAAGAGGCCACCAGACTTTTTAATGATGCCAAAGCAATGATGCAAAAAATAATTAAAGAAAAGTGGCTTCAAGCAAATGCTGTTATTGGAATTTATGAGGCAAATGCAGTGGGTGATGATATTGAAGTGTATGAAAACAACAAAGTTATAACAGTAATGCATACATTAAGGCAACAAACAAAAAAACCGGCTGGCCAGCCTAATTTGGCGCTTTCAGATTATGTTGCCCCTAAAGGTCATAAAGATTATTTAGGATTCTTTGCCGTTACTGCCGGCATCGGAATTGATGCACAAATTGAGAAATTTAAGAAAGAACACGATGATTATAATGCAATTATGTTAAAAGCTTTGGCAGATAGACTAGCCGAGGCTTTTGCAGAATTAATGCACAAAAAAGTTCGAAAAGAAATTTGGGGCTATGTACCTGATGAAAGTCTTCTTAACGATCAATTAATTAACGAAGAGTATATTGGAATTCGTCCTGCTCCCGGCTACCCCGCACAGCCCGACCATACCGAAAAAGCTTTAATATGGAAACTTTTGGACGTTAATAAAAATACAGGCATGGTTCTTACCGAAGGAATGGCAATGGTTCCTACTGCGGCCGTTAGTGGTTTATATTTTTCAAACCCTCACTCACATTACTTTGCACTTGGAAAAATCCAGAAAGATCAGGTCGAAGATTATGCCCAACGTAAAGATATAGATATAGAAATCATGGAAAGATGGTTAAGTGCTAGCCTAGCCTATGATTAGGAAGCAAAAATATTTATTGATTATTTAAAACACTATTATCTCACTACTTTTAAATAAAAAATAGTTTAAAGTTGCTTTTATTGTAAAAAAATGTTTTCTTTGAGCATAATTAATTATGAATATGCGAAAAATTTTACTTTTTTTTATCTGCATTTTATCTTTTGTTACTATAACAAAAACTACCTACGCCACTCATGTTGCAGGGGCTGATATTACCTATAAAAGAGTAGGAGTTGATTCTTTTTTGATAACAGTCAGCATCTTTGAGGACTGTGCTGGTTCAGCTACTGTTAGTACCTCCATAGATGTCAGATTTACGAATACTTGTGGTTTTGCCAACTTCAATGTTTCTTTCCCTCGAATTTCAGTTTCAGAAGTATCGCAGTTATGTCCTGCCGAGCAACCTAATAGTTGGTGTAATGGTGGTACCTTACCGGGGATGCGCCAAAAAGTATTTCAAAAAATCGTTGTTCTTCAACCATGCGCGTCTTGGAGGGTTGTTTGGGGAGTTGCCAATAGAAATGCTTCTGTAAATTTGGATCCGCCAGGCAATAATTATTATTTCGCAGTTGATGCAGAAATTAATTCTATCGCAGCACCAATTAATCAATCTCCTGTATTTAACTCACAACCAATTCCTTATGTTTGTGCCAATCAATTAGTAAACTACAGTTTTGGAGTATCCGAACTTGATGGCGACTCTTTGGTTTATAGCTTCGACTCACCATTAGGAGGAAGCTTAAATAATCCTACTATACTTACCTACCAACCTGGATATTCCGTAAACCAGCCATTGCCGGGTATTATTCTCGATCCAGTTTCGGGGATGTTATCCTTTACTCCAACATTATTAGGT
The DNA here is from genome assembly GCA_020845635.1 of Bacteroidia bacterium. Classification (GTDB taxonomy): domain Bacteria; phylum Bacteroidota; class Bacteroidia; order UBA4408; family UBA4408; genus CAIKXD01. The sequence goes on from JADLFI010000016.1 coordinate 16,752, forward strand.
AATTTTGTTTTAGTTGTAAAAGTTGAAGAGTACAGAAACGGAAACCTTATTGGTTTTGTTAAGCGCGATATCCAATTTGTAGTACGCTCTTGCACCAATACACCACCCGATATTAGTGCCGGAATAATTGATCAACTTACAGGAAATGCCGTGCAAATTGGGCCATACTCAATTGAAATGTGCGAGGGAAATACTTTTACATTCATCGCTAAATTTGTTGATCAGGACCCTGCCGATGTGTTAAGTATCGTCAGCAATTTAGCCACTGTGCTACCCGGTTCTACAATTAATATTACAGGCGATAATCCTTTATTTGCTGAAATATCTTGGACTGCACCCGCAACTTCATCAGGAATGAACACTTCTTTCTCAATTACAGTGAGTGATGGAGCATGCCCAATTCCCGGTATTCAAAACTATATCTATAACATTGAAGTGGTTCCATCTACGCTTATTGTTCCAGGCTCTGTTACCCTTTGTACACAAGGCGACAGCGTGCAGTTAACAGCAGTTGGAGGAACCAATTTTACATGGTATGATTTATCTGGAAACACTATTCCTTCAGGCGCTCAATTCTCTTGTAATAACTGCCCAAACCCTATAGCTAAACCTACAGTTACCACTACTTACATTGTTGAAAGTGATTTAAGTAATACTTGTTCTAACAGAGATACCATTACAGTAACTATTGCTCCGCCTTTCACTTTGGTTGCTGTTGGCGACACAGTTGTTTGTCAAGGGGGCACTGTTCAATTTAATGCCCAAACAACCAATGGTGGAGCACCATACACCTATAGTTGGTCTCCTCCGGGACTCTTCACAAATCCAAATATAAGTAATCCTACTGTCACCTTCCCAAACACTGGTAACTTCTCAATTATACTCTCTGCTACCAGCGCACAAGGTTGCCTTAAACTTGATACATTAAATATTGCTGTGGTACCGGCTCCTGTTTTCACAATAAACTCCTATGGGCCTATTTGTAGTAACACATTACCTATTAATCTAGATTATTCCCCGGCAAACCCTAATTACACCGAACTATGGTCTGGGGCTGGAATTAGCGATTCACTTACAGGTATCTTTAACCCAACTCTTGCTGGCCCGGGCATCCACACTATTTCACTCACCTTGTCAGCCCCGGGAGGCAATTGTACCGAAACGCAAACCACAACAATTGAGGTTATTGCAGGCCCCGATGCTACATTAACTTTAAATGATACAATTTTTTGTTCAGGAGATCAACCTGTACAAATAACTACTGCAACTCCGGGCGGCACTTGGAATACTGTTCCGGGGTTAAACTCATCAGGAACATTTAATCCTAGTATAGCACCCATCGGAACAAGTGTAATTACATATAGTTTTTCAGGGGTGTGCCCTCATAAGGATAGTGTTATTGTAGTAGTTAACCAAACACCACAACCACCAACTTTAAGTCAAAATCAAACGGTTTGTTCTGGCACTAACCTTCCTCCGGGCTCAGTCAGTGCTACCGGCATTCCGGGAGGAACTATAAGCTGGTATCTCAATAGCGAACTTCAGGGATTGGTTAATTTTGGAGAAACATTTAACGGTCAGTTTACCAGTAGCGGTACTATTTACGCTTACGATTCTCTTAATGGTTGTAGAAGTAACGTAGCCTCATTAATGATAAATTTTTATCCAAAGCCTACTGCTAGTTTTTTTATTGACCCTGCTAATGGTCGAGGAACTATTCCGTTCAATGTAACACTTACAAATAACTCTACAGGCTACTCTTGGTGGCAATGGACCTTTGGTGATTCGTCCAATGTCGACACCACAAACTTCAATACTACTCATACATACACAAGCAGCGGAATATATCGAATTCTCTTAACCGTCCGAAATTCATTTGGTTGTACTGATACTATGGGCTTTACGGTTGTCCCCGAAGAAGAACTCATCATCCCTAATGTTTTCACTCCTAATCGCGATGGTGTAAATGATGAATTTTATTTCCAAATTGACCCTAACACCGTTAACTCTTTCAAAGCAATAATCTTTGACCGTTGGGGCAAAAAAGTAATTGAATTTAATAATGTAAGAGATAAATGGGATGGCGGTAATTATCCTGCTGGAACATATTACTACATAATAGAAGCCACAGATATCAATAACCAACCTTTTAAACATACACACGGTTACTTCAAAATGATGAAATAATAAAAAAAATAAAAAAGGGAATTTTTATTCCCTTTTTTTATTTCCGTAAGTGCTTAATTTATTTCTATACTAATTTTGAATTTTTATGTTTAATATTATAATAACAGTCATGCTATGAATATCTTAATTACCGGGGCAGGAAAAGGAATCGGATTTTATTTGGTAAAAAAAATGCTATCCCTGGCCAAACCAAATGATAAAATATTTGCAGTTTCTCGAAACATCAGTAATATTCAGGAATTAAAAAATGAAGACTCGCATAATAATTTGGTTATAATAAAAGCTGACATCACAAATCAAGATCATATAAATACAATAATACAAACTATTTCTAGTTATTGCAATGGTCTTAATTTTTTAATAAATAATGCCGCGCAACTACTAAATAAATCGTTCCTGCAAATCGAATTTGAAGAAATGGATAGAGTAATGAAAACTAATTTTTATGCTCCATTTATGCTAACTCAAAAATTATTCAAATTATTATCAAATACCGAATCATCTCATATTGTAAACATTAGCTCCATGGGAGCCATACAAGGTGCTGCTAAGTTTCCGGGACTATCGGTTTATAGTAGTTCCAAAGCTGCATTAGCCTGTCTTACCGAGTGCCTCGCTGAAGAGTTTAAAGATACAAATATTAAAGTCAATGCATTATGCCTTGGTGCAGTTAATACTGAAATGCTTAGAGAAGCGTTTCCTCAATACACCGCACAAATAAATCCCGAAGAAATTGTTGAGTTTATCTCTGATTTTGCATTTAATGCTGCCAAAGTTATGAATGGAAAACTCATTCAAGTTGCTTTAAGTACCCCCTAATAAAAAATTATAGTATTGTGTTACAGCGTCATAGTAAAAATTTAAAAAAAATATTTGAATACTTATTTGCAATTTAAAAATACTTTGTACATTTGCACTCCCATTTCAAACACGTTCTTTTAAAAAAATGGGAAACTAATAAAGAGTAATATTGATATTAGTTTAATAATTACAGCAAATAAATTTCAATTGTAAAAAAATCACAAAACTGAAAATATAATTTGCAGATTAAAAAAACGGTTGTACTTTTGCACCCCCATTCAGAAATGAATGAGTCAAAAAGACAAAACATAAGTTCTTTGAAAATATTGAAGCAAGCATAGTGTAGAAGGAAAAAGATGGAATTTTTCCATTATAAATTTAACAACAAATCCTAAATTAATTCTTCCTATAATAAACTAGGAAACAATCAAACTTACAAAGAAGAGTTTGATCCTGGCTCAGGATGAACGCTAGCGGCAGGCTTAATACATGCAAGTCGAAGGGTAACATGGTAGCAATACTGATGACGACTGGCGCACGGGTGAGTAATACATATGCAACTTGCCTCTAACTGGAGCATAGCCCCTTTAAAGAGGGATTAATACTCCATAACATAACGAAAAGGCATCTTTTTGTTATTAAACCTCCGGGGGTTAGAGATAGGCATATGGTACATTAGCTAGTTGGTAGGGTAAAGGCCTACCAAGGCTACGATGTATAGGGGTTCTGAGAGGATATACCCCCACACTGGTACTGAGACACGGACCAGACTCCTACGGGAGGCAGCAGTAAGGAATATTGGACAATGGTGGCAACACTGATCCAGCCATGCCGCGTGCAGGATGAAGGCCCTATGGGTTGTAAACTGCTTTTATACGGGAAAAAACCCTTGTTCGTGAACAAGGCTGATGGTACCGTAAGAATAAGGATCGGCTAACTCCGTGCCAGCAGCCGCGGTAATACGGAGGATCCAAGCGTTATCCGGATTTATTGGGTTTAAAGGGTGCGTAGGCGGATTAATAAGTCAGTGGTGAAAGCCTGCAGCTTAACTGTAGAATTGCCATTGATACTGTTAATCTTGAGTATATTTGAAGTGGGCGGAATGTGCAGTGTAGCGGTGAAATGCTTAGATATTGCACAGAACACCGATTGCGAAGGCAGCTCACTAAACTATAACTGACGCTGAGGCACGAAAGTATGGGGATCAAACAGGATTAGATACCCTGGTAGTCCATACAGTAAACGTTGATAACTCGATGTGTGCGATATACCGTACGCGTCCAAGGGAAACCGATAAGTTATCCACCTGGGGAGTACGACCGCAAGGTTGAAACTCAAAGGAATTGACGGGGGCCCGCACAAGCGGAGGAGCATGTGGTTTAATTCGATGATACGCGAGGAACCTTACCTGGGCTTGAAAG
>JADLFI010000017.1 GCA_020845635.1 Bacteroidia bacterium
GCACAACTAATTTTTTAAAACCCCATAATATATTTTACTTGCAACTGAGCTCCGGAAGCTTTATTCAACACAGGATTAAATCAAAGCATAGCTTCGTTTAATCCCTATATGTTATAAGCTGCCAATTACGCCACAATGCTTTCAAAGGTCAAAATAAAGCACTTACTCTGCGCTGAACCTGTGCGGTTGGATTGCAAGCTCCTTTTATTTTTATTGCGATGGCATTTTGCATTTGCTAAAAATAAAATGTGCTTGCAATTAAGGTGGTATGTTTTATTCTAACTTTTAATTATGATACCACTTTAATTCTCTAAGGTCGTCTGGATCTTTTAGTTTTTGATATTGTCATTTTAGAATTCGGTTTAGATATTTTAGATACCAATTTCGAGCTTTCAGATATTGTCTTGGAGATTCTTAGATATTAATTCGGAGGTTTTAGATTCGTCTTTGGAGGTTTCATATGTCGGTTTCGAGTCTTTAGATAACGATTTGGAGCTTTCAGATGGAAATTCCGTCATGATAGATGTCGTTTTCAGGTCTTTAGTTTTCAAGCTGTCAGTTTTTAGTTTGCCCAAAATTATGAATGAAAAGTAACAATTTGGAGCTGTCAAGAATTAGTATTCAAAATACCCTTTAGGACAAGTTTTGCGCTCAAATGATTTTGCAGTGAAAATAGTTGAATAGAATTTGAAATAAATGAGCCTCAAAATTTGAGGCTCATTTATTATTGCTTTAACAATTTTAAAGTTTGTACATTCTTTGATGATTGCACCCTGATGAAATAAATACCACTTGACAAATTACTAATATCTAATTTCTGATTTGAGCCTAAATTAGTTTTTATTATCAATTGTCCGGCCATATCTGTTACTATAATAGTTGAATTAGATTCGAAATGCAAAAAATTGAGATATTCGTTTGCAGGATTGGGATAAACTACCATACCTTCAGCTTCATTATTCTGCTTCTCATCAATTCCTGTTACTCTGCAACCCAAAGGTTGAAGGCTGAGCATTTTTGCTAAATAGTTTATAGTATCGCTATTTAGCGTATCATAACCGCAGCCTGTAAAAATGGTATCGTGGTAAATATCCACTACTAAATTAGTTGCAATAAAATCCTGTGTAGGAAAATTACACCATTTTTCACCATCCCATTTGGCCAAATGTTTAGCATAAAGACTGTCTGCATAATCAAAAACCCCGGCAACATACAATTCATTGTTGTGTATTTTCATATCATGCACATGAGGTGCGCTGTTATTAGGATTTGTGCCGGTTCTAAGTCCCATACCCAAATCAGACCATGAACTGCCGTTCCATTTTTGTATGCCATCACCAGTATTACTTGCTGAACGCCATATTATACCGGCAATAATTAATTCATTTTTATATGCAAGTAGTTTATCTACAAATGAAGTTCCACCAAGGATGCCATTTCCTACCATTTGCCATGCTCCATTTTTGTAAACAACAATGTCATTATAATCTGTTGTTCCAATATAAAAGCTGTTCCCACCCAAATATAAATCTCCTTGATATATTTCTGCATCGTAAACATAAGCACCTACATAAGGGAAACTAAAAACCGGTTTCCATGATGAGCCTGTCCACTTAGCAATACCGTTACAAAGCAGGCTGTCCACCATAGAAAAAGCACCCATAGCATATAAAGTATCATTAAGCACTTTTACATTCCAAACGAAGCCATTGAAATTTCCGAATGAATACCAGTTAGTTCCGTCATACCTTGCAATATTATTTACATCAACGCCATTAATTTTTGAAAAAAAACCAGATACAATAATATCGTTGTTAAATCTTGTAATTCCACGTGTCTGATTATCAGCGTTACCAATATTATTCCATGTGACACCGTCATAATATAATATTGCTAACTTACTGAATGACGGATTTAATACTTGACCCGCTGCATAAAGCCTGTCCGAAATGGTGTCATTAAAGAGACAGTTGATTTGAAGTGTAGTGTATGGGGTTCCTGCGCTTATCCATCCATTTTGAGCAAAAGCCATTTTTGCCGTTAAGGCAAAAATGGCTATGGAAGTCTTCAATTTCATTGCTTGATAAATTTAGAGCTGATTACTTTATTGGTATAATTCGCCTTTATTAAATAGATACCGGCAGGAATGTTTTCAATATTCACAGCAGCTGAATTTCCTGAAACATTGTTTTTTGAAATCTGCGTGATTATCTGCCCGTTTACATTCAATAAATCCAGTGTAATTAAGGTTTCTGAATAAGGTACTTTAATATTCAGCCTGTTATTGGAAGGGTTGGGATAAATTAAAATGCCATTGTTCGTTATATCCTTATATTCTTCGTCAATGCCGTCAATTAAATCAGTACAGATTAAAGAAATGAAAGCATCAGAATTACCTCCCATAAAGTATTCTTCGTAATATGCACCATTACCTGAATCATAAGTAGGAAAGGTAACTGTTGAATCATCAGCGTTTGTTTTGCCTACCATGTATAGCTGGTTGCCCGCAGCTGCAAGGTCATAAATTAATTCATAATCTGTTACAAACGGTTGAGAGGTTTTTCCGCCAATATAGGTGGAGTAAATTATATCTTCGTTTTCATTAAATACATTAAGTATTCCATCGGTATATGGATAAACATAGACATTACCATTAACTGAGCTTTGCGTATAAGCGCTTTGCTGCGGCACAATATTCAAATCAAAATCGTTTGTTCCACCTGCTATATACTTGCGGTTTTCATTGTCAACAGCAATGGAGGTAAAGGCTGTTTTACCCGTTTCGCTGTAATAAGTACTCCATAAGGTATCGCAGTTTGCAGCAGAAAACTTCATAATATAACCGTCTGTGGAAGAAAAAGTATGGTCGTTAAAACCTGTTGAGCTGTACAAAGGAAAATCGCTGCTGTAAGTAGATCCGACAAGGTAAATATTATTATTATCATCAGCAGCAATTTTTGTACCTGCGGTACCGAATATAGAATATTCATCGCCCGAACCACCTATATAAGCTGACCAAATTAAACTGTTTGCTGGCGAAAACTTACAGATAAAATCATCCGTAGTGCCTCCTCTTAAACTGTCCTTATATGAGCCCGGTGGACTTAATGTTGGAAAATTTGAGCTATAGGTATTGCCCGAAACTATTACATTATTATTTCCGTCAGTTATTACAGATGAAACAAATTCAGCAGCACTTCCACCAATGAACGAGCAGTAAAGCAATGAATCATTTTGGTCAAATCTTGCAATAAAGCCATCGCTGCTGCCTGCATTGGTTTGATAATAGGCGCTGCCCCAGGTTTTCAGAGGAAAATTACCCGTTTCTCCTTTACCGCACAGCAATAAATTATTGTTCTGGTCAAAAGCAAGTGAATAGCCATAGTCGCTGCCTGTGCCTCCAAAGTGCGTTGCCCACCTGATAGTACCTATTGGATCAAACCTGACTACAAAGGCATCAGTAGGTCCATTTATAATACTATCGAGATAAGCATTCCCATTTGGTACCCAGTTAAATAAGGCAGATTTGGTATAGCCTGTGGTGTAAACACTGCCATTGCTTTTAACTTTTACATCGTAAACAGACTGTTCGTTTGAACCACTGTAAAAGGTACTCCATTCTCTTTTGTGGTCAGAATCAAATTTAGTTGTTACCATATTTGTGTTCCAACTACCAAAATTTTGTCCAAGTGTATTTGGAAAACCATGACTACTCGTTAACCCACCGGTGTAAGCATTACCTGAGGCATCGGCATCTACAGCATAAATTTCATCAAAACCTTCTCTCCCAAAATAAGAGCTCCAGCATAAGCCTGTTGCCTGGCTGGCCGCCTGCCTTTCCTTCTGCTTCGCCATAATCACCAACGTATTGCTTGTATTGTAGGTAAAAGGTACAAAATGCCAGTGCCCGTTAACCGTATCTTTATAAATATTAAGCGGCTGCATGGTGTTGGGGATTACTGCTCCTGAAGCATCTACCTCGTAAGCCACAAGCGTATCGTATTTTAAAGTGCCGATGCCTGTGTGTATGCTGTAGGTGCCGGGGCTGTGGGTAATGCTGTCGGCTCCTGCAAGCCGCATCACTATATCTGTGTAATCTGCTCCTCTGTTAATTACAAAGTAATGTTTGGCTCCTGTCTTATTGCTTGTAAAATAAACATTAATGCCTTTGTATAGCTTTTCTATAAAAAGACCTTTGTAGCCGTGTACATCTACTACTCCGCTTGCGCAATGTGGCAAATAAAAGTTGTGGTAATGGCTGCTTTCTTTTCCTTTAGGATATACTTCGTTTGGTAAAATTGCTGCACTGCCTACCGGTATAGCTCCCGGAACAGGTACAGGAGGTGCATCTGTTATAAAGTTCATAGCCACTTTATAAAGTGTATCGGTTGTGGCCGTATCGTTGTCTATTTTACTAAATACGTAATTTACCCCATAGTTATCAAAATACATGGCGGGGCTTTGGTTTTGGGTATAGTATGCTACCTCTGTTGCCACGCCTCCCGTATCATTCGCTAACTGCCCATTGTTTGGGTAATACCACATATTACCCGGCTCTTCGTTAAAGGCATCGGGTATTTCTTCATACGTGGCTTCGCCATAGGCTATGGTTACATACTGCCAGGTCGTGGCGCTTATTTTACTTTGCCCGCTCACATAAACCAGTCCGTCATGTTTTTCAATTCCTGTGGCTATATCATCGCTGTTATATGCTCCGTTAAATCTTATGGTCCATAAGGTGTCTCCGTTTTCTTTGTAGCCTATGGTGGCAAAATCTTTATTGCTGCCGTTGCTGCTTTCGCCTGTAATGTAAACATTATTATCATCACCCACAATCAGCCTGTTGGCTTTGTCCTCATGGTTGTAATTGTAATATCTTACCCACTGCTGTGTTCCTGTACTGTCGTATTTTATGGTGCAGTAATCATCATTGCCGCTGCTGTTTTTTGTTTGGCCTGTTACATATACATTGCCATAGTAATCTACTCCTAAAGAGTTGGCTATATCATCCTGGTGTGAGGTGTGATCGAATGTTCTTGTCCATTTTACATTTCCCTGGTAATCGAATTTTATTGTTTTATAATCTAACCCGTTTGATAGTGTTGCTTCTGCTCCTGTAACATATACATTTCCGTTTACATCTGTTACTGCCTGTGTTAATTTATCAAAGCTGACTCCTGCTGATCGCAGTGTATCAACCGTGGTTCCTGCCGGTGTATATTGCAGCCTTGCATAATCATAGGTGGTAATGGTGCTTTGGCTGCCTCCATTTACAAATATGTTATTGTCGGCTATTTCTACGTTAAATGGAATATCATTCCCTAAGTAGTTGTATGTTTTTATCCATTGCTGACTTCCGCTGCTGTTTAATTTTATAGTTGCATAATCAAATAAGGTCAGATACCCCATGCTTGCTCCGGTAACATAAATATTAGTGGTGTCAACAATAATGGCACTCACTATATCTGCCGCACTTCCAACTCCATTGTAGGTGTACGTCCAGAGCAAGGTGCCTGTGCTGTCGTATTTGAGCACTAAAAAATCGTAGTTATTGGTTGCATTTATATAGCTAAATCCGGCTACTATTAAATTCTGATTGCTGTCTATGGCAAGTGCTGTGGCCTGATCTCTGTAGTTTCCACTTCCCGTGTAGCTTATTGTAAATAGTGTTGCTCCATACTGGTCGTACTTTTTTATTTCAATATCTGGTCCTGTTAAGCTGTTAATTGAAGAGCCGGCTACATAAAGATTTCCGTTACCGTCTATAACAGTTGGTATTTTAAGCACCGTGTCCTGTAAGCCGAAAGTATCTGTCCAGATGGTTGTGGCCGTGTTTTGTGCTTTCAAGGTTATGGAAAAGGTCAAAGAAATAATAATTATTATATATTTTTTCATGTGATTAAAATTAAGGATTTAATTTAAATTATTGATTTTTATTTTCTGTAAACAGAAATGTTCAAGGTGGTTTGAATGATTGAAAATATAAGTCGAAATATAATCTATACTTTGGGGCTGGCGTGCGGTTGGTGAATTTGGGCTCTTTTACATTTTTATGTGCCGTTGCCTGTTGTGGTTGTGAAAATGGAAATGTGCCTAAATGTGCGGTTGCGCGCGTGGGCTTTTTTGGTTGAAGGTTGCTCCTGTCCGTCATGTTCGCAATGTCCTATTGGTTGCTTATAACGTTTGGCAGCTTGGCGAAGTGGCGGATTTTGAAGCACTTACTTTCATTTTAGCACTAATGCTTATTTGAAAACCAAATGTTCAATTTAGCACCGAACCCGCCATTTTGCCAAACTGCTGTTGTGTGCTGTGGTTTTGTTAATTCTGTTTAAATAATTGATTTTGGTTTAAAAAATTTATAAATTGATTAATAATTTCTTGATTTCTGTTTGTTATGTCTTGTTCTGTAAAATCTGTATTACTTTCTGCTAAATTTACTAATTCAGTGATAATTGTTCCTGCTTTTTGTTGTCCTTTATCATTAGTAAATCCTTTATAGTATTTTATCTTATCACTAAATCTATAATCAGCTGCTCTAATATTAATTTTGTCTTCTAATAACACTTTGTTTCCAAGTGATTCAAGATTTTTGGTATTAGTTAAAGTTTTGTCGTTTTCTTGTCTTTTGCGTGCAAAAATATGCTCGATATCAAAGTTTAAATTTAAAGCTGGTATTTCTTGATTATTGTCATTAAATGCCCACCAAGTAAGCATTGAGCGTGTTATAGGTCTTCCGTTTTTAAATTCAAAGTTGTTAATCGCAGTTCTTAAAGTATTTTCTTCAAATTTATGTTCTTCAAAATTCACTTCTTTATTTGTAACAACATTTATCATTTCTCCATAAACAGGAGTTCTCAAAGCATTTACACCAGGATTTGTAAAAGCATAACCCCAAACAAATGCAATAATTTTGTTTAAGAAAATTTCAAGTTTATTTTCATCTAACTGGTCTTTTTCGTTTCTGTTGTGCAAGAAGTAAACAGATAAAAAATATGTCCACATACCGTTTGGAGCATAGTTCAAAATAAATAATTTTCTTAAAATTTTAGGCGAAAATCTTTCTGAATTTTGGGTGTAAACGTCATTCCAAAAATCTACTAAAATTTTAAGATTTGGTAAAGTTTCATCTTGTTTTAAAATTGTGTATTTACCTTTTTCGTAGAATTTGCGAAGTGCCTCTGTTGTACTTGATTTATTACCTTGTTTTGCACGAACAAAATACATATATCTTGTAAAAAGTTCGTCCATTGGCGTTCCGTTCAGAGATTTGAAAATTCTACTACTTATTTCTTCTAGCTCTTTCCATTTCTCAATAAAAGCATCCTTTTCATTTTTTGCACCATAATGTTTGTAAAATTGTGCTTTAAATATATCCGCATCTGACAAAGGAAGTCCTCTGTCGTTTAATGTTGAGAATATTCTTAATGCTGTGTCTTGTGATTCCGCCTCTATTGGAAGAAGAATACAATTTTGTAAAATTCTCGCGGGTAAATAAGCAAAATAAGAAGGAAACTCGCTTAAAAATTCATCAATTTTTTGTTGAAAGAAAATATAATTTTTAGCGTAATTACTTTTTTGGTCTTTAGTTACTAAACCTGTTCTCAAAATTTCAAGAAACTCATCTTTGTCATTATCAGTTGCTACTTCAGAATCTATTTTTAATCTGTTCAAATCAGCTTCGCCAAATTCATTTGTTTTCCAAAGACATTGTGCAATTCTTTCTCTTGTATTTTTAGAATTGTTGTCTTGCATATTGCCGAATTTAGAATAAAAGGCACGAAGTAATAACATTAAAGTTGTTAAGCGTTGTTGTCCATCAATAACCTCTTTTTTGTTATTTTCATTTTCAAAAGTTACAATTGAACCCAAAAAATATTCCTCATCCTTATTAAAGTTTTCATAGTTGTTGTCGGGAAACGCAAACGAAAAAATGTCGTCCCAAAGGGTTTGACATTGAGCCTCTTCCCAAGCATATGGTCTTTGGTAATCTGGAATTAAAAAGTCCGATTTTTTGTCGGAAAAAAGTAACATTATCGTCTTTTGGTCAACGTTTAGTTTTGACATATTTATTTATATTTTCTTGTTTTATTTCTTGTTCATTTTTTGCAGGAGTGTCGCTCTACCATAGCACACAACGGATGGGTATATGAAAAGTTGGGCATTTCGGAGCGATTCACTGTCAAACCACACAAAATTATATGCGAGCTACACAGTTCAATTACAGCACTATCTGCCCAATTTTTTATATACCGTGTTACCA
>JADLFI010000018.1 GCA_020845635.1 Bacteroidia bacterium
ACCAATGATATATTTCATAAGGCAAATATACTGAAAATCAAACGGATAAGCTAATTATTTAGAGATAAGTTATTAACAATCAATGAGTTAATAAAGAAGAGGTTTTTAGACAGTTTGACGGTTTGCAGCTACAAGAAGTTGGCGATTTCGAAGCACAAAACTGTCTGCCAGCACTGCACTTGATACGAAGCACAAAGCTTCATTCAACAACTGAACCGCCAATTTCTTGTAGGTGCTGTTATATGATGCCCTTACACCTGTCATGCTCCAGAATGGTTCAAACATTATACTTGTCTGTGCTGAACCCGTGCGCAGCTTACAAGCTCTTTTAATTTTTTGTAGGGCTGGCATTAGCATTGGAAAAAATTAAATGTGCTTGTAAAAAGCGTTGGTAAATTAGCTGTGAACTGTCGAAATGTTCCATACACTTTTGGATTAGTTTTTAATTACTTTTCCTTGGCCTAAAATGCTGCCTTCATTGTCGGTTATTTGATAAAAATAGATACCAGTAAGTAATTCTTCAATGCTAATAAATTCAATATTTTCTGTCAGTTTTTTATTAAGTACTTGGGCACCTTGCATATTGAAAATATTTACTAAACTGCTGGAGGATGCGTTTTGAATAGTAAAACTATTTGTTGTCGGATTGGGATATACTTTAATTTCTTTATTTTCATTAACAACATTTACGGTAGTAACTGGAAAACCAAAATCAACAAGGCTCCTATACCATGTGCTAAAACCTGTTGTCCCAAGCCACAGATTGTCGCCAAAAACTGTATTCGTGTTGGCGTATGGTTCGTAACAACCTAAGGCTACTGAACCGTAATAACATGGTAAATTGTCTGACATGTCTGAAAAACTGCTTAACGAAATTGCAGTATTTATATATTTTGAACCAGTAAATAAGTAATCACCATAGCCATATGCATCACCAATATTTGAGGCCATAACAGTAAAACTAGTAGCTGATGTGTCAGCATAATTCGTTAAACTTGTTGGACCAATGGCTTGTGGGCTAGTAAATATTTTACCTCCCGCTCCAGTAATGTATAAGAAAGGACCTCCACTTGTTGCCCCAGCAAAAGCTGTCCATGTTAAACCATTGTCGTTACTTCTAAAAACACCATTACCTGTAGCGTACAAATAGCTACCATATTTTTGCAAATCATTGCAAGCTAGTGTACTTACTTGTGTCCAAGTATTTGCTTGGTCGGTGCTGCGGTATATTCCTCCTGTGGTTGCTGCTATAATTGCGTTCCCATTGATATATAAATCTTTTACTGTTTTATAACCAGCAGGAGTGTTGGTTATTGGCAAGCCAACATGGCTTTGAACCCAAGTTACTCCATTATCATTGCTACTCCAAACACCACCATCAGTACCAACGTAGTATTTGTTGCCTGCACCAAAACTCACACAAAAAACTTGAGTGCTCAACGAACTAAGAAGTGTTCCGCCAAAATCGTATCCTGCAACCACAAACCTACTCCATGTTAAATTTGTAGGATTGAATTTAAAAAAACTTCCTGTATTATTTATTGCAAATAAAATTCCATTTGCTGTAATTAATTTGTTTATATCATACATATATGGGGTTTCAAGTGTTTCTGACCATGTGCTTCCATTATTATTTGATTTTACTAATTTATCTGAAGAATTAATTGAATTCACAAATCCAAGATAAATGCCATTTGAATAATTTAATAAGGTTGGATTTGAACCATTATCTAAAGTCGAAGGAGACCATGAATTTCCATTTAATTGAAATAATTGATTTGCTGTTCTAGCGAATAATGTGTTATTAACTATTCTTGGTTCACTTGCAGCTGCTCCGGTAATGCCATTATTAATTAAACTCCAAGAAATGCCTTCATCTGCTGTAGTATATATTTCAATTGAATTAAACTTATGACAATAAATGTTTCCATTAAAATTGAGCAAACCTTGCATATTTGGTATAGCACCAGATATTCCAGCATTTGAAAGATTAAAAGTTTGCCCATTGTCGGTAGAACGATATATACCACCATTAATACTTACCAACACTGTAGAATTCAATACTGCAATACGCCTACCATTTCCTAAATTATTACCATATGACCACGATAACCCATCATTATCTGAATAATAAACATGAGCTAATCCAACTGCTAACAACCTATTCCCAATCTTATCAATATCAACTATAGAAGATGTACTATCAGCAGAGACAATACCTGTATTTTGAGATTGCCAACTTAAACCATTATTGGTGCTAACAAAAATCCCTTTTGAAGTAGCTGCTAGTATTTTCGTTGGAAGAAAATATAAATCATTTATTGTCACTGATGGAAAATTTTCAACTTGCCATGTATCTCCATTGTCATCGCTATGAAATAAGCGAGAACCCAAAATGTATAATCTATTTCCATTTTGTTGTATTTTAGAGATATATCCAAGCCTACCCTCCGGTCCTGAATTATTCCATTGGGCTTTGATGGCAAGTGTAGAAAACATTAAAGCAATTAAAAGTAAATATTTTTTACTCAAATAGCGTTTGTTTTTTAAATTGTAGTACTCATTTTTTTCTTTTTTGATTTGGTATTCGTGCTTGCTGAGCAGGCCGTGAGACTTCGTGTTCATTTTATTTTAGTATTAAAAAACCCTTAACCGCATAGCGGTTAAGGGTTGGGTTAATAGTTTATTGTTTAATAAAAGTAGTAACTAAATTCTTATCTTCAATACCTAACACTTGCAAATGATACATTCCCTTTGCAAAAGAGCTTATATCAATACTTACCTTACCCGCCTTTACATTGGTTTGCGCCTGATATACGCTTTGCCCCAAAGCATCAAATATGGTGATAACGGCATTGCCTTCGGTGGCATTAATCAGTTCCAGGGTAAGGTTATTGCTGGCAGGGTTGGGGTAAACAATACCTCCTGTTGTGCTTTTTTCCTTTTTTGTTGTGGTTACGGGAATGCTATACCCAAAATCATTTAAGCTGCGGTAAAAAGTGCTCATGCCATTGGTACCCAGCCACAGCTTGCCGTTAAAAACAGCCATCGAAAAACCGTTGCTTAAATAGCTGTACCTTTTAGCCTGGCTTGGGATACGGTAAAACGGAAGGTCTGGAGCTACCTGTACCAAATCAGAAGGCGTGGCGCTGCCTAATAAGGTGGTATTCAGTTTCCAAACTCCTGCTTCGTTGTAATAAAAAACAAGAGTGTCGTAAGCGGCTACTGAATAGGCAAAGCCGGGGCTGCCGGATGTAATGGGGGTAAATGAGGCCAAGCCGCTTACAGGGGCATATTTTAAGGTATTGTTGCCGGTAGATACAAACAAATACCCGTCTGTGGCTGCAAAACCAAGAATGCCTGTATTGGTGAATGCTGTAAATTGTGACCAGTTATTGCTACTGCCAAGCTTATAAATCTTTGTTCCTGCACAGTACAATACGCCATCGTATTTTAAAAACTGCTGCATTTTGGCTCCATTTGTGCTTGTACATTGTGTAAAAGTTTGGGCATCATCGGTACTGTAATATATGCCGTTATCGTTAGCTATATACAGCGTGTCATTAGGAAAGCTGCCGGAAATAAACATATCATACACATTGCGTGTTGGGATAGCTCCTGATGCCGGTATGCCGGTATAAGACTGAGTATAGCTTACTCCATTGTTAATGCTTTTCCAAACCCCGCCTGCTGTGGCTAAATAAATAGTGCCGTTACTGCGTTTCTTAATGTCAAGTACACCATATTGAGCATAAGTGTTGGATGAATAATTTTGATTATAAGGTGAAAATCTTGTATAGGAAGTTTGTGTGCTGTCGTAAATATAACCGCCTACACTCCATAATGCGTATAAATTATCTGATACTGAAAGCTTTTGCACAATCATACAATTTACACCATTGCAATCCTGCCACGTTGCCCCATTATCATCTGAAAAAACTAAACCATCATAACTATAACCATTAATCCCAAAATACCGACCCGATGAAAAGCCGGATAAAATAAAGTTAGGTGTCAGATTTGAATTTATATTCCATTGGGATGAGCTAAAATCATATTCAAAAACACCTGTTGTCATCTTTTTAAAAATCCGGCTATTGTAAGAGTAAAACTTGCCCTGTGAGCTTCCTGTTATACCGCTGTTTACAGAAGTCCAGGATAAGCCATTATCGGTTGACTTATAAAAATCAGTGTTATTCCCATTGATATAATAGCTGTTGTTAATATGTAATAGTTCTGTAAATGCCGGTGAAGCGGGCAATCCGGTTGAGTTTAAATTTTGCCATGTAAGTCCGTTATCAACTGTAGTATAAAATTCCAATCCGTCTGTCGCCAGAATATAGGAACCAACTACTATTGCTTTAAATATTATGGGTGCATTGGAAATAGGATCCCAATGCTGACCTTCATTATCTGAATAATAAATCCCTGAATTAAACCTTGTAATTAACCTATTGTTCAATAATTTAGTTATGTAAAATGCACTGGTTGTGCTATCCCCACCTGACAAACCTTGATTTGATGTTACCCAAGTTATGCCGCCATCTGCACTACAAAAGATACCTTTGTTTGTAGATGCTACCATTTTTGAATTAGTAAACACTAAGTCATTCATAGTAAACCCGGCAAAAGTAGATACCCTGTTCCAGTTTAATCCGTTATCGGTAGATTTGTATAAGCCGATTAGATTAGTGGAATATAATATACCATTATTTTCAATAATTTTTATAATACCTACGGCTTCAGGCCCCGTTTGCACCCATTGTGCCCTACTTTGCAAGATGCAAATAAGCATCAGCATTAAAAGAGTAAGTGTTTTTTTCATTTCTTTTGGTTTAAAAACAAGGGGGCTAATGCCCCCCTGTTGAGTTAATAATTATTGTTTGATAAAGGAATTGCTTAATGACTGGTTGGCGGCATTAATCAGTTGTATATGATTCAATCCATTGGCCAATGAACTTATATCAATACTTACCTTACCCGCCTTTACATTGGTTTGCGCCTGATATACGCTTTGCCCCAAAGCATCAAATACGGTGATAATGGCATTGCCTTCGGTGGCATTAATCAGTTCCAGGGTAAGGTTATTGCTGGCAGGGTTGGGATACACTTTAAGCGCACTTGCTGCCAGCGATGTTACATTTTTACCGTGCTCCTGCGTTTGCAAAGCAATAGGCCTGAAAGGATAATCGTAGCCGTCAACAGCCTGCTTCAGCAAATCGTAAGCCTTTGGGCTGCAAGGCAGCGCTGCGGCTGCAATGCTTTTTAAGGCTGCAATGTCAGCAGCATTTAGTTTGCGTGGTGTCAGGTTTTGTAACCACATACCGGTTTTTATGCTTTCTAATTTTATTGTTTGCTGCTCATTTTCACTGCTGCTGTTAATACTTTGTAAATGAGTTAATGCAGCTTGAAAATCGCTTTTTGCAAAATTATAATAATAATCTAACCAGGCTTGCTGACCCGCATTTAACTTACCTGAGCTATTTACTAAATTATAAACGGTATTTATTTCAGCCTGCTTACTATAGGCAGCCAGCAGGTTAAACAAACCTGCGGCTTTGGGCAGCAGCTCGGTTGCTTTCCATCTGCTAATCTGCCGCTCAATTCCCGGAGCTAAGCTTATACCGTTTTGCTCCATTTTAATAATGCTGTCGTTATTAAAAACAAAGGGCGCACAGGTTGTAAGGCTGTCCATATCCAACTGCTGGTTGTAGTTAAAATTGACTCGTCCTAAAAAAAGTTTACAGGTTAATACTTAAATCCTACTACAAATTTACACATTAAATTTAATCCTGTAATACGTTTACAGTAGTTTGTTTTTTCTGGTAATAATTCTTCCATAACTTTTCTGTTTTTAGCGGGTTTATTGAATGATGTACTTGGCTTGGAGTAGGCTAAAATATACTCAAAATTATGAAAACAGTTGTATTATGGTAAACTTGAAGAACCAACTATAAACGAGCTACAAAGGCTGTTTGCTTTTGAAATAGTGGATAATATCATTGATATCAAAGGCGTTGAAACAATGGGATAGAGGCAATATACCTTTTTGAGCAGCATAAACACCGTACATTATATCATCTAAACCTTTAATGCTATGAGCATCGGGGTTTATACTAATCAGAACTCCCTTGTTCAAGCAGTAATCTAACAAACGCCAATCAATATCTAAACGATGTGGATTAGCATTTAATTCAATAATAACATTGTTTTGGGCACAGGCATCAATAATTTTATGATAATGCAAAGGATAACCCGGGCGCGAAAGTAATAAACGTCCGGTCATATGCCCCAGCATTGTGGTATAAGGGTTCTCAATGGCTTTTAGCAAACGGTTTGTGGCTTTTTCAATATCCATTCGCAACACACTATGCACCGAAGCAATAACAAAGTCAAACTCCTTCAATACTTCTTCTTCATAATCAAGTGCTCCATCTATTAATACATCGCTTTCTATCCCTTTGAAAATTTTGAAAGGAGCCAACTCAATATTCAATTGATTAATTTCGTGGTGTTGTAGGTAAACTCGTTCAGGACTTAAGCCGTTGGCATAAAAAGCAGAACGACTATGATCACTGATGCCGATATAATGCAAACCTTTATTTTTTACGGCCAAAGCCATATCTTTTACCGAAGAAGTGCCATCGCTAAAGGTTGTATGCACATGAAAAATACCCGAAATATTTTCCGGCTGTATGATTTTATTCAAATCATCAGAATTGATTTTTGAATTGCTGATATTTATCTTGTCACGATAAACAGGCTCAATATAAGGATAGCCAAGATATTCAAAAATTTGTTCTTCTGAGCCTTGAGGAGGCAATCCCAATGGGTTAATCTTTAATGATTCAAAAAAACTTTGTGGCCCTGTGCTTTGAAGTAATGAAACATAAAAGTTTTCTTTTGTTACCGGAATAAATTTTACTCTAAAGGCCAAATCTAATTCATCAATTTTACACTCTTTCTCGGTGCTTAGTATTTCTATAATCTCTATAATTTCGCATTTGCGTCTGAAATCACCGGTTATAGCAAACAAGGCAGCAGGATATTTTTCTTGCAGATACCTTAGTAAAGCATAAGCTGCTTCTTCAATTTGAGCCCATAAAAACTTATGTTCATTAGATTTAATAAACTCTATTGATTTTTTTATTGACTCCTGAGTCTTTTCGCCAAAACCTTTTAACGAAACTAGTCTATTTTCATTGCAAGCGTATAATAATTCGCCCATACTTTCAATCCCTAACTCTCTCCATAGCAACGAAATTTTTTTAGGCCCTAAACCTTTTATATTAAGCATTTTTACCACACCCTCAGGAACTTCTTGAATTAGTTCATTCATTTCGGAAGTGGTTTTATGCTGTAATAATTCAATAATCTTAGCCGAAATTCCTTTACCAATTCCTTCTATTGTTTCAATCTCAGACGGAGCTAAAGCGCTTAATTCTATAGGGAGTTTATCAATTTTAAATGAAGCCGCCAACAACGATTTTATTTTAAAAGCATTGCCATCAAGAATCTCGAGAAGATTTGCTGTAAGCTTAAGAAATTGAGAAATTTGTTTATTGGTCATGCTTCGTAATTACAAAAATGAAACAACAACCACAAATGTAACCTAAATATAATTTCTACAATGTTTTAATTTCAGCTACTAATTCAGTAAGTGCTTTTTTGGCATCGCCAAAGAACATACTACACTTTGAATCGTAAAACAACAAGTTATCAATACCTGCATAACCGGCATTCATACTGCGTTTATTAACTATTATATTTTTGGCTTTATCTACTTCCAAGATAGGCATTCCATAGATTGGCGATGAAGGATCGGTTTTAGCCGCAGGGTTTACCACATCATTAGCTCCTACTACCAACACTACATCAGTTTGCTCAAACTCAGGATTAATATCATCCATCTCTACCAATTTTTCGTAGGCTACATTACTCTCGGCCAGTAAAACATTCATGTGGCCGGGCATACGTCCGGCAACGGGGTGTATGGCATATTTAACTTCAACTCCTCTATCTTCAAGCAATAGCTCAAGTTCATGAATTATGTGTTGTGCTTGGGCTACGGCTAAGCCATAACCGGGAACAATAACTACTTTTTTGCTGTAATTCATTAAAATAGCTAAGTCGGTAACATTAATATCTTTAATAGAGCCTTTGGTAGCAGTGTCTGTAGAGTCGCTTGCAGACGACCCGCCAAAGGCACCAAAAATAACATTGCTTAATGGGCGGTTCATAGCTTTACACATTACCAGAGTAAGCAAAGTACCGGCCGAACCTACCAATATACCTCCTGTAAGCATAATTTTATTGTCGTACAAGAAACCACCAAAAGCAGCAGCCAAACCGGTAAATGAATTTAACAATGAAATTACCACCGGCATATCGGCTCCTCCAATAGGTATTGTAAATAATATTCCATAAATAGCTGCAGCCACAAATAACAAATAAACCAAAGTAATGTTGCCTCCGGTAAATACCAAATAAGTACCAAAGGCCAATACGGCAATCATCACTAGGGTGTTAATGATATTATAGGAAGGTAGTCTGATAGGCTTAGCCATAGAACCATTTAATTTCATGAAAGCAATGATACTTCCCGAAAAAGATACGGTACCTATAATTAAACCGGCCATAATGGCTGCCAAAGTTCCAATAAGGCTTCCGGCAGAACCGCTTAATGCTAAGGCGGCAACATATACAGGGTCTTGTAATTCGGTATATAAATGGTTGTACTCAATTAAAGAAATTAAGGCTGCACAAGCACCGCCCATCCCGTTAAATATGGAAACCAATTCGGGCATTTTGGTCATTTGTACTTTCTTGGCGGTAAGCCATCCTATTACAGTACCTATAGCTATAGCTGCAAAAATAAGCCCGTAAATAATTCCGCTTACTTTTTTGTCATGCAAAAACAAAGTCCCTACAATGGCCAATGTCATACCGGCTGCGGCAACTAAATTACCATTGCGTGCGGTTTTTGCATTTCCCATCATTTTAAGGCCTACAATAAAGGTGATGGATCCTATAAGATAACAGATTTCGAGTAAATTTTGTGTCATATATTAATTATTCGGCAGACAATTTATAAGGTTTTACGAACTTTTATTTCTTCTTAAACATTTCAAGCATACGGTCGGTAACCACAAAACCACCCACCACATTAAGCGTACCTAATAATACGGCCAAAAAGCCCAAAATTAAAGCCAGGGTATTATCGGGTTCAAGATGTAGCATAACGTAAATGGCACCAACAATTACTACACCGTGTATAGCATTGGCACCGCTCATCAATGGTGTGTGTAATACAGTTGGTACTCCACCAATAACTTCAATTCCCACAAAAATTGCTAAAGCAATAAAGTAAAGCATTTCGCGGTGTGTTCCTATTAAATTTAAAATATTTTCCATGTAAAATACCGGTTTATTTATTATTTGTTATTAAGCATGTATTGGTTTGTTAACACTGGGATGAACAGCTTTTCCTTGATGCACAATTAAAGAGCTTTTGGTAATTTCTTCATCCATTTCCCATTTAAAACCATCTTTACTGGCCAAATGATACAAGAAAGTTTGAATATTTTTTGCATATAAATCGCTGGCATTCATAGGTAACAATGAAGGAATATTACTTTCTCCAATTATCGTTACACCATGCTTCTGAACGGTTTTGTTCAGTTCACTTCCTACAACATTACCTCCTTGCTCAACAGCCATGTCTAATATTACCGAGCCAAAACGCATACTTTTTACCATCTCGTCAGATACCAATACCGGAGCTTTTTTACCGGGAATTAATGCGGTAGTTATTACTATGTCGGCTTCCTTTACGTGTTTGGCCACCGTTTCTTGTTGTTTTCTTAGAAAATCTTCCGAAACACTTTTTACATAGCCGCCTTCTACCTTTATAGTATCATCGGCAGGCACTTCAATAAATTTACCTCCTAACGATTCTACTTGCTCTTTCGTATCCGGGCGAATGTCCGACACCTCAACTACTGCACCCAAGCGCTTAGCAGTAGCTATAGCCTGTAATCCGGCAACTCCGGCCCCAAAAATAACTACTTTGGAGGGTCTTATTGTTCCTGCGGCTGTAGTCATCATAGGTAATATCTTTCCAATGGTGTCGGCAGCAAGCAATACCGATTTATAGCCCGCAAGGTTGGCCTGCGAGGAAAGGGCATCCATTTTTTGAGCACGAGAAATTCGAGGTACTGCATCCATACTAAAGGCAGAAATTTCGGCTTTGCAGCAAGCCTCAACCAATGCAGGGTTGGTACCGGCAAACATAAATGAAATGAGCACCGCATTTTTTTTCATCAGGGCAATTTCATCGGGCAATGGAGCGTTAACCCGCAATACTATATCGGCCTCTTTGTATAACGAAGCTAGGTCATTTATCACGGTAGCACCTACAGCAGTGTATTGACTATCGGAATAAAATGATGAACTTCCTGCGTCTGATTGTATGCTTACTTGAAATCCCTTGTTGACTAAATCTTTTACTACATCGGGGGTTATAGCTACTCTATTTTCTTTAATTTTTGTTTCTTTCGGAACGGCTATTCGCATATCTGTTGTATATTTATTTCAAGACTTTAAAAAATAAAATTGCCCTCAATTTTTCGGACGCTAAAAAACGTAAAAAATATTTAAATATAAAAGCGATTTTACAAACTTGTTAAAATGGCTTTTTCTATCTATTCTTTATGTGCAATATTAAGCACTTTAGAGAGTTTTGCCTATATAAAATACAAAAACTTCATCAAAAATTAACGTATTTTGAGAAATTTGCCGCAATCCCAAGAAAACATATTGAAATTTAGATATATCTTATTTAGAATTAATCAAAATTATGAATATTAAAAATGGTGATATAGCTTTATTAAACAACTTAATACGCTATAATTTTACTCACTCTAACCCGGATTATAGCTATAATTACATTCATTTAAGTTGTAACGAAATGTATATACTTGGTTTTGTTTTCGTTTATTACTATTAGCATTACTTTATTGGAATAACTAATTTCACAAAGGCTAAGCCAAGCACTAATAAAAATACTTCATAAATTATCATTCCTTGTGAGCTGAAGTTAGTAAGCGCACAAATTTATATCTATAGCAAAACCTTAATCATACCTTGCGTTTCATTTATGGCACAAGGTACATGTGGCTTGCTTTGTTTAGGCAAGTATTGCCATTAATACTAATTGTTTATTTTTATTTATTTGAAGATGGATGGTTAATCCTTTAAACCATTCAAATATGCTATTGCTAATTAGTTTGATACACCAATTTTACGGTAATATTGGCCGATTTTCTTTTAGAATCAGTGTTAAAAGATCCGCCCCAAGAGTAATCTTCAGAAGAGTTCTGAGCAATTATTTGAAAAACTCCCAGCGAAGCACTTTTTAAGCGACCTACCTCACTACCTGCATTCTTTGCAATTATTTGTGCCCTTGCATTAGCATCTTTGGTGGCTTCTTCAATCATTTCGAGTTTAAGTTTTGTCAGCTTGGTGTAGTAATACTCGGGGTTGTTTGAATAAAATTCTATTCCTTGATTTATGAGCTCGCTAATTTCGCGTGATATGCTTTCTACCTTATCTACTTCATTAGATTCAACCCTTAAATTCTGACTTAATAAATAACCACTAAAAGTTGTTTGTGAAACCAAACCTTCTTTATTGTAGGTGTATTCAAACTCTTTATTAATATTTACGGCTTCAAAGATTATATTTTTCTCGCTAATTCCTTTAGAGACAAGATATTTTCTTATGTTTTCTCTATCCTGATCAAGCATTAATGATGCGTCTTTAAGCACCATACTCTTTTTGCTAAAGGAACTCCGCCAAACAATCAGGTCTGATACAAAGTCTTTACTTCCTAATCCGGTTACAATAATTGTATCATTGCTTTTATTCCTGTTCATATAGGCATTGGAAGAAATAAGTGCAGTAATGACAATAGCAATAGCAATAACTATTGTTCCAATGTTTTTTGATTTCATGGTGTGGGTGTTTAGTTTGCTTACTTACTTGTTTGGGGGGTGGTAAATAGTCCTAAAAATACCCATTGCAAATAATTAATCACTTAAAAATATGCAATGGGTAATAATGGTTATTGGTAAAGATTTATGGCGTTATAAAGCATTTATTAAACAATACATATTATAAGGTACCTCTTTTTTCTTGCTCGCGTTCTATTGATTCAAATAATGCCTTAAAGTTTCCGGCTCCAAAGCCACGAGCACCCATACGCTGAATAATTTCATAAAACAAAGTAGGCCGATCCTCTACAGGTTTGGTAAATATTTGCAATAAATAACCTTCTTCATCAGCATCAATTAAAATACCTAATTTCTCCAGCTCATTTAAATCTTCTTTCATCATTTTCATGTGCGAACCAAGACGCATAGGTACTTCTTCATAATAAGTATGCGGAGGTGCCGAAAGAAACTCAACTCCTCTTTCACGCAATTGTTTAACCGTACTTATGATATCATCAGTAGCAACAGCAATATGTTGAGCTCCCGGTCCTTCGTAAAAATCAAGATATTCCTCAATTTGCGACCTTTTCTTTCCTTCGGCAGGCTCATTAATAGGGAATTTAATCCTTCCGTTTCCGTTGCTCATTACTTTACTCATTAATGCCGAGTACTCAGTATGAATTTGTTTATCATCAAAAGAAAGAAAGTTAACAAAACCCATCACATCTTCGTACCATTTAACCCAGGTGTTCATCTCGCCCCATCCTACATTGCCTACCATGTGATCTACAAATTTTAATCCTGTGGAGCTTGGGTTATAATCGCTTTTCCATTCAACATAGCCGGGCAAGAAACAACCTTTGTAGTTTTTACGCTCTACAAAAATATGTACAGTTTCACCATAGGTATAAATACCTGAGCGTACCGTTTCTCCATGTTCATCTTTCTCAACAGTAGGTTCCATGTATGATTTGGCTCCTCTTTTGGTAGTTTCTTCCCATGACTTACGAGCATCTTCAACCCAAAGAGCAATTACCTTGACTCCATCACCATGTTTCTTTACATGCTCACCAATAGGCGAACTGCTATTTAAGGCTGTGGTAAAAACCAAAGTAATTTTGTTTTGTTTTAAAACATAGCTTGCACGATCTTTCAATCCGGTTTCGAGTCCAGCGTAGGCATAAGACTGGAAACCAAAAGCTGTTTTGTAATAGTGTGCGGCTTGCTTGGCATTTCCGACATAAAACTCAACATAGTCGGTACCTAAAAGAGGTAAAAAATCTTGTGCTGCTTCAAATATTTTTTCTAATCCGTATTCTACGTTTTTAACTTCTTTCATATTATTTGTAATTAGGTTGTTTGTTAATAATTATTTTGTTTTTGTTGTTAGTCTTCTAACCAACTTTTGTAATACTTTCCATCATCAATTTGCATGGCTGTTTTGGTTACTTTTAAAGGGTGGAAAGTATCAATCATTACGGCCAATTCGGGAGTTTCTTTTTTACCAATACTTCTTTCCATGGCACCGGGTGCCGGCCCGTGGGCAATACCTTTTGGATGTAAAGTTATATGTCCAGGCTCAATATTATTACGACTCATAAAATCGCCATCAACATAGTACAACAATTCATCACTGTCAATATTGCTGTGATTATATGGGGCAGGTATGGCCTGCGGGTGATAATCGTAAAGGCGAGGGCAAAATGAACATACTACCATTGCCGGAGTCTCAAAAGTTTGATGTATGGGAGGTGGTAAATGCACACGACCTGTAATAGGCTCAAAATTATGAATACTAAAGCCCCAAGGGAAATTATATCCATCCCAACCTATAACATCAAAAGGATGGCGCGCATATACTATTTCATGAATTACACCTTCTTTTTTTACCTTTATTAAAAAATCACCTTTTTCGTCATGTGTTTCTAATGCAGAAGGTAATTTATAATCGCGCTCACAAAAAGGGGAATGTTCAAGCATTTGCCCTGAGCTGCTTTTATATCTTTTAGGGGTGTATAACGGATGATAGGTTTCGAGATATAACAAACGGTTATCGCTGGTTTCAAAGTCTATCTGATAAATCATACCGCGCGGAATAATTAAATAATCGCCATATTCAAAATCAATATTTCCCATAAAAGTTCTTAGCTTTCCTTTGCCTTTATGAATAAAGAGCATTTCATCAGCATCGGAATTTTTATAGAAATAAGTTCTGAGACTTTCTTGAGGGGCAGCCAAGCCAATAATACAATCGTTATTTAAAAATAATGCTTTGCGGCTCTCCAAAAAATCTTTCTCGGGTTTAATGTCAAACCCTTTTAATAACATACATTTAATATTCTTATCAACAGCTATTTCCGGACTAACATTATATGATTTAATAATTTCTTTAACTTGAGTAGGACGGTGAACATGATAGAGCAATGAGGAATGACTATGAAAGCCTTCGGTACCGAAAAGCTCTTCGTAGTAATGATTCCCGTTCTTATCTTTAAAAACAGTGTGTCTTTTATGAGGGAAATTACCCAGTTTATGATATATAGGCATGGTTGTAATTGTTTAGGTTATGAATATCAAAGGTAATAAAATATGTTTCAAATGAAACTAAAAAAAAGCAAATGAACAGTATTTTTTGTATCTTGTTTTAGATAATGGCAAATGGTTTAAGATTATTTTTTACCTTTGCTGTGCATTTGGTTTTGCTATGCAAATTAAAAGGGAATCCTGTGCAAGTCAGGAACAGTTCCCGCTGCTGTGAGTTTATTAATAAAGGTTATTATTCAATACCACTGTTTTAGTTAACGGGAAGGTTTAAATAACCAAAAACAAGTCAGAAGACCTGCCCTATGCAATAGTTTTTATGCTTTCGGAGAAAAGGCAATAACTTACATGCTTTAAAAGCCTTGTAATAGTTTACTGTTTTTTTCTGCGACAATTTAATACAGATGAAAAATTACAAAGGCAAATTTTTTCTGTTTTTTCTTTTGATAAGCCAAAACTTGCTTTGGGCACAGCAGGATAGTATCTATTTGTTAAAAGGGGTTGAAATAAGTGCGGATTACAGGGCATTGTATAATCATGAAGGATTGAAAGTAGAAAGTACCGATTCGGTATTTTTACAAAATAATCTGAATCTGAACATGGGTGAACTATTAAGCCGTTTGAGTCCTGTATTTATAAAAAGTTATGGGGGAGGAAGTTTGGCGTCAAGCTCTTTTCGAGGTGGTAGTGCCAATCACACTGCGGTAATATGGAATGGTGTTAATTTGCAAAGTCCGGTTAATGGGATGATTGATTTATCATTAATTCCTACATCTTTATTTCAACAAATAAGCCTTCAATATGGAGGTAATAGTGCATCGTGGGGAAGCGGTGTCATAGGGGGTTCATTGTTACTTGAGAGTAAACCCGTGTTTAACCATAAAACCAAAATTAAAATGTATGTAGGGGCGGGCAGTTTCTCACAGCGCAATTTGCTATTGGCAGCGGGTGTCAGCAACAGAAGAATAAGTCATGAAATGAGATTTTACGGCAGTTCGGCATTAAATAACTATACCTACCAAAGATTAGAAGGCGATAGCATTTTTACCGAAAAATTGTCACATGCTGCCGCCAAGCAAAATAATTATATGCAAGATACTTATTTTAAAATAAGGCAAAATCAAATGTTGGAAGCACATTTATGGGTTCAAAAAAACAATAGATTAATTCCACCCACTTTGTATGAATACAACAGTACTGCTCTTCAAAACGATCAGTCAACAAGACTTAATGCGGCATATTCAATCTATTTTGGCCATGTAAAGGCAGTATTAAAATCAGCCTATTTTAACGATAAACTTATCTATCAGGATAATGATTTCGCAAAACCGTCACAATATGCTGCGCAAACCTCTGTGAACGAGTTTTTAATGAGCGGAAATATCAATAATATGATACTTAGCGGAGGTATTCATCACACCTATATTTTATCAAAAAATGAAGCCTTTGTCTCCTCTCAGGTTTTTCAGAACAGAATGGCTATATTCAGCTCAGGGCACTACACTGCCCTTAACAATAAACTACAAGCCTTGATTTCGCTCAGGCAGGAATGGATGATTAAAGGTAAAATGCCTTTTACTTATAGTGTTGGAGGCAATTATTTATTTACAAAGTGGCTTGATTTAAAAGCCAATATTTCTAAAGTATTCAGGTTTCCCACACTTAACGACATGTATTGGAAAGAGGGTGGCAATAAGAATTTATTGCCCGAAAGTGGATATGCTTATGAAGGGGGTATAGTTTTTAAACCGATTACTAAAGTAAATCAGCGGCTAACTATTGAAATGACAGCCTTCAGCAAAATAATAAACAACTGGATAATATGGCTTCCTCAAGGCTCATTCTGGAGTCCGCAAAATTTGTATAAAGTTTGGAGCCGAGGAACCGAAAGCAATAGCACTTATACTTATACCTCTAAACAAATGTCACTTTTATTAAATTTTAAAACAAGTTATGTGCTTTCCGAGAATATGCAATCACAGTTAATTAACGATGAGTCGGTAAACAAGCAGCTAATTTACATTCCTCTCTATAGCGGGCAGTTTAACTGGCGTGTGGGGATAAAAAAGTTTGGGTTGCTTTTTACTCATAGTTATACCGGATATCGTTATACCAGCAGCGACCACAGTACATATCTCAATCCATATTTTTTACATCATGCTAATGCTACTTATACTTTTAGTCTTAATAAAATAAGCCTTGATTTACAATTATATGTGCAGAATATTTTAAACACTTCCTATCAGGCAATTTCTTCAAGGCCAATGCCGGGTCGTAGCATAGGAGGGGGCATAGTATTTAACTTTAACTAATAATAATAATGAAAAACTTAAAAACTAATGTAGCAATTCAATTACTTCCTTTAGGGAATAATATTAATCGTTATGCAGTAGTTGATGAGGCTATAGATGAAATAAAAAAATCGGGATTAAACTATCAGGTATGCCCTTTTGAAACGGTTGTTGAAGGCCGGTTTGAAGAGATTGTTACCTTGGTTGAAAATATTAAGAATCGTTGCCTGAAAGGTGAAAACACTGAAATTATTATGAATTTGAAACTTCACTGTCATCAATCAAAAGATTTGCATATTGAGGACAAAACCGGAAAATATAAATCATGAAAAACAATATAGTTACAGCAGTTTTATGGAGTTTGTTTATACTGTCCTTGGGGGCATGTAAATCAGACAAGCCTAAGGATGAAATTAAACCCGCCCTAAACATGTCCGGCAAGCATGGTTTTTATATTATTAATGAAGGCAACTTTCAGTTCGGAAATGCATCTATAAGTTACTATAATCCTGAGGACAAAACTTTTATTGAAGATATTTATAAAACCATTAATAAAACTGGAATTGGCGATGTTTGCCAGAGTATGACCAATATTAATGGCTGGTACTATGTAGTAGTAAATAACTCAAAAAAAATTGAAATAATAAATCCTGAAAATTTTGAACGTAAACAAAGTATTACCGGATTATTATCGCCCCGTTATATTGTTGCGGTAAGCAATGCCAAGGCTTATGTCAGCGATTTTAAAAGCAACTGCTTACATATTATTAACACCATTAGCAATAGCAAACAAGGCGAAATAGTATTACCCGGTTGGACTGAAGAGATGATTGTGCAATACGGCAAAGTGTACGTTACCAATATGACTTACGATAAATTATATGTGGTTAATGCTGCCAATGATGCGGTTGAGGATAGCCTTGTTTTGGCGCAAAGTCCGGGTAGCTTGGTGCAAGATAAAGAAGGAAAAATTTGGGTATTATGTCAGGGCGATAATACAATGGGGAAAAATGCCGCATTGTTTTGCATCAACCCTTTTAACTTAAGTATTGAAAAAAGAATGGACTTTGCTGCAAACCAATCTCCTATTCATTTAAGAATTAATTCACAAGCCGATACCTTATATTTCATTAACAAGCATGTTTACCGGATGTCTGTTAGTGATAACAGCTTACCTACACAAGAATTTATTAATGGAAACAATCATAATTTTTACGGTCTAAACATTGAGCCAAAAACCGATAATATTTATGTTGCCGATGCTATTGACTATATACAAAAAGGAACAATTTATGCCTATAATAGACAGGGGCAAAATATGTTTGAGGTAAAATCAGGACTCATACCTTCTAAAGTGTTTTTTGAGCGCCAGTAAATAGAAACTTTAACGGAGTATTTTTAATCATATTCATTAAGTTTTTGAAGTATCAAAATGCAAAATATTCAGGGGTATTTGTCAATACCATTTGAAATCAATAGAATAAGATTTTTATACAATATAGTTTGTTTTACAATTTAATTATAGTTTTGCAGCATGAGTACAATAAAAACACTATCAGGAGAAGAACTATTTAAGAATATTATCAGCCATGCCAAAGAATATGGTTATATTTTCCCGTCAAGCGAGATTTATGACGGCCTCAGCGCTGTTTACGATTATGGTCAATATGGGGTTGAACTAAAGAAAAACATTCGTGAATATTGGTGGAAAGCCATGGTTCAGATGCACGAAAATATTGTGGGGATTGATGCAGCCATATTTATGCACCCTACCATTTGGAAGGCAAGCGGACATGTTGATGCTTTTAACGATCCTTTAATTGATAATAAAGACAGCAAGAAAAGATACAGAGCCGATGTATTGATTGAAGATTATGTTGCTAAAATTTTGACAAAAGCCGACAAGGAAATAGCTAAAGCTCGCGAAAAATTCGGGGATAGCTTTGATGAGCAAAAATATAAAACTACCAATGCACGTGTAATGGAGTATTTAAGTAAAGCCGAAGAAATAAATCAGCGATTTAAAACAGCCATGGACAACAACAACCTTGCTGAGGTAAAAAATATTATTGAAGACCTTGAAATTGTTTGCCCTATTAGCGGTACTAAAAACTGGACAGAAGTAAGGCAATTTAACCTTATGTTCAGTACCGAAATGGGAAGTACGGCAGAGGGAGCCAGTACTATTTATCTTCGCCCCGAAACAGCGCAGGGTATTTTTGTTAATTTCCTAAATGTGCAAAAAACAGGACGCATGAAAATTCCTTTTGGCATTGCACAAACCGGAAAAGCTTTTAGAAACGAGATTGTAGCCCGGCAGTTCATTTTCCGCATGCGCGAGTTTGAACAGATGGAAATGCAGTTTTTTGTTCGCCCCGGTGATGAAATAAAATGGTATAACTATTGGAAAGAAGCTCGTTTAAAATGGCACTTATCACTTGGCTTTGGCAATAATAAATATCGCTATCACGACCATTTAAAGTTGGCTCATTATGCCAATGCTGCCTGCGATATTGAGTTTGAGTTTCCTTTTGGGTTTAAAGAGTTAGAAGGTATTCATAGTCGTACCGATTTTGATTTAAAATCACATGAGCAGTATTCAGGAAAAAAGCTTCAATACTTTGACCCCGAACTTAATCAAAGTTATATTCCTTATGTAGTAGAAACTTCGGTAGGTTTAGATCGTTTATTCTTAGCCGTATTAAGCTCGGCATATCAGGAAGAAACACTTGAAGACGGCTCGCAAAGAGTAGTTTTAAATATACCCCCAATTCTTGCACCCGTAAAAGCTGCCGTATTGCCTCTTACTAAAAAAGACGGACTCCCTGAAAAAGCAAGAGAAATATTAGAAGAGTTAAAATTTGGCTATAACTGTCAGTACGATGAAAAAGATGCCATTGGAAAACGCTATCGCAGGCAAGATGCTATTGGAACACCTTATTGTATTACTGTAGATCATCAAACCCTAGAAGACAACACTGTTACCATGCGATATAGAGATACTATGGTTCAGGAACGTATTGC
The DNA here is from genome assembly GCA_020845635.1 of Bacteroidia bacterium. Classification (GTDB taxonomy): domain Bacteria; phylum Bacteroidota; class Bacteroidia; order UBA4408; family UBA4408; genus CAIKXD01. The sequence goes on from JADLFI010000018.1 coordinate 19,850, forward strand.
CATAACCAAACTGTCTGAAATTATTGGGGAAAAGATGAGTCTTAAAACATTATTAAGCTAAACTTTATATTACTCCATTTTAATCTCATTAGTCTTGCTTTCCTTTATGTATTGAGAGGTATTTCAATTTGTTTTACTATCTTTATCGAAGTGTTAGCAAGTTAAATGTTATTTAACTTATACTTGATTTTACAAGAGTATGATGGCAAGAAATACAAGTAAAACAATTTTAATTGAATGCATTAATGTTCAAAAATATTATTGAAAAAATAGTTTCAAAATATGTACAAGCTATTATAAAAAATAACATCATAGCTCACGAAACTCAATTAATGGCATTGGGCACTGTATTGTGTAATCAGCAACGCGGCATGGTTAGTGATAACTTGAATGATTATGAATTTAAAATTTTCAGCCAGTTCGGGGATGACGGGATTATACAGTATCTAATTAGAAATTTAAAAATTGAAAATAATACTTTTATTGAGTTTGGCGTGGAGAATTACACCGAATCAAATACCCGCTTTTTGTTAATGCACAACAACTGGTCGGGTTTTGTTATTGATGCTTCACAAAAGAATATTGATAATATTAAAAATCAGTATTGGTTTTGGAGGTATAATCTTAAACCCTATTGTGCTTTTATTGACATTGAAAATATAAATCAAATACTTGGTCAATCTGGTTTTTCAAATATTGGAATATTGAGTATTGATATTGACGGAAATGACTATCATATCCTTAAAGCACTTGATTTGTCACAGCTTAATCCGGCTATTATTATTGCAGAATACAACAGTGTTTTTGGGAGTGAACGTTGTATTAGCATTCCATATCAGAAAGAGTTTATACGCTCAAAAGCACATTACAGTCAATTGTATTACGGAGCATCAATAGGTGCGTTGCATTATATAGCCTTAAAAAATGGATATGTTTTGGTTGGCAGTAACAAGGCAGGAAATAACGCTTACTTTGTTCGAAAAGATTTAATCAACCATCACGTAAAAGAAGCCTCGGTTACGCAAATTTTTAGAGAAAGTCAATATCGCGAGAGTAGAAATGCAAACAACAGCTTATCATACCTTGGAGGTACTGAACGTTTAAATTTAATTAAGGGGTTAAATGTGTTGAATGTTTTGAGCAATGAATTAGAGCAATTATAAGTAAGCATTAATTTTGCCAGATGTATCATTTGTTAAGTTTATGTAAAAAGTTGATTTTCACCGTATTTTTTTTATTTAATATATATATTTATTTAGTAAATTTGTTTATAAATATTTATAAACAAAGTATCATGAAAAAAATAACTTTTCTTTTAATTAGTGTTTTTGTAGTGATACATAACACCTCTACTGCCCAAATTTCTCTTAATATTTCTGATTTTCCGTTGAAATCAATATATAGAGTACAAACCGACACGACAACCAAGATTTCGCTCGAGGAAACCGGACCCAATCTACTTTGGGACTTTTCTTCTTTTGTTTCAGGAGAAGTTTACACTGTATCAAACAATTACCAAGAGTGCGCACCTAATCCCATTTTCCCGGGAGCTAATTTTATGTTATGCGACACTTTTAGCCCTAATACCCCTGATCAATCTATATCAGTTAATTATTATAGCATTAGCCCTAGCGGTATTTTACATTGTGGTGAGTTTAGTGATAATATTTATTCTACTTCCATACGTAAATTTTATCCTTACTACAATATTCATACGCATCTTCCCCTAACCTACGGTAGCTATGACTCTTTAAAAGTAAAAATAATAGAAACACAAATACCGAAAAGTAACCGAAATGGAGCTGACTCAGTTATTACCATATCCTATTACACAGTAATAAAACATGTTGATGCATGGGGCGATATAATTTTGCCATCAGGCGAAAGGTATCAGGCTTTGCGTTTGAGCTATATTGATTACGGTGGAGATTCAGCAATCTTTGACCATACCCCAAATGAAGGATGGGTGTGCAGTACAGAAAATGATATGCGAATAAATTATTATTCCGATGCAACCAAGTATCTCTGGTATGTAAAGGGACATGGAATAGTTGCAAATGTAAGAGACGATTATGCTTCCTTGGAAAATTATTACGAGGATGGGATAAGGATGAATCGAGAAATCAATCATAGAAGATATTATTTTTTTGAACCTATGAAATTGGATAGTGATTCTTCCGGTAAATTATTAGACGACTTTCAGGTTAGCCCCAATCCGGCAAGCAAAGAAATTCAAATTAAACTTACAAATGATATTGTTATTGAACGAATAGAAATATTTGATGCTTCAGGCAAAATTCAGAAAGGCAATACTGAAATTAGTAGAAATAATATTAAAATAGACATATCAGATTTACCCCAGGGCTCTTATTTTCTTAACATTATAAGCAATAAGGGACAAAAGTCACGCAAATTTGTGAAAAAATAAACTTGACGATTTATCTTCAAGGCATAGATCTTTTAATAAATAAATTGAATATTTTATCCTTACATTACCTAACTCATTGTAGGAGTTAATATTTACTTATTACATTTGCCTGATGATTAAGGCAAAGCCAAAGCAAATAAATGATGATAGAGTAATTTTAGGGATTGACCCCGGTACTAATCTAATGGGTTATGGAATTCTACTTATAAGAAACCAAAAGCCGGAGTTGGTAGCTTTGGGAGTTCTTAATTTAGGCAAATATGACAATCATGCCTTAAAGTTAAAAAAGATTTTTGAATGTGTTTTAGGGTTGATTGAGCAATATGTACCCGATGAACTATCTATTGAAGCCCCATTTTTTGGGAAAAATATTCAGTCTATGCTTAAACTGGGTAGGGCACAGGGGGTAGCTATTGCGGCAGCGGTATATCGCAATATTCCGATTACCGAATATCTGCCTCGAAAAATTAAACAATCGGTTACCGGAAATGGAAATGCTTCAAAAGAACAAGTAGCTGCCATGCTAAAAAATATTCTTCATCTTGAAAACCAACTTGAGGGCGAAAGCCTTGATGCTACAGATGCCTTGGCTGCCGCGCTATGCCATTATTTTCAACATAAAAAAACAGTCGGCACCAAAAGTTATTCAGGATGGGATGCATTTATTAAAGACAATCCCAACAGAGTGAAGTAGCATAGTAAATTTATAATCATTTATATAAAGCAAAAACAGTCATTTTCTTATGCAAATCGGGCAAACTTCTTTTCCATTCGGTTATTGATTTTACGGCTATTGATTGTTCCGGGAAACCTAATTGAGAAGCAATGCACAGCTTAGTCTCAGATTTACATACTTCCGTTAAATGTTGAAGCAATTGATTGTTTCTATATGGGGTTTCTATAAATATTTGTGTTTGATTCTGTTTGTAAATCAAATATTCCAATTGTTGTATTTTCTTGGCTCTTTGTGCCTTGTCAATAGGCAAATAGCCGTTAAAGGTAAAACTTTGACCGTTAAACCCCGATGCCATTAGTGTAAGTATTATACTTGAAGGACCGGTAAGTGGTTTTACTTCTATCTCTAATTGATGTGCCGCAGCAACAGCTATAGCTCCGGGGTCTGCAATACCCGGGCATCCGGCCTCAGATAATATTCCAATAGGAGTGTGTTTAATATTGTTTTGGATAAAACTTTTTAATGCTTGATATTGTTCAAAATCTTTTTGAAATTCAAAAAATGAAACTTCATCAAAATTTCTCTGATAGGCTATCTTACGCAAGTATCTTCTGGTGCTTCTTATATTCTCTGTAATAAAAGCATGGCACTGCATAGCCGATTGAATAATTTCAGGGCTTATGGCATCAGTATTTAGATTGCCGTTTAGAGTGCATGGTATTAGATATATACAATTTTTCAAAGAAGATTACTTAAGTTAAACAGCTACATTATACTCACGAAGTGCATTGTTTAAAGAAGTTTTAAGGTCGGTACTGCTTTTTCTCTGACCTATTATTAAGGCGCAATTTACCTGATATGTTCCTGCGTTAAAAGTCTTACTGTACGAACCCGGTATTACCACAGAACGCTCAGGTACATAACCTGTCATTTCCTTTGGTGTTGAACCGGTAACATCAATTATTTTTGTACTCATGGTAAGCACTACATTAGCGCCTAAAACAGCCTCCTTGCCAACACGAACTCCTTCCACAACAATACTTCTCGAACCAATAAAAGCACCATCCTCAATAATTACCGGTGAGGCTTGTATAGGTTCTAATACACCACCAATTCCTACACCTCCGCTTAAATGTACATTCTTTCCTATTTGTGCACATGAACCTACTGTAGCCCAAGTGTCAACCATTGTTCCGGAGTCAACATAAGCTCCAATATTTACGTAACTTGGCATCATAATAACCCCCGGTGCCAAATACGAACCGTAACGTGCCAAAGCATGTGGTACTACTCTTACACCCAATTCCTGATAGTTCTTCTTTAAATCCATCTTGTCATAATACTCAAAAATACCTACCTCATATACTTGCATAGGTTGTATCAAAAAATACAATATAACCGATTTTTTCACCCATTCATTCACTTGCCAATGACCTTCTTCAAGAGGTTGGGCAACCCTGAGTTTTCCACTGTCAAGCAAAGAAATAATTTCGCGAATGTTTTTTACAACTTCTGTATCTTTTAGCAATTCTCTGTTTTGCCAGGCCTGCTCAATAATTGTGGTATAATGTTGCATAAAAAATATTGTTATTCTGAATCGGCATTTATTCTGCCCTGATAAGCACTGCTTAGAAATATATCTATCCTTACACCAAACAATGGCCAATAAGGATTATATTGTCCAAATATAGTAAATCCGGCTCCAATATCATAAAATAGCTTACGCACAAATTGTGCTTCGGCATATATTCCGTATGTTCTGAATGATAAGGTATCGTTTATTACGCCCCAAGGCCTTGTTATGCCTCCATAATAAGCAACATTTAAGGCTTTGGTTTCTCTTCTGAAACCATAACCAAAATGCAAATCATTCATTCTGTTTTTATGAGGCTTGTTCAAAAATCCACTAATATCTGTTCTTTGGTAGCCAAGCAAAAAATAGGAACGCTTAATATGAAAATTATATTCAATGGCTGTAGGATTGTATATCTTAGAATTAAAAAGAGTTCCGCCAATACCCGTTCCCAAATTTACATAGTTATTAAAAATTCTGAATCGATTACCATAAATGTTGCGTTCTTTCTTCAATTCATCTTTACGTTCTTTCTCTTGGGCTGTTACCTCCTGAAAAAGAAAAAATGAAAAAGCCATTAAGGATATTAATACCTTAATATTAAGCCGAGTATTACTAAATATAAAATTCAATAAAGTATATTTTAAACCATTTTTTCAGGCTTTACCCACTCTGTAAATTGCCCATCGGTTAGCAAATTAAGTTCTATGGCCGCCTGTCTTAATGTTTTATTTTCTTTGTGTGCTTTCTTGGCTATTTTGGCTGCATTTTCATAACCAATATGGGTATTTAACGCAGTTACCAACATTAACGAGTGTTCTAAATGTTTTTGAATAACTTCAATATTGGGCTCAATACCAATAGCACAGTTGTTATTGAACGATACGCATGCATCACCTATTAAACGTCCGCTTTGTAATACATTTGAAGCAATTAACGGTTTAAATACATTTAATTCAAAATGTCCGGTTGCTCCGCCAATACTGGCGGCTACATCATTACCCATAACCTGGGCACAAACCATTGTTAACGCTTCAGGTTGCGTAGGATTAACCTTTCCCGGCATAATTGATGAACCCGGCTCATTGTCAGGAATAATTATTTCGCCTATACCGCTACGTGGGCCTGAGGATAACATACGAACGTCATTCGCTATTTTCATCAAGGCTACCGCTGTTCTCTTATAGGCCGAGCTTAGCTCAATCATAGCATCATGTGCAGCAAGAGCCTCAAATTTATTAGGAGCGGTTACAAATGGTAATTGGGTAAACTCGGCTATTTTTTTGGCTACCAAAACATCGTATCCTTTTGGTGTATTTAAACCGGTTCCAACGGCTGTACCTCCCAAAGCAAGTTCTCTAACCATTTCAAGCGCATTTTTTATGGCTCTTATACTATTGGTTATTTGTTGAACATAGCCGCTAAATTCTTGCCCTAAGGTTAATGGCGTAGCATCCATAAAATGGGTACGACCTACTTTAACAATTGTCTTAAAGCTCTCTGCCTTGCTTGCTAAAGTGTCACGTAATTTCTCTAGGCCGGGTATAGTAATTTCTACAGCCTGTTTATAAGCAGCTATGTGCATAGCAGTAGGATAAGTGTCGTTGCTACTTTGCGATTTATTAACATCATCGTTTGGATGCAATACTTTCTTTTCATCAGTTAGTTTTCCACCACTTATTACATGTCCACGATTGGCAACTACTTCGTTTACGTTCATATTACTTTGCGTACCACTTCCGGTTTGCCAAATTACCAGCGGAAACTCTGTGTTGTGTTTTTTATCCAATATTTCATCACACACCTTTGAAATTAAATCTCTTTTTTCGGTGCTTAATACGCCTAAATCGCAATTGGCGTGTGCTGCTGCTTTCTTTAAATAGGCAAAGGCATAAATAACTTCCTTTGGCATACTTGCCTCCGGGCCTATTCTAAAATTATTACGGCTGCGTTCTGTTTGCGCACCCCAATATTTATCGGCAGGTACCTTAACCTCGCCCATCGTGTCTTTTTCTATTCTGTAGTCCATAGTGTTACATTATTTTTGTTTACAAATTTGCAGTTTATTCAGGTTAAATACAAGTTTCAAAACTAAGTACTTCGTTAAAATACTCTATATTTTATTTTCTTCTATTTCTATAAAAACTACAGTTCCCTTACCGGGCTTTGAGTCTATCTCAATACTCCCTTTTAGCAGGCTTAAACGTGAATTGATATTGTACCAACCATTTCCTGTTGATTTTTCAAGTTTGTCCTTGTCAAACCCCTTTCCGTTATCCTCAATCATTACACTTATTGTTTCATCTTCACGGGTTACTTGTACTTGTACTTCAGTAGCATTGGCATATTTTACTATATTGTTCAACAATTCCTGTACAATACGATATAAGTTTATTTCTACCAACTCACTTGGCCGACTCTCAAAGCCATTAATATCAAAATAAAAACGAATATTTCCCGAGTGGTTCATATAGTACGAAAGCTCATTAAAGGCTGCTTTTAAACCTCCTTTTATCAATACCCCCGGCATTAATTGATGCGAAATTTGTCTTAGTTCCTCGCACGATTGGTCAATTAGATGTAATGATTTTTGATGTTGAGTAGCGAAATTTTCATGAACCTGTATGGCCGAAACATTCATTTTCACAACCGCCATCATTTGCCCCACACCATCATGCAATTCCCGTGATATTCTTTTGCGCTCCAGTTCTTGAGTTTGCATTACTTTATTTAGCCACAGCCTCTCTTGCTCAAGCATGGTACGGTTTATTTTCATTTTATTTCTATTGCTGATAATGTTTAAAGTTACAATAATGGCTATTAAAATTAATACAATGAGGGTAATTAAAATATTCCTATTAACCCGCTCTTTCGATAATTGCAAACTTTTGGTTTGATTTTCACTTTTCAGTAGTTGATTTGCTATTTCTTTTTTATCACTCTCATATTTAGTGCTCATCTCGGCCACAGCCTTGTTCAAATTAATGTTCAGCAACGAATCGTGTATTAACATATATTGTTTGTAATATCCAATACTCTCACTCAATTGACCCGATTTATGAGCTATTTCAGCCATGCTTTTATATAAATTTTCTTGTTCAGGCAAAGCTGAGGTTTGCTTTGAAAGTACCAATGCTTTTTCAAAAGCTTCTTTTGACTGACGGTTTAATTTTAAATTATAGCTTACATTGGCCAAATTAACATAAGAGGAAATAAGCCCTTTACTGTCGTTCATCTGTTGGCGCAAATCAATACTTTCCTGAATAAGCGGCAATGCCTTATTATTTTCTCCAATTGCTGATAATGCCGAACCTAAGTTGTTGAGTATGGCACTTAAGTATTCTTTATCATTAATCCTGCGGCCAATACTGAGTGCACGATTTAAATACTCAATGGCTTTTTGGAAATCTTTTTGTTCAAAATATATGTTGGCAATGTTTAATAATGAGCCCGAAATACCGTAATCATCATTCATTTTTTCTTTAATTGTTAAACTCTTTAAATGATACTTAAGAGCTTTAGGAATATTGCCCATATTGTAATGTATTATGGCTATATTGTTTAAACAATAGGCAATTCCCTTGTTAAATTTTAATTGCTCGTATAGCTGTAAACTAATCAATTGGTTTTGCAGTGCTTCCTCCAGTTTCCCCATTTTTTGATAGGCAATACCTATTTTTATATATAGCGAAGCTATACCCATACTATCTTTATCTTCCTTTCGTATGATTAAACTTTCGCGATAATATGCCAAGGCTTTCTCAAATTTTGACTGGTCGTTATATATAATTCCCAAATCGTTTAATGCTTGCGATAGTTGCTTTCTTTGCTTTAAAACTCTGCTTGTTTGTACGGCTCTGTTTCCATACATCAATGCCGAATCGCTTGATATATTCCGAAATTCCCAGCATAAATCACTTAATATTTTTGCCTTCCCTGTGTCTGCCGTGTTCGGCAACAAGTTTCTTAGACTATCAATTTTGGCATTTTGTGCTCTTCCTATATTAGTATTAACCAATATCAGCAAGATGTATATAAGCAAAGAATTTCTCATTTTAGATTTATTTCCCAACAAAATACAATATTATTAAAAAGCTTTTTACATGTATTTAGTTCATCAAAACAATTCATTCACATTTAATGATGAACCCATAATTTAACTTATTTATTGATTCTTAATCTGCAATTTGTTTAATTTGTCAATAAAAATGTTTTTATGCCTTATTTAAACCAAAATAACCAAAGAATTACCGAGTTGGATGGATTGCGTGGAATGGCCATTTTTGCAACGGTTATATATCATTATACTAATAATCTAATCAATGCCGATGCATCTAATTATCATCTATTGCTTAAATCACTTACTCAGTTTTTTTATACCTGTCTTGATATGTTTTTTATTCTTTCAGGCTTTCTATTGGGAGGGATATTGTTACGTTACAAGAACTCGCCTAATTACTTCAAGGCTTTTTATGCAAGACGATTTTTCAGGATAGTTCCCTTATATTTATTTTTATTAGTATCGGTTTTAATTATTTGTCTATTTAATATTGGACGAGGCACTACTTGGTGGTTTAACCCCGAAATTCCTTATTGGGCTTATTTTACATTTGCCCAAAATATTTTTATGGGAATAAAGAATACTCTTGGCAACCACTGGTTAATCCCCACTTGGTCGTTAGGAGTTGAAGAGCAGTTTTATTTGATTGTTTCGGTTTTAATCTTCTTCACTTCCCGAAAATATCTGGTTTTTATCCTTTTACTGGGAATGATTTGTTCGCCTGTTTTCAGATATTATTATGTCACTTCCGGTAGTACTGCCGAGGCTTATCCCTTGTCTTTTTCTGCTTTTTTACATTGCCGCTTAGATTCATTATTCGGGGGTATTTTACTGGCAGTCATTCACCAAAATGCTAAAGCTTTTAATTGGGTTAAGCAACATCATCAAATTCTTTACCTGTTGGTTGTTATACATATCGGAATAACCTTCTTATTCTCTATTGGCAAATGGCATATTCAAATTTATTGGGTATATAGCTGGTTTGGCTTTATTTATATGCTTATTCTGCTTCTGGTTTTAGCACATCCAAATAACGTATTCGCCAGGCTCTCACGTATTCCGTTTTTTGTTAATTTGGGTTTGTATTCATACAGTATTTATCTTTTTCATGAACTAATTTTAGGATTGTTTTTCTTCTTAATTCCTAAAAAATTACCTCAAATAAATTCTCTGTTAGATTTGACAATGGTGGTTTTTTGTACTGTCCTTACATACTTTTTTGCCCGCTTTGTATATCTCAACTTTGAGAAAAAGTTCATGGCTATGGGGCACTCAATAAAATATTAATCATAATATTATTGTATATTAATGTGATGATAATTAAGTGTTTAGCATTGTTTTTAACTCCCAAAAATAAATTGTTAACAAAATAATCCTAAAAAATATTTGCAATTTAATAAAGTATTACTACATTTGTTGATAATTATTCAATTGAAAAACTTTTAAAACTTATATAAAATGAAAAAAGGTAACATTCTTTCTCTTGCATTTTTTACTACAGCTTTAGTACTTTCTGCAACTCCTCTTTTTGCTATGCCTCCAAATGCAACTCCAATTGATGGCGGTTTATCATTAGTATTGGGTTCTTGCGCTGTTTACGGTGTTAAGAAGATCAGAGACGCTCGTAAAAAGAACTAATTTCTAAATAAGTCTTTTTTTGTTTTACCTCCTTTCCACAAGAAAGGAGGATTTCTTGTTTGTATTTATTGATGATTATTATTACGCAGAGGCAAACATAAATATTGGTAATAATACTGTTTTCTGCTTAAAGCAATGTAATATTGCCGAAATTTTATTTATCCCCAAACATTTTTTTTATGCAACAACTAATTGAATGTGTTCCTAACTTTAGTGAAGGAAACAATATGCAGATAATTAATCAAATTACTCAAGTAATTGAAAATACAGAAGGTGTAAAACTACTTAATGTTGACCCCGGGAAAGCCACTAACCGCACCGTTGTTACTTTTGTAGGGTCGCCCGATGCAGTAGTTGACGCTGCTTTCAAAGCCATCAAAAAAGCAGGCGAGTTAATTGATATGTCAAAACATAAAGGTGAGCATCCGCGCATGGGAGCTACTGATGTTTGCCCGCTTATTCCGGTATCAAACATTTCAATGGAAGAAACAGCTGAATACGCCAAAAAATTAGCTCAAAAAGTAGGCGCTGAACTCAACCTCCCTGTTTATCTCTATGAGGCTGCCCAGCCCAATAAGAACAGAAGTAACCTGAGTATTATCAGAGCCGGTGAGTATGAAGGCTTTTTTAAAAAAATAAAACAGCCCGAATGGAAACCCGATTTTGGACCTACTGAGTTTGATACAAAAAGAGGCGCAACTGTTATTGGAGCGCGCGATTTCTTAATTGCTTATAACATTAATCTTAACACCACTTCAACCAGACGAGCTAATGCTATTGCCTTTGATGTACGCGAAGCTGGACGTGTTAAACGAGATGGAGACCCTTTAACCGGCAAAATTGTAACTAATCCTGATGGCAGTCCGATACATATCCCCGGAAGCTTAAAAGCGGTAAAAGCTATAGGATGGTATATTGAAGAATATGGTATTGCCCAAATTTCAATGAATCTTACCAATATTAATATTACACCGGTACACATTGCTTTTGATGAGGTTTGTAAGAAAGCAAACGAAAGAGGAATTAGAGTTACAGGATCTGAAATTGTTGGGTTGGTTCCGCTTAAGTGTATGTTGGATGCCGGTAAATATTTTCTTGAAAAACAACAACGATCTGTTGGTGTGCCTGAAAGCGAGTTGATTAAAATAGCCGTTAAATCTATGGGTTTAGAGGATTTAGCTCTATTTAACCCACGTGAAAGAATTATTGAGTATATCCTTGAAGATAAAGCCAAAAGTCGTTTGGTAGGTATGTCATTAACCGAGTTTGCTAACGAAACATCAGCCGAAAGTCCTGCCCCTGGTGGAGGGTCTGTTTCGGCTTATGTAGGCGCCTTAGGCATTGCTTTGGGCACTATGGTAGCCAACTTATCCTCACATAAAAAAGGTTGGGACAGCCAATGGAAATTCTTTAGCGACTGGGCTTTGCAAGGTCAAATCCTAAAGGATAAAATGATGAAGCTGGTTGATGAAGATACTTTGGCATACAATAAAATTATGCAAGCCTTTACTCTTCCTAAAGAAACAGATAATGAGAAGAAAATTAGAAGCGAAGCTATACAAGAGGCTACAAAATACGCTATTCTTTCCCCTTATAATATGATGAAAGTGGCTTTCGAGAGCCTTGACCTGATGAAAGCTATGGTTGAAAAAGGGAATCCAAATTCTGTAACCGATGGTGCGGTTGGTGCATTATGTGTAAGAACTGCTATAGGTGGAGCTTTGTTGAATGTAAAAATTAACGCTACTTCCTATAAAGATAAAGCCTTTGTGAACCAGCTTATAGCTGAAGGCGAGAAAATGTATGAAGAGGCGCAGCAGATAGAGAAAGAAATATTAGATTCTGCAGCTAAATTATTGGTATAGTTTATTCGGCTTTTTAATCATACTTTTTAAGGTATGTAAAAACGCCCGAAAACACCTAAAGGTAATTTATATCCCGAAGCTGAGGGGAGATAAAGCTCTCCTATCTCTAAATGTTTTCCGGCTTTCTCCAATAAAAGGTTTTCAAGTATTATACTCGATAATCCTAAGGAATAGGCATTTAATATTAAGAAATGAGTTTTACCCCCTAATAGCTGCAATACGAGTTGAACCATTTCATTGATGTGGTCTTCGAGTTTCCATTTTTCGCCATTAGGGCCATGGCCAAAGGCCGGAGGGTCAAGAATTATTCCGTGATAGGTATTTCCTCTTTTATGTTCTCGCTTTACAAACTTTAATGCATCTTCTACCACCCACCTTATGTTTGAAAGCTGACTAAGATGCGCATTTTCATTGGCCCAGGTAACCACCTGCTTAATACTGTCAACATGTGTTACATCAGCACCTGCAAGAGATGCAGCCAACGAAGCACCACCTGTATAGGCAAATAAATTAAGCACTTTAGGGTTTGCAACACCCGACTTTTTTAAACCTTTAACAGCATTAAAAATATAATCCCAGTTAGCTGCCTGTTCCGGAAATATTCCCACGTGTTTAAACGAGGTAAGCCCTAAACGAAAAATCATTCTGCTTGCATCCGGCAATTGGTAACTTATATTCCACTGCTCTGGCGATTCTTTTATATGGCTCCACTTCCCCGAAGAGCTTGAGGTAGGGGTAAACCTTAAATGTGCTCTTTTATTCCATTCTGTACTACTCCATTTTCTGTCCCATACAGCTTGTGGTTCAGGGCGTATGCTTATATATTTCCCAAAGCGTTCTAGTTTTTCAAAACTTCCACAATCTAACAATTCATAGTCATTAAAGTTTTGTGGCGATAGGGTAATTATACGATTCATCACTAATTATATTTTATCAAAAGTGTAACCTTGGTCTTTGGCTTGTTTAATAAACTCCGGCAATGCATGTTTAATATTTATTGATGCCTTTAAACTATCGTGTAAAACGATTATGGCATTGCTCCTTAAAGGCTTTAATATATTACGTAAACATTGGTGTGGGTTTTTATACGGTAACCAATCGTAACCCAATATGCTCCACATAATAATTCTGTATTTATGTTTTAGAGCTTTTATCTGGTCCCGAGTAATTTTTCCGTATGGCGGACGAAACAAGGGTTTGCCATCATGTTGGTATCCATATTCCTGCAATATTTTTTCACATGCTTCTATTTCGTTTAGATAAGTGCTTGTGTTAGTTTTCCAACCGTTTACATGATGTTGGGTATGATTACCCACCCTATGCTGTTGCTTAATAAGTTCCTGAAAAAGTTGGGGTTCTTTTTTAATATTAGCCCCTATACAAAAAAAGCTGGCCTTTATGGAATTTTTACACAATTGATTTAATACAAAATCGGTAACTTGAGGGGTGGGGCCGTCATCAAAACTTAGATATAATTTGCGGGAAATACGAGCATCATTAATTTGCCATTCTAATGAATGAAATAAACTGGTTATAATTATTGGGGGAGTAATAATTTTCATTCATCTATAATTCAACAGCAACAAGGTAACTATAATATCCAATCAGTATTATCCAGTATTTTTTTCATCCCTTCTTCAAAAGGTAGCATTGGCCTGTTTAGCAATGTTTTCATTTTAGTAATATCCGGCCTTCTGCGAGTCATATCGCCTTCCTGCAAAGGAGCTAAGTGTACAATCTTTGATTCTGATTTGGTAAGTTTTATAATGGTTTTGGCCAAATCTAAAATACTTATTTCCTGCTCACCGCCAATATTTACCACATCATTGATATACATATTTTTGTAAAATGCATTCGTAGTAGCTTCAATATTATCATCTATATAACAAAAGGTGCGTGATTGTGTTCCATCACCATACACCGTAATGTTAGAATTTTTGAGAGCCTTGTATATAAATTTTGAAACCACAAAATCCTTACTCTGCTTAGGGCCGTAGGTATTAAAAAATCTGAAAACGGTATAATCTAACCCATACTCTTGTTTATATGATTTTAAAAAAGCTTCTCCTACATTTTTTACAATGGCATAAGGCAATCGTGAATTTAATGGGGTAGTATGCTCATTTTGCGGAAATTCTACCGGCTCGCCATACACCTCTGATGAAGAAGAATAATAGATACGTTTTACACCCGAGTTTTTGCAAAGATTAAGGATATTTTTCAGTCCGCTGATATCGTTTAATACTTTAACCGGGTTTTCTAAAGTGCGCTGCACCCCTACCAATGCTGCATAATGAAAAACATAATCAAAATGGAAACTATAGAAAACTCCTGCAATATCTCTAAAATCATTGCAATCAGCCTTAATAAATTTAATATTGTTATGAGGTGATTTGGGAATTTTACTTTTTGAACCGGTGATAAAATTGTCAACTATTACTATATAATTATCAGGATTTTCGGCCAGTTTTTCGGCTAAGCTGCTTGGAATAAATCCTGCTCCACCAGTAACTAATATTTTATTCATAATTCTTTACTTCTTAACAACTAACTTTTATATATGCGAGGTTATTTTTTCGCACTGCAATAGTACAAAAATCTTTTTAAATATATTTAACATGTCTCGGTTTTCTTCTAATTTACATATAAATGCCAAACAACAATTATCACTATTAAAGTATTTAAAGCATTGTTTGTTAGCAATGCTGAAAAAGTTAACTTTGCCTTTCTAAAAAATATACGATATGGCAAATAAAGGACCAATTTCACAATTCATTCAGAATAATTTTTTACACTTCAATGCAGCCGCATTGGTTGACGCTGCCAAAGGTTACGAAACTCACTTGTTAGAGGGAGGTAAAATGATGATTACCCTAGCAGGAGCCATGAGTACTGCCGAATTGGGCAAATCATTAGCCGAAATGATTCGTCAGGGAAAGGTTGATATAATCAGTTGCACCGGTGCTAACCTAGAAGAAGACATTATGAATTTGGTGGCACACAGTCATTATAAACGCGTCCCAAATTATCGCGATTTATCACCACAAGAAGAATGGGATTTATTAGAGAATCATTACAACCGTGTTACTGATACTTGTATTCCGGAGGAAGAGGCTTTTAGGCGACTACAACAACATATACATAAAATATGGAAAGAAGCCGATAACTCAAACCAACGTTATTTTCCTCATGAGTTTATGTACAAAATGCTGCTAAGCGGTGATTTGGAACAATATTATGAAATTGATCCAAAAAACAGTTGGATGCTGGCAGCCGCTCAAAAGAATATTCCTATCGTTGTTCCGGGTTGGGAGGACAGCACTATGGGGAATATTTTTGCTTCTTATGTAATTAAAGGAGAATTAAAAGCCTCCACCATGAAAAGCGGTATTGAATATATGGTATGGTTAAGCGATTGGTATAGAAATAACTCTGAAGGTAAAGGGGTTGGTTTTTTTCAGATTGGAGGCGGTATAGCCGGTGATTTTCCTATTTGTGTTGTTCCTATGATGTATCAGGACTTAGGTTGGCACGATGTCCCTTTCTGGTCGTATTTCTGCCAGATTAGCGACTCAACCACAAGCTACGGATCATACTCTGGTGCTGTTCCTAATGAAAAAATTACATGGGGAAAACTGGATATTAATACACCTAAATATATTGTAGAGAGCGATGCAACTATTGTTGCACCTTTAATATTCGCATGGGTTTTAGGATGGTAATACTAATCTAATTGTTTTAAGTTTGAAGGAAGTTTACGTTTTATTTTATATACCGTAAACTTGATATTAATGAATGCTATCTCGTGAAAAGTAACTTTTCAAAGTGGATTAATCAATCTTCAAAGCCTTTCCTTATTGCCGGGCCTTGCAGTGCAGAAACGCATGGGCAAATTATGCAAACTGCCCAGGGTATAGCTACTTATTTTCCTGACGCTATATTTAGAGCAGGTGTTTGGAAACCACGTACACGCCCCGGAGCCTTTGAAGGAATAGGCCAAGAAGCTTTGCTTTGGCTCGATGATATGCGCCAACAAACCGGATTAAGGTATGCCATTGAGGTAGCAACATCTGAGCATGTTGAGTTAGCTTTGAAGCATCAAGTCGATGTACTTTGGATTGGTGCCAGAACAGTTGTAAATCCATTCTCAGTACAACATTTAGCCGATGCCTTAAAAGGAGTTACACATATTCCTATATTAATTAAAAACCCTATTCATCCTGATGTCAACTTGTGGTTAGGAGCTATTGAAAGAATATATAATTCAGGGATTGAAAATATTGCTGCCGTTCATCGCGGATTTTATAAGTATGGTCAAACACGATATAGAAATTATCCGGCTTGGGAAATACCCGTGCAACTTAAAACCATTATGCCCGATTTACCTTTGTTTTGCGACCCCAGTCATATAGGAGGTAAGCGCAAGCTTATTGCACCTGTCGCCCAGCAGGCTATGGATTTGGCGATGGATGGGTTAATGATTGAAACGCATTGCAACCCCGAACAGGCATGGAGTGACGCCTCACAACAAATTACTCCTAAAGAATTATTGAAACTGATAAATGGGCTTAATATTGCCAATAGCGAAGCCGATGAACCAAATGGAGAACTGAATATACTCAGAAAAAGTATTGATATTATTGATGATGAGCTATTGAGTTTACTAAACAGACGTAATGCCTTATCACATAAAATAGGAGAGTATAAGGTAAAGAATAATATTACTATCCTGCAAATACGCAGGAGGAAAAACACCTTGAAAAACCAGTTAAAACAAGCCAAAACACTTAACCTAAATAATGATTTTATAAAAGCAATTTACCAGACTATTCATGATGAATCAATACGGATTCAAAGCGAAATAAAGAAATCAAAATCTACGAAGAAGAAATTATGAACTCTTTAATAGTATTGATTCAAGCTAAATTACGGGGAGTTTCAATTTTCTAATAAAAATATCGTTCAATTCAAAACAGATTTGTTTATTTGTATTGTATTATAATTATTACATGAAGAAAATTTTTTCTGCCTTTCTGCTTTTTACCTTTTTATCACATACCGGAGGAGTGTTGGCACAAACCGGAGGTAATACGGTTTATAATTTCCTAAACCTTATCCCCAATGCTCGAATTACTGCTTTAGGAGGATACACGCCTGCGGTGAAGGACTACGACCTTAATTTAGGTTTAATTAATCCCGCCTTGCTTAACTCCGAAATGAGTAATCAAATGACTTTAAATTATCTCAACTTTGTGTCAGGCATTAACTATGGTATGATTGGCTACGGAAAATCGTTTGAAAACTACGGCACTTTCTCGGCCGGGTTGCAATATATTAGTTACGGTAAATTTATTGAAAGTGATGAAACCTCATTGCAAACCGGAACCTTTACCGGTGGCGAATACGCTTTTAATATTGGTTGGGGTAAAAAAATTGATTCAGTTTTTAGTATCGGTGCCAATCTTAAACCTGTTTACTCATCAATAGCCGGTTATAGCTCCTTAGGCATTGGTGTTGATATTGCGGGCGCTTTTTTTCATCCTAATAAAAGATTTGCAGCTTCATTCTTAGCTCGTAATATAGGAACACAAATTATTTCTTATACAGGCCATCGCGAAGCCATTCCTCTAAATGTCGAAATAGGCCTTACACAAAGACTGGAGCATGTACCTTTGCGTTTTAATCTTGTGGCTACCAACCTCCAGCAATTTAAACTAACTTATACCGATTCTGTTAATGAGGTTAAAGTTGACCCCATGACTAATCAAATAATTCCTCCCGGAAGAAAGATTGGTGAAAATATTTTCCGTCACTTTGTAATTGGTGCCGAGTTCTTGATAACCAAGAACTTAAATCTGAGATTAAGTTATAATTACAATAGACGCAAAGATTTAGTGATAGAATCACGCACCGGTATGAGTGGTTTTGCTTTTGGTGTAGGATTTAAAGTATCTAAGTTTGTTTTAGGATATAGTCACTCTTTTTATCACTTGGCCGGGGGAAGCAATATCTTTTCTTTAAGTGTAAATTTTAATGAATTTAGAAAAAAAGCTTAATTAATATTCAGCATCTTTTTAACCTTGTTATCTTCTTTATTACTTTCTTGCCCTGATACCCAAACGGCTCTTCAGATTATTCAATAACTCTTCTTCTATTAAATTTAATTTATAGCAAAGCGATAAATATAATACGGTAATACCGCTCCCTAATAACAATATGCCCAAATAGGCATTTTCTATTTGTGGTATTAACTTAAAAGCGGCAATAACCGTAATGATAACCATAAGGTTTAACAAGGTTTGCTTGGTAAAAGGCTGAAACTTGTATTTAACCCAAAGAAACATAAACTTTAAAAAATTATAAATTAAACTCACTATGGCATTAGCTATGGCTGCACCATAAATACCATATTTAGGAATTAGTATATAATTAAGTGAAATTATTACTCCAACCAATATAATTAAAAAGGATGTTCCGCATTTATAACCTTTTGAAGTAAATATTAAACTGCCGTTTAAGCCCGTAGTCATATTAAATAAACTTCCCATTGCTATTATAGGTACAATATTTTTAGCTTCTCGGTACTCTTCAGGCAATAGCTCAAATAAGTAAGGAGAACAAATAATAATCCCTGAAAATAAATAACCACCAATAAAAAGTAAATATTTACAAGAAGTTTGATAAATTTTAAAAAGCTCTGTCAAATTATTCTGATGCCATTCATTGGCAATCTTAGCATTGGCAATCCTCTCAAATGAAATTACAGGAGCCTCAATAACTGTAGGTATAAATGCGGCTATTGAATATACCCCCACCAAACTTAAAGGTACAAAAGCCCCTAACATCATTACATCAATATATTTTATAGACAATGATGCTATAGAATTGATAGACAAAATAAAACCATAAGTAAGTATTTCTGCAGTGCCTATTTCTTTTATCTTCTTAAAGTTTATTTTTAACGAAGGCTTGTCGTTATTGTAAATATAAAGCAGTAGGGTTAAAGCTTGCAATGTATATGATGCAAAAAATAAAATAACCATCATGGTTATCTCAATGTACCCAAAAAAATATATGACTATAACCCCTATATTAAAAATACGTAATGCTATTTCATTGATAAAAGACGGGATAACCGACTTATATAACGATTGGCTATATATCCCAAACAGCGAGCAAAATGCAATAGAAATTGTAATAGGAAATACCAAATAAAAATATTGTACAAACAGTGCTGAATCTTTACTGTATAAACTTATAAAAGCTTCTTTAAAAATTAATAATACTATGCCAACAATAACTGAACCTATAATAGAGAACAAAAAAATCAATCCCATAATGCCGTGATGGCCATTTTCTTGATTCCTGAAATAGGGAAAATATTTTAAAGTGATATTTCCAACACCTAAAGGTAAAAACATAGCAATAGTGGCCGAAAACGAAAATAATATACGTAATAATCCTACCTCCTCAGAACTTAAAAAATTAGGTTGGACATAGATAATATTAATAAAGCCTATTAATATCCCAATATAGCTTATTAAAGTGTTTGCTATACCTTGCTTTCTAATTACTCCCATTTTATCATGTGCCTTTGACAGCTTATCTTTTCAAAGAAAGCATAAATCAATATATTATTGTGTGTTGGTTTGGAAAGCATTCCTGTTCTTAACGTGTTGAGTCTATTATTTATGGCTACCATGAAATATAAAAATCAAGTAAAAAGAAACATAAAAATGTTACACTAGCTATCCCGTTGGTGGTAAAGAAAGCCACATTTACTTTTGATAAATCGTTGTGCTTTATTAAGCGGTGTTGAAATACCAATAATAGAGAAAAAACAGACCATCCCAAATAGTAAAATTTTGAAGCTTCTAGTAAATATCCTACTATCAGCAGTAATACCGATACCATAAAATGAGTTACTTGCGAAAGATGTAAAGCATTTTTTCGGCCTAACAATACAGGAATAGATTTTAAGTTTTGAGATTTATCAAAATCATCATCTTGTAAGGCATAAATAATATCAAATCCGCCAACCCACAATAATACAGCAATAGAAAGCAATATCGGGATAATATCAAACCTTCCTGTTACCGACAAGAAGGCGCCTATTGGAGCCAAACCTAACCCTACTCCTAATATAAAATGACATAAAGTAGTAAAACGCTTGGTCATGCTATATCCTAAAATAACCATTAAAGCAATAGGAGATAAAAAAAATACCAGACGATTAATGAACCAAGTGGTAACTATAAAAAACAAACAATTAAGAATAATAAAAACTAAGGCTGAACGTGGTTTTATAATACCTGACGGAATCTCACGATTGGTAGTTCGTGGGTTTTGTTCATCAATTTCTCTATCGGCATATCTATTATACGCCATAGCCGCATTGCGGGCAAAAATCATACATAAAATTACTTTAATAAAAATAGCAATATCAAATGGTGTTTCGCCTATTTTTATAGCCATAAAAAATCCTATAATAGCAAAAGGTAAAGCAAAAATGGTATGACTGAACTTTACTAACGAAAGGTAATTGATAATATTTGATTTAATCATTCTCTGTTTTCAAAAGGTTATTTCTCTATCATATTAATTTTCTTAAAAACAACTTATTCTAAGCTTTGTTTTTTGCGTTGTTCTCTTTAACCCTCTCTTCTCTGGGGCCTCTATAATGAATAATTAAACCATTTAAAAAATTTCTCAAAATCTGATCGCCACATTCTTTATAATTTGGATGTTCTTCATTTCTAAAAAATGAGTTTAATTCGCTTAAACTAACTCTAAAATCTGATAGTTCCAGTATCTTCTGAATATCTTCCGATTTTAGTTTCAAGGCTACCCTTAGCTTTTTTAAAATATCATTATTTGACATTTATAAAGTTTTTAGTGAAATTGCATTATAATAACTTACTACAAAAATAGAAAAGATTTTTTGTATTAATACACACAATGATATTACCTAAATCATTCAGTTGAATATGACATTAGCTAAAAATTATATTTTGTTAGATTTTAAATATCAAAATGGTTTTAACAATTTGTTGATAAATTAAAGGCTCAATCAAATATTTTATGTTTTTTTTCCACTTAGGGTAAAATTATCTTTGTAAAATATTTATTTGAACAATGCGTTTATTTTTAATCGTTTTTTACCTGTTTTTAATTTCTCAAAACAAGCTCAAAGCACAAAATAATGATTGCAATTCGGCTGTAATTCTTACCCAAGCAGACACTCTTTACTCTCATAAAGAAAGACCTTTAGGTTACGGGAAAATAAAAGAACTTAACCAACTCAAAAAGTACGACTCAACCTTTTTTAAAAATGAAAAAAATAGCTCATGGTATATACTTAATTCACCGTATAAAGCAGAATTAACCTTTACCATCATTCCTGATAACATTAATGATGATTATGATTTTATGTTTTTTGATGCATCTGTTGAAGGATTTTGCGATTCTATTAAAACCGCAAGAATAAAACCTTTACGATCTAATATCTCTCGGAATGATAAAGCGATTAAGAGTGTTACAGGTTTGAATAAAAATGCCGATACAGCATTTGTTGGAATGGGGGTAGGAAGCTCATTTAGCAAAGATGTGGTTATTGAGGCTGGAAAAAATTATATGCTTGTGCTGGCCAACGATAAAACTCCGTTAGCCGGATATGTTTTAAAAATAAACTACAAAGAAATTAAATCTAATAGTGTTGCTGTTGATAGTTTATTGGCTAAAATGGAAGCCGAAGCCCAAAAAAATAAAAACAGACTTCAATTGGTTTTTGCAGATGCTGAAACTAAAGAAAAAATTGAAACAGATATTGTGGTTAGAACTGCCAGCGTTGATACCGGTTTTGTTATTTCAGGAAATAATTCCTATAAATTTCCCCTTAACTCTTCAACCGATTTAATGGCTGTTTCCGGTGGGTTTATGATTGAAAAAAGAACCTATCAAATACTCCCCGATTCAAGTGGATATGTTGATACCGTTTATTTGCGTAAAATTGTTCCTGATTCCTATTTAGATATTATTCCTTTTTATTTTGAAGGCAATACCGATAAATTATTACCCAAGTCAAAACCGGCATTAACCACCTTATTACTTTTTTTACAAAAAAATAGCCACGTCAAAATTGAAATACAAGGACATGCCAATGGCCCTAAACAAAAAAACTTGAAAGAGTTTAAACGATTAAGTGAGAAACGAGCTGATGCCATAAAAAAATATTTACTTTATCAGGGAATCAATAAAAAAAGGTGCCACGTTGAGGGGTTTGGAAACTCTATGATGCTTTTCCCCGATCCCAAAAATGATGAGGAGAGCGAACTAAACCGAAGAGTGGAGATTAAGATTGTAAAGGTTGACTAGTTGATAGATTTGATTGTGACACACAAATACACAATTTGTTATTTCTTCCCAAAGTTCAAAATTAATCTCATTTAAAATAAAATTATTTTCTTTGCCGTAATATTTCCTTAAATATATTTGCATTATGAGTAAAAATTTAGTTATAGTTGAGTCACCGGCAAAAGCCAAAACCATTGAAGGGTTTTTAGGAAAGGATTACACAGTAAAATCAAGCTTTGGCCATGTTCGTGACCTTGTAAAAAAAGGACTTGGCGTAGATGTAAACAAAAAATTTTTACCTAACTATGAAATATCTGAAGACAAAGTAAAGGTAGTTGGAGAGCTGAAAAAAATGGCTCAAAAAGCCGATACGGTTTGGCTGGCAACTGATGAGGATCGTGAAGGAGAAGCTATTTCATGGCATTTATTTGAAACACTTGGGTTAAATAATAATAATACAAAGAGAATAGTTTTTCATGAAATTACCCCCTCTGCCATTAAAAATGCTATAGATAATCCTCGAAATATTGATATCAACCTGGTAGATGCCCAACAAGCCCGTAGAATTCTTGACCGACTCGTGGGATTTGAATTATCACCGGTATTGTGGAAAAAAGTAAAACCTCCTTTATCTGCCGGTAGAGTACAATCTGTGGCTGTTAGACTTATTGTTGAACGAGAAAGAGATATAATAAGCTTTACCTCCGAGAGCTATTATAAAATAGCTGCAATTTTTACTAATTCAAAAAACGATAGCTTTAAAGCAGATATTGTAAGAAAAATTGCTTCATTTGAGGAAGCACAAAAACTTCTGGAAGCGTTTAAAGATGCTCAGTTTAAAGTTGCCGATTTACAAACTTCTCCGGCCAAAAAATCACCCGCTGCACCGTTTACAACATCAACATTACAACAAGAAGCTAGTAGAAAGCTTGGCTTTTCTGTTGGTCAAACTATGAGTGTAGCTCAACGATTATACGAAAGTGGAAAAATCACTTATATGAGAACCGATTCGGTTAACCTCTCAGAAACCGCACTCAATGCCTCTAAAGACGAAATAATTCAACTGTTCGGTAAAGAATATCATCACAAGCGTCAGTTTAAAACCAAATCTAAAAGCGCACAAGAAGCACACGAAGCCATAAGACCTACATATTTTAATGTACAAAAGATTGATGGTGATAATCAAGAAAAAAAATTGTACGATTTAATTTGGAAACGTACAGTAGCTTCTCAAATGAGCGATGCACAATTAGAAAAAACAAATGTATTAATTACCAACGATAAAAATAAAGAAAATTTTAATGCCGTAGGTGAAATGCTTAAGTTCGAAGGTTTTCTGAAACTTTATATAGAGTCAACCGATGAAGAAAACACCGAAGAGCAAGAAGGCATGTTACCTACTTTAAAAACAAACGAAACATTAAACTACGCTGAAATTAAAGCAACCCAAAAGTTTACTTATCATCAGCCTCGATATACCGAAGCTTCATTGGTAAAAAAATTAGAAGAATTAGGGATTGGTCGTCCCTCTACATACGCACCAACAATTTCAACAATTCAAAAAAGAGGCTATGTGGTAAAAGAAGATAGGGAAGGAACAAAAAAGAATTTTAAAGTAATTTTATTAAAAAATAAATCGCTTAACACTATCACTGAATCAATGAATAGTGGGGCAGAGAAAGCCAAATTGTTTCCTACTGATATTGGGATGGTGGTAACAGATTTTCTACTTGCAAACTTTAAGGAAATTATGGACTATAATTTCACGGCCTCGGTCGAAAAAGAATTTGATGAAATTGCCGAAGGAAAATTAAAATGGCAAAAGATGTTAGACAGCTTTTATAAACCATTTCACAACCTTGTTGAAAACACTATAGAGTATTCTGATAGAGCCTCCGGTGAACGCAATTTAGGAAAAGACCCTGTTAGCGGAAAAAATGTATATGCCAGAATTGGTCGCTTTGGTCCAATGATACAAATAGGTGAAAATAATGATGAAACCGATAAACCGCGATTTGCCGGGCTAAACTCTAACCAACGACTCGATACTATTACCTTAGACGAAGCACTGAAGCTATTTATTTTACCAAGGGTGGTTGGAAATTTTGAAAACACTGAGATGGTTGCTGCAGCAGGGCGCTTTGGACCATATATCAGACATAATGGAATGTTTTATTCACTTGCCAAAACAGACGATCCATTATCAATTACCCAAGAACGAGCCATTGAATTAATACTGGCAAAAAGAAAGAAAGATAGCGAAAGAGTGATAAATACCTTTGAAGAACAAAACATACAAATACTCAACGGGCGCTGGGGGCCTTATATAGCTGCTAATAATAAAAATTATAAAATACCCAAAGGTAGTAAAGATGCAAAAGATTTAACCTTACAAGATTGCCAACTTATTATTAGTGATACTGATGCTAGTAATGCCGATAGCGCAACCCCAAAAGCAACAAAGCAAAGTAATTCCGGAACTTCTAAACGCAAAGAAGCTCCTGTAAAAAGTGCAGCACAGAAAACTGCAGCTAAGAGGGCTGAACCTAAAAAAACATCCACCAAAAAAAATACTGCAAAAAAAGCTAATAACACTAAAAAGAAATAAAATTGGATATTTCGGTTTTTTTCAAGCCTATTAATGTTGAACAAATAAGTAATGAATATAATTACTTACCCAATCAATTAGGAGATACTATAAAAAAGTATGAAAAGTTGAATGAGTTTCCTTCGCTTGAAGAATGTAGAATTGCAATTATTGGTGTAAAAGAAGGAAGAGGTGCTTTAGATAATGAAGGTTGTGCCCTAGCCCCGGATATTATTAGAAAGTATCTTTATAAATTATGGGGCTTAGGAAACCAATTTCAAATTATTGATTTAGGAAATATTGAAGCCGGACATACTCTTGACGACACCTATTTTGCCCTTCATTCTACCATAGAAACTCTGGTTAAAGATAATATTATTCCCGTTATTCTTGGTGGTGGTCATGACCTTACCTATGCCTGTTATAAAGGATACGAAAACCTAGAGCAATTAGTAAATCTTGTAGTTATTGACTGCGACTTCAATTTAGGATTTATTGATCAAAACATTGATGCTCAAACCTATTTGAGCAAAATTATCATGCACCAGCCAAATTATCTTTTTAATTTTAGTAATATTGGATATCAAACCTATTTAGTAGATCCTAATGCTGTTGAACTTATGGATAAATTATTCTTTGATTGTTATCGCTTAGGACCGGTAAGAGCTAATATCGAAGAAACCGAACCCATTGTGAGGAATGCAGATATTGTATCTTTCGACATTAGTGCTGTTCGAATGGCTGATGCCCCGGGAAACTATAATGCCGGGCCAAATGGCTTTTCAGGTGAAGAATACTGCCAGATTGCCCGATATGCAGGATTAAGTGATAAAGTTACCTCAGTAGGATTTTATGAATACAATCCAACCTTTGATAATAGAGAGTTTACGGCTAGCCTTACTGCACAAGCAATTTGGTGTTTTATTGAAGGCGTAACCCAAAGAAAAAATGATAACCCCTCAGCACTGAACCCTAATTTTTTAAAGTATAGAGTTTTTATTAGTGAAAATAAACATGAGATAATTTTTTATAAAAGTAATAAAAGCGATAGATGGTGGATGGAAGTGCCATACCCTAACAATAAATCTAAATACGAGAGACATCATTTAGTTCCTTGCTCTTATTCCGACTACCAAACAGCTTGTAATGAAATAATACCCGATAAATGGTGGCAAACCTATCAGAAACTGATTTAGAGGCTATTAATTCCATTCGTATTAAAAAAACGTTAAAAGATTGCCTATATTTTTTTTACATTCAACATAAAATTGTTAAAAAGATTTGCAATTTTCAAAATAGATGCTTTACTTTACCGACTGAATTATAAAAAAACACCTTTTAATTGTATAAATTTTAAGTAACAAAAATAGATTATATGAAAAAAATAGTTACTTCTGTACTCCTTGTTTTAAGCGGAATTCAAGCTTTTGCACAACAAGATCCTCAGTTTAGTCAACAGATGTTTACACGACTTTCAACCAATGCAGGATTTGCGGGAGCAAGCGAGTATTTATGTGCTACAGTTATTAACCGCCAACAATGGGTTGGTTTTGATGGAGCCCCTAAAACAACCTTAGTTACAATTGATGCTCCTTTTAAAATTGGAGAGCAAACAATAGGTGTTGGTGCCACAATTATTGCAGATAAGTTAGGTTTTGAAAAAACTTTCTTCGCAAAACTTGCCGGAGCTTATCGCCTAAATATTGGTCCCGGAAACTTAGGAGTAGGTTTAGATTTGGGATTATTAAATAAAGCAATAAGTGGAAATTTTATTTCTATTGATCAAGGTGATAATTTAATTCCACTAGCCTCTGTTAGTGATAATACAATGGATTTAGGCTTTGGTGCACATTATCATATTCCCGGAAAATTATATGCCGGTATTTCAGGTGTTCACTTATTAGCTCCAAAATTAGCCAATACTAGTTTACAATATCTAATGGCTCGTCACTGGTATGTTACTGCCGGCTATGAGTATGATATTAATGAAACATTAAAAGTGCGCCCTAACTTCTTGCTCAAAACAGATGCTGCCTCTACACAATTAGATGTGAATGCCAATGTACTATATAATAATATGCTTTGGGCCGGCTTGTCATATCGCCTACAAGATGCCATTGTTCCTTTATTAGGGTATCAAGGCACCTTGGCCAATGGAAAAGGAAATTATAGAATAGGATATTCGTACGATTTAACACTTTCTAACATAAAACAACATAGCAGCGGATCTCACGAAATTATGCTTGGATTCTGCTATAACATTACTCCGCCAAAGAAAATTACCAGATATAAAAACCCAAGATTTTTATAAAATCATATTTTTTGTAACCTTTATTTTAATAATTGCGTAAAGACCCTTTACATTATATTTTTTTTTAACAGCAAATAAATTCTACAATATGAAACAAAATATTCTATTCCTTTTTAGAAATAATAAGTTTCAAAAATTGTATTCAATTTAAATTAGAAAAAATGAAGAAATTATTTTCTTTAATAGCCATAGCAGTAGTTACTTTACTGTTTACATCATGTAGTAATGATGGTAATGGACAATTAATCGGTGTTCAAAATCGTCAAGCATGGTATGACCTTGATCCTTACGGTATGCTCTATATTAAAATGGGAAGCTTTAATATGGGTCCAAGCGATCAAAATGTGCCTTTTTCTCAAACAACACAGGCAAAAACAGTTTCCGTTCAAGCATTTTATATGGATGAAACAGAAATTACCAATAACGAATACAGACAATTTGTGTATTGGGTTAGAGATTCAATTGCCAGAAGAACCTTAGGTGAAGCAGGTAATGATAATTTCTTAATTTCGCAAGATATATATGGAGATGACATTACTCCGGGGCCACAAATAAACTGGGAAGAAAAGTTGAAATGGACTTCACCGGAGGCTAGAGAAGGTCTTGTGGAAATGTACTTACCTGAGAATGAAAGATTCTACAATAGGAAGGAAATTGACACCCGAAAACTTATGTTTGAATACTATTGGATAGATTTACGTGAAGCAGCACGCAAAGCCAATAGAGAGCAAGGTTTAATAGATCGCTCTGTATTTATTAGAAAAGACGTAATTAATGTTTATCCCGATACTTTGGCCTGGATACATGATTTTACTTACTCTTTTAACGAGCCTATGACTAACATGTACTTTTGGCATCCGGCTTATGATGATTATCCGGTGGTTGGTGTAACATGGAAACAAGCACGCGCTTTTTGTATCTGGAGAACACAATTAATGAATAGCTTTTTAGTTAATGTAGATGTTCCTATGGTTCAGGATTTTCGCTTACCAACAGAAAGTGAATGGGAGTACGCTGCCAGAGGAGGTCTAAAAAATTCACCATATCCTTGGGGAGGTCCTTATATCAGAAATCAAAGAGGATGTTTCTTAGCCAACTTTAAACCTATGCGAGGTAATTATACCGATGATGGTGGTTTTCATACAGTACGCGTAGGCACTTATAATCCTAATAATTTTGGGTTATACGAAATGGCAGGTAATGTGGCCGAATGGACAAATAATGCTTATGATGAATCAGCATATAACTTTGCCCACGACTTAAATATGGATTATCAGTATGAGGCTAACGATAATGATTATTATGCACTAAAACGAAAAGTAATTCGCGGAGGTTCTTGGAAAGATATTTCATATTTTACACAGGTGGGTACCAGAACCTATGAGTATCAAGATACTGCCAAGTGTTACATCGGCTTTCGCTGTGTGATGAGTTATTTAGGAAGAGGTAAAGGAATGGATGTTTCAACACAATAATATTGAAAACATTAATATTAAATAGTACTTATTTATAAAAACAAAATAATAATTTCGACCAAATCAAATTTTTTCTAACACAAATTCTTTAAAAAACTATGGGACTTATTCAAACACTTCAATCAAAAAAAGGTAAAAAATTCATGGGTTATCTCTATGGATGGGGAGCTGCAATTGTAATTGTAGGAGCTATGTTTAAAATTCAGCACTGGCCTGGAGCGGGGGCAATGCTTGTTGGCGGATTATCCATTGAGGCTATCATATTCTTTTTCTCAGCTTTTGAACCGGTACATGAAGATGTTGATTGGAGTTTAGTTTACCCTGAATTGCGTGGTATGCATGATGATGAAGGTCATGGGCATGGTCACAAAGAAATTAAAAAAGGCTCAAAAGATCCAATCACTCAGGAATTAGACAAAATGCTTGAAGAGGCAAAAATTGGCCCGGAGTTATTAGAAAGCTTAAGTTCAGGAATGAGAAATTTGAGCGATCAAGCAAATAAAATGTCAATCATGGCTGATGCTTCTGTTGCAACTTCTGCCTTTGTGAAAGAAGTTGAGGGAGCAACCCAAAATATGACTGAATTAAGCAAGAGTTATGTAAAAGCTACCGCTTCATTAGCTGATTTGTCAAATACAAATATTGATGGTCAGGCCTATGGGGAACAGTTACAACAGGTTTCTAAAAATTTAAGTGCTTTAAATGCAGTATATGAATTACAACTTCAAGGTTCAAGTGAGCATTTAAAGGCCACTAATAAAATGTATGAAGGTATTGAAACATTATGGAAAAATTTACAAGATTCTGTTGAAGATACCAATAAGTATAAAGAAGAAATTGGTAAGTTAGCTACCAATTTAGGAGCTTTAAATACCGTTTATGGTAACATGCTTTCAGCAATGAATTTTAATAGAGGTTAATTAGGCCCCTTATATATTTTAATTTACTCATTTAATAAATAGAACTATAAAATGGCAGGCGGCAAATTACCACCACGACAAAAGATGATTGGAATGATGTATTTGGTGTTAACAGCATTGTTGGCACTTAACGTTTCCAAATCAATTCTTGATTCTTTCGTAATTGTAAATGAAGGGCTTGAAAGAGCGAACACAAATTACGAGAAGAAAAACGAGAAATTATATAATGATTTTAAGGCAGCTCTCGATAAGGATGCAAATAAAACAAAACCTTACTATGACAGAGCACAACAAGCCAAAAAAATAAGTGCTGATTTGGTTAATTATATTGACCAAATAAAGAAACATGTGATAAAAGAAACTGATAAAAAGGAGCAAGCTGTTGTTGATACTATTCAATTAAAATATGTTGACTCAAAGGATAACTATGATGTTCCTACTGAGGTATTGATTGGTAGTGAGCCTGCTACTCCAAAAGATGGTGAATTAACTGCTCTTGATTTGAAAAAAAGAGTTTTTAAATACCGTGATGACTTAATAAAACTATTTGATGATGCCAAGTTATTCCTACCGGCCGATAAAAAGGATATGGAGTCTAAATTAAAAGCCGGTTTAGAGTTACCTGACGGAGTTGAAAATGGGGTAAAAGCCGGTTGGGAAATTATCAACTTTTATCACTTACCTTTAGCAGCTGTTATTGTTAACTTAAGCGCTTTAGAAATGCAAATTAGAAATGCCGAAGTTGATGTTGTTACAAAATTATTATCATCAGTTTCTGCCGGTGATTTTAAATTTGATAAATTAGGGGCAAAAGTTATTGCTCCATCTAGTGTTGTGATGCAAGGAGATGAATATAAAGCTGATGTATTGTTAATTGCTTCTAACTCTAGCAGTAATCCAAGAATTTTATTATGTGCCGTTGATACCTCAAAAAATGATGGAGAAACTGACCCTAGGATAAATAAAAACGATCCGGGTAAAGAAATTCCTGTTAGTGGGGGTATTGGAAAATATAAAGTAGGAACTAGTGCTACCGGAGAACAAAAATGGAGTGGAGTTATTGAAGTTGAAAAACCGGGTGGCGGGTTTAATTATTATCCTTTTTCATCTAGTTATATTGTTACACCACCGGCATTAGTTGTATCACCTACAAAAATGAATGTACTTTACATTGGAGTTGATAACCCTGTAGATATATCTGTTCCGGGTTATGCTCCTGATTTGGTTACCCCTAATATTTCAGGCGGTAGCATAAAACCGGATCCTTCTAAAAAGGGTTCTTATATTGTTAATTGCCCTGCAGGTTCAAAAGAAGCTAATATTACCGTTTCTGTTAAACAAGGAACATCAAATAAGGCCATACAAGGAGGATTTAAATTCCGTGTAAAATCATTACCTGACCCAATTGCAAAAGTTGCCGGACAAAAGTCAGGTGGAACTGTATCTAAGGCACTTTTACTCTCTGCCGGAGGAGTAGCCTCTGTTATGGAAAACTTTGATTTTGATTTAAAAACTACAGTTTCTTCCTACTCGGTTGCCCTAAACGTTGGAGGTGAATTTAAATCAGAAGCTGCCACTGGTGCAGCCTTTACCGGAGGTGTTACTAATTTATTGCAAAAGGTGAAAAATAATGGTAGGGTTATTTTTGAGGATATTAAAGTAAGAATGCCTGATGGTACAGTTAGAACCCTTCCTCCGGTTACTCTTAAAATTAAAGGTTAGTTATATATCTTCATTAAAAATTTAATAAAATGAGAACCTTGAGCAAAAAAGCGATTGTTGTTGTTGTTACGGTGTTTTTAATGCTTTCATTAAATCACGATGTTAAATCTCAAAGTAACATCCTTGATGGTGTTTATATAAAAGAACACTCATTACAACGCAAAGTAATTCCTTATTCTTCATTACGCGAAGCTGATGTGATGTGGAGTAAAAGAATTTGGAGAATTGTTGATTTGCGCGAAAAGATAAATCAAGATTTTTATTTTCCTACTGATCCTATTGCCGGGAGAAAAAGTTTAATGCAGGTAGTATGGGATGGAGTTACCAAAGACGGTTCATTAATTGCATACAGCGATGAAAATGATGGTGACTTTACCACTCAATTGTCAAAAACCGAGTTAGACGCCAAATATAACTCTTGGGATACAACTCAGATTGAGAACTTTGAAACCGGAGAGCTAGAAGAAAAGATTACACAAAGGCAATTTATACCTGCCGAGGTTAAGCAAATTAAAATTAAGGAGGAGTGGTTTTTTGATCGTCAGCGTTCAGTTATGGATGTTAGAATAATTGGTTTAGCTCCGGTACGTTTTTATGAAAAAAATGGAGAGGAAAGGATAGAAACAATGTTTTGGATTTATTTTCCCGAAGCCCGATTTACCTTTGTAAATGCTGAGGTGTATAATAAGGGAAATGATGCTGAGCGTAGAACTTATGACGATATTTTTATGAAAAGACGTTTTAGCAGTTATATCTACAAAGAGAGCAACGTTTACAATAGAAGAATTAATGCTTACCTATCCGGCTTAGATGCCTTATTGGAAGCTGAAAAAATCAAAGAAGATATTTTTAATACCGAGCATGATTTGTGGGAATACTAGGTTAAAAGAGTTGTATAATAGAAAAGGGAGGCACTGCCTCCCTTTTCTATTATTGTTACCTTATACAGAGAGCCTTTGAATATTTCAAAATTGACAAATTTTAAAATAGAGATTTATTTTTTATAAATTTATATATTTGTAGAATATTGAAAAATATGTTTATGCAAAAAAGTTTCAAGAATACTGCGTTTAAGTATTACGCTTACTTGTGGAAAGGACTTTTTTGTTTGATGGTAGTTTTACTGATTACCAATAAAGAGAGTATTGCGCAAAAAGGCAAGGCATTTACTTTAGAGATTAATGGGTTGGTAGTTGATGATGACTCTCGTAGAACCATTGATGGGGCAATTGTTAAACTTACAGATAATAAAGGGAAGTTAATTCAAACCATAACCACTACTGGAAATGGGAAATTTAGGTTTACATTAGACCCTGATAAAGAATATTTAATTTCTGCAGGAAAACCCGGATACACAGGTAAGATTGTTTCGGTAAGTACAGTTGGAGTTTACACCGAATCAAACACGTTAGATTATTATAAGTTTCCGATGTCAATTGGTATTTTTAAGGAAGTTCCGGATGTAGATGTATCGGTATTAGAGAAACCTTTAGGGGAAGTTTTTTATAATCAAACTACGAAAGAATTTGATTATAATGCCGATAAGTTTATGCGTGGTGAATTGGAAAAGATGGCTAAAGAAATTGAAAAGAAAAAAAAGGAAGAGGCTGAAAAAATCAAAGAAGATATTTTTAATACCGAGCATGATTTGCGGGATTACTAGCAAAAGTATTGTATAAAAGAAAAGGGAGGCACTGCCTCCCTTTTCTTTTATTGTTTACCTTATACAGAGAGCCTTTGAATATTTCAAAATTGACAAATTTTAAAATAGAGATTTATTTTTTTAAATTTATATATTTGTAGAATATTGAAAAATATGTTTATGCAAAAAAGTTTCAAGAATACTGCTTTTAAGTATTACGCTTACTTGTGGAAAGGACTTTTTTGTTTGATGGTAGTTTTACTGATTACCAATAAAAAGAGTATTGCGCAAAAAGGCAAGGCATTTACTTTAGAGATTAATGGTTTGGTAGTTGATGATGACTCTCGTAGAACCATTGATGGGGCAATTGTTAAACTTACAGATAATAAAGGTAAGTTAATTCAAACCATAACCACTACAGGCAATGGGAAATTTAGGTTTACATTAGACCCTGATAAAGAATATTTAATTTCTGCCGGAAAACCCGGATATACAGGTAAGATTGTTTCGGTAAGTACAGTAGGAGTTTACACCGAATCAAACACGTTAGATTATTATAAGTTTCCGATGTCAATTGGTATTTTTAAGGAAGTTCCTGATTTAGATGTATCGGTATTAGAGAAACCTATAGGTGAAGTTTTTTATAATCAAACTATGAAAGAGTTTGATTATAATGCCGATAAGTTTATGCGTGGTGAATTAGAAAAGATGGCCAAAGAAATTGAAAAGAAAAAAAAGGAAGAGGCTGAAAGATTAAAGCGCGAGCAAGAAGAACTTAAAAATAAAGCCAAAAGAGATGCAAAGGAAGCAGCCGAAGCTGCTGAGGCGGCACGAAAAAGAGCTGCCGAGGAGGAAAAGGAAAGATTAAAAAGAGAAGCTAGAGAAAAAGCCGAAGCTGAAGCTGAAGCAAAAAGGAGATTAGCCGAAGAAGAGGCTTTAAAGAAAAAATCTGAACAAGATGCTAAAAGATTAGCTGAAGAAGAAGCGAAACGTAAGGCTCAGGAAGCAGCAGAAGCTTTAGCAGCAAAAAAGAAAGCCGAGCAAGATGCCATAAGAGAAGAAGCCGAAGCCGCAAAGGCTAAAGCTGCAGCCGAAGCAGAGGCAAGGGCTCAAGCTAAAAGAGAAGCTGAGGAAGCTGAAAATGCAAAGGCTGCTGCAGCAGCCGAGGCTGAATTTAAACGAAGAGAAGCGGCTAGACTTCAAGCAGAGGAGGAAGCAAGGCAAAAAGCTGAGTTGAAAGCTCAAGAATTGGCTCAAAGACGTGCAGAAGCTGAAGCACGTTTACAGGCTGCAGAAGAAGCAAAAAAAATATATGTAAAATTTGTTGATTATGATTCAGAGGAAGGAACTAATTGTTTTATCTCGAAAACCATTGTTACCTTAACAACGGGTGATATTATTGTTTATAGAAAAATCACCTACACATGGGGTGGTCTTTATTATAAAAAAGACAACGCAGATATTTCTCAAGAAAGTTTTATTCAAGAACTAAAGAATATTGTGATAAAGACCGATTAATGTTTCTTATCAAAATTTGATTTTTTCTTATCTGCTTATGTTTCCGGTTTATTTAAAGTATAAAAAACACGACACCTATTTTAAAATTAATTCATTCGTAAATTTTGAGGAGCTACGTATTATTGGAGATTTCTTTAATATCTCTAATTTTAATGCAAAGATATTACCCGATAGAGTTTTTATTGCCGACTTGCTAGAGGACAAAGGCCACAGAATGGAACGAATATCATCTCGTGAGTATGAAGATACCTTAGAACTGTGTTATAGGCATAAAAGACAAAAGAGTTTCTGAATTAACAGTACCCATTAAAAGATAAAATGGAATTTTAGGAATTTGTAATATAATTCACTATATTAACTTAATTCATCATATTACGAGGTAATTTCCTTCCTGCGAAATATTACATATTTTGATTATAGTGCTTAATTAGCGAGGAAAAATCTCCCTACAATGTTTACCATGATGTGTAAGTTGAAAAGTCATGGTTGAGGCTTTTCTTCTCCAAATTCTTCCAGTAGGAGAATAAAATGGCAAAAAATATACTTTAAAATTGGATTAACATATCGTTTTTTGTGTGCATTCTTTTTTGCAAGTTACCTTAATTTAAGTATAACAATGTCTTATAAAAATAAAAAATCTGAATTATGTTTTTAAACATAATTCAGATTTAGGAAAGGGTTAATCAAATATGGTTGCTTATTAATTAATATTTGGCAAGAAGTTATATTCTTTTCCGTACTCAATCATTTGTTTACTAAAGTCGGTAGGGTATTCAATTTTTACATCGGTAATTTTATCATTTTCCATAACCGGTACAAGCTTAGGTTGAATAAAACCTTTATATGGAGCTACGTTTAATTTTTCAAAACGTTCTAACACTTCTTTATGTAAGTCGTAGTTAATTTTTACACCGTATGTTTCTACTAAATCTGTAGCAGCTTTATAGTCGCCTTCCGATTTTATTCTTTGAATCTCCTTTAATAGTTGACCAAAAAGCACTTTTAACTTATCATAATCATTAACTTTTACGTAAGTCTTTCCATCTTTCTTTACCATTTCTATAACATTATCTTGTTTGCCTTTTTCAAAAGCCCAGCCGGCAACTAATTGACGGTTTCTCATGTGTGCTTCTTCTAAGTGGTCGCCTAATTTAATACGTGTAAGCTGCATAATTAACCCGTTAAGAATATAATTATCATATTCGGTTTTGCCAACCTCTAAAGAGGGCATTACTCCTATATCAATTAATTTTTGATCGTATATGTAATATAAAGCAACTAAGTCAGCGCGAGCTTCTTCCAAGCAGTTGGCATAATTTTTTAAGGTAACATCTGGCGTACCCACACCTGGGTTAATTTTTCCTGAAGCATGACCAATTACTTCATGCATATCGGTATGTAAATTTCCTGCCAAGGCACCATATTTCTTAGCTCTTTCAACAACTTCATTGTCGTATGCAAACTCTTTTAAAGTAGGACTTTTTGCACTTACAATGTTGTAGCTCTCCACAATATTACCTAAAGAAACAGATTTTGAACCATGTATTTCGCGTATCCAATTACTATTAGGTAGGTTTATACCTATAGGTGTGGAAGGAGCCGCATCACCGGCTTCGGCAATAACAGTAATTACTTTGGCCGATATTCCTTTTACTTCTTTTTTCTTATGTTCATTGGCAATAGGTGAATTATCTTCAAACCATTGTGCTTCTTTACCAATTGTAGCAATAGTTTTTGTAGCTTCCATATCTTTCATACTTAACACCGATTCAAAACTTCCGCGTTTGCCAATAGCATCACCATATACTTCAATAAATCCATTTACTACATCTATTCGTGAGTTAATGTCTTTTACCCAAGCAATTGAGTATTCGTCAAAATCTTTCAAATCGCCACTTTTGTAATATTTAGCTAATTTCTCGATAGCATCTTTTTGTTCAGCATTTTCAGCTACTGTTGCTGCTTTTTCAAGCCAGTAAACTATTTTTTCAATGGCTGCTCCATACATTCCGCCCACTTTCCAAACTTTTTCCACCAATTTTCCGTTTTCTTTTACCATTTTGCTGTTTAGCCCATACATAATAGGAGTTTTGTCATCTTTATTCATCAACTTTGCATAATAATCTTCAACTTCCTTTTGGCTAACGCCTTCATAAAAATTATTGGCCGAAGCCTTAATATTATCAATTCCGGCTGCTTGATTAACAATTTTGGCATCTACCTTTGGATCAAACAATATTGGGTTGAGTAGTTTTAAGAAATCTTCAATACTCTTACCATCTAAGGGTAACAAACTTTGATCACTATTATTTAATAACTCAGCAAAATAAGTTTCATTAAAATCAGGCATCATTTTCATATTTGAATAATGATGGTGTATTCCGTTACTAAACCAAATTCTTTTGGCATATACATCAAAAGCTTTCCAATCGGCAGTATTTTTATCCCCTTTATAGGTAGTGTATATAGCATCAATGGTTCTGCGTATGATAAGATTGTACTTGTATTTTTGATCGTAAACAATATCACGACCACTCATAGCTGCTTCATATAAATAGTAAGCTAATTGCTTTTGCTGAAGACTTAGTTCATCAAATCCTTTTACTTGATATCGTAGAACTTGTAAATCTGCAAATCTTTCGGCCTCAACTTCAAAAGGCATGGTGTCAACTTCTGCTATTTTGGTTTTATCTACCTCCTTGTTGTTATTACTGCATCCGGAGGAAAAGAGAATACAAGCAACACTTGCTAAAATTAAATTAAATTTCATTATAGTTAAATTTTAAAGTCGCAAAGATATTATTATTTACGAATATATGTAATCTATTCATTAATAGGCAGAAAAAATGAATTTGATTATGAAACAAAGAAAATTAAGATACGTATTAATAAACATTAACAAACATTATTATATGCGGCAACTAAAAATTACTAAACAAGTTACTAATCGTGAAACAGCTTCTTTAGATAAATACCTATCTGAGATTGGGCGTGTTGAGCTTATTTCGGCCGAAGAAGAAGTTGAATTGGCCAAACGTATTAAACAGGGCGACCAAGCCGCGTTGGAGAAACTCACAAAGGCGAACTTGCGCTTTGTTGTTTCAGTTTCAAAACAATATCAAAACCAAGGGTTAACCTTACCGGATTTAATTAATGAAGGTAATTTAGGCCTTATTAAAGCCGCTCAGCGTTTTGACGAAACCCGAGGGTTTAAATTTATTTCATACGCGGTATGGTGGATCAGGCAAAGTATTTTGCAAGCATTGGCCGAGCAAAGTCGTATAGTTAGGCTGCCTTTGAATAAAATTGGAACTATAAATAAAATTAATAAAACTTTCTCGAAATTAGAACAAGAGTTTGAAAGAGAACCTACTGCCGGAGAAATTAGTGAGCTGTTGGAGATGACCGAGCAAGACGTAAAAGATTCATTGCGTACTACAGGGCGACATGTGTCAATGGATGCCCCACTTTCTACCAGTGATGATGGCTCAGGTAATCTATACGACTTGATGGAGAGTGAAGATAACCCTAGTCCTGAGCATGAATTAATTAATGATTCTTTGAGACGAGAAATTGAGAGGGCATTGACCACCCTGACAAGCAG
Organism: Bacteroidia bacterium; assembly: GCA_020845635.1. GTDB lineage: Bacteria > Bacteroidota > Bacteroidia > UBA4408 > UBA4408 > CAIKXD01. The sequence goes on from JADLFI010000018.1 coordinate 58,222, forward strand.
AGAAGCAGAAGTTTTGAAATGTTTTTTTGGGCTTGATGGCAAAGCTGCAATGACACTTGAAGAAATAGGCGAAAAATTAGATTTAACACGTGAAAGGGTAAGGCAAATTAAGGAAAAAGGGATAAGAAGACTCAAGCATACCTCTCGTAGCAAGATTCTAAAAACCTATTTAGGATAATCAGCAAAACAAATAAGTTTCTTTAATACGCTCCCTTTATTATGAAGGGAGCGTATTTTGTTTTATTACTTAATTTTGCAGACTTCAACAAATATTTTGTATTTGTTGCTAATTATGAAATACTGTTGCCTTACTATAATTTTTTATGTTTCATTCGATATTTACCACATTTAAAGGGGCATTTTCCGGTATCAATAAAACCATTTGGTTTTTATCATTGGCTATGTTAATTAATCGTAGTGGAACTATGGTAATTATTTTCATGACCGTATATGCCACACAAAGTTTACATTTTAGCATTGAGCAAGCCGGTACAATCATGTCTATGTTTGGTATAGGCTCATTAATAGGTGTTTTTTTAGGCGGAAAACTATCTGATATGATTGGGTTTAATAAAGTAATGTATGGAAGTTTGTTGTTGGGTGCTGTATTTCTTTTTTTGTTAGCTCAAGTTGAGTCGTTTAAACTTTTTGCATTTTGTACTCTTTTGGTGAGTCTATTTGGAGAAGCCTTTAGACCTGCAAATACGGCTGCTATTGGAACATATAGTAAACCGGAAAATTTTACACGTTCATTATCACTGAACCGTTTGGCTACAAATTTGGGTTTTTCTGTAGGGCCGGCTTTAGGTGGTTTATTGGCACAACACAATTTCTCTGATTTGTTCTATGCTGATGCCATTTCATCAGTATTGGCAGCTTTTATTATTATTTTATTTGTTTCAAATAAAAAACATTTGCATAAACCGGTTAAAGACAGTGAAATTATAGAATTGAAAAACATATCGCCTTTTGCTGATGTTCATTTTATGATTTTTATTGGGTTCACCATTTTATATACTACTGCTTTTTTTCAAATGTTTAGCACTATGCCTTTATACTATAAAGATGTACATCATTTATCAGCACGCAGTATAGGTTTTCTTATGGCAATGAATGGAATTTTGGTGGCCGCCACTGAAATGATTTTGATTTATAAAATTGAACATAAGTTTAAACCATTACAATTTGTTGTTTTTGGTGCTGCCGCCTTAGTTCTAAATTATTTGTTATTGTTAGGGGCTTCGAATTTAATTTGGTTGGTTTTTTCTATGTTATTGGTTACTTTGTCTGAAATGTTGGCTATGCCTTTTATGATGACATTTATGATAAGCCGTGCAAATAAAAACAACAAGGGAAGGTATGCTGCTTTATATAGTATGACATGGAGTATTGCACAAATTGCATCGCCAATTATTGCGACCCAAACAATAAGCAATTTTGGGTTTGATGTTTTGTGGCTGTTGTATGCTTTTTTTAGTTTCTTAGTATTGGTAGGAATGTTTTTTTTACATAAAAAGGTTAGTTTGGTACACCCATGATTCACCTGCAGAACATATTGAATATGAGGGTTGAAAGAGTTAGATTGGTAATGATTTTTACACTCTTTCTAACCTTGACAAGTTGTTCGTCAATAGTAACAGCACTTTATGGGATTAAACAGCCTGTGGCTGTTAAGGAACATACAATTGTGAAGTATGCTAAAAAGTATAATATTCCGGTTTCTGATAATTATGTGCTTGACACAGCCTACTTTTCTTATTTGTTTTCATTGGATAGTATCAAATTTAAAGCTCAAATAAAGAATCATTATCAACCTTTGCAAGCCCTCTATTACGATGATTCAGGACACCTGTGTTCATTTCAAATTAATTGTTATGCCGGAGGTTTTCCTAACTTAAAGTGGAATAGGAACAATATTATGACTACTTTCCCCCCTAAACAACAAGCACCGATAGACAGTATTGTTGGACTTCAAACTCAACTTAAATTTTTAAAACCAATATTGCCTGCTGTTGGGCCTTCAATTAATAATTGCGATTATATTGTAATTGTTTATTGGAATAAATTTATGGGGAGACAAAGTAAAAGACTTATTCGCATTATACAGAAGAATGCTAAGCTTGAGAGCAAGAAAAGAGTTAAGATTATTTATGTCAATAATGATAATATTTTTTCCAGATAAGCGTCAGTTTATCAATTCTATGTACTAACAAAGGAAGGTATTGTGTATGAGGCAAAAGCTTTTTTGTATTAATTTATGAATAAATTACTGTAAACTGATAGGCTGTAATGAGCGTGAATTAGAGTTTCTCCATTAAAAGTTTATATATGTCAATCATACTTTCAATATCTTTCTTATAGGCTCTTTCTTTGGGACTGTGAACGTTTGATTCCGGAGCTCCTACAAAGCACCAATTGATAGGATATGGACTATGTTGTATAGAATTAGCATCACTTCCTCCGGTAGCCTCAACTTCAAGCTGAAAAGGCAACTTACTTTCTTTAATAATATTTACTATTTTGTTTACATATTGTTTGCGAGGCAAACCACTGTCTCGTAATGATACTACACAGCCGTTACCGTGAGAAACACCTTCGGTGACCCAAGTAATATCAGAAATAAGAGCTTGTTTTACTTTGTATTTTTCGTAAATAAATTTGGCTAAGTATTCAACACTACCCCCACCTGTTTCTTCCCAGCAACTAAAGCAAATAATTCCATCTTTGAGTGTTTCGGCAACTTTTAAAGCATTAAATACCCCCAAACGGTTGTCTAAATAACAACATTGTATGTAGTTGTTGTTTTCTTTCCACTCGGGTAAAAAAGTTAATGTTGTTCCACGCTCCAGTTCCCTTTTTGATTCGTATTCCGGTTGATTATGGCTATGTACTTTTAGTTTACATTGAATAGCTCCTTTTTTGTCTTCACCAATTAGTTTATATCCATTGCTAATAACCGGTTTGCCTATACATACCAATTGATTGCCATATCTTACAGTAAAACCTATAGTGTCAATATGTGCAAATATGGCTGTTCGGGGTTTGCCAAAGACTAGTACCAGACAATCCTGAAAGTCTTCTCCATAAAATAACTGTGGTTCTGTTTTCCAATTCTTTTTATTGTTGTTTATGTACTCCAACAAAAATTTTGTCATATTATATTCACTTCCTGAAGGCGAATGAATAGCACACATTTGTTTAACTAACTCATAGTTCATACTGATATGAAAAATTGAATTTAAGGCAAGAATAATGAATAGAAAAATGAATGATTATCGAATACCAATAACCATAAAAAGTTTTTCAATTTGGCTGTTCCATAAATCTATGGTTGATTGAACACTGCTTTCATCTTCACAAAAATCGGTAATAATAAGGGTTAAATCATTAGTTATTTCATCAGTTTCAACTCTAAACTCAAAAAATATGGCTTCGGGCATGTCAAGCCAACGGAAACGTATGAAATGATCTTCGCGGAAAGTTATTATTTTAGCTGCCTGCTGTGTGTCATCCCATCTAAAAACCATAATATCACTTTTTTCTATTACCTGGTCGGCAAACCATTCTGAAAGACCCGAACTCGTACTTAAATAGCTAAATAAGATATGCTTTGAGGACTTCACTTGATACTCTATTTCTACCTTTTTATAGCGCGAACGTATGGCTAAAATGGCCTGAGAGTTAGAGGAAGAAGAGCTACTTTTTAAAAGCGGCTTGGTTACCGGTTTTAGTTGAGGTTGTTTGGTGGTTTCTGTTGCTTTGGCTTCCTTTTTTGTAGTTTTTTTCTCTATAAACTGTTTCTCTACGGTTTTTATCTTACTTTCTGTGGTTTTTTTGGTAGAACTTGGTTTTTTTGTAGTATTAACTTTAGTCTTAGCCACTTGTGAATTTACTTTAGCGGCTTTTTTACTTTTTACGGATATTTTATTTTTTTCAACTTTACTAGGACTGTTTTTTTTAGTAGAAGACTTAGTAATTGTTTTTTTGTTTAATTTATTACTTTTAGAAATAGACTCAGTTTTTTTTCGGGCTGAGGTTAACTTAGAATCTACTTTTGATAATTTAACATTCTTATTTGAACTAGATTTCTTGGCCACTAAACTTACCTTTTTTGAGGAAATGATATTTTTCTTCTTAGGTGCATTTTTTGTGTTATCAGCGACTCTTTTTGCTGTTTTAGCAGTTTTACTAGAAGATTTTGTTTTATTAGCAACTGTTTTTGCAACGGCTGTTTTAGGTTTAACCGTTTTCTTCTTCGTCACTGTCTTTTTTAAGGTTGATTTTATAGCCATAATATTTTAATTATTTTCGCCCATAAATAATTTTTGGGCAATGTAATATTTATTTTTGAATCTTAAAATTTTTTTAATGGCTCTAATTCACAGTTTTGAATCGTCAGGGAATTTCCTCTTCAAGTATCGCGGACAATTTCCTATAGTTTTGTTTTTTCTATGTATTCCTTATGTTTATACTACTAATTATCAGGATATTGCAATAAGTAATCAGAGGTTGTTTTTGTGGTTAGGTGTTTTACTTTGTATAGCAGGTTTTTTTATTCGAGCGGTAACTATTGGAAATACGCCTAAAGGAACTTCGGGACGAAATACCCAACAACAAGTGGCTGAACAACTGAATACCAGTGGAATTTACTCGATAGTACGCCATCCCTTATACTTGGGAAACTATTTAATGTGGGCTGGAATTGTTGTTTATGTAATGAATTTTAGTTTTTTTCTTATTTTTTCAATGGCTTATTGGATTTATTATGAGAGAATAATGTTTGCAGAAGAAAGGTTTTTAGAAAAAAAATTCGGGAATAATTATTTAGAATGGTCTAAACAAGTTCCGGCATTTATACCATCGTTTAAAAACTATATTAAATCAAACGGGTCTTTTTCTTTTAAATCAATCTTGAGGCGCGAATATTCAGGTGTTTTGGCTACAGTTATTGGTTTTGTTTATATACAATTTTTGCGGAATATCTTTGCCATTCAAAAAGTATTTATTTCTACAAATTTTATGACCGTTCTAGGATTAACCATTGCGGCAGCACTTATTTTAAGATCATTGAAGCATTATACCGGTATTCTTAATGAATCTGATAAGGATTAGAGTATAGTGCGGTTAGAAAGGCTAAAGAATTTGATTTACTTTTTTAGTTGTTTTATTTATCTTTAAATTGCGAAACTGAATTATTTTATAAATAAAAGATGATATAAATCATGTTTGAGTCTGATTAATGTCATTGAGATAGTTAATTGCTTAAAATAATTTTACCCCTGTAAAAACCCGAGGAGTCTAATGACTGTAATGATTGTATTAATAGGATTTAGCTTATTACTGGCTGTTAGTTTTTTGATTGCCTTTTTGAGGTCTGTTAAAAACGGTCAGTTTGATGATGATTATACCCCATCAGTAAGGATTTTATTAGATGACATCACAGTAAAAACTGAGGAAAAGAAAGAATCAAACCAATCAATAATTTCAAATCACACAAAAAACCAAGCGTAAATTTATGGAACAAGAAAAGTTTTATTATGATAATAAGATTGTAAAACTATTTGCTTATGCAACTATTTTTTGGGGTCTAATAGGCATGTCGGTAGGCTTGCTGGTGGCTTTACAATTTGTATTTCCTGAGTTAAGTTTTAATTGGGCTCCAACTACTTTTGGACGTGTACGTCCGGTGCATACTAATGCAGTAATTTTTGCCTTTGTGGGTAATGGAATTTTTACAGGGGTGTATTATTCCTTGCAACGATTGTGTAAAACCCGTATGTATAGTGATGTAATGAGCAAAATGCATTTTTGGGGTTGGCAGTTAATCATTGTTGTTGGGGCACTAACCTTATTTGCAGGTTTTACTACAGGGAAAGAATATGCCGAACTGGAATGGCCGGTTGATATTGCCATAACATTTATATGGGTAATATTTGGTTGGAATATGTTTGGAACCATATTAAACCGAAGAGAAAGGCATTTATATGTGGCTATATGGTTTTACATTGGAACATTTGTAACCGTTGCCGTATTACATATAGTTAACTCTATTGAATTGCCCATTTCGGCATTTAAGAGCTATAGCGTTTATGCGGGAGTTCAAGATGCACTAGTGCAATGGTGGTATGGTCACAATGCAGTGGCTTTTTTCCTTACTACTCCATACTTAGGCATTATGTATTACTTTGTACCTAAGGCTGCAGAGCGTCCGGTATATAGTTACAGATTAAGTATTGTGCACTTTTGGGCCTTAATATTTCTATATATTTGGGCAGGCCCGCATCATTTATTATATACAGCTTTGCCCGACTGGGCGCAATCATTAGGGGTGGTGTTTTCAGTAATGTTAATTGCACCGTCATGGGGAGGTATGATAAATGGGTTATTAACGCTTCGTGGTGCTTGGGATAAAGTTCGTGAAGATGTGGTGTTAAAGTTTTTTGTAGTAGCTATTACAGCTTATGGAATGGCTACTTTTGAAGGGCCAATGCTATCATTGAAAAATGTTAACGCTATAGCTCACTATACTGATTGGATTGTAGCACACGTTCACGTGGGTGCATTAGGTTGGAATGGCTTTATTACCTTTGGAATGCTGTATTGGTTGTATCCAAAACTTTTTAAAACCCAGTTGTTCTCTAAGAAGTTAGCTAACTTTCATTTCTGGATTGCCACTATTGGAATATTGTTTTATGCTGTTCCGTTATATTGGGCTGGTTTTACTCAGAGCCTTATGTGGAAAGAGTTTACAGCCGAAGGTTTCTTGCAATATCCCAACTTTTTGGAAACCGTAAAGCAAATTATTCCTTTATATGCTTTGCGCTCATTAGGAGGAGCTTTGTATTTAATAGGTTTTATTGTAATGATTTATAATTTAATTAAAACGGCTAAACAAGGTAATGAAGTTTCCGATGATGAAGCTTATGCAGCCCCTTTGGCTAAGGTATACCAGCCACATGGAAAGGAGCATTGGCATAGGGTTATTGAACGTAAGCCAATACAAATGTTAATATGGAGTTTAATAGTGATTTTAATAGGAGGTATTATAGAAATGATTCCAACATTTATGGTAAAATCAAATATACCAACTATTTCGAGCGTTAAGCCATATACCCCTCTAGAGTTACAAGGACGCGATATTTATGTTAGAGAGGGGTGCTATACTTGCCACTCGCAAATGATTAGGCCGTTTAGATCAGAAACAGAGCGTTATGGGGAGTATTCAAAGGCCGGAGAGTTTGTTTATGATTTTCCTTTTCAATGGGGGTCAAAAAGAACCGGACCCGATTTAGCACGTATTGGAGGAAAATACCCGGATTCCTGGCATTTTAATCACATGGAAGACCCATCAAGTATGTCGCCAGGTTCTATAATGCCCGGTTATCCATGGTTAATTGAGAATGAATTAGATATTAGCAATACACCTGCAAAAATACGTGCTATGCAAAAATTAGGTGTTCCATACCCTGAAGGGTTTGCAGAAGAGGCCAACAAAAACTTATTGCAGCAAGCTGAGAAGATTGCTAAGAGTTTGAATAAAGATGGAATTGAAGTTAAATCTGATAGAGAGATTGTTGCCTTAATTGCCTATTTACAACGTATGGGAACTGATATTAAAGGAAACAAAACATCAAAATAACAAATAAATTGACTGTACAATGAAATTTAGGAATTACCTTGAAAGCATTACAGGAATAGAAATCTATCCTTTAATCTCTTTAATCATTTTTGTAGCATTTTTTATTATACTGCTATACTATGTATTTAAGGCAGATAGAAGCTATATTAAACATCTTGAAGAATTACCTTTTGATAAAGAACAAAAATCAAATATCTATGAATAATCAGTTTAACTTATTTTCTGGAAAAAAGTTTCTGACCGCTTTGCTATTAGGGCTGTTAAATATTAACTTATATGCAGCAGAAGCCGAAAAAACAGTTCAGGAGAATGTAATAGTAACCAATAATTTGTTTTGGATATTACTCATTATAATTTTGTTATTATTATTCTTCATTACCTCATTAAGTAATGCTTTGAAGAATTTATCGCAGATAAATTTAAAAGATTATAAAGAAAAACCTTCAAAGCCAAAAGTACAAACCAATGTTATTATAGGAGTTATTGCTTTTGCAGCAACTTTTATGGGTAACTTTTCTTTAAAGGCTCAAGAGACGGTTGAAGCAGAGGCAAGTTCCTCTTTTTTATCCCCAAAGATGTACGGTGGCCTAAGCCCCGATATCTTTTGGATAATGATTATAGCTATTGTTTTTGAGTTAATAGTAGTTTTTATTTTAATAGGGGCAATACAGAAAATGCTAAGTATGTTAAACGAAGCAAGTGGCTTAGCTCAGGAAAAAAGTATTTCTGTATTTAATTTTTCGAGACTTTCGGCTAGTATTAATGATGCCGTGCCTATTGAAAGCGAGCAGGAAATAATGACAGATCATGAGTATGATGGAATCAGAGAGTTGGACAATAATTTACCCCCTTGGTGGAAATATGGTTTCTATTTAACCATCGTTGTTTCGATTGTTTATTTATTATCCTATCATGTTTTTCAAACCAGTCCGCTGCAGCTTGAAGAGTATCAAAGAGAAATGGATATTGCAGCTTTAGAGAAAGAAGCGTATTTAAAATCGGAAGCCGGTAATATAAATGAAAACAATGTTACCTTAGTAACCACTGCTGATGGTATAAATTCCGGAAAAAATATTTATAAGGATAATTGTGCTGCTTGCCATGGTCAGGCAGGAGAGGGTACTGTAGGCCCCAACCTTACAGATGAATATTGGTTACACGGAGGAGGTGTTAAAAATATATTTAAAACCATAAAGTATGGTGTTCCGGCTAAAGGTATGATAGCATGGCAAGCTCAGTTAACACCTGTACAAATTCAACAAGTGTCGAGTTTTATTGTTTCGTTAAAAGGAACTAATCCTCCGGGGGCTAAGGAACCACAAGGAGATTTATTTAAAGAAGACGATTTGCCTCAAACGGAAAAATAGGTTAGCCTAATTATATTCAATTTTATATGAAATAGTACTTAATTTCTTGCAGTAAAGAAAGGAAATGGACTCGAATAACAATAGTAAACCTGATTTAGATCAATCGTTCAGAGATTCGGTATCAACTGTTGCCAAAGATGGGAAAAGGGTGTGGATTTTTCCACTTAAACCCAAAGGTAAATTTTACGATTATCGAACATGGTTTAGCTACTTTTGCTTGATTTTGTTGTTTGGGTTGCCTTTCGTGAAAATAGATGGCAATCCACTACTCTTGTTAAATATTATTGAGCGGAAGTTTATTATTTTCGGTATAGTTTTTTGGCCTCAAGATTTTGCTTTGTTTGGTTTAGCCATGATTACATTCATGGTTTTTATTGTATTGTTTACTGCCGTATTCGGCCGATTGTTTTGTGGATGGGCATGTCCCCAAACTATTTTTATGGAAATGGTTTTCCGAAAGATTGAATATTGGATTGAGGGCGATATGGCTTATCAGAAACTATTGGATAAGATGCCATGGAATGCCGAAAAAATAAGAAAGAAAACCATGAAGTATTTTCTCTTCTTTTTGGTTTCATTCATCATCTCAAACACATTTTTAGCTTATATTATTGGTGTTGATGAATTGTATAAAATTATTACTGAGCCTGTTTCACAACATATTGGGGGATTAACCGCTATATTTTTATTTACGGGTGTATTTTATTTTGTATATAGTTATATGCGCGAACAAGTGTGTATTGTGGTTTGTCCATATGGTCGTCTTCAGGGGGTTTTGTTAGACAGAAACTCAATTGTAGTGGCTTATGATTATATGAGAGGGGAACAAAGGGCTAAGTTTAAAAAGAATCAGGAGCGAACAGCTGGCGACTGTGTAGATTGTAATTTATGTGTGAAGGTGTGTCCCACAGGTATTGATATTAGAAACGGAACACAAATGGAGTGTATTAACTGCACCGCTTGTATTGATGCTTGCGATAATATGATGGATGCCGTGAATTTACCCAAAGGACTTATCAGATACACCTCGGAAAACCAAATAGAAAAGAAAAAGCCTTTTAAAATAACCTCAAGAATTATTGTATATAGTGCATTGCTATTATTGCTTTTGGTGGGACTTATTTCGGCATTATTGGTACGTAGTGATGTTGAAACTACCATACTACGTACAGCCGGTTTAATGTATCAGGAACAACCAAATGAAAAAATAAGCAACCTTTATAATTATAAAGTTGTTAATAAAACCTTCAATAATAAGAACTTGACATTTAAACTGGAAGATTTTGACGGAGAGTTTCGGTTTATTGGCCAAGAACAATTAACTCTAAAGGGGCAAGAGCTTAAAGAAGGAGAATTCTTTTTGATTGTGGACAAGAAAAATATAAAGCAAAGAAGTACAAAAATTAAGATTGGGGTTTACGAAAATGGGAAGAGAATAGAAACTATCAAAACCAAGTTTTTAGGTAAAAGTTTTTAGTTTATTCAGATGTAATAATATATTTAACATGAATTGGGGAGCAAAGATTGTAGTAGTGTTTGTATTGTTTGTTAGTATGATACTTACTTTAGTTTATAAATCATCACAACAAAAGGTTGATTTGGTGGCACCTAATTATTATGAACAAGAGTTGAAGTATCAGGAAAAAATTGATGGTATAAATAATTTAAACACAAATAATAATACCTTATCGGTAATGACAAGCAACAATGCTGTAGAGTTTATTTTTGATACCTTACAAGGGACACCGGAAGGTAGTATTTTATTTTTTAAACCTGATAATGCCAAAGCCGATTTTAATACCCCAATTAAAACAGATGATTCAGGACGGCAAATTATTTTAAAACAAGATTTATTTAACGGGCTTTATATTGTAAAGATTGATTGGAAACAAAACGGTAATCATTATTTTAAGGAGGAACGAATTAGAATTAATTAATGACTGCATATTTTCTTACAGCATTTACTATTGGTATTATGGGTAGCTCTCATTGTGTTGGAATGTGTGGTCCATTGGCTTTGGCTATTCCATTAAACAATCATCAAAAGTTTTACAGATTACTAGGCATCTTAAATTATTTTTTGGGTAAAACACTTACCTACGGAATATTAGGATTATTTTCGGGGATGTTGGCCAAAGTAATAAATGTGGCAGGTTTTCAACAGTATTTGTCAATATTTGCAGGAGTTTCCATTTTAGTGATTTTAGTATTCAACAGAAAAAAACAATCTAATACTTTTCTAAGTAAATTAAATCATCGGTGGTTACTTACTATAAAAACTTACTTTGGAAAATTTATTCATCAAAAAAACTTGCTCTCGGCCTTTTTTATTGGATTAATAAACGGCTTATTACCGTGCGGACTTGTATATATTGCATTGGCAGGTTCTATTGGTGCTGGCGGCTGGTGGCAAAGTGTTTTATATATGATGTTATTTGGTATATCATCTATGCCTTTATTAATGTTATTGATGCTTTTTAAATATCGTTTACAAACAACATTAGGGAAATATTTTAATAAGACTACACAAGCGTTTACAATAGCAATAGCCCTATTGTTAATTGTAAGAGGATTGAACTTAGGGATTCCTTATATTAGCCCCAAGCAATATACCGAACAAAAAAATACAAACCTAGAATGTTGTGTTAAACCGGAAAGAGGTATGAAATAATTTTGAAGTTCAAACTTTACCCTTTTATTTATCAAAGTTTTCAAGTATAAGATTGGCATCGCTTAAAAATTTTGTTTCTTCTTTGCCGGGAGTAGCCCCCTGAGGATAACCTAAGGAGCCTATAGTAACCAAGTTAGTAGCACCTGTAGTTTCATTCTTCTCGGCAAATAAAAGCCAAACAGTGGGATACCCTCTAATGCCTAATGCCTGTTGTAAACCATTGTTTTGTTCTACCAAATCAGCACTTAATTGTTTTTTTCTAGGGAAATCGAGTTCTAATAAAACTACATTTTCTTTAGCCCATTCAATAAAATCAGGTTTGCTAATCACATCCTTTTGTAATTTCATACACCAGCCACACCAATCGCTGCCGGTAAAGAATGCAAATATGGGTTTGTTTTTTTCTTTAGAGATTATACGTGCTTCTTCTAGGTATGAGTACCATGTTAACCCATTTTTATCAGTATGGGCAGAGCTTTGTGCCTTTGTGTTTAGGCTAAAGAAGATTGAAAATATAAAAAATAGAAGAATATTTTTTTTCATTTCTGTGTTAAGTATTAGAATTGATGAAATTGTTATTTACTTTTTTTCTTGCATTTACTGTTGTATGCATCTTGTGCATCGGGGGAGTCGAGTTTTATGGCTTTCTTTAAATCATCACAACTAGTTGGGTCATTTAATATACTTTTTACCAAACCTCTTTGACAATATGCCTCGGTATAGTCTTTATTCATCTGAATAGCTTTGTTATAATCATCTAAAGCTTCTTTGTAACTTTTTAATCCAAATAAAGCATTGCCTCGGTTAAAGTACACATAATCCGGTTGGGAAATTTTAAGGGCTTTGTTATAGCTTTCAATGGCCTTACTATATTGGGCTTTTACCAATAAGGCGTTCCCTTCAAAATAAAAATTATAAAACTCAGTACTTTGAGCACTACAATTGATGGCAAATAAAGCAATAACTAATAATGTAAAAATGCTTTTCATATTCTCAAAAGTACAACATTATTTTAAATATATGGTATTTAATATTGGTTTTCGGTAATTATTTGTACCAATTTTTGGTTATGTTTTTTCCAACTATAATTTTTTTCAACAAATTCTCTCCCTTTCTGTGCAAGTTCTATACCACTTTCGGGCGATTGTAATATATTTAATACATGTTCGGCAATACTTTGTTCATTCCTTCCTACTAGTATTTCTTCACCATCAAGAGCACCTAAAGCGACATTAGCTAAAGGGGAGGTTATACAAGGGATTTTCATGGCCATGGCCTCGAGTAATTTATTTTGTAGGCCGGTACCTATTTGCATTGGTGCAATAAATATTTTACTTCGCGCATAACTTTGGCGTATGTCTTTAACCCATCCTCCAATTATTATATTTTTATTTTCAAGTTCTAATATTTCTGAAGTAGGAGAAGTCCCGGAAATCAGTATTCTGGTTTGGGGTCTTTTTTCCAAAATTATCGGCATTACTTTTTTTACAATATATAATACACAGTCAATATTGGGCGGGTAACTCATATTTCCGGTAAAAAGTAAATCAAAATCTTTGGTATGGTTTTGTGGGGTAAAATAATCTAAATCTACACCATTGGGAACAATTTGAATTTTATCATTTTCTTCGTTAATAATATAATTTCTGTCTTGTTCTGAGATAATTGTATGATGTTCAAAATAGTGAAATATTATATGCTCATAACGTCTTAATCTTTGAAACTCCATTTTAAGCAAGGGCTTAAGATAAAGTGGCGAATTTTTTATTCTGCGCTCTACGCCTTTTGCAAAGGCGTCTTGGTAATCAATAGTTTTAGTAATTGTATTTATATTTTTGGCATATTCTGCCGTACGTATTAATTGGCAAAATATTTTGTCGGGTTTTACTTTGTTGAAAAATTGCTTAAATTTTTTGTGCGCTTTTTGGTGATAAAAATAATAAACCTGAAACGGTTTGGAACCGAAGAGGCCAAGCAATAAATTAATTAGAATGTTTAATTTGTTTAGCTGAACAACACATATCTCTTTACAAAACAGATTTAATTTACTCATTGCTTCAGGATGAATTTTTCCATCGCTTAATGCAAATAAGTATATATCATGAAATTCTGAAAGGCCTTTAATTTGATGATACGCACGAAGTTTATCTCCTTTGTCCAAAGGATAAGGGATTCGTGATAAAACAACTAATATTTTTTGTCTTGATGCCAATTTCAAGTATAAAAACCCTACAAATTAAATAATAATTAGTTAATAGATGTTTCGGTAACGTTAATTACCGATGATAAAAACTTTTCTAACTCATCAGCTTTGATTTTAGTGTTAAAATCAGTAGCTGCCTTGTTATAAGCATTGTTGCATAACAATGCAAATTCATTAGGATGTGATAAACATTGATTTATATTTTCAACAAACATATCTGCACTATCGGCCATCAATATATCATAATTGTTTTTAACGTTAATGCCTTTTGCAGCAAAACTTGTACTAATTATTATTCTTTTCAGAGCCATAGCCTCAATCATTTTTATTTTAAGCCCGCCACCGGAAAATATTGGTGCAATCATGATAGGTGCTATAGTCATAAATTCTTTGGCATCATCTACCAGCCCCATATTAATAATATTTTTGTTTTTATAATTCATTAACTCATTTGGCATTGCTTTTCCGGCTATATATAATACGGTTTCGGGATGATGTATTAATACTTTATCCCAAACATGTCGAATAAACCATTTTATCCCCTCTAAATTTGGCATCCAGTCCATAGCACCAATAAAGAATAATGCTTTTTTATTGAAATTCGGCTCGCCCCGGTATTTTGAAATATCAATGGTAAACGGAATATTTATAAGCTTTTTAGATGGTGCTATTTGTCTAATAAAATTTAAATCATCAGTAGTTATTGTAATAATACCATCAACATCATTAATAATTTTTGTTTCTTCAACTCTTAATCTTTTACTTTGAATGTTTAAATAAATCTTCTTCAAATAATTACTTGACTTCTTTGAATTATTACTCCAGATTTCGAATTCAATATTATGTGCCCGATATATGATTTTAGCTTTTGAGTATTCTCTGATAGTAGAAATGGTAGAACCCACAAATAAGCTGTCGAGTAAAACAATGTCGGGTTGGTATTGATGCAATAGTGTTTTTAACTTATTATTAAAAGCCTTACTTTTAAACCTAGAAAAGATATAAGATTGAGTACTGAAAAAGAAATTGACAAGAAGATTAAACGGTTTTATTTTTGTATCCACAAAAACAGTTTGTGGTTGATACTGATTAACCATAAACTCCGAAAAACCTTGTTTCGGTAGCGGATGTTTGTATGTTTCCATACACAACATTTTTACTTCTATATTTCTTTGAATCAATAGCTCAGCCATGTTAAGCATAGCCAAAGAGCCACCGTCAACCGGAGGGTATGGAACTTTATTGCAAAGATGCAGAACTATCATTTTTTTGACGAGAGAATAGTTTTTTTATAGGAGTTGTATAAGCATCTATATCAAAAAGAGCTGAGTCATGAGTGGCTTTATAGGTTAAGAAAATTCCTATGGGTAATAATACTGCACTGGCCAACCATGTGCCTTGCCATGCTTCCCATACACCTTCTTTAGCCGATTTTTCGCCTGATATTGATAAGACATGAAAAATTAGAAAGAAGCAAACAGAGACAACGGCCGGCATGCCAATACCTCCCTTACGAATAATAGCGCCAAGAGGAGCACCTATAAAGTACAATACAATACATGCAAAAGGCAAGGTTAATTTTTTATGCCATTCTACTTTATATCTGTTGACACTTGTCATTTCATTTTTTAATGACATTGCATTGATTGAGGTATAACTTTGATTGGTTCGTGCAATATTCAAAGCGCCATCATAGATTCGTTTTTTTTCATCAGGAGTATATACATCCATCCAGTTCTTACTTTTAGTCATTAATGCTATTAATGAGTCTCCACTGTGATTTGATTTTAAAGTGTCAGAAAATAAATTATAGTTTCTAATCACTTGCTCGTTGATAGCTACTTTCCTTTCTTTACTATCTTTTATTAAGGTGTCAATTTCTGAAGATAATTGCCATAAATTAAGCATTTGGTAATTGTCTTTAAAAAGTGATTCATCAGATCTAATTAATTTAAAATCACTCATGTCAAGCATAATAGTTTCTTCTTTAAACGAAGAACGGTTTAAAGGCTTGTAATCTTTATTATTTTGCGATATTATTTCCTCATAGCTATGACCATCTTTTAAGGTAATTATTAAATAGTTTTCATCATCGCTTATTTTCATTAACCCTTCTTTAGCCAGAATTACTTTGTTGTTACCTTGCCTTTGGGTATGATCGTAAATAATGATATTATATAATATATTCTTCTTTTTATCTTTTTTGGAAATCTTAATAGTGTATCCCTGAATACCATTATAAAAAACGCCTTCTTTAATATCTAAGGAAGGTTTTTGGTGGGTAATGTCATACAATAAAGTTCCCATTTTTAAATTGGCTATAGGAAGCACATAGTTGGCAAACAAAAAAGCACCAATAGCCATTAAAAATGAGGTATAAGTTAAAGGTTTCATTATTCTTTGCAGCGACATGCCTGCTGTTTTTAGAGCGGTTAGCTCGTAGTGTTCGGCTAAATTCCCGAAGGTCATAATGGAGGCAAGCAAAATAGCTAAAGGTAAAGCCATTGGAACCATAGTAATAGCTACATAAAACATAAGTTCCATAATGATAAACCAATCAAGTCCTTTCCCTACAAAATCATCAATATACTTCCATACAAATTGCATTAGTAAAATAAACATAACTATAGCAAAAGTCAGTATAAAAGGACCGAGATATGATTTTAAAATAAGGAGTGTTATTTTTTTTAATCTCATTGATTGCAATAATTCGACTTAGTTTATGTGAAGCTGTTTTTTGTAGTGTAAAAAGATCATAGCTTTTTTAACTCGTAGTCTTCATACTTCAACATAAAAATAGATTGATTTTCAAAACCACTGTCAATACCTGTTTTCTTTAAATGGAAAATGGTGCTGAAACCAATATTCTTATTCTCCTCAAATTTATTAATACAGCCATAACCGTACTTCGACAATAAAGGTAAAAAATACATGGCTACATCATATCCATTAAAGGCATATTTACCGGGTTCTGTTTGAAACCTGTTTCGATAGTTTTCTATAAATTTACAAGTTAGAGTATCGCTATAATTTATACAAGTATTGGAGGGGATAACAAGCCCAAATTTTTGAATCATATTGATGTCAAGATTGTCATAATTTATCCATTGTTCCATACCAGCAACGGATATCTTATATTCTTTATCATCTAAAGATTTTATTTTGTTAAAAAAATCGGTAACAAAAGCCTGATCACTACTTCCAACTATTATCAGGTTGTTTTTATATTTTGAGAGGGCAGCAGTTAAACCCTTAATTCCTGCTGTTTTATAAACAATTTCTTTTATTGAATCACCTGAAGAACGTATTTTATAAGCTTTCTTCAATAAGCTAACAATTTGTTTTTCTTTATTTAGATTGTTGTGAATTATAACAAAATTATTATTTTTATATTGAGTATATAGCTGTGCAATGTAACTGTCCATACTGGTTGGCAAAGAAGGGTTAACTTTAATTACATTCTCTTTACCCATCAACACTTTGTTTGGTGCTGTATAGGGTAATACTAATAATGTGTTTTTGTTTTTTACTGCTTTTGCTGCTGCTGTAGCTACACTGCTATGAAAAGGACCTACCCAAATATCTGCTTGTTTAAATTGCTTATTGGCAAAGAAACTGAGTGACGCAAGTGAATCGGCAGGAGTATCATAAACATTTAAATTAATTTTGTTACCTTTTTTAATAAGCGAATCGCAAGCTAATTGAAAGCCTGATAGAAATTCAACTCCCGGTATTGATTTTGAGTACAGTTCATCATTCTCGCTAAGTGTTTCTTTTTGAATAACACTATCGTTTTGTAATAAATAAAAAGGGAGGAATAAATTTACATTTATTTCAGCCAAAGAACCACCATTATATTTTGGAGTTGTTCTTTCTTCATTAATGACAGGTATAATAGGAGCCTCAGTATTTTTTACTTCTTTTGTATCTTGTATAGCTTTCCCTTTTTGCGGAATTTTTATGGTCATTCCTTCTTTTAAGCCGCTTTCCGCTTCAGGGTTTTCAGCAACAATGCTCTCCACAGTTACATTGTATTTTTTTGAAATAGCGTATAAAGTTTGTTTCTTCTCAACAGTATGTATAATATATTTATTACCATTTTCTTTAACTGAAGGTTTACTGTTCTGGAGTATTGGTTCTTTAGGAATTTTAAGTTCCATGCCTGTTTTAAGGCCTGTTTTTAATGTATCATTCCATTGTTCAATTTCGGGTATAGTTACATTATAGGCTTTGCTAATGGAATATAATGTTTGTCCCTGCTCAACTTTATGAATATATACTTTGTATCCCTTATCGCTTATAATATTTTTGCTCACAGTTATTGGTTTCACTGTGTTCTCCTGTGCCTTGACAAAATTTACACTGCTTATTAAACAGATGAAAATTAGGCTATATATAAATTGCTTTAAAGTGTAATGAGCCATTTTTATTAACGGTTGAATTTGTGTACAATCATAGAAAAGTGTTATTACTCCCACTCGATAGTAGCCGGAGGTTTTGAACTTATATCATATACAACTCGGTTTATACCTTTTACATTATTTATAATTTCGTTTGATACTTTTGCAAGAAAATCGTATGGTAAGTGGCACCAATCTGCTGTCATCCCATCAGTTGAACTAACAGCTCTCAGAGCCACAGCATTTTCATAAGTACGTTCATCGCCCATTACCCCTACACTTTGTACCGGTAAGAATATAACTCCTGCTTGCCATACAGTTTTATACAAATCATATTGTTTTAGCAAGTTAATAAATATATCATCAGCTTCCTGCAATAATTGTACCTTTTGTGGAGTAATATCACCCAATATTCGTATAGCCAAGCCCGGACCCGGAAACGGATGTCTTTCTAATAATTGTGGGCTCATTTGAAGCGCTTTTCCAACTCTGCGTACTTCATCTTTAAATAAGCTGCGCAGAGGTTCTACAATTTTTAATTTCATAAAATCGGGCAATCCTCCAACATTATGATGCGATTTAATAGTTGCAGAAGGTCCTTTGACCGAAACTGATTCAATTACATCAGGGTATATAGTGCCTTGAGCCAACCACTTAACTTCATTAATTTTGTGAGCTTCCTCATCAAATACTTCAATAAAGGTTTTTCCTATGGCCTTTCTTTTTAATTCAGGGTCTGAAATGTCTTTTAATGCGGCATAAAACTTATCGGCAGCTCTTACTCCTATTACTCTCAAGCCCATATCTCTGTATGAATGAAGTACATTTTCAAATTCATTTTTACGCAACAGTCCATTATCTACAAAAACACAATTTAAATTATTACCAATAGCTTTGTGTAGCAACACTGCACATACCGAACTATCAACACCTCCTGAGAGTCCTAACACCACTTTGTCATTTCCGAGTTGTTTTTTTAGTTCGGCCACTGTGCTCTCTATAAAAGAATCAGAGGTCCAGTTTTGCTTACAATGGCATATATGTGTTAGAAAATTTTTAATAATCATTATGCCTTGTGTTGAATGATAAACCTCAGGATGAAACTGAATACCGTAAGTAGATTCGTTGCTGAAGCAAAAGGCAGCATTTTCAACAGTTTCTGTGGAGGCTATATTTTCGGCATTATTTGGTAGTTGGGTAATGGTATCTCCATGGCTCATCCAAACTTGGCTGTCCTTATCAATATCTTTAAACAAAATATTGTTTTGATTTATTTTTGATAAGTTGGCACGACCATACTCACGAGTATTACTGGCTTCTACATTGCCACCATAGGTTTGCGCCAAGAGCTGCGAGCCATAACAAACCCCTAAAATTGGAACCTTGTTACGAAATAAAGAGAAGTCAATTTTAGGGGCATCATTATCACGTACACTATGCGGACTACCGGAAAGAATAACTCCTCTTAATCCTTCAATCGGTTTGTTGAAATTATAGTATGGTTGAATTTCGCAATATACGTTTAGCTCTCGTACTCTACGGGCTATTAATTGGGTATATTGACTTCCAAAGTCTAAAATCAATATGGTTTCTGTCATGTTGCAAAGGTAACTATTTTATACTATTTACGTTGGTATAAATAGCTAATCGTTACGATATAGTATTTGAACTCTTATTTGTTGAAATCTTCTGCCATTAAGTGAAAAAGTAGTTTCTTTTTTTTTGAAATTTGAAAGAATATGGTGCAAACCGCACTATCATTAATTTATTTTATGTATAGAAGATAAAAACAACGGTGCTTATTATGAATAAAATTGGGGTAAATATTATTTATCTTTTTGTATTGACGATTTTGGTATCTTCTTGTAATCTTTTTAGATATGGAATTGAAGAAAGAAAGCGCGAAAAAGAAAAGTTGGGTTTAAACAATGGAATAGAGGAGGAGAAGAAGAAGGGGGAAAATAAGTATCTAAACAAAAAAGAGCATATTAAAACTGCTGAAAAGATATTAAGTACTGCCCGTCAATATGATGGTGCACCTTATAAACTTGGAGGTGAAAGCAAGAAAGGAATAGATTGTTCTGCTTTGGTTATGATTAGCTATAAAAATGCGGGAATTGATTTGCCTCGCACAAGTATTGAACAGAGTAAGGTTGGCAAGAGTGTAAGTGTTAAAGAAGCCTTGCCCGGTGACTTAATATTCTTTAAGTTTAAAAAATATAAAAATCATAATCCGGTAAACCATGTAGGCATAGTAACCAAGGTGAGCAATAATACCGTTTATTTTTATCATGCCAGCACCTCGCTTGGTGTTACCGAAAGTAGCCTGGCCGAGAGTTATTATAGTGATGTTTTTGTGAAAGTTATGCGTGTGTATTAATACAAAAATTATTGAATAAATCATCCTTTCAAACACAATTATCATGTATCTCTTTATTGTTTATAAAGGGCATAACTTTTCTTAAATTTTAAAGGTAAATTGACTTAACTTTGTAAAGTTATTTACAGATATAGTTTTTTATAGTGCAAAATTTTATTGAAACTTTAAATAGCCCTCAACGACAGGCCGTTACAAATATAAATGGACCTATGATGATTGTTGCGGGAGCCGGATCGGGAAAGACCCGCGTGCTGACCTACAGAATTGCTTATTTGATGGAACAAGGGATAGACCCTTTTAGTATTTTGGCTTTAACCTTTACCAACAAAGCAGCCAAAGAAATGAAAGAGCGTATTGAAAGTATAGTAGGGGCAGAGAAGGCACGTAACCTATGGATGGGCACATTTCACTCGGTATTTTCAAGGATATTACGTATTGAGTCCGAAAAGTTAGGGTTTCCTAGCGATTTTACCATTTATGATACTGATGATTCAAGAAGTTTATTGAAATCAATTATTAAAGAGTTGGGGTTAGACGAAAAGCAGTATAAGCCAGCCCTGGTTCATAGTAGAATCTCAATAGCCAAAAACAACTTGCTATCGTGGGAAGCATACATGAATAATGATGAAATACGACAAGAAGATAAATTGAGCATGAAACCGATGTTAGGAGATATTTATAAATATTATCAGCATCGTTTGTTTCAATCATCAGCCATGGATTTTGATGATTTACTATTTAAAACCAATGTGTTATTAAGAGATCATCCTGATGTTTTGTTGAAATACCAGCATAAGTTTAGGTATATTATGGTTGATGAGTTTCAGGACACAAATTTCTCACAATATTTAATTGTAAAAAAACTGGCAGCCGCATTTGAAAATATTTGCGTAGTGGGCGATGATGCTCAAAGTATATATGCTTTTAGAGGAGCTACTATTCAGAATATACTAAACTTTAAGAAAGATTATCCGGATTTAAAGGTATATAAGCTTGAGCAAAATTACCGGAGCACCAAAGTAATAGTAAAAGCCGCCAACAGTGTTATTGCATACAATAAAGGACAGTTACAGAAGCTGGTTTGGACAGATAATGAAGAAGGCGATAAAATTGATGTACTTAGGGCTTTTACGGATAATGAGGAAGGGCAGATGGTGGCAGGTTCTATATTTGAAACTAAAATGAGTACTCAATCGCGTAATTGTGATTTTGCTATATTATATCGTACTAATGCGCAAAGCAGAGCAATGGAAGAGGCTTTGCGTAAGCAAAATATTCCCTATAAAATATATGGGGGGCTTAGTTTTTATAAACGAAAGGAGATTAAGGATATACTTGCTTATTTAAGACTATCCGTCAATCAGAACGATGAGGAGGCTATAAAGCGTATTATCAATTATCCGGCACGCGGAATTGGCGACAGCACCATTGAAAAGATTATAGTGGCTGCAGCTAACAATAATGTGGCCTTATGGGAGATAATTTGTAACCCGTTAAAATATCAGTTAAATATTAACCAAGGTATTGCAAACAAGTTGCACGATTTTGCCGAAATGATAAAAAGTTTTAGAATAATTGCTGCCAGCCAAAATGCATTTGATGCCGGAAACCATATTGCCATGCAGAGTGGTTTGCTTAAAGAGTTATATAATGATAAAAGTCCCGAAGGGGTAGCACGATACGAAAATATTCAGGAATTATTGAATGGAATGAAAGAGTTTACAGAAAACGATGTTGAAGATTTAGTAGTTCAGGAAAATGTTGAATCAACTCGTTTTTTGAAAGATTATATGAAGGATATTGCACTTCTTACAGATGATTTGAACGAGAATGATGAGGACAAAGATAAGGTTACATTAATGACTATTCATGCTGCAAAAGGCCTTGAGTTTTCGTATATATATATTGTTGGTGTTGAGGAGAACTTATTTCCGGGGCAATTAAGTATAAATACCAAAGAGGAGTTGGAAGAGGAACGAAGACTTTTTTATGTAGCCCTAACCAGAGCTGAGAAGAAGGCCACCATTAGTTTTGCCTCATCAAGATATAAATGGGGCAATTTAACAAGTTGTGAACCTAGTCGTTTTATTGATGAAATAGATATAGAATGTTTGAATTATAAGTATAACACTAATTCCCAGACCAATAATGACTTTATAAATGACTCTGGATTTGATGCTTGGGGTACTTATAATAAGAAAAAAACAGTAGGTAGTAGTTCCTATTACGGAAAGCAAACCAATCCTATAAAATCTCAGCCTCAAAAGCCTAAGTTTGAACCGCCCAAAAATTTAAAACGTTTAAATCAAATAGCACAAAATACGGCAACTGAACCTTTAGGCGATGATGTAAGCCAATTAAAAGCCGGTGATCGTGTACAGCACCAAAGGTTTGGAAATGGTTTAGTGGAAAATATTGAAGGAAATTTCCCTAATCGTAAGGCTACAATTGTGTTTGACGAAGCCGGAAAGAAACAGTTGATATTAAAATATGCCAAACTGAAGGTATTGTCATAATATTTAAGACGAAAAAAAGAAAAGAGGCTGATTTTTTAAAAATCAGCCTCTTTTCTTAGGAAAAAGTATGTATGAAATTACATTTTCTTTTCACGAATACGAGCTTTCTTGCCTGTAAGACCTCTTAAATAGAATATTTTAGCACGTCTTACCACTCCAACTTTGTTAAGTTCAATCTTTTCAATAGCAGGAGAAGCCAATGGAATTATTCTTTCCACACCCACTCCGTTTGATATTTTACGAACAGTAACGGTTTCACCGGCACCAATACCATGACGTTGAATTACAACACCTTGATATAACTGTATTCTTTCTTTATTACCTTCTTTAATTTTATAGTGTACTGTAACAGTATCACCCGATCTGAAATTAGGCAGTTCTTTTTTTGTGTTGAATTGTTCGTCAACTAATTTAATTAATTCCATGATTCAATAAGTATTATTTCCTTAATAATTTGGGAGCGCAATATTATAAAATAATTAAGAGACTGCAAAATTTTTTATGGATTAAGTTGGCGCTCCACTTCGTCAAATGCCTTTAACCCTTTTAAAGTAGTAAATTCGGGCTGTTTCAAAATTCTGTTTTTATCTGTCAGATTTAATTTTAACGATTTTTTAATATTTTCAATGGCCTCAACAGGCTTATTTTCTGTCGAATTTACAATGGCCTTGAAAAAATACACCTCAGCATTTTCAGGGTCGGCTACTTCGTAACAGTCAATCATAGTTTTAGCGGCTTGGTAATTACGGGATTGCAAGTACCTATTGCTTAAACTATAACTCAAAAGGCTTGCATAGCCCAACAAACGTTGATTCATGGCTCCTAAATCGTTATTCTTTTTTGCTTCCTTTTTTAACAACTCAATTTTTTCTTTCCAGGCTTTAAAATTATCGGGAGTCTGAATAATTTGGGTTAGCTCCTTTTGAATTTCAGTTTCCATCAAATTTATTCGCATTAATTTGTTCTTTTGTGCAATGTATTCGTCAGTTTGAGCTAACGAATCAGGGCTGGGAAAGGATAAAGTACTTAAATCTTTTACTCCATTGTTGAGTATAACAAGTTGGTTATAGGCCTCTACCAGGTTGTTGTCAAGTTCAAGTTGTTTAATATCATTCAGTTGTTCAGTAATAAAGTCCGAAACAATTTCGGGCGATGTATCTATAATACTTTGCCTAAAAGCATGAAATAGGGTAAGTTGTAGCGCCTTTTTAAAAATGTTTAAGGGAGCCCACTCATGTTTTCCCTTAAATTCAATATAATAATGAGGTAACGTGGTAGCTTCCAGAAAATAATCAATGTTAAGCATCTCGGCACGATTCATATCACCTTTGCCCGAAAGCCCAATAAAAAGACTATTGTTTGATAGTTTTTGGTTTAATTGCTGTGCCCCGGCCGAGTTAGCTATAACAGACAGAACACTTTTGTCTATTTCAGCCAAACTACAACTTACTCTTGCTCCGCCCGAAAATCCGCAAAGCACTATGGCATTTTTATTTATTTTAAAATTATTAAGGCAAGCATTCTTCAACAAATACCAAATTTGCTGACTCTCTCGAAAATCCTGCCCATTTTTTGAAGCATTAGAGCCTACTAATATAAAGCCTAACGAATCGGCTATGGTTTTGTATTTCTTTATTGGCAATGAACCATTTCCGCCCGAATCAAAGAAGAATACAATAGGCCAAGAGGTTTTTGTGCTGTAATAACGGGGTAAATATATAGCAAAACTATTAAGGTAATCGTTATTAATTAATATGTGCTCATAAATATTGCCAGGTTCAATGGTGTCATTTATATTAAACTCAGGGCTTGCATTTTGCATTTCTTGAGCATTGTTTTTAGAATTCTTTTCAGTACTGCTGTTGCATGAACTATGCGTATGAAGACAAAGAAGTATAATAAAGAATATTTGTATTTTATACCAATAATTATTCATTTGAAAAATGCTATTCAATTGTAAAACTATCAGCATCATTAATTACCGGGAAAGTACTTCTTAACTTGTTTAAATAATCAAAATCTAAGCTAAGCGTTTCAGTATTTTCCTCATTAGGTAAAATGTTACTGATTACTTTTCCCAAAGGGTCAATAATTACCGAATCGCCTGAGTAAGTGATGTTATTTCCATCAGTACCTACCCGATTAACCCCAATAACATAACATTGGTTTTCAATAGCACGCGCTACCAATAAACTTTTCCAGGCATGGCTACGTACTTCCGGCCAACTGGCAACATATATCAACACATCATACAAAGGACTGTTGGTATTATTTTTTGAACTGAAATTACGACTCCAAACGGGAAATCTTAAATCGTAACAAACCAAGGGGCATATAGTCCATTTATTAATTGTAGCAATAAGTTTGGAGTTCCCAGAATCATAAAAACTGTTCTCATTAGCCATCCTAAATAAATGACGTTTATCGTATTGCAATGAAGTGCCATCCGGTAAAACCCAAAGTAAACGATTGTAATATTTGCCATTATCGTGTACTACAACGCTTCCGGTTATAACAGCCTTTTTTTTGGCAGCCATTAATTGCATCCATTGTGTAACTTCGCCATTAGGAGTATCGGCAACTTTATGAGGCTCCATAGTAAAGCCCGAAGAAAACATTTCGGGCAGCACTATAAGTTGAGTGGGAGTATTTAT
This sequence comes from Bacteroidia bacterium, assembly GCA_020845635.1. Classification (GTDB taxonomy): domain Bacteria; phylum Bacteroidota; class Bacteroidia; order UBA4408; family UBA4408; genus CAIKXD01. Next base: position 84,052 of record JADLFI010000018.1, read on the forward strand.
TTTATTAATTAACTCTTCAATACGTAATAAATTAGCTTCGCGATTGTGCCAAGCTAATGATGTTTGAATGATTGATACAGCAAGGTTACTCATACTTCTTAATTTAAATAGAACATAATTTTTCAGCAGCTTTCTCGAGTGTGGAGTTCTCTTTTGCAAAACAAAAACGTAACACTTTATTATCAATTTTGCGATGGTAAAAAACCGATACCGGAATAGAAGCTACCCCATACCGGGTAGTTAGTATCTCGGCAAATTTTATATCACTTTCCTGACTTATTTTATCATATTTCAATATTTGAAAATAGGTACCGTTGCATGGAAGTAGCTCAAATTTTGAGTTTTTTAATAAGGATTGAAAGTAATTTCTTTTCTCGGAATAAAAATTACCTAAATTCAAATATTCTTCGGTACGCGCCATAAATTCTGCTAAAGCCAGTTGCACCGGGTGATTTGCCGAAAAAACCAAAAACTGATGCACTTTTCTGAACTCATTCATTAAATTTATGGGGGCTAAACAATATCCCATTTTCCAACCTGTGGCGTGATAGGTTTTACCAAAAGATGAAATGATAAAACTTCTTTCTGCAAGCCGTGGGAAACGTGCCACACTTTGATGTTCATTCGAATCAAAAACAATATGTTCATACACTTCATCACTCAGCACCACAATATCGGTATTTCTAATAAGTTTTTCAAGGTTCATTAAGTCTTCTGTGCTAAGTATGCTTCCTGTAGGGTTATTAGGATTATTAATAATTATCATTCGAGTATGCTTGTTTATTAGCTTTCTCACATCATCCCAATTAATACTGTATTCAGGGAATTTTAGCTGCACAAAAATAGCCTTGCCTCCATTAAGTTCAATGGCCGGAATATAACAATCATAAGCAGGTTCAAAAACTATAACTTCATCGCCTTCGTTTACAATTGCAGAAATGGCCGTGTAAATAGCTTGTGTTGCTCCCGAAGTAATTGTTATTTCAGTATCAGGATTGTATTTAGTATTATATAAATCTTCAACTTTTTGGGCTACAATTTCACGTAACTTCATCGAGCCCGCCATGGGTGCGTACTGGTTATAGCCTTTTTTCATGTATTTGCTCACCAGATTTATTAAGTCGGTCGAAACAGAAAAATCCGGAAACCCTTGAGCCAAGTTAATGGCATTATGTTCAACAGCCATTTGGCTCATAACTGTAAATATGGTTGTTCCGGTGGTTGGAAGTTTTGATCTTAAGGCGCCTGAATATTGCATATACTTTCTTTACTTTTTTTAGCAAAATTATTGATTTAAAGCTAAAGAGAAAATGTATGTTTATTTTGTTTGTTACGAATGACCATATTAAAATACCATCTAAAGTAAATATCTAAGTGCATATTACAGAATATAGTGGCTTTAATACCTTGATTTTATTATAAATGGATTACCTATTAATTACAAGTTGTGTTAAAATTATTCCTACTCGGGAATCAAAACAGTTTTATTTCACTTATTTATTGCTGCTTTTTTGGAGTTGAATTTCAATTCATCTTTTATTTATAGTATAACAAGATTAATAGCTTATATCTTTTTGTTTGATAAGTAAGGTGCTTTTTACACGTTAGCTTAATGCAAAGCTTGTTACTTCAGCAAATTACTTATCCCGTTTATATTCGTTTTCTTATTATTTACCTTTTTTAAATGAAATTGGTAATGTTGAGGTAATTAATACTTTAGTATGCTCATCTTATTCAGTGATGGTTAAAACCAATATGTCTAACAACATAACTCTTTATTATTTAAATTTGTTAATCATAGCGTGTAAACCTCTATTATATTTGTTTCAGATTGAAAAAATATTAAAGAGGTATTAGGGCATGTGGTAATATTTAATTCTGATAAAGTATTAGGTATTGAAACTTTTTTCTACAGTATATAAAAATGATTAATATATTGAGTTATGGTAAAAGCATTTATTCTTTTGAAGTTTCACTTCATTCTGAAAAGTCATAAACAGAACTGAGATAATATGATAATTCTTTACTTGTTATTAAATTTATAAAACATTAAATTCATTAAATATGAGTTTGTCAAGAAACAAAAAAACAGGTTTATTTTTTGGCTCTTTTAACCCTATACATCAGGGTCATTTAATACTTGCAAAGTATATACTGAACGAGTATGATTTAGAAGAAATATGGTTTGTTGTAAGTCCTCAAAATCCGCTGAAGAATAAAAAATCCTTATTGAATGAGTATCATCGTTTGCAGATGGTAAGATTGGCTATTGAAGACGAGCCTAAGTTTAAAGCTTCAGATATAGAGTTTAAATTAGAAAAACCATCATATACCATTAACACACTAATTCATTTAGACGAGAAATATAAACGTCCTTTTGTATTAATAATGGGCGAAGATAGTGCTGAAAGTATTACCAAATGGAAGAACTACGAAGCTATTTTAGATAATTATGAGGTATATGTTTACCCCCGCCAAGGAGCTGTAAAATCAAAAATTATACAACACCCGCATTTAAAATTTATTCATGCTCCACAGCTTGAACTTTCTGCAACGTATATACGACAAGCTATTAAAGCGGGCAAGGATGTTAGATTCTTATTGCACTATAAAGTTTATGACTTTGTAAAAGAAATGCACTTTTACGAAAAATAGGGAGAGAAAACCGGAATTCACATGAACGCGAAAAAGGCATTTGTAAAACATAATTATTTTTATTATATTAGGCGCTAAAGGGCTAATTATTAGCGTTAACCAAACTTAACAACTTCATTTTTTGCATTAACAAACTTTTGAAATGTTATGGATATTATGGTTTGAATTTTGTATATGTATTGTTAGTTACTTAATTTTTAAAAAGGAGAAAAAATTATGAAAAAAGTAGTTAGTATTTTTTTAGCTGTAGTTGGTGGGTTTGCCGGCTCGGCTATTTACAACAATTATTATAAGAGTTCTGAAAAACCGGTAATAAGTGCTGAACTTAAGCGCCCGGTACATACCGTTAATTATAACGGTGCAAATTATGAGGCAAATGTAAATTTTGAAACGGCTGCCGAAAAAACAGTTCATGCTGTGGTGCATATTAAAACATATTTTAGAGAAAATAGTTTTATGACAGATCCATGGCATCAGTTCTTCTTTGGCGATAATGGCTATAGAAGAAACGCTCCTCAACAAGTGTCAACCGGCTCCGGGGTTATTATATCTGATAACGGATATATTGCCACCAATAATCATGTTATAGCTAATGCAGAAAAAATTGAGGTTACTCTTAACAACAATAAAACATATCAGGCAGAGGTGGTAGGCCGTGATCCTAATACCGATTTAGCTTTACTGAAAATAGACGAGAAAAACTTACCCTATATTACCTATGGTAATTCTGACGATGTAAAAGTAGGTCAATGGGCTTTGGCTGTGGGCAATCCGTTTAATTTAACTTCAACCGTTACCGCAGGTATAATTAGTGCCAAAGGTAGAAGTATTAATATTTTAGAAGCCAATGCCAGTAAAGACAGGTATCCTATTGAGTCATTTATTCAAACCGATGCAGCGGTAAATCCCGGAAATAGTGGAGGAGCTTTGGTTAACACTGCCGGTGAGTTAATTGGTATTAACTCTGCCATTGCTTCCAATACAGGTTCGTATGCCGGATATTCGTTTGCTGTTCCGGTAAATATTGTAAAGAAGGTAATGTCTGATTTGCTTGAATTTGGTGCAGTACAGCGCGCTTTTATTGGTGTAAGCATAAGAGAAATAGATACTAAACTTGCCGAGGAAAAGAAACTCAATCAATATCAGGGTATATATGTTGCCGGAATAACCGAGGGCGGAGCAGCAGACCAGGCCGGAATTAAAGAAGGTGATATTATTACGCAAATAGGAGGAACCGCTGTAAACAGTTCACCTGAGTTGCAAGAGCAGGTAGGTAAATATCGCCCTGGCGATAAGATTGATATTACTCTTATTAGAAATGGCAAAGAGAAATTATTGTCATTGGTATTGAAAAACAAAAATAATAACACCGACCTTATGAAACGAGAAAAAAGCAGTGTTATTAAGGCATTAGGAGCAGAGTTTGAACCTGTAACTGCTGATGAAATGCAAAGACTAAGAATTGTAAATGGATTAAAAGTAAAAAAATTGGGGCAAGGAAAATTAGCAGGGTCAGGAATTAAGGAAGGTTTTATTATTACAAGCATTGATAAAAAACCGGTAACTGAGGTTGAAGATTTAAGCTTTTTAGAAAGTAAAAAAGGCGGAGTACTTATTGAAGGAGTATATCCTAATGGCTTTAGAGCCTATTACGGATTTGGGTTATAATTCCGGAAGATAGAATAAAAACTATAAGGGCGAAATTCAGATACTGAATTTCGCCCTTATAGTTTGATTAAACTTAATGAGTGCCCGGGATGAGATTCGAACTCACACGATTTCTCGCCACCCCCTCAAGATGGTGCGTCTACCAATTTCGCCACCCGGGCTAAACTTATGTAATAGCTAGGTTTAAACTTAACAGAGGCAAATGTAATAGTTTTGATAATGAAAAATTAATATATTTTTTTAGAAAGTACAATTGGTATGACAAAATCTAAACTCAAAATATTTAAATAATTCTTTATCAAGAAGTTTTGTAAATAATTTTTTGCTCTTGCTTTTGAATATTTTTCAAAAAAAAAGGTTGTTTGATTTATCAAACAACCTTTAAGCTAACATATAATATTTGTTTAGTTTTGATTTTTAGGCTGCCCTACCATCAAAAACTCGTTAACTACAATCTCGGTAACATATCGTGTAATCCCATTTTTATCGGTATAGTTGCGATTGGCAATTTTTCCCTCTATGGCAACTTCCGACCCCTTTCTTAAATAGTTCTCGGCAATTGAGGCTTTATTTCCCCAGGCCACTATATTATGCCAGGTGGTATCTTTTACCGGATTACCTTTGGCATCCTTGTAGGTTTCTGATGTTGCTATACTAAATCGGGCTACTTTCTTGTTGTTCATGGCTGATTTAATTTCAGGATTCATTCCCAAATTACCAATTAATCTTACGGAGTTTCTTAAATTATTCATGACTTTTATTTTTTATAGTTGTTGTATTAATTTTCTTTTATTTGATTAGTTACTTTTTGATCCTAACATTAAAATTTCACTTACAATAATTTCGGTAACATATCTTTTTACACCTTCTTTATCATTATAACTGCGACTTGTAAGTTTGCCTTCAATAGCTACTTCGTTCCCTTTTTTTAGGTATTTCTCTACTATCTTTGCTTGATTTCCCCAAGCTATAAGATTATGCCATTGTGTTTCGGTAACTTTCTCGCCTTCTTCGTTTTTGTAGGTTTCGTTTGTGGCAATGCTGAACTTGGCCATCTTTTTGTCATTGGCAATTTCTTTAATTTCAGGGTTCATACCCAAGTTACCAATTAATCTTACGGAGTTTCTTAAATTTTTCATGTGTTTAAATTTTTAGTTATTAATATTTATTTGAATTTTTATTTTGTTGTTCAAAACCCTTGTTTGATTTTGATGGTGCAAAGATGATACGACTCCAAAAAATTACTCGGTATGCAAATAATTCTATTCGGATACAGTCGTTTGTAAACGCTTAAAAACGATTGTTAGTTTAATGAGATATTTAATTAAGACATTGATAATCAATATAATTATTATGTGTTTTATCGAATTGCTCATTTTATTTCTTAATAGTTTTGAAGTTCAATAAAAATTAAACTTTAGTTGTCAACAAGAGAATAAATGGGAAGCTGATAGTTGAAAATATTAAATTTTTTTCCTTGAAATTTTGAGTACAATATTGCTATGACCAACTTCCTAAATTTTAGAATAAATCAATTAAAAAGCTAATTTTACTTTTTGTTTTTAACTTTAAACCATGCCCTATTTTAAAGCCGATTATATTTATACCATTAGCTCTGCGCCAATAAAAAATGGGGTGGTTTTTACCGATAATCAAGGCTTAATTATTGATATTTTTAATGAAACGGAAAGCCTGTTTTTAGAAGCGTCCGAGATTCAAGCATTTAATGGGATTATTTGCCCCGGGTTTGTTAACGCACATTGTCATTTGGAGCTATCACACTTGTGGAATAAAATACCTGAAAATACCGGCTTGGCGGGCTTTATAAAACAATTGCAGCAATTCCGCCAAATAGATGTTGAATTAATCGAAAACAAGGCTGTTGAATGGCAGCAAAAAATGTATCATGCAGGAATTGTTGCCGTTGGCGACATCTGTAACAGTACTCATAGTTTAAAGGCTAAGTCGTTAGGGCTTTTGCATTATCATAATTTTATTGAGCTTTTTGCATTTGATAGTGATAAGGCCGAAAGCAGCTATAAACATGGGATTAAAATATTGGACAGCTTTAAGCAAAACATTGAAGTGTATAACAGGTATTTTACTTCGTCCATTACGCCACACGCGCCCTATAGCACTTCTGCGAATTTAATATCCCTCATTTCAAAAAATCATCAAGCTCATTTGCCTTTGAGCATACATAACCAAGAGAGTCCGGCTGAGAACGAGTTTTTTATTGAAGGAAAAGGAGATTTAATGCAAATGATAAACGATTTTGGGATTAATACAACTCATTGGGAAGTACATCCCGAGGGGTCGTTAAGAAGTATAGCAGCTTTGCTGCATAGGCCTGTAAAAATAATATGGGTTCATAATACTTGTTCAAGCCGCAATGAAGTTATGCAAGTACAGCAAATGCTGCCCGACTCGTATTGGTGCCTTTGCCCTAATGCCAATTTATATATCGAAAACAGATTACCCGATTTTTCTATTTTTAATACTATATCATCAAATGTTTGCCTGGGAACAGATAGCTTAGCTTCAAATCACGATTTAAGTATATTAAACGAAATGCAATTAATCAGTAAGCAAACTGAAATTAAGTTTGATACTTTACTTCAATGGGCTACCATTAATGGAGCAAAAGCTTTAGGTTTTGATAAACTTTTAGGCAGTATCGAAAAAGGTAAAAAATGTGGATTAAATTTACTTCAAATCAGTCAACCTGAACATCCGGTAATTCATCAGGAATGTACTGTAAAACGGTTAATTTAGTTAAATCATAAAAACCTTACAGATTATTATAAGATACCCAAAAAACCAAGCTTTTCCCGTAATTCTACCAACAATTTTTAACATTAAAATAAGGTTTATAATATTGATTTTGTAAATAAATAGAAACAAGTAATTATAAGTTAGGAATATCCCCAAAAAATGAGTACCTTTATTTATAAATTACAATATAAAATAGCTAAGTTATTTTGCATAGATTAATCAGCTATAAAATAATAGTATAATAACCTAAAATATAAAACATGAAAAAGATAATAGCATCGAGCTTATTTACTGCTTTATTTTTAATGAGTACCATTCTTTTAGCTTCCGATACGGTAACCGAAAAGTTTAAAGTATGGGGAAACTGTGGAATGTGTAAAAAAACAATCGAAAAATCACTACGTATTGAAGGGGTAAGTAAAGCCTCGTGGGATGTGAAAAGTAAAGAGATAACCGTAACTTATAACCCTAAGAAAACAGATTTAAAGACTATTCAAAATGCTATTTGTGCTGCCGGATATGATAATGATGGATGTAAGGGTAGCGATGCTGCTTATAATAAACTACACTCTTGCTGTAAATACGACAGAAAAGAGTAATACTTTGCATGTTGATTAGTTCTTATGATTATCTCATTGCGCAAATACAAGTTTTATTTAATATATTGTTGTATTTAGAATAATTCTTCCTTACCTTAGCTACTCTGTTTACAGGCTACTTAATAGATTTATATATTTATGAAAGTTGCCTAAAGGAATTTAACCGAAATATACTTTATGAGAATATTTATTAGATTTTCGTTTATGTTGGCGCTATTACTTGTAATTGCTTGTAACAGTAATAAAGAAAGTAATGAAAGCAATAACACAGAACCGGCAAAAGATACCCATTCATTTGCCAATGCCGATAAAATAAGTGTATCGCATATACATTTAGATTTAAATGTTGATTTTGATAAATCAGTATTACGCGGCATGGCTACATTAAGTTTGCAGCACCACTTACCTGCCGACACTTTATGGCTTGATACCCGAGGATTAAACATATTCTCAGTAACACTTAATAACGATACCAGTAAAAAAATAAATTATTATTTAGGCGCCACCACACCTTTTAAGGGAAGTGCATTAGGAATTCCGGTAAACAAAACAACTCAAACAGTTCAAATAAAATACCAGACAACAGAAGAGAGTGTTGCTTTGCAATGGCTTACTCCTGAACAAACCGCAGGAAAAGATTTCCCTTTCTTGTTTACCCAATCCGAAGCAAATTTAGCTCGCAGTTGGGTACCATGTCAGGACAGCCCGGGAGTGCGTTTTACATATAGTGCAGATATTACGGTTCCGCCTAATATGTTGGCATTAATGAGTGCAGAAAACCCACAGAAAAAGAATGATAGTGGAAAATATCATTTTGAGATGAAAGAAAAAATTCCGGCATATTTAATGGCCTTGGCAGTTGGCAATATTGAATTTTTAGCTACCGGACAGCGTACAGGAGTGTATTCCGAACCGGCCATGGTACATAAAGCAGTAGTTGAATTTTCTGAAATGGACGATATGGTAAAAACTGCCGAAATGTTGTATGGCCCTTACCGATGGGGCAGATTTGATGTTATTGTTTTGCCACCTGCTTTCCCTTTTGGCGGAATGGAAAATCCTCGACTAACATTTTTAACACCTACCTTGGTGGTTGGTGATAAATCATTGACCGCTGTAGTGGCACATGAGTTAGCACATTCGTGGAGTGGTAATTTGGTAACCAATGCTACTTGGAACGACTTTTGGTTAAATGAAGGATTTACTGTTTATTTTGAAAGAAGAATTATTGAGAGGTTAAAAAGTAAAGATTTTGCCGATATGCAAGCAGTATTGGGTAGGCAGGATTTAGAGGAGACTTTGGAAGACCTAAAGAGTAACCCGGAGGATACTCGCCTGAAATTGAATTTGGAAAACCGCGATCCTGACGATGGTATGTCTGATGTGGCTTACGAAAAGGGATATTTATTTTTACGATTAATTGAGGAAACAGCCGGTAGGGAAAAGTTTGATAATTTTTTAACCAATTATTTTAATGAATTTGCTTTTACAAGTATGACTACCGAAAAATTTATTCATTATCTGAAAGAAAATTTATTGAACGATAAGAATGGATTAACTAATAAAGTTAATATTGATGAATGGGTTTATAACCCCGGCATTCCGGCAAATTGTCCAATAATAGTTTCAGAAAAATTTAAAGAAATAGACAATAAAGTTGCTGAATTTATGAAAGGGAGCAGTGCCGCCTCACTCAATTTATATAATGTTTCTACCAATGAGTGGCTGCATTTTATGGATGCTTTGCCTTTACAATTAAGCATGAAACAATTGACCGACTTGGATAGTACCTATGGTTTTACCGATAGTGGCAATGCCGAAATATTATGTAAGTGGCTACGCAAATGTATTGCGGGCAATTATAGCAAAGCTGACGAAACATTAGAATATTTCTTAATGCATACCGGCCGAAGAAAGTTTGTAAAACCTTTGTTTTCTGAATTGGCCAAAACACCTGAGGGTTTAGAAAAAGCAAAAAAGATTTACGAAAAAGCCAAACCCAACTATCATGCTTTGCTGATAGCCACACTAGAACAAATTTTAGAAAAACAAATGATAAAAGTGTAAGCCTAAGGCTGAATTAATATATATAACTAATCCAAAATAAAAATGATAACAATAGAACAAGTATTAGAAGCGTTGAAAAACGTTGATGACCCCGACTTTAAAAAAGATATAGTAACATTGGGAATGGTAAAAGATATAAAGATTGATGGCAAAAAAGTTTCTTTTACCGTAGTACTTACCACACCGGCATGTCCTATGAAAGATATGATACATAAGGCTTGTGTTACTGCCATTACACATTTCGTAGATAAAGAAGCACAGGTTAATGTGAATATGACCGCTAAAGTTACTTCGCACCGCAACAATGACGGCCCTCTGTTGCCCGGAGTAAAAAATATAATTGCTGTAGCTTCCGGGAAGGGTGGGGTAGGAAAATCTACCGTAGCTTCCAATTTAGCTGTTGGCTTAGCTTTAAATGGGGCTAAAGTAGGCTTGGTTGATGCTGATATTTACGGGCCTTCGGTGCCAATGATGTTTGATGTAATAAATGAAAAGCCTTTGGTGACTCAGAAAGATGGAAAAAACTATATTATACCTGTTGAATCTTATGGTGTAAAATTATTATCTATAGGATTCTTTGCCGATACTTCGCAAGCAATAGCTTGGCGCGGACCAATGGCCAGCAAGGCTTTAAATCAAATGTTTTCTGATGCCGATTGGGGGGAGCTGGACTATTTATTGGTTGATTTACCTCCCGGAACAGGTGATATACATTTAAGTTTGGTACAATCTGTTCCGGTTACAGGAGCTATTGTAGTTAGCACTCCACAAGCTGTGGCCTTAGCTGATGCGCAGAAAGGAGTTAGTATGTTTAAGTTGCCTTCTATTAACGTACCGGTATTGGGTATTATTGAAAATATGTCATACTTTACTCCCGAAGAGTTACCTGAGAATAAGTATTATATTTTTGGCAGAGACGGTGCCAAGCGACTGGCCGAAAGATTAAATGTTCCATTGTTGGGAGAAGTTCCGTTAATCCAAAGTATTAGAGAAGCAGGTGATGCCGGACGACCTGCAGCCATGCAGGACAATACCCTACAATCAAATATTTTTAGAGAAATTGCACAACGTGTTGCGCAAGAAGTAGCCATAAAAAATGCCGAGAAACAGAATGCTCAGGTACAACAGGCTTAGTTTTATGAATATGTTTGAATGAATAATAAAAAAAGAGCTGCAACAATTATTGTTGCAGCTCTTTTTTTTAAGCAAGGGAAAGTTGCCTATTAATTATTGCTAATAGGATTATCCGTTGGTCTTTTATCCCAACTTCCCTCGTACTTAAATGACAGTTTGCCGTAATAATCATTAGAGTAAAATGCCACTCTATCCAAAGTGGCAACTATTTCGCTTTGATCTAAATTATCAGATTCACGTAAATTCAGAACATACATCCAATTGTCCTTAATACTTATCCATGAACCATAGAGATTATGATTAATCTCGAGTATGTTCCTAAAAATTTCTTCATGGTTTCTATCCGGAACCCGAAGCAAAGGGCTCATTACCTGAAAATAGTATCTATTGGGATTGTCGGGAAAGTTAAATATATCAATCCACACGGTTGACCCCTTATAACTGATAGTCCATTGTCCGGGCTTATCGCCACGACTTAAAACAGGGTCTTTCCCTATTTCTACAATGCTTTGTTCAACTAAGAACGATAATGATTCTAATGTCATAACTCAAAATAATTAATTAATCTATTTGTCTTCAAAACTAATAATATTTCTGAAAGTTAAGTTAATACGAGGAGTAATTATTTTCTTAGTTAGAGGTAACTGATGTTTCCAATACTCCTGAATGGAACCTTGCATCAAAAGTAAACTACCATGCTTTAGAGAAATTGATATAACTTGCTTTGATGCTTTATGCTTAAATTTAAAGATGCGCTCGGCTCCCAAACTTAATGAGGCAATACATCCATTTTTTACTAATTCGGGCTCATTGTCGCTATGCCAACCTAAACCTTCGTTGCCATCATGGTATAAGTTTAATAAACAGGAGTTAAAAGAAGTGGAACAAAAACTTTCAACATACGACTTCAGGGCAAATATTTCATCAGTCCAGGCTAAAGCAGTTTTTACCGTGTTTGAATATTTGTAAGTATAGTCCTGATTGCCATACCAGGCCACCTTGCGTTTGGTTGTGTATTTCTTTCCGAAAATTATTACTTCATCATGTTGCCAAGGCACATTTAATAGCAATATATTGAAATAATAATCTGCTTGCGAGGGGGTTAAAACATTTTCTATATAGTATGCCTCCCCTTCAAAAGGTATAATATTGTTGGTTCTTATGCTTTTATGGACAGACATAGTTAAAACAATTCGGCCATCATACAGCGTACACTTCCTCCACCTATACTCTCTATTGTTGGTATAGCTATACTGATAATTTTATGTTTTTCAGATATTTTATTGACTTGCTCGGGCGATAATGATTGGTATGCACTTTGCGACATAATCAGAAATAGTTCGTTATTCTTATTTCTAAGACACAACATATTGCCGGCAAAATTTTCAATTTGTAAGGCACTTAAAGTTATTATTTCCTTTTGAGTATTTTTAAAACTTTCTATTAATTTTTCTCTGTCATCAGGAGCCACAATATCTAACCCAATAATGGCTAAAGCAGGCGTTAAAGCCATTACTACATTAGTGTGGTAAACTGGCTGATGATAACGATCGTAAGCCCTGAAGGAAATAACTTCGAAACCTGACTTCTCCGAAAAACAATTAAGGGCTTTTGTTGTTGTTCGAGGCGATAAAGCGGCATAGGCAATTTTATTCTGGTGATCTAATACTAAACTTCCGGTGCCTTCAAGTATTTCACCTTCATTCTCAAGATAACTTAAATCAATTATATTTTCTGAATTATAGCCCAGCCTTTCGAGAATCTCCATACGTCTTTCAATTCTTCTGTTATGATGAAGCATAGGATAAATAAAGCAAGTATTGTTGAGGTGTGTGCTAAACCAATTGTTAGGAAAAACAGCATCGGGCTTTGTTGGATATAAAGTATCGTTAATTACCATTACTTCAATACCGGCATGCTCTAAAATATTTACCATTGAATCAAATTCATTTAAGGCCGATTGAGGACTTATGTTTGAAGTTTTTTTTTGAAAACTGTTGGTACTTGCTGTTTGTTCATTATAACCGAAAGCCGCAGGTTTTATCATTAATATTTTGCTGGCAGTAAACATTTAAAAAGCTATTAAATTCTCGTATAGTTCTTTGGTTGGAAGCCCCATAACATTATAAAAACTACCATGTATTTTTTCAACCCCCGTAAGGCCAATCCAGTCTTGTGCACCATAACTACCGGCCTTATCAAATGGCTTGTAATGGGTAATATAATAATCTATTTCATCATTACTTAAAGGTTTAAAAAACACTTCGGTTCGGGCATAAAAACAATGCTGTTTTGATATACTTGTTAGACACACCCCGGTATATACTTCATGTTTATTGCCCGATAATGATTGAAGCATTTGAAAAGCCTCCCGGTAGTTTTCGGGCTTATTTATGGCCTTGTTGTTGAGCCATACTATGGTATCTGCTGTAATTAACAGTTGTTGTTCTTGAAGTTGGGCTTTTAAAAAATCTGCTTTCTTTTTTGATAAAAAAAGGGGTATTTCCTGTGCTTTTAAATGTTCCGGAAAATCTTCATCAATATTGGCTACAATGGTTTCAAAATTTATTCCCAAATCATGCAAAAGCTGTTTTCTCCTTGGTGAGCCTGAACCTAATATAATTTTATATTTATTGGAAATTTCTAGCATACTACTTGAATAGTAAATAATAATAAACGGCACAGTATAAAACTCCAGCCAGCATAATTAATTTCAATAAACTACTTGCTTTGTGATAATCAGACGGCTTTTGAGCCTTTTTAACCATCCAAATAAACACTACAAAATTTAACTGAAAACATAGCCCAAAATAAATAAGTGAAATATAATCGGCCGAGCTGTATTGTTGGTATTGTAAAAAAGCCAGAGCCACCATCTCAATAAGTGCAAGAGCGTAAATTATTTTTTTTGTATGGTCAACTCCAAAGGCTATTGGCAGTGTATTGCAACCAAACTGACTATCGCCTAAATAATCTTCTGTATCTTTTACAATTTCTCTTATAAGTGTAGTAAAAAAAGCAAAAGCAGTATAACCTAACACAAAACTGATAATATGATTAAAATTGACATGGTAAAACTGAAGTATAGTTTTATATTTTGAAACTAAAGGAGGTATTTCGTATAGTAGTACAATCAGTGGCACCATAGCGGTTAGCAAGGAAGTAATAATATTACCTATGAGTAACTTTTTCTTAAAGTCGGTTGAGTAAAACCATAATAAACCGGTACAGAGTAGGTGAATGAATCCTAATTTTATTAAACCTGCTTTGAATCCTACATAAAAGCCCAAAGCAACTCCAATAACATTTAAAACAGTATGCAAAAACATAGCCTGTCTGCGACTAATACTTTTTCCAACAACCACTTTATCGGGTTTATTAAAGGCATCTATTTTTGTATCAAAATAATCATTAATAATATAGCCGGCAGCAGCTATAAGTATGGTTGATAAGCAAAGTAGAAAAAAAACAAAATGACTAAGTTGAAATACAATACCCAAATTCATAAACTCAAGCATTCCGTATATAAGAAAGTAACGTACAAAGTATTGTGTAAATGCTATAATGAGAAGGTTTTTCCAACGTATGAGTTTAAGTACGGAATACAGCATATTATATAATGAATAATGGTGTAAAAGTATAAAAATAGATTGGAAAGAGGTAATATTTGAAATATCAGAATATTTTTTGAATGATTATTTCGTTTCGGGGAAGAGTAAATATAGTCGAAATTTTACGCCTGATTGCCTTTAATGAACAAAGAAAATACTTACTTTTTCTGGTGATACTTCATGGAGTAGCTACAGGTTTAAATAATTGCATCAATTGTATTTATAAATCTATCATCATAGTGTTTACAACTATCTTACAAATAGAAAAAGAGTTAATAAAAAGTACCGATACAGAAGTGAATAAAGTATCGCATTGGTTGAGAGAATTTGAGAATCTTACTATTTCCTACATTCCGGTTATTGTTTTAGCTGTTCTATTGTTCTTTCTTGGGTTGTGGGGTATTCGTATAATGTTATTGGGGCTGAAAAAAGGTTTAAGAAAAAACATTACGACCCTGCCTTACAGCTATTCCTAATTTCGGTTATACGCTTAGTTTTATTTGTAGTACTTTTCATCTTAATAGCAGGTGTTTTAGGCCTAAATATTACAGGCATTGCGGCTTTACTTGCGGGAGCCGGTTTGGCAGTGGGTTCTGCACTTAATGGCACTTTAGGGAATTTGACCGGAGGGGTAATGATATTGCTCTTAAGGCCTTTTAAAGTTGGCGATTTAATTGAGGCGCAAGGGTACTTTGGTACGGTGCATGAGATAGGAATAGTTTATACCATTCTTATCAATGCCGAAAATAAAACTATTCTTTTGCCTAATGGAAATTTGAGTACAGGTATTATTACCAATTATTCCCAACAAAATAACCTTAGGATTAACTTGAAGTTTCCTTTAAAATCAGATGTAAATATTGATAAGGCACGTGAAATTGCTATACAAGAAATTTTGAAATGTAACGGAACAATAAAAGAACTTGCTGAGGCCTGGGTTACTGATATTTCTGAATCGCAGATTACCTTACAAATTAGTTGCCGCATTCAAATTATACCTTATGATTATAAAAATCATCAACAATACCTGAAAGACTATTATAGAACTTATTACACACTAAACGAAAATATCGTTAAAGCTTTTATTGATAATAATATTTATAAAAATACTTAGTAGTTAAGTATTAAGACCTCAGCAATTATTCGGGTCAAGTAATAAGGGGAATACAATATTTTAAGCAACAATCCTTATATTACACTTAATACACTGTAATAATACATAATTCAATACTGTCTTTTTTAATAGTTATTTTACGATACAATGGTTTTAGTTTCTTTCTTGTTAGTGCAATTGGTGTGATGTACCGCTTGAACAATCATTTAGTTTTCCCACTAGTATTTCTGTAAGTAGAAACATTTAAGGCTATATGATAGTTCATAATATTTAGCCCCATCATCAACTTTAATCGAATGTTTAATGTAAAACTTTAAAAAATATTCTCTATGTTTTTTAGGAATTGATTGTTGATTAAAAACAAACTGTACATTTGCTAAAAAATTTTAAATAATTTAAGCAGATGATTTATAAAAAGAAATTTCTAATCTTAATCCCGGCAGCTATAGCCTTGCTAACTTCTTGTGGCGGAAAAAAAGCCGATAATGCTGATAATACAAAAGGTTATGGTATTGACTTAACTGCCATTGACAGTACCATAAAGCCTCAAGATGATTTTTACGATTTTGCCAATAACAACTGGTTAAAACGTACTGTTATACCTGCTGCTGAAGTAAAGTGGGGTATTTTTGGAGTATTAAATCAAAACAATCAAAAAGACTTACACGATATTCTAACCGAGGCATCAGCAAACACCGCTGCTCCTGCCGGAAGCAATATTCGTAAAATTGGTGACTTTTATAAAACGGCAATGGATTCGGTAAAGTTAAATACTGAGGGTATTAATCCTATCATGCCATGGATAGCGGCTATTGACAGTATGAATAAGCCCGAAGATATTACAAAATTAACGGCACGTATGCACAGAATGTCAGCAAGCGTTTTATGGAGTATTTATGTTTCATCAGACATTAAAAACAGTAATGAAAATATATTATATGTTGGTCAAGGAGGAACCTCATTGCCTGATGCTGATTATTATTTAAAAAGCGACCCGGAGTCGAAAGAAATACAGACAAAATACATAGCACATATTTCAAAAATGTTGCAATTTTTAGGATATACTGCTGCAGAGGCTGATAAAAAGGCAAAAATAGCGATGAACATTGAGACTCGTTTGGCAAAAGTATCAATGAATGTTATACAACAGCGCGATATTGAGGCACAGTATAACAAAAAAACTATTGATGAGTTGTCAAAAGAAGCTCCAAATATTAACTGGAATGAATACTTTTCGGCTATTGGTATAAAAGATATGACCGATTTGGTTGTTGGTCAGCCATTATTTATGAAAGAGTTAAGCAATATGTATAAGTCTGTGCCAATGGATGATTGGAAAGTGTATTTTAAATGGCGATTAATTGATGATGCTGCTCCATTTTTAAGTGACGAAATTGTATTGCAAAATTTCGACTTCTTTGAGAAAACACTTAATGGAGCGCAGGAATTAAAGCCAAGATGGAGACGCTGTTTGGAAGTTATTGATATGACTATGGGAGAAGCTTTAGGTCAGTTGTATGTTGATAAACATTTTAGTAAAGAAAGCAAAAAGAAAATCAACGAAATGGTTGATAATTTGATGGCAGTGTACAGCGATCATATCAACAAGCTTGATTGGATGAGCCAAGAAACCAAGAAAAAAGCTCAGGAAAAGTTAATTACTATTATTAGAAAATTAGGATATCCTGATAAGTGGAGAGATTACAGCAATTTGCATATTCAATCCGATAATTATATAAGTAATGTAATACGTGCCTCAGAATTTGAATTTAATTTTAACATACAAAAATTAGGAAAACCTGTTGACAAAACTGAGTGGGGAATGAGTCCACCTACTGTTAATGCTTATTATAATCCGGTAATCAATGAAATAGTTTTTCCGGCCGGAATTATGCAACCACCGTTTTTTGACCCTAAAGCAGATGATGCAGTTAATTATGCCCGTATTGGTGCGGTAATAGGTCATGAAATTACTCATGGTTTTGATGACCAAGGTTCGCAATTTGATGCACAAGGGAATATGAAAGATTGGTGGACAGCAGAAGATAAAGAGAAGTTTGTTGAAAAAACAAAAATAGTTATTGAGCAATTTGATCAATATATAGCTATTGATTCGCTTCATGTTAGAGGTGCACTTACCGTTGGCGAAAATATTGCTGATTTGGGCGGTTTTACTATTGCCTTTGCTGCTATGCAGCGTTCGTGGTTAACCAAAGGAAAGCCCGATAAAATAGATGGATATACTCCGGAACAAAGATTTTTTATTTCAGGATCTCAAATGTGGCAAACAAAGTATAGAGATGAAGCATTAAAAAAACAGGTGCTTACTAATCCGCATGCCCCTGGAAAATTTAGAGTTAATGGTCCTTTTAGCAATATGCCTGAATTTTACGAGGCCTTTAATGTAAAAGAAGGAGATAAAATGTATCGTCCGGAAAATATTAGAGCTAAAATTTGGTAAGCTAAATTTGATTTTAATAAATAAAAAAAGAGGTATGAATATTCATACCTCTTTTTTTATGATAGTAGCGGAGACGGGAATTGAACCCGTGACCTCAGGGTTATGAATCCTGCGCTCTAACCACCTGAGCTACCCCGCCATTTCTAATATAAATAACGTAGAACGTTAATTTTGCGGGCGCAAAGATAATATTATTTACGAATCAAAATAAATATTATACATTTATTTCATATTTTTTCTTTGTGTAGTTTTAACACTATTATTTATATATTAGCGCTGTCATTAATAAATTATCAATGAAAATAAAACCATATCAGCTTATTGCCCTGCTGTTGTTTATCAGTTACACGGCCACAGTTAGCGCACAAAGCATTTCAGGAAAAATAACCGACAAGAAAAACGAACCTGTTATTGGTGCAGCGGTGGTAATAGAAGGCACCACTAAAGGAGTAGCCTCCGATTTAGATGGGAATTATAAATTAGTTGACTTAGAACCAAAGAAATACACTATTGTAGTTTCTGCCTTAGGATACGCTAAGCAAAGAAAATCGGTTGATTTGAGTACTAATGCCAATCAGGTAATTGATTTTGTTATTGATGATGATGCTTTGCAATTAGACCAAGTAGTAGTTGTAGGCTATGGTTTAGAGCAAAAAAGAGATGTAACAGGGTCTATCAGTACTATCAAAGGAAAAGATATAAACAACTCCCTACAGCCTAGTTTTGAACAAAGCATGCAAGGGCGTGCTGCCGGTGTACAGGTAACTTCTGCAAATGGTATGGCCGGTGCTCCGGTTAAAATTAATATACGTGGTACCAACTCTATAAGTGCCGGAAGTCAGCCTTTATATGTAGTTGATGGTATTCC
Source organism: Bacteroidia bacterium (assembly GCA_020845635.1). Taxonomy (GTDB): domain Bacteria; phylum Bacteroidota; class Bacteroidia; order UBA4408; family UBA4408; genus CAIKXD01. The sequence continues at coordinate 103,004 of JADLFI010000018.1, forward strand.
GGTAACTACGGGTGATTTTAGTCCAGGAAATCTTGGAAGTCGCACCAATGCTTTATCTGACATAAACCCTGCAGATATTGAATCTATAGAAATTTTAAAAGATGCAGCAGCAGCAGCGATATATGGTTCTCGTGGAGCCAATGGAGTTGTTTTAATTACCACTAAAAAAGGGAAATCCGGTAAAACAGTATTTGATGCCGGCTACTCGTATGGTGTTTTAAGTCCAACTAATTTAATTAAATATACCAATGCCCAGCAAATGCTTGATTTACGAGATAAAGCTGAAATGGAGATAAACGGGAAACCTGAAGATAAAAATAATACCGTAGGTTTTTGGAACAACAATCCTTTTACACGTGCACAAGCCGACAGTTTTGTCAATGCTACCGGTGGAAGCGACTGGATAAAAGAAACTCTACGGCAGGGAACATTGCAAATGGCTAACCTTTCGGCCTCAGGTGGAAATGATAAAACAACTTTTTACCTCGGTGGGACCTACCGTAAAGAAGAAGGCTTTTTGCGCGGTAATAATTTTGAAAGAACAAACGGAAAGATAGCGGTAGAAAATAAGGCCTTCGAGAACCTTTCAATAGGATTTAATTCTAATTTAAGTTATAGTATTAACGATCGTGTTCCAACCGGAAGCGATGGAGGTTTTGGGTTGGCACAGCTTAAAATGCCTTATATACCAATCTATAATGATAACGGACTGTTTAACGATCCTACCGGAAACCCATTGTGGCAATTAGAGAACCGACACTTTACTGCGCGTGTTTTTCGTGCCATCAGTGAGGCTCATGCTGATTGGAACATTACCAAGAACTTAAGTTTAAGAAGTAGCTTCGGCACCGATTTCTTGTATCAAAACGAATCGGAATTTAATTTTAGAAACACCCAGTCTTTAGACACATCTGATGTTTCGAATGCATGGGATAGACGAACCTCTGTGTTTAATTGGATAAATAGTAATTACCTTACCTATCGCATTACCTTAAACGAAATACATGATCTTACTGTTTTAGCCGGTAACGAAACGCAAAAATCTAATCGCAATGGTGTTGGTTTATATGGCGAAAAATTTCCTAACGATTATTTTACCCAACCCGGTGATGCTATCGTAAAAAGAGGTTATTCTTATACTACAGCTTGGAGTTTTGCTTCGTTTTTTAGTCGTGTAAATTACAAACTTTTTAATAAGTATTTATTTAGCACCAGCATACGTTATGATGGATCTTCGCGTTTTGGTAATAATAATAAATGGGGCGCTTTCCCGGGTGTTTCGGCAGGTTGGATTTTAAGCGAGGAAGAATTTATAAAAAAGATTAAACCTATAAGTTTCTTAAAATTACGCGCCAGCTACGGACAAACCGGAAACGCCAATATTGGAGATTTTGCCTCTTTAGGTTATTACAGCAGTTCTAACGGATATAATGGTTATTCTGCTATTGTTCCTTCCACTTTATCAAATAATAATTTGCGCTGGGAGAAATCAAATCAGGTGGATGTTAACTTAGATATTGCTTTTCTTAAAAACCGCATAGCCACAAGCATTAACTATTACTACAAAACTTCTAAAGATTTATTGCTAAATATTAGTATTCCTACCTCTTCGGGTTATGCACAAGTGTTGCAAAATAAAGGTAAGCTCGAAAATAAAGGAGTTGAAATTAGTTTAAATACTAAAAATTTAGAGGGGAAATTTGTTTGGTACACCGACTTTAATATTGCTTTTAATCAAAATAAAGTGCTTAATGTTGAGGGGCTAAGTCCTGATGCTTTTGATGATAAAGACCTAGGAAACAGAGGCGGTGAGGGGCGTGTAATTGAAGGTTACCCGGTAGGTCAGTTTTATGTGGTTGAATGGGCGGGCGTTCAACAAAGTGAAGGGACAATACCTTTGTGGAATAGCGATGGTTCTCCTAAGGTTGATGCCAATGGCAATCAAATAGAGGTTGTAGTTCCGGCAGGTACAGAGCTGTTTAAAGACAAAAATGGAAATCTAATGACTTATGCCAACCCAACAGGAGGTGAGTTTTATGGCGAAAACAGAAAACCTATGGGTAATCCACTGCCTAAGTTTATTGGTGGTATTACTAATACCTTTATGTACAAAGGATTTGAGTTGAGTTTCTTATTTAATTTTGTTTATGGAAATACTATTTATGATGATGCTGCAAAAACTCAAATAGGAAGTTTTAAAAATATAAATCAAAGACCCGAAATATTAGAGGCCTTTACAGTTGATAATCCCTCTGCAGATGTTCCCGCATTGTATAATAATTCAGGAAGCACAAATCCCAAGAGTGATTATGTGGCTATTAACAGCAGTAGATGGCTGTATGACGCATCTTATATAAGATTAAGAAGTTTAACTTTGGCTTATTCATTTAATGATGATTGGTGCAAGAAAATATTTTTAACCAATATGAAAGTTTTTATCAGTGGTGGTAATTTATTAACTTTTACAAAATTTCCGGGTATGGATCCTGAGGTACTTCGCAATGTTGACCCCGACTCTGAAAGAGGGAACATAGCGTTTGGAGGCCCGTATTTAGGAACCCCACAAGCTAAAACAATTACAGCAGGTGTAAATATTAAGTTTTAATTTTTTCTGATAAATAAATTAATGATAAATAGAATGAAAAAAATTGCTCAATTTCTCATAATATTAGTGCTTGGATTATCCATGTTTTCATGTAAAAAATTTTTGGAGATAAAACCCCAACAAGCATTAATTAACGATAGTGCCATGACTACGGTTAAGGACTTATACGCGGTATTGAATGGTGCCTACGATGGCTTGCAAAGTAATAGTGTGGCCGGAGGTGATGTTAGTGCATTTTCTGATTTAATGTCAGATGATTTTGATGTATTGCCCGGAAGATTAAACAACTTTGGAACTTCTGAGATATATAATGGTCAAACCTCTGTTCAGATAGGCGCCTTAAGCGAGATGTGGAGACAGCATTATGGGGTTATTAATAGAGTAAATAATGTAATAAGTGTAATTGATAAAAATATAATTTCCGGTCCGGAGTTTGATGCGGTTAAAGATATATACAAAGGCGAAGCCTTATTTATAAGAGCATATTGTAATTATAACTTATTGCAAATGTTTGCGCTTCCGTATAATGTTGGTACACCGGGAAATAACAACCAATTAGGAATAGTTTTACGAACCGAGCCAACACTGAATGGGCCTGATGGTTTATCCAAAGCACGCAGTACTGTTGAGGAGTGTTATAAGAGTATCATTGATGATTTACATGAATCGTTTACCTTACTTAATAAAGCCGGAAAATCAACTTCTTCTGATAGGGTTTCGGCTATGGCTTCGCAAGCCATGTTGGCAAGGGTTTTATTTACCATGGGAAATTATACCGATGCAGCTAATGCTGCTGATTATGTTATTGCTTCTAATTACTATCAGTTAGCTAATCAGAATGGGGCAGATTCAACTATTATTTTAAAAAGCCTTATAGACCCAACTAATAGTGCTTATATGTATAACGGAAAGCCGGAAGTTATCTGGCAATTGGTAAATACCAAAGATGACAACAGCGGAAGTTTGTTCGGTTACTATTTTCCAAAGTATTATATGAAAGTAAAAAGTGAATTAATAAACTCAATTGACAGTTTAGATGATAGAATTATAAAAAGTTCATCAGGAAGCACAGTTGATGCCTCCTCAGTGTTTGTGAATCCTTTAAAATTGGGCGATTGGTATGTCAATAAGTATCGCAAAAGAACAGGAATTAATTATAACAATAATATCATACTTTTACGTTTATCCGAGATGTATTATATAAAGGCCGAAGCTGTTGCCTTAGTAAATGGCGTAAACAGTGATGCTTTGGATGCATACAATAAAATGAAATTACGCAACTATGGCATGGGGTCGTATATACCTGAAACCACCAACGATATTAATGATTTTTTATATAAAGTAAGACACGAAAGAAGAATAGAGTTGATGAGCGAGAATGGCGACAGATATAATCAATTAAAGCGTTTAGGCCTGCCCTTGCGTGATGGAACAACCAATTATGCAAAATATGTATTTAAGATTCCTCAAGAAGAAATGGCAAGCAATACCTTAATTGAACAAAATCCCTAATTTGCGTATTTCTTGTAGGAAACAATAAGTTTTATATAATTGTTTTTATGATGAATGCTTTGGCTTTATTTGTGATAAACCTTGTACCTTGAGAATAAAGAGTATTCTTAAAGTACGGTACTTAAAATGAAAAAGCCTTTATCTGAAAACAAGTTCATTCTTATATATTCATTTTATTGCAACAAACCCTTCAATTGGTTTTACCATTTTCTCTTTTTTCTCTGATGTAAAAAAGTATCAATTCAAACAATCGAGCTTGATAATTATGCATTGAGAAGTTTACTAGAACGATTTGTTAACACCAACTACCCATCTGAATTTAATAAATTCAGGCTCGGTGAATGGCGGAGTATTAATAAATAATGGTGCGTCAAATCTTATGCAGAATGGTTTTATGTTTTGCATTGGGCCAAATTTCTTTATATATATAGCAGTACCTATACCGGCATCAGCTTTTAATAAGTTTTTAACTTCATAGGATTTAATGTTCCCTAATTGCAAAACACCTGCATCAGCAAATAAATACAAATCATAATCAATTATTCCTCTAATACGCGATGTTCCTTTTTTCCATAAACGATCAAAACCTAATTCGGCATTAATAGATGCTCCGGAATTTATACGATAGTTTAATTGTTGAACTCCATTAATATCATTAACAGGCATTAAATACCCTGCAAAGCCACGTAAATTTAGCCCTCCGCCTTGCTGAAAATGATTGGTGTTTACATCATACTTGCTCCAACTTCTTGGAACAAAAGCATCGGCACGAGTATATTTATTATCCATTAATTGTTCAGGATTAGCACCTGCAGCATATAGTTGTGACTCAATCGGGGTATTGCTTCCGGTTCCAAATTGCGCAAAAACACGAGTGTTTACATCAAAAGAACCTAAAGCACTACGATTAATAGCTGTCATTGAAATTTGCGAATAATCATAATCACTCCACATGGTCGATGCTTTTAGGTTCATATTTATATAACCGTATCCTTTAAAATATCGGTATTGATAATCAAAACCTAAATTGGCAGTATTATTCCACTTGTCATGCTGCCACAAATCTTTATACATTAAATAAATTAAATCAGTACTATCTTTACGATACATGCTTTTGGCATAGGCATAAAAACGGGTGTTCAAGGTTTCTGATTTTTTTTCTACCCCAACAATATTATACACCAAACCATCTAACCAACGGCTGGTTAAATACCAGGCTGAGTTTTTTACTATTTTATTGGTAGGGTTTGTATAGTTTAAAGCGTACGAAAATTTCTTTAACGAGAAATTGTAGTTCTTATCTTCAATATTCTGCCCAATCATTGAACTAAACCAAACCGTAAAGTCAAAAACATTTTTATACTTTAGGTAGTTCCCGTTAATATGTGCTCCTATTTTGGCGCCATCAAAACGATTGTACCAAAAGTCAGGTCTTAAAAAGAACTCATAATGATGTCGGTCAGAAGGGTTATTAAGTCGGTGGTCAAAATCTAAAGTTGTTTTATCAAATGTTTTGTTGTTTAATAAATTAACATCTCCTAAGCGATTGCTTGGGTCAATAATAATATTATTGATACCTCCCGGAATATTTACCGATGCCTCATACTTTGGTTTTAGTTTTCCCCAACCCACCCAACGTGGCAGAACTTGTGCCTCTGTTTTTTTTACAAACCAATGGTTAGGAATATGAAAATGATATACCGAATCGTTTTTTGAAATAACATCAAAATCAAGCGGCATTTGCATTTCACCAAGTCGCTTAAATGTTATTTTATAAACATCAGTGCCGGCCTTTACATCAGGTTTAATTTTTCCAATTTTGTAATCTATTACTTTATCGGTTTCTATCCATTGGTCAAAGAACCAGTTTAAATCAACTTTTGTATATTGAATCATACTGTTCCTAAAATCTTCAACATAAGGATGACAGAATTTCCATTGCTCAAAATAATGTTTCATGGCTGCCAGAAATAGACTGTCGCCCAGCACATATTGCAAATTGTAAAGCATGGTACCCGTTTTGAAATATACATTGCGGTAACCGCCACCATGTCCCAAAGCACCGTTAAAATCATCGCTATGAATATTTAAGGGTGTTGAGGTTCCTCTTATCGCATCATTAATATAAGGGTTATATACACGGGCATCTATAGCTAATTCATCTCGCATAAATTTATTTACATATTTCGATTTAGGATTAGCCTTAACTAAAGTATCGCCATCAATGGCAGTTAACCCCCAGGCAGTTAAAAACTGGGTAAAGCCTTCATCTAACATGGCTCTGTAGGTTTCGTTATTACCTACCATACCAAAAAACCAGTTATGGCCAACTTCATGAACTAATAATTGACGATAGTCAGGATCTCTACCACCATCTAAAGTAAGCATAGGATATTCCATACCGTCTCGTGCATCGGCTACTACCATTTTGGGGTAGGCATACATTCCGAAATCTCGGGAAAATATTTTTATAACCTTGCCCGTATATTGTGCAGCGTTAAGCCATCCCGATGCATGAGGCTCTTGAACCACAGCTATAACTTTTGTTTTTCCCCATGAGTACTCATCTATACGATAAGTGGGGTCGGCTGTAAAGGCAAAGTCATGTACATTCTCTGCATGATATTTCCAAACTTTTCTCTTGTTTTTGTCATACGGAGTTATTACCGATGGAGGAGAGTTCCAAACCTTATCTTTAAAGTTCGTAATGTCTAATTTTTCGCGTAGTTCGTCAGGTAATACTTCTTCCTGATTCAACAAATTGCCTGTAGCTTCAACTACAAAGTTATCCGCAAAATCAAGCTCTACATCATAAGCTCCAAAATCACCATAAAATTCTTTCCCTAAATGCTGCTGTGTATCCCAGCCAAATTTTGAGTCGTACACCGAAATGCGAGGGTACCAGTGTACTCCATCATAATGTTTTTGGCCAAAGCTGTTAAAGGCCTTCATACGTCTGCGTGTACTACCGTAATCATAATAGGTTTTAAAATCAATATCAAAGGTTATGGATTCGCCCGATTTTAAAGTCTTTGGGAGCCATACCTTGGCAATTGTATTATCATATTCTATTTTGCATGCAATACCGTTTACATTCAATTTTAAAATCTCTGTGCCTTTCTTTTCTCTTTCATATTTACCGTAGCGGGGCTTTACTTTATTTTCTTTCTGTAACTCATCAAGATAAGAATCGGGTTGAAAAGCATTTTGGTATAAATGAAAAAATACAAAATTCAAATCATCGGGACTATTGTTCCAATATGTCAAACTCTCACGTCCTTCAATAATATCGGTTGTTTCGTCAATTTTAGCTTTAATATCATAATATACATCTTGTTGCCAATACCCGGGATATGGAGGGCGGTTTTTCCAGTAATTAGGATTATCGGTGTTACGGTAGGTATTAGGCTTCTGTAAAGGGTTATAAGCCTGTCCATAACTGTTGAGCTGAAAAATGAGCAGCGCAACTATACAAGTATAAAATTTAGTCACTATGTTTTAAGTTGAAAATTTAATTTGTGGGCTAATGTAACAATTACACTTTGCAATACAAATGGATTTTTTGAACAATTATTTAAGCATTGTGTAATATTATTTCCACATAACTCTGAAAAAATCCGTTTATTTGTAAGTTTTAAACGAATGAGTATTCACTAAAAATGTCAACTGAAAAGTCAGTAATATTTTTATTCCCATATCCTTTAAACGAAGCTCCCAGTCAGCGCTTTCGCTTTGTTCAATATCTTGAAATATTGAAAAATAAAGGCTTTGTAATTGAAACTCATTCATACTTGAGCCAATCGGCATGGAAAATATTATACCAGCCCGGACGCTTTTTTAAAAAATTCTTATGTATTGCCCATAGCTATATTAAGCGACTTCTATTGCTGTCACAGATTAAAAAGTTTGACTATGTTTTTATTCATCGTGAAGCAGCGCCTTTAGGGCCGCCATTACTTGAATTTATTATTGCAAAGATTCTTAAAAAGAAGATAATCTACGATTTTGATGATGCTATCTGGCTTCCTAATTATTCTGAAAGCAATCGTTTTTTCTCGTTCTTGAAATGGTATTCCAATACTAGAGTTATTTGTAAATGGTCCTATAAAGTATCGTGTGGAAACGAATATCTATGCAACTTTGCAAGTAAATACAATTCTCAGGTGGTGTATAACCCAACAACTATTGATACCGATAATTATCACAACCGTATAAGCAATCAACAAAAAGAGAAGTTTGTAATTGGTTGGACAGGGAGTCACAGTACTACCCAATACCTAAGCCAAATTGAAGAGGTTTTACAAAAACTGGAAAATAAATATGACTTTGAGTTTCGAGTTATTGCTGACATTCCGCCAACGATTAGTTTACAATCATTTAAATTTATTAAATGGCAAAAAGATACCGAGATTGACGATTTGCTTACTTTTAACATTGGTATAATGCCTTTGGTAAACGACCCTTGGGCCAGTGGCAAATGTGGCTTTAAAGCCCTTCAATACATGGCTTTGGGTATTCCTGCCTTAGTTTCACCGGTAGGGGTAAACACAAAAATTGTGGATCATGGCGTTAATGGGTTTATTTGCACCACAGCACAAGACTGGGAAGATGCCATTGAAAAATTAATAACCGATAAAAATTTATTATCCCTTATGGCAGCCAATACCCGAAGTAAAATAATTGATTATTATTCGGTAAAATCAAATACCGATAACTTTATTTCCTTGTTTTCTTAACTAACTATAATTTTTTATCAAAAAAAATAAGATATTGCAGTCTTAATAAATATTCGAATTTAATATACAAATTAATTATGATTAAAACAACAGCCTTAACTCAAACACACATTCAGCTTAATGCAAAAATGATTCCTTTTGCAGGTTACAATATGCCTGTTTCCTACGAAGGTATTAATGTAGAGCACGAAACTGTGCGCAATGCTGTGGGGGTATTTGATGTGTCGCACATGGGCGAATTTATTTTAAAGGGAAGTAATGCACTTGATTTAATTCAAAGAGTTTGCAGTAATGATGCTTCAGTATTAACTGATGGAAAAGTTCAATACACTTGTTTGCCAAACGAAACAGGAGGTATTGTTGACGATTTGCTGGTTTACCGTCTTACACAAGAATCGTATATGTTAGTTGTAAATGCCTCTAATATTGAAAAAGATTGGAATTGGATTAATAAGTTCAACAGTAAAGGTGTAGAAATGCATAATATTAGTGATAAAACATCTTTATTGGCTATTCAAGGCCCTAATTCAATTGATGCCTTGCAGCCTTTAACGGATATCAAATTAAGTGAAATGCCTTATTATACCTTTAAGAAGGGGAATTTTGCAGGAATTGATAATGTTCTAATATCAAACACCGGATATACAGGTGCCGGAGGATTTGAAATTTATTTTGAAAACCAGCATGCACAACATATTTGGGACGAGATATTTAAATCAGGACAGTCTTTTGGGATAAAACCTGTTGGTTTGGGAGCACGCGATACTCTACGCTTGGAAATGGGTTTTTGTTTGTATGGCAATGATATTGATGATACTACTTCACCTATTGCAGCCGGTTTGGGCTGGATTACCAAGTTTAACAAAGAGTTTACCAACAGCAGTAATTTGCTAAAGGAAAAAGAAAGTGGGGTGGAGAAAAAATTAATTGGTTTTGAAATGATTGATCGCGGTATTCCTCGCCACGATTACGAAATATGCAATGAAGCAGGGAATGTAATAGGAAAGGTTACATCAGGAACCCAATCGCCTACCTTGCAAAAGGGAATAGGTATGGGCTACGTAAAAACCGAATTTTCAAAGGCTGGGAATGAGATATTTATAAAAGTGCGCGATCGTCAATTAAAAGCGGTTGTTGTAAAGGTACCTTTCCTGAAAAAATAATTTGCCTTATGCAACATGGTCCTACAATAGATGTTTGCCTTACACCATACCTTTATCCGGTGTATGAAAAAGAAGAGCAAATAGTAGTAATTATTGATATACTACGTGCTACTTCAGCAATATGTACTGCATTTCAATATGGTGTTACAAAAATTATTCCTGTAGCCTCGGTAGAGGAAGCCACAAAATATAAGCAACAAGGTTATTTAGTAGGGGCCGAACGTAATGCCCAAACTCTTGATGGATTTGACTTTGGGAATTCGCCTTTTGATTATATGACGGAAAGAATAAAGAATCAAACAGTTGTGATTACCACTACTAATGGAACTCAAGCTATTGAGGCAGCAAAAAATGCCTACTCCGTTGTTATTGGTTCCTTCTTAAATATAACAGCATTATGCAATTGGTTAGTAAGCCAAAACAAACCTATATTGTTGCTGTGTAGCGGATGGAAAAATAAGTTTAACCTTGAAGATACCTTATTTGCCGGTGCTGTAGCCAATACACTCAGTCAGATAGGAGTTTTTAAATTGTTAGATGCTGCTCTGGCTGCCAAGTATCTATACCTACAGGCTCACGAGAATCCGTATAAGTTTTTGAATTACTCTTCGCACAAAGAAAGATTATCAGCCTTAGGACTAAAAGAAGATATAAAGTATTGCCTGGCAGTAGATAAAACAAATGTTATCCCTAAACTCGATGAAAACTATTTAGTGCTACTGTAAGTTTCATTTTATTAATACCAATACTCCTATTATTTTTTCATAGGCTTTTCTGCTTTTAACCTTTTAGCCTTCTTCAGGCTGTCGTGCAACATCCATTCTATTTGTCCATTCACACTACGAAATTCATCGGCTGCCCATTTCTCAATTGCCTTCATAGTATCGGCATCAATTCTCAACGCAAATGGTTTCTTGCCCGACATCTTATTACTGATTTAAAGTTCCTGTATTGATAACCGGTTTAGTTTCACTTTCACCACATAATACAACCATCAAATTACTTACCATAGTGGCCTTCTTATCTTCGTCAAGTTCAATAATTTCTTTAGATGATAAAAGATTTAATGCACTCTCAACCATGCCTACAGCACCTTCAACAATCTTATGGCGTGCAGCTACTATGGCTGTGGCTTGTTGCCTTCTTAGCATTGAACTTGCAATTTCAGGAGCATAAGCCAAATATCCAATACGTGCTTCAATAACTTCTATACCGGCCATACTTAAACGTTCAGTTATCTCAAGTTCTAAAGCCTTATTTACATCTTCAAAATTTGTACTTAAAGTAATGGTAGCTTTCTCATCTTCAAAATGGTCATAAGGAAAGGAACCGGCTAATTTTCGTACCGCAGAGTCGGTTTGTATTCTTACAAAGTTTTCGTAATCGTCAACTTCAAAAGTAGATTTAAATGTATCTTTTACTTTCCATACTAAGATTACACTTATCATTATCGGATTCCCCATTTTATCGTTCACTTTTATTTTTTCGCTCTCTAAGTTACGGGCACGAAGCGATAGAGATACTCTGCTAAAAAGAGGGTTTATCCAAAACAAGCCATTTTGTTTAATACTTCCTTTATAAGCCCCAAAAAGCAATAATACTTTTGAGCTGTTTGGACTAATGATAAGCATTCCTTTTGATAATATTACAAAAACTATAATGAGGAATATTCCTAATATTTCATTTTCTGTAACAAAACTAAAAATAATAGAAGCAATTAGTACTAATAGTACTACTAATACTGTGTAGCCATTTACCGGGGTTAATTCTTTTTCGGTTTTCATAATTTAAATTTTTATATAATATCAAAATGATATCACAAAGATATGAAAATAATTTTTTAAACTCCAAATTTTTCTTGAAAAAATTTTTGCATCATTCAAAATAATCAATTAAAACTATGCAGCATCAACCAATTAATACATTTTAAATAGATTAATAATCAAATTTGTTTTATATCAATTTGATTTGGGTCCGATAATACCATTATCTGGATGGCAATCGGCTTTTTTGTAGCTATTTATATTAAAAGTATTGTTGGCAATGTAAGTTTAAAATTTAGCTGCTTTAGTGGTTATATCTGTTACTAAGTACCAAAGGATTTATTTTTTTGAAGATAATTAAAACAAGTCTTTTATTTTAAATTAGTTTTTAATATATAAATGATGTTTGTTTTATTTGTTTGACGGGATATCATCTCTCAGAATCACTATTCCGATAATGATGCCATGTTTTATCTAACAAATGCTAGCTTGCAAATTCAGACAATGGCGCACTGAGTACTAACAAAACCACTATTTTACTAAATCAATATTATACAACATGTTGAACGTGTTATTAGCCTAACCAAATTCCTCAAAATGCCGGGCTATATACAGTCTTGTTCGCAATAATCCGAAGAACTTAACCCAATAGCGACTCAAATATTAACTTTTCCTTATAGAGACTATATGACTATGCCGTAAACAATAGATAAGCTCAATATTGTTCGTTTATTTAAACATAATTATTTATGTGTTTCGAGTCTCATCATACCTTAATCTTCATCATAATATATATATATATTTAATTTGGGTAACTAAAGGCCTCAACATCACAAGAAAATACCTAAATAATTTTTTGACAATGTTAATTTATGTTTTTAAGTATAAATATTATACTATGGAAACTTTTATTATAAAATTAGTTTCCATAGTTTTGCGCCTGATTTTTGAAATTAAGGATGACAACAGAAGAAAAAATCTTATCGGGTGCTCAAAATTTGGTGTTTAAATATGGCATTAAGTCAATAACTATGGATGATATTGCCAAGCACTTAGGCATGAGCAAAAAAACCATTTATTCTTATTATAAAGACAAGGATGATATTCTATCTAAACTGGTTGACTTTATTCTGGAATATAACGAAAAACAAATTACTGAGATTAGCAACAGAAGCAAAGATCCTATTGATGAAATTTTTCAGACTATGAAAATAATGGCCGATACATATAAAAGAATAAATCCGGTATTATTCTTTGATATGATGAAATACTATCCGTCCATATACAATAGATTCAATGATTTTAAAGAAAAAGTGATTCTCGCCAATATTGAAGATAATTTAAAGAAAGGCCAAGAGCTAAAATTGTATAGAACTGATCTTAATAATAAAATTATTGCCCGTTTGCGATTACTTCAAATAAATATAATCATTGACGGTGAGGAGTTTTCTGAGGAGCAATTTAATACGGTTGAGGTGCATCTTCAATTGTTAGATCATTATTTACATGGTATATGCACAATTAAAGGTCACAAACTTATAAATAAATATAAAGAACTTAACGAAGAAGAATAATTTTCCAAATGATGAAAAATAATAAAAATCTTTTGATGAGAATGTTTATAGCCGTGTTTCTATTCGGCAGCTCATCATTTCAAGTTAAAGCACAACAAAGCTTTAGTTTAGCTCAGGCACAAGATTATGCTGTAAAAAATAGTATTAACAGTGTAAATGCCAAGCTTAATATTGATATGGCTAAGGCCAAGAAAAATGAGGTAACAGGTATTGGCTTACCACAAATTAGTTCCAGTGTTGATTTTAAAGATTATTTAGAACTACCAACATCATTAATTCCGGGCGAATTTTTTGGAGCACCTCCTGGAACTTATCTTCCTTTAAAGTTTGGAACACAATATAACACAACTGCCGGCATTAGTGCCAACCAATTGGTTTTTAGCAGTGATTATATTGTTGGTTTGCAAGCTTCAAAAACATATATGGAGCTAGCACAAAAATCTGAAACACGTACTAAAATTGAAACTATTACCGCTGTTGCCTCTGCCTATTATGGCGCTCTAATAGCTAAAGAAAGTTCTAAACTGCTTGATATAAATATTGAAAGATTAGATAAAATGATATTAGATATGAAGGCCTTAAATAATAACGGTTTTATTGAAAAAATTGATTTGGATAGATTAGAGGTTAATTATAATAACCTATTAGTAGAAAAACAAAATGCCCAAAGAATGGTAAATGTAAGTGAAGCGCTACTTAAATTTCAAATGGGGCTTGATCCTAATCAATCTATTACCTTAACTGATTCATTAAACTCATTTGTAAGTACTCTTACTGAAATAAATGACTTTAAACCAAATCCTAAATCTAGAATAGAGTACTCTATTTTAGAGACTCAGAATAAGCTAAATGAGTTAGATTTGAGAAGACATAAAATGAGCTATTTACCTTCTTTGGTAGCCTATGGTTCTATCACTTCTCAAGCACAACGTAAAGAATTTGATATTTTTGATACTAAGAAGAAATGGTTTCCTATAGGTGTTGTAGGAGCTACACTTAGCCTGCCCATTTTTGATGGATTACAAAAGCATTATAGAGTAGAGCAGGCCAAAATAACTCTACTTATGTCAAAAAATAATCTAAATCAATTTCAAAATGCCGCTAGTCTTGAAACCAGCAATGCTAGCGCAGCATATAATAATGCCTTGGCTACTTTTAAGTTGCAAAAAAGAAATATCGAATTAGCAGAGAATGTTTATAACGTAACCAAAATAAAATACGAGCAAGGAGTAGGTTCTAATATTGAAGTTATAGAGGCTCAGTCATCATACCGTACGGCCTTGGTTAACTACTATTCAGCTTTGTATGAAGCCTTGAACAATAAAGTAAATCTAGATAAAGCCTTAGGAAATATTAAATAAGAAATACCAAAAAATATGAAAAAGAACAATTTATTAAAAATACTCATTCTTTTATTTACCACTGCATTTGTTATATCATCATGTGGAAGTGGTAACAATGTGGAGAAAAAGAAAGAAAAGCTTAACAGTTTGAAAAAACAACAAGCAGAATTGAATTCGAAGATAAAAGCACTTGAAAATGAAATAGCCTCTATCAGTGACGGTGCCGATAATACCAAATATAAGCCTGTAATAGCCACTATAGTAAAAGATACCAACTTTGTTCACTATATTGATGTACAAGGTAAAATTGATGTTGAGGAAAATGTTACCATTAGTGCAAAAATGCCGGCTACCGTTACCAGAATTTATACCAAGGCAGGCAAGTCAGTTAAAGCCGGAGAGCTTCTAGCCGAGCTAGATAATTCTACTATTGTGGCAGGAATTAATGAGGTAAAAACAGGACTTCAATTGGCCAATAGTATATATGAAAAACAAAAAAACCTATGGGATCAAAAAATCGGAACGGAGGTACAATATTTACAAGCCAAAACACAAAAAGAATCCTTAGAGAAGAAGCTCATATCATTACAAGAACAACTTGATATGACTAAGATTAAATCTCCTATTGATGGAGTTGTTGATGAGGTAATGTTAAGAATAGGGCAAGGTGCAGCACCTGGAGTACCGGCCATACGTATAGTAAATTTAGCCGGTTTGAAAGCTAAAGCAGAAATATCTGAAACTTATGCGGGGCGTGTTAAAGAAGGAAATAAGGTTAGTATTAAAATGCCCGATATTCAAAAAGAAATTCAAACAAGAATTAGTTACTGCAGTAAAGTTATAAATCCTCTTACACGCACTTTTACAGTTGAGGCCTCGATTGACCCTAACCAAGGTTTACATGCTAATATGATGGCTGTTTTAATGATAGCCGATTATTATAAAGATACTGCTATTGTTGTGCCAATAAATGTGGTTCAAAACGGAGAGGACTCAAATTATATTCTTGTTGCAGTTGAGAAAAACAAGAAAGTTTTTGCTGAAAAAAGAGTTGTAAAACCAGGCTTGTCTTATAATGGAAAAATAGAAATTATCTCTGGCATTGTTCCGGGAGATAAAATTATTACCACCGGGTTTCAGGACTTAAATCCGGGCGATGCCTTATTATTAAAATAAACCCCATAACCCGTCAAAAGGAAACACTTATTTATGAGTAGTTTATTGATTAATATATTTTCAATATTGGTTCTCTGAAAAAGATGATTCCCAACAAAATAAAAATCATTAATACGTTATTATTAAATAGCTATGAAAGACATAGAAAAAGAGTTTAAGCCAACTACCTGGAGTATTAATAATCGCACCAGTATCTTTATACTTACCATTATTATTACTTTAACAGGAATAATTTCTTTTAATAGTTTACCAAAAGAGAAATTTCCTGATATTGTAATACCAACCATATATGTAAGTACAATTAATGCCGGTACCTCACCACAGGATATTGAAAATTTGATAACCAAGCCTATTGAGAAAGAATTAAAGGCAGTTTCTGGAATTAAGAATTTAACTTCTAACTCCATTCAAGACTTTAGTAATATTATTGTTGAGTTTGACACTGATGTTCCTGCTGCGGAGGCAAAACAAAAAGTAAAAGATGCGGTTGATAAAGCGCGTACTAATTTGCCAACAAGTTTAACCAAAGAACCCAATGTTCAGGAGGTAAATTTCTCTGATATTCCGGTAATGTTTGTAAACATTTCTGGCGATTTTGATTTGAATAAATTAAAACAATTTGCTGATGATATTAAAGATGAGTGTGAGTCGCTTAAAGAAATAACACGAGTAGATATTGTTGGTGCGTTAGATCGTGAAATACAGGTAAATGTTGACCGTTACAAGATGGAGGCTGCCGATATTACCATGGCCGATATTCAAAGAGCTATAGGCTATGAAAATATGACCATTAGTGGTGGTCAAATAACCATGGATAATTTAAAGAGAAATATTGCTATTAAAGGGGAGTATAAAGATATTTTAAAACTTAGAGATATAGTAATCAGATCACAAAGTGGGGCACAAATTTATTTAAAAGATATAGCTGAGATAAAAGATGGATTTAAGGAGAAGGAAAGCTACGCACGCTTAGGTCACAATAAAGTTATTACACTCAATATTATTAAAAGAGCAGGTGAAAACTTAATAGAAACTTCAGATAAAGTTCATGAAATAGTTGATCGTCTAAAAGTTGAAAAATTCCCTAAGGAATTGGAAATAACAATTACCGGTGATCAAAGCACCTCTACCAGGACTACACTCAAAGATTTAATCAATACCATTATTATTGGCTTTGTTTTAGTTTTAATGATATTAATGTTCTTTATGGGAGTAACCAATGCTTTCTTTGTGGCACTTTCTGTTCCACTCAGTTGTTTTGTAGCTTTCTTAATATTCCCAAGTATTGGCTTTGCTCTTAATATGATTGTGTTATTTGCCTTCCTCCTGGCTTTAGGGATAGTTGTTGATGATGCAGTGGTAGTAATTGAGAATACACACCGTATATTTGATAATGGTAAAGTTGATATTAAACATGCCGCAAAAATTGCTGCCGGAGAGGTTTTTCTGCCTGTTCTTACCGGTACTTTAACTACTTTGGCACCTTTTATTCCATTAGCCTTTTGGAAAGGAGTTATTGGCAAGTTTATGGTTTTTCTACCCATAACTTTAATTATTACACTCTTGGCATCGCTACTGGTAGCCTATATTATTAATCCTGTATTTGCAGTGCAGTTTATGAAGCCGCACGAAGATATGAACGACCCCAAAATACGAGCAAAGAAACAAAAAGGATTAAAAATAAATTTAATTGTTTTAGGAGTTGCTGCACTTGTTTCATATTTAGCAATAGGTATTGCTATGGGTAACTTTGTTGTATTTTTAATTCTACTTACTTTATTTAACCGACTTGTTTTAGAAAAATTAATTATTAAGTTTCAAACTTCTGTATGGCCTTCTATTCAAAATAAATATGAAAATTTATTACGCAAATTGGTAAGTGGTAAAAGACCTGTTTACTTGTTAGCTATTTCTTTTGCTCTACTTGTATTTAGTTTTATAGTTACTTCTATTGTAAAACCTAAAGTTGTATTCTTTCCACAAAACGAGCCTAATTTCATATATACTTATATTACTCTTCCTGTAGGAACCTCAGTTGAATACACCGATTCAATTACTCGCATTGTGGAAAACAAAATTTATAAAATTATTGAACCCGATGGAAAACCAAATCCTATAGTTGAAAGTATTATAAGTAATGTTGCTATTGGAGCTACCGACCCAAACAGTGGCGATAGAAGCACCGCCCCTAATAAAGGAAAGGTTAGTGTGGCATTTGTGGAATTTGAGAAAAGAGAAGGTAAAACAACCGGTAAATATTTAGATCAAATTAGAGAGGCCGTAAAAGGAATTCCTGGTGCTGAGATAGTAGTTGATAAAGAAGCAAACGGGCCGCCTGTTGGCAAACCCGTAAGTATTGAAATTACCGGAGATAATCTTGATAAATTGGTAACCACTTCAAAAGAACTAAAATTATATTTGGATTCATTGCAAATTCCGGGTATTGAGGAGTTAAAGAGCGATGTTCAAAATGTAAAACCTGAAATAGTTATTGATATTGATAGAGAAAGAGCCAATCGTGAAGGAATTAGTACTGCACAAATTGGAATGGAAATAAGAAATGCTGTCTTCGGAATAGAAGCTTCTAAATATCGCGATGAAAATGATGAATACCCTATACAAATTCGTTTCAAAGAAGATCAAAGAGATAATATTGATGATTTATTAAATTTAAAAATAACCTACCGAGACATGAATATGGGCGGAATGATTCGACAAGTACCACTTAATGCTGTAGCTTCTGTTCATTATTCCAATACCTTTGGAGGTATTAAGCGTAAAAACCAGAAAAGGATAATTATGCTTGAATCTAATATTCTGAGTGGATATACAGCTAATGAAGTAGTTTCTTCTGTTCAAAGTGCTATTAAGAATTTTAATATTCCTGATGATATTAATATACACATGGGAGGTGAGCAAGAAAAACAACAAGAAACAGCCGGATTTTTAGGGAAGGCTTTATTAATATCCCTAGGTTTAATGTTTTTAATTTTGGTTACACAGTTTAACTCTATCAGCAAACCAATCATTATTTTGTCCGAAATATTATTCAGCATCACAGGGGTGTTTCTTGGAATAAGTATCTTTAATATGACCCTATCGGTAGTAATGACGGGTGTTGGAATTGTTGCCTTAGGAGGTATTATTGTTCGCAATGGAATATTGTTGGTAGAGTTTACCGATTTACTCATTGAGCAAGGTATGCCTGTGGAGCTTGCAGTGGTTGAGGCCGGTCGAACCAGAATGACTCCAGTAATACTTACGGCCTGTGCTACCATTTTAGGATTAATTCCTTTGGCGGTTGGGTTTAACATTGATTTTGTTTCTTTATTTGAAAGCTTTCAGCCCAAAATATTCTTTGGAGGCGATAATGTTGCTTTCTGGGGGCCTTTAAGTTGGACTATGATATTTGGACTGAGTTTTGGTACCTTTCTTACATTGTTCCTAGTTCCGGCTATGTACCTTCTCACTTATCGTTTAAAAGAGAAATTTAATCTGATTAAAAAGAACCAGTAATAAACTAATTGAACTATTGGGTTTTAAATGGAGAATTGTGTAATTCTCCATTTTTTTTTTACTTTTACCAAAGCAAGTCATAAATTCATGATAAGAATTAGAAGTAAAATTTATTTTGTTATTTTATTATTAGGATTGGTTCTTTTTGGCTCATGCCTTCAAGGAAATTTTAATTTTAAAAAAATGAGCTCTTCTTTTTGGGAGCCGGATATTGCAATTCCTTTGGTTAGTTCATCACTCACTCTTAAAAATATTTTAACTAAGAGCAACTCAAATAACAACTTTAATGTTGGGAGTGATAATTTTGTTACTTTGGTTTATAAAGGAACCCTTTTTTCTGTAAGAGCCGATCATATAATACAAATTCCTGACCATCCCTACTCTTCAAGTTATGCTATGCCATCTAATGCTTTTACAGCATTTAACAATCTTAATCCTAACGAAGTGTATAATGTACCTTCTCCAATCACTACCGATTTTGATTTTAATAGTGGTGTTGCTGATGCTTTAATTGACTCGTTAACTCTAAAAAGTGGGCTGTTCAATATCAATCTTACTTCATATTTTCAGCACCAAGTAAAAGTAGTTATCAATATCCCCGATGCAAAAAAGAATGGTGTTGCCTTTTCAGAAACCATTGATATTCTTCCCGCAGGAAACGGAAATATTACTAAGAACAGTACTTTTAACTTGGCAGGTTATAAATTAAATCTTGTACAAGGAGGTTTACCTAATAAGTTAAAAATTATTTTTGATATAAGTATTACCAAGTCGCCTGCACCGGTAACTACAGGGCATAATAATTTAGACATTAATATGAGTTTTGCCGATATGACTTTTAAAAACTTGTTTGGTTATATTGGTCAATTGGAACTTTCGCCAAATATTGATACTACTTATATTACACTTTTTAATAATGCCGTAAGCAACGGAAGCATTTCTCTCAAAAATGCAAGTTTAGGTATTAATATCACAAATTCTTTTGGAATTCCAATAAATGGTGAATTTGAAAAATTGCAAGGTTTCAACCCTGTATCTGCTGTGCCATTAACTAATATAACAAGCTCATTATTTAACAATCCCTTGCCCATTAACGCCCCGGCACAACTAGGCCAGTCAACTAACTCTACGTTATTATTAACTTCGGCCAATAGTAACATTAATAATGCTTTGTCAAACCTTCCCCGATATCTTATTTATCAAATAAATGCCATTTCTAACCCTCCACCACCGGCCATACAAATGAGAAATTTTATGGAAGATACAAGTAGGTTTAAAGTTGATGTTGATTTAAATATGCCCTTGGAAGGAAGTATAAAAGATTTGCTATTTCAAGACACCATTCAGTTTAAATTTAAAGATGTAGAGGAACTAAAATCATTAGGCTTGAAAATTTTTATTAATAATGGGTTTCCTTTAGATGCTAATGTTCAAATATATTTTGCCGATAAAACAGGAGCTATTATAGACTCCTTGTTACAAAACGATTTTGTTATAGCTTCAGGAATAATAGGGAGTAACGGAAAAGTTACAACCGCAACCGAAAGACAAGTAGAGATATTGTACCCCGAGGAAAAAATACTGCGACTTAGGACGGTGGATAAAATTTATGTAAAAGCCTCTACCAGCACTTACAATCATGGAAACAGTGAGGTAAAAGTGTATTCAGATTATCGTTTAGATGTAAAAATATCGGGGAGGGCAAATCTTCGGTTTAAAATAAAAAAATAATATTTTATGGAATATAGAAGACTTGGTAAATCAGGACTTCAAATGAGTTTACTATCATTAGGGTCATGGATAACTTTTGGGCATCAGGTTGATGATAAAGTATCAGAAAATTTAATGAAAATAGCTTATGACCACGGAGTAAATTTTTTTGATAATGCCGAGGTTTATGCCGATGGCAAATCAGAAATGGTTATGGGTAAGCTTTTTAAAAAGTTTAAATGGGATCGCTCAACTTACTTAGTTTCAAGTAAAGTATTTTGGGGCGGTAAGCTTCCCAATCAATATGGTTTAAGCCGTAAACATATAATCGAGGCTTGCAATGCATCTTTAAAAAGATTGCAGGTTGATTATTTGGATCTATTCTTTTGTCATAGACCCGATAAAAACACCCCTGTTGAAGAAACGGTAAGGGCTATGGATTATTTAATAAATTCAGGAAAAATATTATACTGGGGAACCTCAGAATGGAGCTCGCAACAAATTATGGAAGCCTATAGTGTAGCACGTCAATATCACCTCACACCGCCTACAATGGAACAGCCGCAATATAATATGTTTCATCGCGAAAGGTTTGAGTTGGAGTATAAACGCCTTTATAGTGAAATAGGGATGGGAACAACCACCTGGTCGCCATTAGCCTCAGGCTTATTAACCGGAAAGTATAACCAAAAACTGAAAGAAAAAACAAGACTTGGCTTGCCGGAGTTTGCCTGGTTAAAAGAAAAAGTTCTAGGAACAGATACGGAAGAGAAACTAAGTAAAGTAAAGAAATTAATCAAGTTAAGCACTACGCTGAATACTTCTCTGCCTGTATTATCATTGCAGTGGGTAATGAGTAATAAAAATGTAAGTACAGTAATTTTAGGTGCTTCAAAAGAAAACCAATTAAAAGAAAATTTGAAAGCTATAAATACTTTTTCACAATATACTCCGGAGGTACACGATATGGTGGAGAAAATATTGGATAACAAACCTAGAAGCTCAATATTTTAGTATTTTATTAACAAATTTTCATTTTAAACAATTAATTAGTATATTCGCAACGAAATAATTCTAGGTCAATGAAAAAAATAATACTTTTTGCACTAATATTATTTCCACTTGTTTCAATGTCGCAACAATGGAAAAAGACCCGAAAAGAGGTTCTACTCGGTACGGGTGCTGCTAATTTGTTGGGAGATTTAGGAGGTGCAGACCAGATAGGAACCCACTTTATGAAAGATTTGGAAATATCTTTAACCAGACCGGTGGTTGCCGCAGGGTATCGTTATAAAATATCGCCTACCATTGCTGTAAAAGGGTTTGGTGGTTGGGCACGCTTGGCCGGAAATGATGCTCTAACATTAGAACCTGCTCGTAATAACAGAAACCTGAGTTTTAGAACAAATATTATTACCGCCTCTGCCCATTTCGAATACTCTGTAGTGGAAGAAAAAGTAAAATCTAAATATTCGAGATACTCTAGAAAAGGCAAAAAGTTCCCTTTCAATGTATATTTCTTTGGTGGAATGGGTCTTTTCTATTTTAATCCAAAGGGACAGTATTTAGACGGTAAATGGTATAAACTAAAACCTTTACATACCGAGGGGCAAGGCTTACCCGGTAGTGAAGCAAAAGATTATTCCTTAGTTCAATTTTGCGTACCATTAGGTATAGGGCTTAAGTATCCAATTAACAGAGAGTGGTCTATTGGATTAGAATACTCAATAACCAAAACCTTTACTGATTATATTGATGATGTAAGTTCGGTATATTATGATAACGATGCTATTAGAACCGCTTATGGCGATGTAGCAGCTTACTTTGCCGACCCTTCAACAACCCCTACCCGTGAGGCTCCAATTAAAGGAGGAACTAATCCCGGAGAAAAAAGAGGAGAAGTTACCTACAATGATTCCTTTATGTTTGCTTGGCTGCACGTTACGTACAAAATTACCGGAACGAGCAAGTCTAGGGTTAAGTTCTAAAATATTTACCTCAAGACCTTCTAATACTGAAGGTCTTTTTTTTGCTCAAATGATTGTAAAATCTCCTGAAAATACCAAAGAGTGGGATAGCTATTATTGGTTGAGGTGGGAAATATTACGGAAGCCTTGGAACCAACCCATAGGAAGCGAAAGAGATAAGTTGGACGAGCATCTGGATTCTTTTCATGCTATGGCAGTTGACGATTTTAATAAAGTGATGGGAGTGGCGCGTTTACACCTTGTTACTCCGGGAAATAGGGCTCAAATTAGGTTTATGGCTGTCAACACCCAAAATCAGGCAAAGGGAATTGGAAAATTACTGATACAATATTTAGAAAATGTAGCTAAACAAAACAATGTAAAGGAGATTATATTACAAGCTCGCGAAAATGCGGTTGGGTTTTATATAAAAGAAGGATATCAAGTTATTGAGAAATCATTTGTTTTGTACAACCAAATCCAGCATTACTTGATGTTAAAGACACTTTAAGTAAATTGATAAAAAATTAATTATAAATTTTGGAATTTTGAATTAAAGTTTTACTTTTGGTTAAAATTAGTTAGCAAATAACCTTAATATTTAACTCTAAAAAATTAATTGCCTATAAGATATTTTTACATTTTTTCTTAATCTGTAAATATAATTATGTCTTATTCTCATTTTAATGATGCGGAGTTGGTTAAATTCTACGTACAAGGCAATGAATCTTGTTTAGCCGAGCTAATTAATAGACACCAACAAAAACTATTTACCTTTATCTATAAAAAGGTAAAACAACAAGAGCTTGCCGAAGACCTCTTTCAGGATATCTTTATTAAAATTATAAACTCCTTAAAACTGAATAAATACAACGAGGAGGGAAAGTTTAGTAATTGGATTATACGTGTAGCCCGAAATCACATGATGGATTATTTCAGAGATCATGTTAAAATGCGTACATACAGCGGCACCGAAGAGTTTGATGTGTTTGATGTTGTAATCGTTGATGAAGTGCACATCCCCGAGAAAATTGATCGTAGTGCTGAAAAGAAAAAAGTACGTTCAATGATTATGAAACTTCCAAAAGAAATGCGTGAAGTTGTAATAATGCGTACTTATTTTGATATGAGTTTTAACGAAATAGCCAACTTACAGAAAGTAGGTATTAATACGGCTTTAGGACGAATGCACAATGCTTTAAAGCATTTAAGAAAGCAATATCATGATTCGGACGAAATGAAAAAATATTTTGAGGCTATTGCACAATAATTAAAGATAGGTGTCGTTTAAGTATTGATAACCATAAACAATACTGAATGACAAATATTTACTTATCAAACAATCATCAGAAAAACAATAATGTCATAAATGGAAAGGAGCTTAAGCCTAGACCATTTGTGATTAATAATTTGTTGAACTACTCAAAATCCCTGGAAGTAAAGCACTTTCAAAGTGGAAAAACAGTGGCTGTAATCCTTAATTAGACCAACTATTTTACCCCGTCAATGTTGATGGGGTATATGTTCTTTTTGCTTTATCATGTGATGAGTGTATATGTGGTTAATCCATAATATGCAGTAAATATTTATCGCTATAAAGGTTTACCTGCAATGCAATATTTTTGTATTAAAGGTTATATCAATTCAAGAAACCGGAATATATATTTATTCCGTTATATATATATTGTTATCAGACTATTATATCTAAAAATAATATTTAATTTAGCAAGCCTGTAACTTTTAAGTATAGTAATTCGTCACAGTTAAAAAGCACCCTTATGAAATGACTATTTCCGAGTTTAATAATTGTGTTGATTTGTATGCCGACAGTCTTTTTAGATTTATCCTAAAGAATATAAAAGATACCGAAAAGGCTAAAGACATAGTGCAAGATACCTATGAAAAATTATGGGTTAAAGTGAGCCATGTGGAAAGTAAGAACGCCAAATCTTATATGTTCACTACAGCCTATCGTACTATGATTGACAGCATACGCAAGGAGAAAAAATATAGCACTCTGGAACAAATAAAAGAGATAAGCATAAGCACAACCGGAGCAACCTTAAGCCTACGACAGAATATTGATAAGGGTTTGGAACGTTTGCCCGAAATACAAAGAACGGTATTGCTTTTGCGCGACTACGAAGGGTACGACTATGCGCAAATAGGAGAAATAACAGGGTTAAACGAATCGCAAGTAAAAGTATATATATATCGTGCTCGAATAGCTATGAAAGATTATTTGGTAAGTATTGAAAATTTAATTTAAGATGATTATTGATTTACATAATTACGAAATAGTATTGATTGACTACTTTGACGGAAATCTTAGTCCTGATGAGGTTGGCGAAGTATTGGTTTTTCTGGAACAACATCCCGAAATAAAGAATGCCTATGAAGGGCTGAGCAAACTGCCCATTGTGTCAAGAAGTGAAAAGTTAGAAAGTAACTTTAAGAACCAATTAAAACGAGATGTTTCTGAAAGGGTAATACCTGCAAATATTGATGAAATGCTAATAGCCCAAATGGAGCATGACATAAGCCATAAGGATAATGAAGAATTAACTAAGTTGGCACAACAATATACTGAAATAGCCAAGCTCAAAAATATTTTTGCATTAACCAAGTTAAGCCCTGATTTATCTGTTCAGTTTCCTGATAAAGAAAGCCTAAAAAAGAAAGGGAGCAAGGTTATTTATATGCCGTTTTTACGATACGCTGCAGCTATTTTGCTATTATTTTCTTTCGGATATTTTACCCGTAACTACCTTTATCAAATAAATAATGATGGTCAGGAGCAAAAAGTAGCGGTTATTAATAACAATAGTAGGCCGGAAAGTGAAACTATCGCCTCAACAAATAATAATACTAATGATGGTTTAGAAGTTCATCAGGAAATAACTCATAATACACAGAATACTGTTGCCAACACTAATGAGAAGCAACCAAAAATTAATAAAATTTTGAAGTACGATTTACATTCTGTGGCAAAGAAAAATTCCTCGGCTGCTCAAGCACCAGAACTTAGCCCTGATGATGAAATTAGTCATAAGCAGCCGATTCATCAGGAAATAGTTAATCAAATCGCACAGGAGAACAAAACCACTAATCATGAAGGTGTGGTACGTAATGAAATTGACAATATTTCAACAAACCCAAATGTATTTACACAAGTACCTCCGATAGTACGTAACCATAATGAGTATATGGGGGTACAGGAATGGATAACCGAGAAAATTATTGCCCAAAGCAAGAAGAATCTGTATGAAGAGGGGGGACAGCAGTCTGATTCCGTTTCAAGAAATATTGAACTTATTAATATAGCGGCTTTAGGAGCAGGTTTGATTGAAAAAGCAACATCTACCGAGGTAGAAATACGCAAATCTCAGAACAACAAAACTAAAATTTTCTCTTTTGCCTTAGGTAAATTTAAGTACGAGAACATTAAGCGGCTCAACTAAATATTTAGTTCCCACTAAAATGTATCATATAATAAATAAAGTAACTATTGCTGAATAGTTATAAAAAACTGAGGAGCAATGGCCATAGCAAATAATATAGCTATGCAGATTGCGTATAACAATTTATAACTATTACTTAGTTTAATTGTTTTTTCGTTGGTTGTTTTAAAGTACACAGCAATCACTATCTTAAAATAAAAATAGATACTGATTAATGAAGCTATAACTGCCAGTAAAACTAATTTGTATCTGCCGGCTTCAATAGCAGCCGAGAATATATAATATTTTCCGAAGAAACCGGCAATTGGTGGAATACCGGCCAAAGAAAACATGGCAACTGTCATTCCGAAAGCCATTAAAGGATTTCTTTTTACTAAACCATTAAAAGCGTTAATATCTATATCATTGTTTTTGCTGTCGGCCAAAACAAATAATATATGAAAAGCAAGTATGGAGGCCACACTATAGGCTAAGGTGTAATAAAATATAGCACCGTTTGAGAGATTACTTAAAGCTACCAACCCAACTAATAAATAACCGGCATGAGCCACGCTGGAGTAGGCTAACAAGCGTTTAACTTTTGGTTGATATACTGCAGTTACATTACCAATAAACATGGTTAATACCGCAATAATTGAAACTATTACCTGCCATGAGTAAGGAACACTCCCGAAAGAAGTATAAAACAAGCGCATAAATGACACCACAGCCGCGGTTTTTACTACTGTAACCATATAGGTTGTAACCAATGTTGGTGCTCCGGTATATACATCAGGAGCCCAAAAATGGAAAGGTGCAGCCGAAGCTTTAAAAGCCATACCCACCAGAATTAGCAAAATGGCTGCCAAAAACATATTAGGCATATTGTTGGCATTTGCACGGCAGTATTCTCCAATTACGTCAATATGAAATGAGCCTGTAACTCCATAAATAAGGGCAATACCAAATAATAAGAATCCAGTAGCAAACGAACCCATTAAGAAATATTTTATTGCCGCCTCATTAGACAACAAATCATTTTTCTTGCTTCCGGCCAATACATATAACGACATACTTAAAATTTCAAGGCCAATAAATAGCATAGTAAGATTATTGTAGCTAACCATTACAAAAGCCCCAACCAAAGTAAATAATATTAATGCGTATTTGTCAGAAATACTTGTTTCTTTTTCAATGTAGTCTTGCGCTCCTATTAACCAAAGAAGTGTAATAAAGGCCATCGATCCGGTAAACATAAGTGCCGAATTATCTAGGCGGAGCATATTGTTAAACAAATGTATATCGGTATTATAATCATATATAGATACCCCTATTGTAGCCAATAAACCCAAACAAACTAAAGGGAAAAGAAACTTCTTGAGATTAAAAAGTTCTGCAAGCATAGCGCTTAAACCCAACCCGGACAAGAGTAATAATGACTTCATTTCTTATTAATATCTGTTTATAAAATTCTACTTATTATCAAACTATTTAATCATACTCATTATTTGCTGTATGGCCGGTGCGGCTACATCAAGTAATGCTTTAGGATATATACCCATAAATATTATTAAAGCTGCACAAATCCATAAAATATGTTTTTCGTGAGCTTGCGGTTCTTCAAACTTTTCTGTGGTTTCATTTATTTGCCCTAACATTGATTTTTGATAGGCATTTAACATATAAACCGAACTTAGAATAATAGTTGTAGTGGCAATAAATGAATAGTAAGGATTATACTGATAAATACCGTTTAATAATAAAAATTCGCCTACAAAAGCATTAGTTAAAGGCAATGCAACACTGGCCATAACTACAAGTAGGAAGAAGGTGGCAAATTTCGGTGCTACTGCCCTTACACCGCCAAGATTATCTAAGATTCGAGTTTTTGTTCTTTGCTCAATCATATCAACTATAAAGAAAAGCATAAACACATTTACACCATGACTAAGCATTTGGTAAACCGCCCCTTGCAGGCCTTGCTCGCTAAAACTAAATAAACCTGCAGAAATAACACCAATATGAGCAATAGAAGAATAGGCAATAAGCCTTTTTAAATCTTTTTGAACCCAGGCAATTAAGGAGGCATATACCACACCTATTATAGATAAAATAATAACAATGTTGGCATAAGCGGCAGCACCATCAGGTACGGTTGGCAATAACCACCTGATAACTCCATAAATACCCATCTTTAACATAATAGCCGAAAGCAACATTGTGCCTTGAGTTGGTGCCACGACATAAGTGTCGGGTTGCCAGGTATGCAAAGGAAATACAGGCATTTTGATGGCAAAAGCCAAAAACAATCCCCAAAAAACAGCACGTTGAGCATTGATGTCCAAAGCTTGTCCTGCCTGATATAATGCTTGTAAATCAAAGGTATGTGTTCCGGGGGTTTGGGTATATAAATATATTAAAGCTACAAGCATAAACAAGCTCCCAACAATGGTGTAGAGGAAAAACTTGAAAGTTATTCTGGCTCGATTTTCACCACCCCATAACAAGCATATAAAATAAATAGGAATCAGCGCCAGCTCCCAGAAGATATAGAATAAAAACCCGTCCATAGCTGTAAACACACCTATAAGAGCCATTTCCATAAGTAATATTAAACCGTAAAAACTGTGGGGTTTATTGTATTTGTGACCGAAGGAAGAATAAATAATTAACGGTGTTAACACTGTGGTTAGCAGAATCATTAATAATGAAATACCGTCAACAGCCAAATGAAAGCTTATTCCTAAGCCGGGAACCCATGGAACATTAATAACAAATTGACTTTCAGCATTGTTCTGAAATTGAAAAAACATAACCAAACTTAAAATCAAGGCCGACAATGAAAAGCCGAGCGCCAATTTCTTTGACTGTTGACCTCCGTTGGTTACTACCCATAGCCCTCCTATAAGGGGCAACGCAATAAGTATTGCTGTAAGCATATCTTTAAATTACAACTTAATTACTAATATATAACAATAATAGCACTATAGAAAGTACCATTACAAAAACATAATATCCAATTCTTCCGGTTTGTATTTTACGCGCTTCTCCACTTGTCCAAACCACAGCTTTACCGGTAAAATTAACCAATCCGTCAATTATTTGTGTATCAACCAAACTATGAAAAATTTGGCCTACCCAACGCAAAGGAACAACAATAATATAATTATATAGTTCGTCAACATAATATTTATGACTGATTAATTTGGCAATAGGTGTCATGGTTGCACCATCGGCCAAAGGCAATTCTTGTTTAGTAACATATTTATTGCGTGCAAGTAAAATTACCACTACGGCAATAACAATAGTTAATGCCATTAACGAATATTCAGTAGCATGCGATATTTCGGCAGGTAACATTCTTAAATCAGAGTCAGCAAAAACAGGACTTAGAAACGATTTTAACAGATGCTTGGCGTGAAATGCCTCCGGAATACCAATAAAGCCGCCAATGGCCGAAAGAACAGCTAAAACCACCAAAGGTATTGTAATTGATTTTGGTGATTCGTGTAGATGTTGTTCTTGATGGTGTGTGCCTCTGAACTTGCCAAAGAAAGTAAGAAATAATAAACGAAACATGTAAAAGGCTGTTAAGGCCGAACCGGCAACGCCCAACAACCAAAATATTTTATTATGGGCAAAAGCAGCCGCTAAAATTTCGTCTTTGGAGAAAAATCCGGAGAGTGGCGGTAAACCTGCAATGGCTATAGTTCCAATTAAAAAAGTGAGATAGGTGGTAGGCAAATGAGATTTCAAACCACCCATTTTTCTGATGTCTTGTTCGCCCCCCATGGCGTGAATAACGCTTCCCGCACCAAGAAACAACAAAGCTTTAAAGAAAGCATGAGTTACCACATGAAATACTGCGGCAGTGTATGCACCCATACCTAAAGCTAAAAACATATAACCCAACTGTGAAACTGTTGAGTAGGCTAAAACCTTTTTTATATCATTTTGTAACAAACCTATAGAAGCGGCAAAAACAGCAGTAATAACTCCTACTAAAGCTACTATGTGCATTGTTGTTGGAGCTAAGGTATATAAAATGTTTGAGCGGGCCACCATATAAATACCTGCAGTAACCATGGTTGCGGCATGAATTAAAGCCGAAACAGGAGTAGGGCCGGCCATGGCATCGGGCAACCAGGTGTATAAAGGAATTTGTGCGCTTTTTCCGGTAGCACCAACAAAAAGCAATAAGGTTATAAATACTAAAACAGACTCATCAGAGGTATAAAACTTAGCTTGCGAAAAAACATCGGTATAAGTTACTGAACCAAAGGTTACGTATATTAGAAATACGCCTAATAAAAAACCCAGGTCGCCAATGCGGTTAACTATAAATGCTTTTTTGCCTGCGTTGTTATAATCGGTGTTTTTAAACCAAAACCCAATTAATAAATAAGAACATAAACCAACACCTTCCCAACCAATAAACATAACAATGTAATTATTGCCCAATACAAGCAATAACATAAAAAATACGAATAGGTTTAAATAAGAGAAGAATTTATTGTGTCCTTCATCATCATGCATATAACCGGCCGAGTAAACATGAATTAAAAAACCTACCCCCGTAATTACTAATAGAAAAATAGATGACAAAGGGTCAATGAGGAAAGCTAAATCAGCACTAAATTTTCCGGCATATATCCAATCAAATAGTTTAACGGTATGTGATACTTCAGGGTTTTGATTAACCTGAAAAAAAAGCAACAGTGAAATAATAAAAGATAATAAAACTGAACCACCGGCTATTGTACTGGCGGTAGATTTGCTTAAACTTTTACTAAACAAACCTGTAATAGTAAACCCTAACAGCGGGAATAAAGGAACTAAAGCTACTAACTTAATCATGTATAAATTTCCTAATTAAATAAACATTTGAACTACCACTTTAATCTGGTTAAAGTATCAATATCTGAACTTTTTGTATTTCGATATATCATCATTAAAATAGCCAATCCTACAGCTACTTCGGCTGCAGCTACGGCCATAATAAAAAATACAAATACTTGTCCGTTGCTATCGCCTCTGTAGGCACCAAAGGCAGCCAATAACAAATTTACAGCATTAAGCATCAGCTCAATACACATAAAAATAATAATTAAATTTCTGCGATAAAGTACTCCCATAACACCAATACTGAATAATACAGCACTAACTATAATATAGGCATTTAAAGGAATTCCGTAAAGTGTTTGTGCAAGTGTGTGTTGTTCCATAAATTTATTTTAATTCATTCTTACCTAATAAAACTGCTCCAACCATTGCCGTTAAAAATAGGATAGAGGCCATTTCGAAAGGTAGCATATAATCATTGTATAAAACATGTCCAAGATTTTTTATAAGCCCCGCACTTTGATTGGCAGCATTTAGATTCTCAATTTTTTCTACTCCTTTTAATGAACCAATTAACACAACCATAAAAATACCTCCCGAAACCGTAGCTGCCAGTTTTAAATAGGTACTCTTATGCGGTTCTGTTTCTTTATTGAGGTTAAGCATCATAATTACGTATAGGAATAATACCATAATGGCACCTGCATACACAATAATATGTACTGCTGCCAAAAACTGTGCGTTAAGTAGAATGTAATGACCCGCTATGGCAAAAAAAGTAACAATTAAGTATAAAACACTGTGCACCGGATTTTTTGAGAAAACCACCATAAAGGCACTCAATATGGCTAAAAACGAAAGAAAATAAAATATATATAAGGTCATATTATGCTAGTAAATTGCGCCCGAATTTATAAATAATTCTATTGATATTAATAAAAAGTTAAGTAATTAGTCCATTTGATTATGAAGATGAAATTTATCCTTTTTAAACTCAATAACCTCTTTGGTTAAACGTTTGGTAATATCAACTTCGTTAAAATATTTTTCTTTTAATTTATCCTTACCAAAAATCATATCATCACGATTAGACGAAACTTCTACCAAACGGTCGGTTAAGAATATAGCCTCTTTAGGGCAAGCATCTTCGCACAGTCCGCAATAAATGCAGCGCAGCATATTTATTTCATACACGGCTGCATATTTTTCTTCACGATATAATTTTTCTTCGCCCGGTTTACGCTCGGCACCGGTCATGGTAATTGCCTCGGCAGGGCAGGCCACAGCACAAAGCCCGCAAGCTACGCATCTTTCGGCTCCGTTTTCATCAACTTTTAGTACGTGTTGCCCTCTATATACCCCACTCATTTCGCGAGTTACTTTAGGGTAATCTATGGTTGCTTTCTTTTTAAAAAAATGCTTTATGGTAATAAACAACCCTCCAATTATTGCCGGAAGATAAATTCTTTCCGAAAAGGTCATTTTCTTATCTACAACTACTTTTGATCTATTGGTAAGCATAACAAACTCTAATTTATACTATTTATTAAACACTAATATTCCTAAACCGGTAAGTAATATGTTCAATATTGATAAAGGAATAAAAATTCTCCATCCCAGGTGCATTAACTGGTCGTAACGGAAGCGTGGAATAGTCCATCTTATCCACATAAAGAAGAAGATAAAAAAGAATACTTTAGCAAACATAAACACAACCCCCAAAATACTTAATATATTAGGATCTGTAACAAAGCGACCAACTAAAGGCATGTTATAACCACCAAAATATAAAGTAGCTATAATGGCCGATGAAATAAACATATTAACATACTCTGCAAATAAATAAAAGCCCAGTTTCATGGAGCTATATTCTGTGTGATAACCACCAACAAGTTCGGTTTCACACTCCGGTAAATCGAACGGGGTTCTGTTACACTCGGCAAAAGCACAAGTAATAAATATAAGAAAACCCAAGGGCTGATACAAAACATTCCAATGCCAGCCGGCTTGTTGGGCGGCTATTTCGCCAAGGCTTAAGGTGCCTGTTGTCATTACTAAGGCAATTATTGACAATCCCATAGCAATTTCGTAACTAATCATTTGCGCTGAGGCACGTAAAGCTCCTAATAATGAGTATTTATTATTACTTGCCCATCCGCCAATCATTATACCATAAACCCCAATAGATACAACACCGAAAATATATAGTATTCCTATATTAACATCGGTTATTTGTAATGGGTAGCTAACACCATTTATAACAATTGGGGAGCTCCAAGGTATTACAGCACCGGTCATACAAGCAGTAAGCATGGCTAAGCTTGGACCTAATATAAATAAGAATTTGTTGCTTACATCAGGAATAATTTCTTCTTTCATAAACATTTTAACACCATCAGCTATCGGTTGCAACAATCCATAAGGCCCTGCATTATTAGGCCCTATTCTATCTTGTATAAAGGCTGCTACCTTGCGTTCGGCATAAGTACTATAAGCGGCTATTCCTAATCCAATCAGGAACACTACCACCACCATAATTGCTTTGTAAATTATAAATCCGCTAACCATATAAAATTATTATCGTTTACTATTTTGAGCCATTTCAAGGGCTTTCATACTTTTTTCTTCAAATTGAACTCTTGATGAATGTTCTTTGATGTCTTTTCCACCTTGTGCTTTAATTTGGCGAGTAACCTCAATTTGTAGTTTGCTTAAATCAATATTCTCGTAATGATTTTGAGAAATAACAGATTTACGGGTAATATGTCTTGGCCCTTCAATAATCCATTTGTTTTTATCTTTACTTTCAAAACGACACTCATTGCAAATCCATTCTTCAACTTCATGATACTCATTTTTGCGGGCAGTTACACGTAATATCTCATCACCCTTCATCCAAAGGGCAACTCTACCACAACATTTAGAACATTCGCGATGTGCATCAATAGGCTTGGTAAACCATACACGACTTTTAAATCTAAAGGTACGATCGGTTAATGCACCTACCGGGCATACATCAATCATATTTCCCGAAAAATCATTTTCGATAACATTACTGATATAGGTGCTTATTTCGGCTACATCACCGCGATTAAGCACGCCATGTACTCGGTTATTGGTAATTTGATCGGCCACTTTAACACAACGATAACATAAAATACACCTTGTCATGTGCAGTTTTATCAATTTACCGATATCAATTTTTTCAAAAGTTCTTCTTCTAAACTTATAGCGTGTAGAGGCTAAACCGTGGGCATATGATAAATCTTGTAAGTCGCATTCTCCGGCTTGGTCACAAATAGGGCAATCAAGCGGGTGGTTAATCAATAAAAACTCAACAACACCTCTACGAGCTTTTAACAACTCTTCTGATGTCGTATTTTCAACTACCATTCCGTCCATCACAGTGGTTCTACAGCTAACTACAGGTTTAGGAATTGGGCGTGGGTCTTTTTCGCTTCCCTTAGTTACTTTAACAATGCAGGTACGGCAATAACCGCCACTGCCCTCCAATTTGGTGTAATAGCACATGGCAGGAGGTACAATATCGCCCCCTATCATACGTGCAGCCTGAAGAATTGTAGTTCCTTCGGGGACTTCTATTTCATGATTATCTATAGTTACTTTTGGCATGAGAATTATATTTTTTGGGTTATGAAACAAGAAAGACTTGTTTTAATCCGAAGGCGAAGTTAAAAACATTTTCATTAATATCCATAGATAAATTTTAACATATTAAGATAATTTATAGACTTGAATTAGTTAATATAATAAATTAGAATTGTTCCAAATAACAACAAACAAAATTGCCTTTTTTAAGCAAGGGAGCATATTAAACTTCGATATTGATTTTCCCGGATTTAGTTTCTTATAATAATTGTTATACTTTCCCATTTTAAGTTCCTAAAGGTAAAATATTGAGTTTATGCTTTTGGTTAAAAACGTTTTAAACCTAGGTACTAAGTTATTATGCATTAATTATTGGAAGAGTTCATAAAATATTATTGGCTAAATAATATATTTGCACTTTTTATTACATTTTAAATAGTTAAACATTATGGCTAAAATTAAATTTGGAACAGACGGTTGGCGAGCAATCATAGCAGAAGACTTTACAGTAAACAATGTTGCCAGAGTATCAGAAGCTACAGCAAAATGGATTTTGAAAAATCATAAAACCAAAACGGTTGTTATTGGACATGATTGTCGTTTTGCCGGAGAGCTTTTTGCTGAAACTTGTGCAAAAGTAATGATACACTATGGTATAAAAGTAAACATTGCCAAAGGCTTTGTGTCAACTCCAATGATATCGTTAGGGACTTTGAAACTAAATGCTGATTTGGGAATTATTATAACCGCAAGCCACAATCCACCGGCTTACAACGGGTTTAAAATAAAAGGTAGTTATGGGGGGCCATTAATGCCTGAACAAATACAGGAAATAGAAGACATAATTGAAGATACTGTTAGTGTAGATTTAAAATCAAAATCAATAGATGATTATGTTACCGAGAACAAAGCTGCCTATGTTGACTTGGAAACCATGTACATAGAGCACGTTGAAAAGAATTTTGACTTAGAAGCTATAAGAAACTCAAAAATGCAATTTGCTTATGACGCTATGTATGGGGCAGGGCAAAATGTAATGCGAAGATTATTTCCTGATATTACTTTTTTACACTGCGAACATAACCCTTCGTTTGACGGGCAAGCCCCGGAACCTATACATAAAAACCTTACCGAGTTTTCGGAACTTATAAAAGTTAGCGGTGATATTGATTGTGGTTTAGTTACAGACGGTGATGCCGATAGAATTGGATTATATAATAATGAAGGCGATTTTGTTGATTCGCACCATATCATATTATTGTTGATTCATTATTTGGTAAAATATAAAAAAGCGCATGGTAAAATTTGTACTGCTTTTTCCACTACCGTTAAGATTACAGACATGTGTAAACATTACGGATTAGACCTAGAGGTTGTAAAAATAGGATTTAAATATATTTGCGGAATTATGATAAAAGAAGATGTATTGTTAGGGGGCGAAGAATCGGGCGGTATAGCTATAAAAGGTCATATTCCGGAGCGCGATGGTATTTGGATGGGATTGGTTATTTGGGAGTTTATGGCAAAAACCGGAAAGTCGCTTAAAGAATTAGTGCAAGAAGTTTATGACATTACAGGTAACTTTTGGTTTGAAAGAAGTGACTTGCATTTGAAAGAAGAAGTTAAAAATGAGATAGTGGCTAACTGCAAGAACAATGTGTACAAGCAGTTTGGTGATTACAAAGTACAAAGGGTTGAAGATTTGGACGGATGGAAATTTTTCTTCTCTGACAGTGAATGGTTAATGATTAGAGCATCCGGTACAGAGCCTGTATTAAGGACTTATGCCGAATCATCAAACAAAGAAAAAGCATTTGCCATACTAAATGCGGCAAAAAAAACATTATTAGGATAACATAAAAAACAATGAGTAAGGAAAGAGTATTGATAACCGGAGCTGCCGGATTTTTAGGTTCGCACCTGTGCGATAAATTTATTAAAGAAGGCTACCATGTAATAGGCATGGATAACCTAATTACAGGTGATTTGAAAAATATAGAGCATTTGATGAAATTAGAACATTTTGAGTTTTATCATCATGATGTGTCTAAGTATGTTCATGTTCCGGGTGAGATTAAATATATTCTGCATTTTGCATCTCCGGCAAGCCCTATTGATTACTTAAAAATACCTATTCAAACCCTAAAGGTTAGTTCATTAGGTACACATAATATTTTGGGTTTGGCCCGCGCCAAAAATGCAAGAGTACTGGTAGCATCAACTTCAGAGGTTTATGGCGATCCGGCAGTACATCCCCAAACGGAAGACTACTGGGGAAATGTTAATCCTGTTGGGCCTCGCGGTTGTTATGATGAAGCCAAGCGTTTTATGGAAGCTATTACTATGGCTTACCATAATGTGCATGGTTTAGAAACACGAATAGTTAGAATATTTAATACTTATGGTCCGCGTATGCGACTGAACGATGGCCGTGTGTTGCCTGCATTTATTGGTCAGGCTTTAAGAGGGGAGGACTTAACCATGTTTGGTGATGGTTCTCAAACACGCTCTTTTTGCTTTGTTGATGATTTAGTGGAAGGTATTTACAGGTTGTTATTGAGTGATTATTTTATGCCTGTAAATATTGGTAATCCTAATGAAATAACTATTAAAGAATTTGGAGAAGAGATATTAAAACTTACAGGAGCTAATCAAAAATTAATTAGCCTCCCTTTACCAACCGATGATCCTAAACAAAGAAGACCGGACATAAGTCGTGCTAAAGAATTATTGAACTGGGAGCCAAAAGTTAGTCGTGCCGAAGGTTTGAAAATTACCTACGATTATTTTAAATCTTTACCCAAAGAAGAATTATTTAAGACCGAACATAGAAAGTTTAATTAGCTCATTTCTTGTTTTGGGGTATTTTTGTTAATAGCCGCTATTGGGCTATAGTTTGTAGTTATTAATTACCCGGCAATAAAAAAAGTAAAACCAAGTGCGGAGTATTGAATAATACTTTAAAGATATTTCTGTGCTGCCAACATTTGGGTGCTGAGTGGTATTAAATGAATACGTACTTTATTTACACCAAGTTTGCCTGAGTTATTTTTTTTTAATAATTTACGTGTTATTGCTTTGTTTTTATGTCGGTTTTCAATGTTCAGTACTGCTTTGTCCTATAATAGGTTTACACTAAAAGGTGTAAAAATGGACAAAAAAAGTAAAGTCATTTCAGGACTAAAAACCGGAAAAATCATCATTCAGAAACCGAACAAGTATTATACAGATTCGGAAAAGCATCATATCATTTCAGAACTGCTGAGTGCGGGCTGTACCAAGCCTGAGATTTTGGGAAAATTCACCGACCAAGAAGAAGAACGAGGGCAATTACTCCGTTAGATGCTTATCAAGCCAACAATATTAAGAATGTTAGAGAATTATTGGATAGTGTTATCTACTCTACCCCTTTTGCAAATGCAAAGCATTCACAAATACACCTGAAAATAATTAATACCATGACTGAAATAAAAAGAGCCTTTTTTGCCAACATACCGACATTAAAATGTAAATTAGCGA
This sequence comes from Bacteroidia bacterium, assembly GCA_020845635.1. Lineage (GTDB taxonomy): Bacteria > Bacteroidota > Bacteroidia > UBA4408 > UBA4408 > CAIKXD01. Next base: position 141,479 of record JADLFI010000018.1, read on the forward strand.
ACAGATAAATAAAGAGATTTTTATATGAGCGAAGACCAAAAAAAACAACTCGAACAACAACTTTGGAACATTGCCAATACCTTGAGAGGCAAGATGAATGCGGATGAGTTCCGTGATTATATTTTAGGTTTTATTTTCTATAAATATCTATCAGAAAGAATGGACATTTATGCGAACAGCATATTGAAAGCGGACAAGATTAAATACATAGATATTAAAGAAAACTCCAAACAAGGCAAAGAATACATTGAAGCCATCCGTGAGGAATCCTTGGAGAAATTGGGTTATTTCTTAAAACCTTCTGAATTGTTCAGCGAAGTGGCAAAGCGTGGCAACAGCGATAAAGAAGAAGATGAAAGCAATTTTATATTGGAAGACCTGCAAAAAATCCTTACCAATATTCAACAAAGCACAATGGGAACAGAATCGGAAGAAGATTTTGACCATTTGTTTGAAGATATGGATTTAAACAGCACCAAATTGGGTAAAACTCCCGAAGCAAGAAATGCAATTATTGCAAAGGTGCTATCGCACCTTGATAAAATTGATTTTAAATTAGAGCATACCGAGTTAGATGTGTTGGGTGATGCTTACGAATATCTGATTGGACAATTTGCGAGTGGCGCAGGAAAAAAAGCAGGCGAGTTTTACACACCACAGGAAGTAAGCATGGTGCTTGCTAAACTTGTAACCACAGGCAAACAAAAACTAAAATCGGTTTATGACCCAACTTGTGGTTCGGGTTCGTTGTTGCTTCGTGTGGCCCGAGAAGTAAAAGATGTAGCCATGTTTTACGGACAGGAACTTAACCGAACAACCTATAACCTTGCCCGAATGAACATGATTTTGCACGGTGTGCATTATCGCAAATTCGACATTAAGCAAGAGGACACTCTGGAGCATCCGCAACATATTGATAAAACCTTTGAAGCCATTGTTGCCAATCCGCCTTTCTCTGCCAAATGGAGTGCCAACCCTTTGTTTACAAGTGATGACCGCTTTAGCCAATACGGAAAGTTAGCACCAAGCAGTAAAGCCGACTTTGCTTTTGTACAACACATGATTTATCACTTGGCAGAAAACGGAATCATGGCTATTGTTTTGCCGCATGGAGCATTGTTTCGCAGTGGTGCCGAGCAACACATTCGCAGATATTTAATTGAGGACAAAAACTATTTAGATGCCGTAATTGGTTTGCCGGCCAATATTTTTTACGGAACAAGTATTCCAACCTGCATTATGGTTTTTAAAAAATGCCGAGAAAATCCGGAAGATATTTTGTTCATTGATGCCGGCAACGATTTTGAAAAAGTAAAAACGCAAAATATTTTACGCGAGCAGCACATCAACAAAATCATTGACACCTACCGTCATCGTGCCGAAATTGATAAATACAGCAAAAAAGCCGGTTTGCAAGAAATTGCAAGCAATGATTATAATCTTAACATTCCACGCTATGTGGACACCTTTGAGGAAGAAGAACAAATTGACATTAATGCCATTGCCAATGAATTAAAAACCTTGGACAAAACCATTGAAAAAACAGATATAACCATTGCTACATTTTGTGCAGCATTGGGGATAGAAACACCTTTTTGATAGGCATTCTAAAAATGGATAAATTCAAAAATAAATATCGAATACCGTCTGCCCGATTGCAAAATTGGGATTATAGCAGCAATGGTGCCTATTTTATTACCATTTGCACCCAAAACAGGGAACATTTTTTTGGCGAAATTGTGAATAACAAAATGCAATTAAACGAATTGGGGCAATTGGCAGAAAAATACTGGTTAGAAATACCCAATCATTTTCCATTTATTGAATTGGAAAATTTTGTGGTAATGCCCAACCATACGCACGGGATATTGATTATAGATTCCAATTCCAATTGTAGAGGCGCGATTAATCGCGCCTCTACAATTGGAATTGGCGGTGTCACAGGAAATAAAAATCCTATGTTGCACCAAAATATTTCCCGAATAATTCGATGGTACAAAGGGCGTTGTTCATTTGAAATGCATAAAATCCACGCAGATTTTGCCTGGCAATCCCGTTTTCACGACCATATTATTCGTGATACACCATCATTTAAACGCATACAAACCTATATTAAAAACAATCCAATGAATTGGAATGAGGATAAATTTTATGGAAACAACAACCAATAAAAACCAAAACACACCACAACTCCGTTTCCCCGAATTTACAGGCGAATGGGAAAAAATAAAATGAAATTATATGGAAAAAAGTAAAATAATAATATATCAAACAGAGGACGGCAAAACTAAAATTGAAACGCGGTTAGAGGATGAAACGGTTTGGCTTACACAAGCTCAATTGTGTGAATTGTTCCAAAAATCCAAATCAACTGTGAGTGAACACATCAAGAATATTTTTGAAGAAGGCGAATTGGATGCTAACTCAGTTGTTCGGAATTTCCGAATAACTGCCGCTGATGGTAAAAACTACAATACTGCTTTCTACAACTTAGACGTAATTATATCAGTAGGCTATAGTGTTAAAAGTCACCAAGGTACCAAGTTTAGCATCTGTCAGTATTAGGATTTTTAAGATTTAAGGATGATAGGATTAAAAAATGAAAAGAAATGAAATACGAGGAAATAACCCATAAAATTATTGGATGTGCGATGAAAGTACATAGCACTTTGGGTAATGGCTTTCAAGAAGTGATATACCAAAGAGCTTTGGCTATTGAAATGCAAAATAAAGGACTAAATTTTCAAAGAGAAATGGAAATGACCATATTTTATGAAGGCATTGATATTGGAACAAGAAGAGTTGATTTTTTTGTGGAAGATACAATAATGGTAGAACTTAAAGCTTTGATAAAATTAGAAGATGTGCATTTGGCACAAGCGATGAATTATTGCCAAGCCTATAAATTGCCGGTTGGATTATTGATAAATTTCGGAGCAAAAAGTTTAGAATTTAAACGCGTTTATAATCTCACTCACCCTGAAAATAAGTTAGATTCAAAATTAAAAGCAATTAAGGATGATAGGATTAATTTATCAAATGAATCCAACATCCTACAATCAAATAATCCTATAAATCCAAATTTAGACAAATGACAACAACCAATAAAAACCAAAACACACCACCACTCCGTTTTCCTGAATTTACAGGTGAATGGGAAAAATTAAAGTTATCACATTTTCTTACAAGATATTCTGAAACCAATAAAGACGAAGAATTTAGTCTTGATGATATTTTATCGTTATCATCATATCACGGAATTGTAAGTAGAAAAGAGCTACTTGAAGATACATATAACAATGTAAATCATCTAAATTATAAAAAGACAAGATTTAATGACTTTGTTTATGGAAAGAGTATTAGTGCAAATTATCCTTTTGGCTTATTTAAAGTAAATAATTTAAAAGACGGTTTGCTGTCTACACTTTACTTTACTTTTAAGGTTAAAGACACAGTTTGTCCAATTTTTTTGGATTGTTATTTTAGTCATTTCACAAGAGCAAATAATTTTTTGAGAAAGTTTGTTTTGGTTGGAGATAGATATATTACAGCAGATGCAGATTATTTACTAAGTGGTAGAATCTTCCTGCCAAAACAAAAAGTAGAGCAAACCAAAATTGCCTCCTTTCTCACTGCCGTAGATGAAAAAATACAAGCCCTCAAACAAAAGAAAAACGGGCTGGAGCAATACAAAAAAGGGGTGATGCAGAGGATATTTAATTACGAATGTGATAATGACGAATTACGAATCCGTTTCAAAGATGAGAACGGAAAAGACTTTCCAAAATGGGAAATGAAAAAGTTGGGGGAGGTGTGTGAAATAACAATGGGGCAATCACCAAGTTCAAATTCATATAACTCAATTGGTAATGGAATACCATTAATTCAAGGAAATGCGGATATTCAAAACAGATTAACAAATCCAAGAAATTGGACAACTGAAAAAACAAAGGAATGTAATATTGGCGATTTAATTTTAACTGTAAGAGCACCTGTTGGGGCTGTAGCAAAATCAATTCATAATGCTTGTATAGGAAGAGGAGTTTGTTCTATTAAGAATAATTCAAAAAGTAACATTGAATTTATTTATCAGTTCCTTTTGAGCTTTGAAAGTAAATGGAGCAATTTGGAACAAGGAAGTACATTTGCAGCAGTAAGTGGTAATGAAATTAAATCTTTAAAAATTCCAATCCCCTCCCTTCCCGAACAAGAAAAAATTGCAAATTTTCTATCTGCGATAGACGAAAAAATAAACCATACCCAAACGCAAATAGAAAAAACAGAACACTGGAAAAAAGGCTTGTTGCAAAAAATGTTTGTGTAAGTAGGTTTAAATTTACCGTGAAAAATTATATATTTGTGTAGCTTTTCACGGTAAGTAAAGGTAGTTAAAATGATTAATCAAACCACAAAAAACAAAATAGAAGCCCTGCAAAACCGCTACATTGCATTGGCTAAAGGCAACGAGCCTTTGCTGAAAGAAATAGCCCTTGCCGAAATTCCCGAAATGGTGTACAACTCAAACGCCATAGAAAACTCAACACTTACTTTAGAAGACACCGAAAGAATATTGGCAGGCGATACCTTAAACCGCAAAGTAAACGTGCGTGAAGTTTACGAAGCCAAAAATTTGGCAAAAATTACCGAAAACCTGCTTAAAAAAAACAAACACAAACTTAATATCAAACTCATTTTAGATTTACACAAAACCCTGCTTACTCATATTAACGACAGTATTGCGGGGCGTTTTCGCAGTGGTAAAGAATGGGTGCGCGTGGGCAGTCATTTAGGCGCCAACCCAAAATTTGTGCCTACCTTAATGCAAGAGTTGGTTGAAAACTACAATAAAAAATCGAATAGTTATTTTTTAGATACAATAGCCCGCTTTCACGCAGAGTTTGAAACCATTCACCCTTTTGTTGATGGCAACGGACGTATGGGCAGGCTGCTTATCAATTTACAATTAATGAATGTAGGATTGCCACCTATTATCATTCAAAACAAAAGTAAAAACACAGCGTATTATCCATTATTTTCACAATACCAAACTAAAATGAAATTTGGCGGCTTTACAGCATTGTTTGCATTGCTCTTGCAAGAGGCATTACACAAACGAATAACACTACTCACGGCAAAAAAAATAATTCCGCTTTCGGTATGGGCTTCGCAAAATGGCGTAAAACCCAACGTGGCAGCCAACAAAGCAAAACGGCAAACCATTCCCGCATTTCGTATGCGCGAAAAATGGATGATAGCAGAAGAATCAATTACGAATGGTTTAATTACGAATAATGAAGAAGAATAATGTTATACAGCAAAAAAGCTATGCTTTTGCCGTGCAAATTGTAAAGGGATATCAATATTTATGTGAAGATAAAATGGAGTTTACACTAAGCAAACAATTGTTGAGGTCAGGAACTTCGCTAGGTGTAAACATTGATTTTACAAAATATATTACAGGAAGTACAATTCCACATATTTATTTCAAAGATTATAAAAATGAAGAAATCCATCTTCCCTCCCTACCCGAACAAGAAAAAATTGCGAATTTTTTATCTGCCATAGACGAAAAAATAAACCATAACCATACACAGCCCGAGAAGCCACCCCGAAAAGCCGCCCCAAAAGACGAAAAAAAATATAAAAAGAAAATGAACCAATACAATCCACATAAACACCACAGGCGTTCCATACGGTTAAAAGGATACGATTACGCACAGGCAGGATTGTATTTTATAACAATCTGTGTACAAAACCGAGAATGTTTGTTTGGAACCGTTGAAAATGGCGAGATGATATTGAATGAATATGGACAGATTGCATATAATGAATGGCAAAAAACACCAGAAATTCGCACCAATGTGGCATTGGGTGAATTTATCATCATGCCCAATCATATTCATGGCATCGTGGAAATTATTTTTCAAAAAGAAAATTCAAAATCAGAAATTGGGAAATTTCAATCGCCATCTCAAACCATTGGCTCAATAATAAGAGGCTATAAAATAGCCACCATAAAAAAAATTAAAGATTTAATTTCATTAAATTCTGGGGGCGAATTGAAATCCGAAATAAATAGGGGCGAATCAAAAACCGGAATAAATAGGGGCGAATTGAAATTCGCCCCAACGGAAAAAATAATCCAATTAGATTTTAAAATTTGGCAGCGCAATTATTACGAACACATCATTCGCAATGAACAAGCATACCAAAATATTTCAAATTACATCGTCAATAATCCATTAAATTGGAATAAAGATAAATTTCATGGCTAAACAACCCGAACAAATATTAGAAGAACAATTAGTCGCCAATCTTCAAAAATTGGGCTATCAATTTGTTGCTGTCACAGATAAAAAAAGCATTGTTAAGTAAATTATTCTGCTAGCTAAATTATTGATATGGAGAGAAATAGAAAATATAGTTTGAAAAAGTTTACAGAATTCAAAAATCGTTGTACCTTTGTACTAATAGTACTCGTTCAGCATACCGTAAGATCTGCTAGCGGGTCATTCTATAAAGATAGTAATTTTACTAACAATAATACACCTCCTATGCCTCTCCACGATGCACACTTAGGGGGTTTTCTCTTTTTATAGCCCTATGAGTAAACAGTATAACAAAATACCACTTAGTTTTCAAAAACAAATAGAACTGCTAAAAAGCAGGCATTTGATAATAGAAGATGAAGCCAAGGCATTATCTTGTTTGCAAGAAATAAGCTATTACAGGTTAAGTGCCTATTTTTTACCCTATCAATGTGCTAAAGATGTTTTTAATAATAACCAAACTTTCAACCAAATTATTAAAACTTATTCTTTCGACAGAGAATTGCGATTATTAGTTTTTGATTGTATTGAAAGAATTGAAGTTGCTATAAGAACACAATTTATTTACCAAATGGCATTATTTTATAATGATAGCCATTGGCAAGATAATCAAACTCTATTTATTACTCCCTATTACAACAAAATTGGCAATTTAATTAATCCTTATGCCGATTTTCAAGCAATAATATCCAAAGCAAAAACAGCCCGCACACCTGAAACATTTATAAAACACTATATTAATACCTACCATAAACCAAGCAACCCACCCAGTTGGATGTGTTTTGAGCTACTAACCATTGGCGAATTATCGCACATTTACAGAGGATTAAAAAATAATGCTGATAAAAAACGAATTGCCAATTTTTTTGAAGTACACCCTACTGTTTTTACTTCGTGGCTGCATACACTTACTTATGTACGCAACATTTGTGCACACCATAGCCGTTTGTGGAACAGAGATTTGGCTATTGAGCCCGAAAAATTATTAAAACCCAAAGGCAATTGGATAGCTAAACCTTATGAAAATAACAAACGAGTGTTTTATTTTCTTTGTGTGTTGAGGTATTTGCTTTTACGAGCCAATCCAAGTAATAGTATGAAACAAAAATTAGAAAACTTATTTAATAAATACCCAACAGTTCCAATAAAGTTTTTGGGTATTCCTTCAGATGGGAAAGGTAATTTATTAGATTGGAAAATCGAACCTCTTTGGAAATAAACGATGGCTAAACAACCCGAACAAATATTAGAAGAACAATTAGTAACACAACTTCAAAAGTTGGGCTATGGCTTGGTGAATATCAAAGACGAAAAGGAACTGCTTGCCAACCTGAAAACGCAATTAGAGAAACACAACAACATTCAGTTCAGTCCCAAAGAATTTGAACGGGTGCTAAATATATTGAGTAAAGGTTCGGTATTTGAAAAAGCCAAAACCCTACGCCAAAAACAACACATTGTAAGAGATAATGGCGACAACCTTTATTTTGAGTTTATCAACGTAGAGCACTGGTGCCAAAACCAATTTCAGGTTACGCATCAAGTAACTATGGAAGGCAAATACAAAAACCGCTATGATGTTACTATTCTCATCAACGGTTTGCCAATGGTACAAATTGAACTAAAACGCAGAGGGCTGGAGCTGAAAGAGGCGTTTAACCAAATTAACCGCTATCAACGCCATTCATTTGGTGCAAACTCTGCCTTGTTTCAATACATTCAGATTTTTATCATTAGCAACGGAGTAAATACAAAATATTACGCCAATAACAGGCATCAATCATTCAAGCAAACTTTTTACTGGACAGACAAGGAAAATAAACGCCTTACCAACATAGTAAACGGCTTTACATCTGAATTTTTAGAGCCCTGCCACATCAGCAAAATGATATGTAAATACATTGTACTGAACGAAATCAACAAGATTTTAATGGTGCTTCGCCCTTATCAGTTTTTTGCCGTTGAAGCCTTGATTGACCGTGTGAAGAACAGCAACAAAAACGGATATATCTGGCACACCACAGGTTCGGGTAAAACATTAACCAGTTTCAAAGCCAGCCAGATTTTAATGAATTTACCACAGGTGAAAAAAGTGGTTTTTGTGGTGGACAGAAAAGATTTGGATTACCAAACCAACAAGGAGTTCAACAGCTTTAGCAAAGGTTGTATTGATGGCACCGACAACACCAAACAATTAGTAAAACAGTTTTCAGACGATACCAAACTGATTGTAACCACCATTCAGAAACTCAATACTGCCATCAGCAAAAAGCAGTATTTGGGCAAAATGGAAAAATTGAAAGACGAAAAAATCGTTTTCATTTTTGACGAATGCCACCGTTCGCAATTTGGCGAAACACACAGCCGCATCAAGTCATTTTTCAACAATATACAGATGTTCGGCTTTACAGGCACACCCATTTTTGCCGACAATGCCGTAAAAAATGAATTGGGCAAGCGAACTACCAAAGAACTGTTTGCCGACTGTCTGCACAAATATGTGATTACAGATGCCATTAAAGACGAAAATGTATTGAAATTTTCAGTTGAATATGTGGGCAGATATTATCGTAAAGATGCGATTAATAGCGCCTCCACAGCCAACGAAATTGATATTGAGGTAGAAGACATTGACAAAAAAGAGTTGATGGAATCACCTATGCGATTGGAGAAAATTGCCGATTACATTTTGGCACATCACAACCGTAAAACATCTAATCGAGATTTTACCGCTATGTTTTGCGTAAGCAGTGTAGAAACGCTAATAAAGTATTACCACATTTTTCAACGCAAAAAAGAAGAAGGCAAACACAACCTGAGAATTGCTACCATTTTCAGCTATGCAAGCAATGAAGATGATGCAGATGCCAACGGTTTATTTACGAATAACGAATTTGATAATTACAAATTACCGGCTGCTGCAGAACCAAAAATTGAATACATAAATGAAAACGTAATTCGTAATTCTACATTTGCAATTAATCCACACAGCCGTGAAAAATTAGATGAATTTATAGGGCATTACAACCAAATGTTTGAAACGAAATTCTCCACCAAAGACAGTGAGAGTTTTTACAACTATTACAACGACATTTCCAAGAAAGTAAAGGAGCGCAAGATTGATATTTTGTTGGTGGTAAATATGTTTCTGACCGGATTTGACAGCCCAACTTTGAACACTTTGTATGTTGACAAAAATTTGCGTTATCATGGCTTGATACAAGCGTATTCAAGAACCAACCGAATTTTAAACGAACAAAAATCGCAAGGCAACATCATTGTTTTCCGAAACCTGAAAAATGCTACTGACGAAGCCATTACTTTGTTCAGCAATAAAGAAGCGATAGAGGTTATTATCATGAAACCTTATGAGGATTATGTAAGCAAGTTTGATGAAGCTTTTAATTCCTTACTGGAAATTACGCCAACTGTAAACAGTGTAAACAACCTGCAAACCGAAAATGACGAACTGGAATTTATCAAGGCGTTTCGCGAACTCATAAGGATTAAAAACATTTTAACTGCCTTTGCCGACTTCAAATGGGAAGATTTGGCAATGAATGAGCAGTTGTTTGAAGATTACAAAAGCAAATACCTTGACCTATATGACAAAGTAAAAAGCCACCACCAAAAAGAGAAAGTTTCCATTTTGGAAGATGTGGACTTTGAATTGGAACTCATTCACCGTGACGAAATCAATGTGGCATACATCATTCAATTGCTCATAAAACTGAAGTCAAAAGCGCAGAAAGACACTTCTCAAGCAGAAAAAGAAATTTTCAGTTTACTGAATACCGAATCAAATTTAAGAAGCAAACGAGAACTGATAGAGAAATTCATTCAGGAGAATTTGCCTGTATTGGAAGATGAGGAAGATATTCCCGAAGCATTTGAAAAGTTCTGGACAGCAGAACAGCAAAAAGCTTTCAATAAATTAGTGAAAGAAGAAAATCTTTCAGCCGAAAAAACCCAAACCTTGATTGAAGATTACTTGTATGCAGAACGAGAACCTTTGCGAGATGAAATTTTAGAATTGTTGGAAGGCGAAAAACCATCGGTTTTGGAACGCAAAAAAACAGGCGACAGAATTTTAAGTAAAATCCTGGGCTTTGTAGAAACTTTTATAAACGGAATGACGAATTGATATGAATGTAATCAACCTTTTGTTCCGCTTGTTCCTGACACAAAGCATGCACATTGCCTAGTTGCTGCCTAAGAGGACACAAAACATAAAATATTTAATCATGTTTGTTACATTTACTTTTCAGCAGTAAATATTTATTGTTTCTTATTACCTTATGGTAATCCAACAAATTAAACCTAAAGCATTTTATTTTCTAAATGCTCATTATCCTTGTTTTTTGGAAAAATGAAATTTAATATCTGACCTGATGATGGCAAGGCAAAAGCTTATTAAAATTAAATTAAACTCATAGAAGTAGTATCTCATTAAATTATGTCAATAAAGGTTTTTTATTGAGTATTTATTCTACATTCGTGCCTTTATTTTTTACAATACACACAATATATTGGGTTTATTGCCGTTTGTTAATCATGTAAAGGTTAAAGCATTGTCAAAATATATACTTTTATTTTTTCTTTCTGTCATTGCATTCATATTTAATGGTTGCAATGTGTTTGATAAAGAGGAGCCTATTCCGTCTTATGTCCGTATTAGCGCTGTGGGTTTTCAAACCGAACCTAACAGTTTGCAGGGCACATCATCATCAAATATTACCGATGCTTGGGTTTATGTTAATGATCAATTGCAGGGGGTATATCCATTGCCTACAAGGTTTCCAATACTAACCAGTGGAAAATCAAATATTACCATTCGTGCCGGAATTATAGAAAACGGAATTGATGCTACCCGTATAGAATATCCTTTTTATAATAGTTGGGATTCAATAGTAGAATTAAAAACCAAAGAAATATTAAGTATTCATCCTAAAATTATAAACTATAAGCCTGGAACGGTGTTTCACTTAATTGAAGATTTTGAAGGTTTAGGAATAAATTTTGAAAAAACTTCGAGCAGTTTAAATGATATTGGAAAAACCAGTAATTCAGAAATAGTTTTTGAAGGGATGAATTGCGGAAAATTTGAGATTTTGACCGGAACTACCGATGTAACTGTTGCCACCATAAAATTATACGACTTACCTAAGCAAGGAAATGATGTTTTCTTGGAAATGAATTACAAAATAAACCAAAATATGGAAGTGGGTATAATGGCGCAAAATGGGGGGCAAATTACTCAATCATCTGTTTTGGGTTTACGTGCAACAACTACCGATAGTGGAACTACACAATGGAAGAAAACATATATTAATTTAACTCAGGCCATATCATCGCAACCTTATGCCAGTGGCTTTAAAGTATATTTCTTTGCCGAAAAGGCTGATAGTGTTGATTTTCCGGTATTTTATATTGATAATGTAAAACTTATAAGTTTTTAATATGCAACTAAATAAAAAAACTTATATATGGTTGTTGGTATTTTTTGATATTCTTGCTGCGGCATTGTCATGGACATTATTTTACATTTTCAGAAAATCAGAAATTGAAAGTGCAAAATTTGGTTTCAATATCCCTATAGAGTTTAATCATAAGTTTTACATAGCTTTAATATTAATTCCACTTTTTTGGTTGCTTCTATACATAAGTATTGGAAGCTATAAGAATATATATCGAAAATCACGTTTGCGTGAGTTAGGCCAAACATCGGGGATTACTGCAATAGGTGTGGTTGTTTTATTTTTTGTTTTGTTGCTTGATGATGAAATATACTCTTATAAGGCATATTACCGTTTGTTTCTGGCACTGTTATTATTTCATTTTACTTTAACAGTTCTTTTTCGACTTATCATTACCACTATTATTGTAAAAAACGTACATAATAAAGTAATTACATTTCCAACTCTAATCATAGGTTCCAATGCCAATGCACTAAATATTTATAATGAAATAGAAAACTTACGGAACTCATCAGGAAATAAATTTGTTGGCTTTATTCATATCGAAAATAAAAATGGCAGCACTTATTTAATTGAAAAACATATTAAGCACCTGGGCGAACTTTCTGATTTGAATGAAGTCATTAATAAAAATAATATTGAAGAGGTTATTATAGCCATTGAGTCATCAGAGCACGAATTTTTGAAAGAAATAATTAACAGGTTAGATAGTTTTAATGTAATTATTAAAATTATTCCTGATATGTACGATATTTTGAGCGGTTCGGTAAAAATGACTTCAATTTTTGGCGCCCCGTTAATAGAAATATCGCGAAACATTATGCCTAGTTGGCAACGTGCTATTAAGCGTATGTTTGATATTGTTATTTCAATTACTGCATTAACCCTGTTCTCACCCATATACATTATTACAGCCATTATAGTTAAACTAACTTCCAAAGGTCCGGCTATTTACTCGCACCAAAGAATTGGCATACATGGCAAACCTTTTATGATTCATAAGTTCCGATCAATGTATGTTGATGCTGAGAAAAACGGGCCTATGCTGAGCAGTAAGAACGATAGCAGAATTACCAAGTTTGGACGTTTTATGCGCAAGGTTAGACTCGATGAAATTCCACAATTTTATAATGTATTAATTGGAGAAATGAGTTTGGTGGGACCTCGTCCCGAAAGGCAGCATTTTATAGATTTAATTATGCAAAAAGCACCACATTACCGCCATTTACATAAGGTAAAACCCGGAATTACCAGTTGGGGGCAAGTAAAATATGGTTATGCCGAGAATGTTGAACAAATGATTGAAAGGCTTAGATACGATTTGTTGTACATTGAAAATATGAGTCTTGCGCTTGATTTTAAAATTCTAATTTACACCGTACTAATAGTGGTTCAAGGGCGCGGAAAATAATTTTTGTGAGTGTAATAGCTCTGTAAAACAAGGTGTAGGAGCAATAAGTACAAAAGCCATAGTTTTGAACTGCTATAAGATTATTAGATGCAGTATTAAACTTAATTTCCGCGTATAGCCTCTACCGGGTCAAGCTGCGATGCAGAATAACTTGGAATAAATCCGGAAATAACTCCAATAAGGATAGACACCGTAATAGCTAAAAGAATATTGGTAAAACTTAACACTATTCCTAAATCTAGAAGATTATTTGCTATTGATATTCCTATAAACACCAGCAATAAGCCTATAATTCCGCCAATTAAGCAAAGTATAACCGACTCTAAAAGAAACTGGGTAAGAATAAAAATATTTTTAGCCCCTAATGATTTTTGGATTCCTATAAGCACGGTTCTTTCTTTTACTGAAACAAACATAATATTTGCAATTCCGAACCCACCAACAATAATAGAGAAGCCACCTATTACCCATCCGGCAAGACCTATAATTGCAAAAATACCATCAAACCCTTTTGAGAGCATACTTGTTTCATTCAATGCAAAATTATTATCAGCTAATGGTTTTAGTTTACGGATATTGCGCATAATTCCGGTAATTTCATCTTTAAGTGCCTCGTTACTTACACCTTCTTTTGCTTGTAATAGTATTTGTGGATTTAAACTTTCATTTCTTAAGTCTAAGATGTTGCGTGCATAGTTTACAGGTATAACAACTACATTGTCTAATGAAGCACCCATAATACTATTTCCTTCTTTCATGAAAGTTCCTATTACTTCAAATTTATGACCTAAAATGGTAATAACTTTTCCTTTTCCTGAAGTATTACCGAACAAGTTAAGGGCAATACTATGTCCAATTATTGCTTTGTTTTTACCGCTGGTGCTTTCTTGTTCGGTAAAATATCTGCCATCGGCTATTTCAAAAGACTTTACACGTTCATAGTCGTGCGAAACACATTTCAGGCTAATATTTTCAATAATATTATTCCGATATTTTACATTTTTTGAGGTGCCGGCTTCAAAAGCTCCGGCCTCTGCTAGTTTACTCTTATTTAATATTTGCGGAAGTTCATCAATTATGGGCAAAGGTCTGTTGTAATATTTCCACCAAGCATAATCGCCACCGAACTCCCAAGGCCACTTTTGTAAAAATATTACGTTATTTCCAAGTGATGAAACAGATTTACGAACGTTTGCTTCTAATGAGTCAACCACTGTAAACACAGTAATTATTGAAAAAATACCAATAGAAATACCGAGTAATGAAAGTATGGTTCTGAGCCTATTTGACGTTAAGGAATTTAACGCAAACTTCAAACTTTCATAAATAATTTTAGGATAAAGCAAAGTATGTAAATTACAACGAGCCTATTATTGTTTTGATTTTACAAAATCATTTATACCTTGTGTAAACTTTTTGAATGTATAGGTTCCTCTTTGAAAGTTAGCAACCGGAAAACCATTCCAAACAATACTATTACCATTGGCATCTTTATAGTTATAAAATGCCTGCGTGTTATCGGTAAACTCCCATACCATAGTATTATAGGCATCTTTATTAGTTTGGTTTGCGGTAAAGAAAGTTTCGTTTTTTGATTTATTAGGAAACGAAACATTTACATTGGTAAACTTATGGTAAATTACCTGCTGAAAATAGCTTGAATTTACTCCAACAAGTTGTAATATATCCGACAAAACACCACCCACAGCAGCTGTAGCTTGTAATTTAGCCTCAACGGTAAAAGTATTCTGAACATTTTCGCCTACAAAAAACTCCCCGGTATTTAATCTTAAATTAGCGTAATCAAATACTTGCTTGATTTTACCCGAAACCTCAATCCATTTACTATCTCCATAAACTATTCTTGTAAACATAGGACCTTGGGTTCCTAACATACCATTATCGTCTGTCAGTTGAATGGCTGTTACCGGAAATGCAAGCTGTGATGTAATATCATTTCCTGCTGCATCTACTGCCGATACCAATTCCCAATTGCCTTGCATGGCCAATTTGGTTGGTGTTTCTTCTTCTTTACAACCTTGTAATATAATGGTTGCAGTAATTAGGCTAAGAATAATAAATCTCTTCATATAATAATATTTTCTCAAACAAATATAGTACCTCTTTGCAGATTAACCTAATTCATTTTTAATTATTTGGTTTTTGTCAAAATTCGTACCAAACTTATTTATCTCATAAGTTGTAAATGTTAAACCGTAATTTTATTTAATTTATGATTATACAAAATGAATGGTTATTGATTGTTTTATAATGATTATTATTATAGATACATTATATCAAAAAGGCTATTAATAGTATTTTATGGAGTGTAAAATAATATTCTGCAAAAAAAGAGATTATTGTTATTTTAGCATTTTTTAAGACTGCTCTAATTATCTGTTTATTATTGAGTTAAATTTTTTATAACTTAGTACTTCAATTTATTAATTTTTATAAAAATGAATAAAAAAATTACGCTGTTTTTTGCCATCCTAATTTCATTTTTTTCTACTAAAATTCTTGCTCAAGAATATACTGGTGTCCGAGCTAATGAAATAATTAATGGAGCCGATTTGGTACGATTTACCGAATATTCAACCATACCAGAGTATGTTAGATTTAAGCAGGGGAAAGAGATTCCTCTTTCAGAAATGAGCCTGTTTATAAGAAAAGTTTTTTTTGAAAACGATAAATCTGTAACATTCAAAACTATTAAGTCTGAGAAAGATGCCCTACAGTTTGAGCATATTCGCTACCAGCAATATTATAATAATGTTCCCATTGAATGGGCTGTATTAATAGTACATTCAAAAGATAACAAAGTTGTTTCCTTTAATGGACGATTGGCAGATTTGTCAACGGCTGATTATACCGCCTCGTTATCAGAATCGGTAGCTTTACATGCAGCTTTACAACATATTAATGCAGAGGTTTATAAATGGCAGGTTCCGAGTGAAGAGCGATTTGTAAAAGAAAATTTTGGAATTGATTCATACTATCCTAAAGGAGAATTGGTTTGGTTTGCTCCTGAAGGTCACTTTAATAAAGGATTACGAAAAGTATGGAAGTTTAATGTTTATGCCCATAAACCATTGTCGCGCAATGAAGTATATATTGATGCTCAAGATGGTTCGGTATTATTTTTATCGAACAAAATACAAGATGCAAACTCTACAGGAACTGCTGTAACAGGATATAGCGGCACAAGGACAATTATTACTGATAGTTATAATGGGAGTTACCGCTTGCGTGAAACCACCCGTGGCAATGGTGTTCAAACTTTTAATTTGAATAAAGGAATTGACTATGGAAGCGCTACTGACTTTACAGATGCTGATAATAATTGGAATAATGTAAATGCTGATTTAGATCAATATGCTACTGATGCTCATTGGGGTTTAGAGATGACTTATGATTATTTTTTGAATGTACACAATCGAAATAGTATTGATAATAATGGAATGCTTTTACAAGCGTACATACATTATGATATTGATTATTTTAATGCTTTTTGGGATGGTCAGGTAATGACCTTTGGTGATGGAGATAATAATAATCCTTTAGTGTCACTTGATATTTGCGGGCACGAACTATCGCATGGTGTTACGGAAAATACAGCAGGTTTAATTTATCAGAATGAGAGTGGTGCTCTTAATGAATCTTTCAGCGATATTTTTGGGACAACAATTGAGTTTTATACCAAACCTACAACAGGTAACTGGTTAATGGGTGATGAAATTGGCTCCGCTTTCCGCAATATGAGTGATCCAAATGCGAATGGTGACCCCGATACCTACAACGGAACAAACTGGTACACCGGAACACAAGATAATGGCGGAGTACATACAAATAGTGGGGTACAGAATTTCTGGTATTATTTACTTTGTCAGGGAGGTTCGGGAACTAACGATATTGGCAATGCCTACAATGTTACAGGTATTGGTATGGATGATGCCCGACAAATTGCATACAGAAGTCTTACCAATTATTTAGGAGCTACATCTAATTATGCCGATGCGCGGTTTTATTCTATACAGGCAGCAATTGATATTTTTGGACCTTGCACACCACAGGTAATATCAACCACTAATGCATGGTATGCGGTAGGTGTTGGAGCGGCATTCAATGCTTCTGTTATTGCCGATTTTAGTACCCCAATTACTTCTTCGTGTGCTTTTCCGTTTACGGTAAATTTTACTAACTCATCAACTAATGGCGGAAGCTTTACCTGGGATTTTGGAGATGGAACAAACAGCACTGCTTCAAACCCTTCACATACATACACAGCTTATGGTGATTATACGGTTACTCTTACTGCCGATGGGGGGACATGTGGTTCAGACATTGAAGTGAAAACCAATTATATATCTGTTAATGCTGCCAACCCTTGTATAGCAATTATGGGTACAGGAAATACCCAAAGTTCTTGTGCAGGAACAATGTACGATAACGGAGGCGCTATCGGCAATTATACTGATAATTCTGATCTTACCATGACTATTTCTCCTCCGGGAGCCACTTCCGTTAATGTAACTTTTACTTCATTTAATTTTGAAACTGATTGGGATTATGTATATATTTATGATGGGCCTACAACCGCTAGTCCGCTAATAGGACAATATACAGGAAGTAACCTGCCTAATGGCGGAAACGCTATCTCCTCTACCACGGGATCCATTACCATCAGGCAAAGTTCTGATGTTTATATTAACTCTTCAGGTTTTATGCTAAACTGGACTTGTGTTATCCCTAACTCGCCACCTATAGTTAATTTTGTTGCTTCAGAAACCAGCAGTTGCTCAGGAACAATAACATTTACCGACCAAAGCAATCCTTTGCCAACCGCTTGGTTATGGGATTTTGGAGATGGAACAACCTCAACTCAACAAAACCCTACACATACTTATGCCAACGATGGGAATTATACGGTTACCCTTACTTCTACCAATAGTTATGGAAGTAACTCATTAATTAAAAGTCAGTACATTACTGTTGATAAACCTGATGCACCAATAGCGCAAGAAGCTTATTTATGTGGTCCGGGGTCTGCTGTATTGTCAGCAATACCACAATCGGGTGGAATATTAAATTGGTATGATAATTTAACCGGAGGAACCAATTTAGGAACCGGAAACACTTATAATACTCCGGTTATCAATAATACAACCAGTTATTATGTTGAAGAAGTATTGGCACCTACTTCACAATATGTTGGTCCTACCACAAACACAATAGGCAATGGAGGAGCATTTAATGGAACACAATCATTAATTTTTGATGCTATTTCAAACTTTACATTAGTTTCGGTTCAAGTATATGCAACAGGAGCCGGAAATCGTACCATTGAACTAAGCAATAGTTCCGGAACAGTTATTCAAAGTGCTACGGTTAATATACCTAATGGCTCAAGCAGAATTACGCTTAATTTTAGTGTACCTGCCGGCACAGGGTATCAACTCGGGGCCACAGCTAATGCTAATTTATATAGAAATAATAGCGGTGTAAATTATCCTTACACTTTAAATGGCATAGTGTCAATAACCGGCAGTACTGCCGGAAGTGCGTATTATTACTCATTTTACGATTGGGAAATTTTAACCCAAGCTTGCTATTCGCCCAGAACTGAAGTTATTGCAAATATTATTTCGGCACCAACAACCGTTGATGCCTCACGTTGTGGTTCAGGTACTGTAACCTTAACGGCCAGCGGTAGCAGTGATATACTTTGGTACGATGCGCCAACCGGTGGAAATTTGGTGAACACGGGGTCAACATTTAGTACACCAATATTAAATAATACAACTGTTTACTATGTTGAATCTCATATTAATAATCCTTCACAATACGTAGGACCTGCTGATAATAACTTTGGTTCAGGGGCAAACTTTACCGGAAACCAGCATTTGAAATTTGATTGTTTTAGTGATTTTCAATTGTTATCAGTAAAAGTGTATGCCAACGGTGCCGGCAACAGAACAGTAGAGTTAAGAAACAGCAGTGGGACCGTTTTGCAATCTGCAACTATCAATATTCCTGATGGGGAAAGTAGAATTAATCTTAACTTTAATATTAGCCCGGGTACACAATATCAACTCGCTATAAATGGAACAACTAATTTATATCGAAACAGTGCCGGGGCAGTTTATCCATATACTTTGCCGGGAGTAGTTTCTATTACCGGTACCAGTGCATCAACAGGCGGTTATTATTATTTCTTTTATGATTGGGAAATAATTCAACCGGGATGTTCAACTACACGCACACCGGCTACTGCAACCATTAATCCTAATCCAAGTGTTACGGTACCTCCAACCCAAAATATATGCAGTGGAAGCTCAGTAACTTTAAACGCAACCAACGTTGTTGGTGATTTATTATGGATGCCTGGTGGAAGCAATTCTTCAAGTATTGTTGTTAGTCCTACATCTACTCAAACCTATACCGTTACCGCCACTAACAGTTGCGGAAGTATCAGTGAGTCTGTAACCGTTAATGTTACTCCACAGCCTTCTGTTACAGCGCCACAAGACCAAAATATCTGTTCGGGCGATCCGGTAACACTTACTGCTTATAATGTAAATGGGAACTTGGTTTGGACACCGGGAAATCAAACAAATGCTTCTATTACTGTTTCGCCTACACAAACCACTACCTACTTGGTTACTGCAACTAACAGTTGTGGTTCAGTAAGCGATTCGGTAACAGTAAATATTAATCAGGCATTAACTGTAGATGCCGGACCTGATGTAAATATTTGTTCCGGACAATCAGCAACACTTAACGTTTCAGGAAGCGGTAGCTTTGTATGGTCAACAGGGCAAACCGGTTCAACCATAAATGTTAATCCTACATCATCTCAGGCTTATTTCGTAACCGCTACCGGTAGCTGTGGCTCGGCTACAGATACTGTAATGGTTAAAGTTAATCCTTTACCTACCGTAACTGCACCATTGATGCAATCAATTTGTATAGGAAGTTCAGCTACTCTAACGGCAAGTAATTATGTTGGTTCATTAAATTGGACTCCCGTAAATGTTAGTGGTGAAACCATCAATGTTAGCCCCGTACAAAATACAGTATATACTGTTATTGCCTCTAATAGCTGTGGTACTTACAGCGACACTGTTAGTGTAATAGTTAATATGCTGCCAACCATAAATGCCGGCCCTGATATAACAATTTGTTTAGGGCAAACCGCTGTAATTAATGCTTCTACCAATGATGGAAATCTATTATGGTCAACCGGTGACACTACCGGTTCAATAAGTGTAAGTCCTAACAATACACAGACTTATTATGTTTCTGTTTCAGGCTTATGTGGAACTGCAGCAGATACCGTAGAAATATTTGTAAATATTCCGGCTATCCCAACCATTACACAAAACGGAAATACTTTAAGTTCTTCATCGGCAGTTAGCTATCAATGGTATTTCAATGGAGTGGCTATAGCTAATGCTAACAATCAGTCTTTTACTCCTCAACAAGATGGTATATATGCTGTTGAAATTATTGATAGTAACGGATGCTCAGCCTTGTCAACCGATTATCTGTTTATTGTTACCGGGCTTAATGATTTGAGTGTTGATTTTAAATTATATCCAAATCCTAATAACGGTAATTTTGTTGTTGTATGCAATCAACATATTAAAGAACTGAGTATTTATAATGCCTTAGGTCAATTAATAAAACAAATAAGCAACAACCACAATAGCAATCAGTTTGAAATTAATGTAAGCGAACAGTCAAATGGTATTTATTTTATTCAATTTCAAACTAATGAGCAAAGTATAATCCGAAAGTTCAGTATCAATAAATAGGAATAGCCAACCTTATAAAAAAAGCCCGATAAACTCGGGCTTTTTTTATAATATGAGTCAGTTGATTGGTTAAGCAAGTTAAAAGGAAGTTGAGGTGTTTCGTATAATCACAAATTTACTCATATAATGCTGATAATGATTCGCTGGAATGTGTGATAAACCAGGGGTGAACTCCAATAATGATGCTAACAAAACCTCTTTCTAATGCGAATTTTTGAGAAGTGAAACAGGCAAATACTTACAACTTGAAGTTTGCTCCTTAAAGCCAATTTTGTATAACTTTTACTTATCTACTATTTATTTTTATTAATATTCGTGATATGCCTGGCAGTTGCTGCAATAATGCCATTCCGCCTCATGGTGTATTCTCTTAATTGGCATTGGACAGTTCAATTTTATACGTATTTTTTTACTGTTATGCAGTTGCATTTCTCGACACTATGCTAAGCATTTTTTTTACCACGTAATTTGGGTTTAATTAATGTTGTACCACAAACTTACCGGTAGTAATAAATGCACGGCTCGAAACCCTACAGAAATAAATTCCTGATTTTAGATTCTCGGTGGATATGTTGTTTAAAGTACCCGGAGCAAAAACTTCAGTGTAAATAACTTGTCCTTGAATATTAATGATTTCAATTTTTAAAGAGGTAATTCTTAAAACATCATCCATTTTGAAGAAAATTGAATGATTAGCGGGGTTAGGGTAAATATTTATTTCGGGATGATAACTTAACTTATTTATAGTATTTGAAGCATTTATGGTGTCGCCCATAAAGAAACTTACCCCACCGCTATAATTTCCAATTATCAAATCCAGTAACTGGTCATTATTTATATCATATAAGGCTGGTGCAACACGGTCGCCCACTTTAATATTCTGAAATGCAGAGTCGAGTCGTGTAAAATTCCCATTAATATTGTTATCTATATTACCATATCTATATAAAACGCCATTACTAGACCCTACCAATAATTCATATTCGCCATTGCTATTATTATACAAACAAGGAAAACTAAATCCGCTGCTCACATTAACAGGAGTAACATTAATACCTCCAAAAAAATAATTTGCACTGTCGGCAGAAAATACCGGAGCAGATACAGTTCCAATATTCTTAAAATAGTTTAATTTCCCATTACTTCGGCCTACGAGTACATCTAAAAGTCCATCCCTATTTACATCAATAACTTGTGGGGAAGCAAATTGCCCGGCAATGATTCCTGCAAACAGACTGTTGTTTGCCACATAGTTGGCCGGTAATCCCGCAGCAGCAACATTTTGATAATAATATAAACGCCCATCACTTGCCCCAATTATCATATCTTCATCACCGTCATTATCTAAATCGCCAAATGAAGGTACTAAGTTTTGAAGTCCGAGCGAACCAAGAGAAGCAAAATCTTTAGAAAATAATTCAAACTTAGGCTCTGTCAAGGTGCCAATATTTTTCAGGGCAGTAAGTTTTGAAGTATAAACACAACCATCATCAGGATAACCATAATTGCCAATAATAATATCCATTAAACTATCATTATTAAAATCGACAAATGCCGGATATGCGCCCTCACCAACTTCAATCATATCTTGCTGCAAGAAATTCATTTGTTGAAACTCAAAATATGCAGAATCGTCCTGGTTTATATTTTTATAATACCATAATGATTTATCATTATAAGAACATGTACCGGCATTAGGACTGGCCAGTAAATCGCGTTTACCGTCATTATTTACATCAACATAAAAAGCGCACGGGAAAAGAGGGACATTAACAAAATTCGTGTTGTTAGGATAATTAGTCTGTTGCGAAATCATATCAGCCATTTGCAGTGTACCTCCATTTTCAAGATAGACTAAGGTATTGTACGAGATATCACCAAGAACTAAGTCGCGTTTTGTATCGCCATTTAAATCGGCACAAAGCGTACATGAACCGGAGTGACGGGACGAACGATCGTCTTCCAAGTTATTGTTATTTACCGGAGCTATATGGTCTGATGGGCCGCAAACATCTAGAGTAACAGAATTATTGCTAAAATTTTCCTCAAAATCTCCAAAACATTCATCTTCTAATACAAAGTAATTTAATGAATCGCAAGTCCCGTATAATTCCATAGAATAGTTTTTATTCCATTGCATTCTTACCCCAATAAAGTCAAAAGTCAATACATCTATATCGCCATCATTGTCAACATCATAAATTGCAGGAATATCAGTACTTGTAACGTATAGGTTTAAATAGTTTGTTGGGGGGGTGGTGTTAATGTAATATGAATAGAGGGTTGGTTTTACCAAGGTAAATTTTAACCCATTTACTGCATCACCATCATTTCTGTATATTTTAATTCCTAAATTGGTATGTGTAAAAATATCCATTTTTCCGTCACAATTATAATCGCGCAATAATACCCAACTGCTTAGTTGGGGAAATTTATTAATATACTCGGCATCATAATGATAGTCAACAGTATTAGGAGTACCTCCGTTTATAAAAGTAGATATCTTATTTCCACTACGGTCAAATACAAATAAATCCATTATCCCATCAAAATTTAGGTCAATGTCTGAAACTTGAAGGAAATTTAATCCTCCGGCCCAAGGGTTTCTCAATTCAGTTCCGTTTACTAAATGAACTTTAATACTATCCACTCTGTTAAAGTAAATTTGGGCTTTAACATAATATGAATTGATTAAAAAGAGGGAAAATATCAGCAGAAATATATTGTTGCGCATAATTTGTTGTTTAAGAACAAAAGTAGTAAAATAGATTACAATTTGTTACTATATTTGTACAGAATACTATTGATTATCAGATTTATTTTGATTTATACTAAATAAAAAGATAACACCAAAAGGCAACAAAAAGGGGAATACATAATATACCGGATAATTTAACATTCCGAGTACTAGGGCTACAATTGAAACCAAAATTATACCGGCCAACGCTATAAGTCTAATCTTTTTCATGCTTTTATATAATTTAACGACATACAGTATCTATATCTTTTTGCGCATCTTTATACCCCATGGCTACGGCTTTCTGCAAATCGGCACAACAAGCCTTTAAGTTATTTAGTTTATAATAACATTTACTTCGTATATAATAGCTTGCAGCCTCGGGTTTCAATGAAATACTTTTATCAAAGGCCTCTAAAGCATCCTTATATTTTGCAGTTTCAAACAATAAATTTCCTTTGCCATTCCAAGCCTCAATATTACCCGGGTCAAGTTCATTTACCTTTTTAAAGTCGTTTAACGCAGGCATATATTTTGATTTACCTTGTTGCACAAAAACTCTTGCACGAAGCAAATAGGCAGGTACATAGTCGCGCTGAAGAATAAGAATTTTATTGCAATCTTTAACAGCATTTGCCCAATCCTTTTTTTCGTAATAAGCATTGGCTCGCATCTCGTAGGCCTTTATGTCTTTTGTCTTAAATATATCAATTAAGGTGTTGTAATCTTTAAGAGCATCGTTAAACATCCGTAACTTTAAATAACACTCTGCCCGTCCTGCAAAAACCGATTCGGTTCTAATTCCGTTATTTATACAGGAATTAAAGTCTTTCAAAGCTGCTTCATATTTGGTTTGTTTAAAGAAGATATTGGCACGTTTTTCAATAGCTGCATGATGCAAATTATTTTTTTTAATAACTTCATTAAAATCAGCTAATGCCTCATCTAACTTTTCTTTTCTATATAATATTTCGCCTCTGTAATAGACTATATCAGTATCAGCCCCCTTTAATTCAATAACTTTATTAAAATCTTTTAATGCTTCATTATCTTGTTTATTCTGATAATAATACAAAGCTCTTTTATGATAGGCTTCTGTTTTTTTCGGGTCTAACTGAATGGTCTTATTTAAATCATTAAGCGCCTGTTTATCATTAGCCTTCAAATACAATAAGGCTCTGTAATAATAAGCATCAACATAATCAGGTTTCAGTTTAATAGCCTGTTCAAAGTTTTTTAGTGCTTCTTCTTTTTTACCTAACTCTGCTTCGGCACGTGCTTTATTAGCGAAGGCAGTATAGAAGTTTTTATCTTTTTGTATAGCAGTATCAAACTCTTTTATTGCGGCTAAATAATCACCTTTTTCAAGTTTTTCGCTTCCTTTATCGTTAAATATATAAGCAGGTTGGGCGGCAATATCTTTTACAGTAAAAGAAACTATAAGATAACAAAACAAATGAATATACTTTTTCAACTTAAAAGGTTTTTAATTGGCTCTAATCTTCTCAAATTTAGAAGTATTTCCCGGATCTATGGTGATTAATAATGGGGCCAATTTATTTTTAACTTCAGGGGTAGCTACTGAGAAAATATTTACAATTTCATCAGCTTTGGCTAAAAAGAATAATTGCATTAAAAATGATCCCATTTGTAGATTGTGAACTTTCATTAATCCTTCAAGGGCATCGGCAATATTTTTACGAGCCAGTTCAACATCTTTAGTCATTAAATCTAAACCCATCCGGTGATAGTTGTACATGCACATTCGCAGTGCTTTAAAATTGGGGTTCGACAGGTTTTCAGCAATCCAATATCTGTTTTTTGAACCTTCAAAAGCTTTCCATCCTTTATCGGGGGCGTTTTGTGCATTATTTACAATAGTTTGTGCTTTTTGATAAAATGGTGTTCCACCTTCAGGACTAAAAGAATCGTAATCAAGACCAATGATGATATAAGCATAAAAGGCTAAAACAGAGGTTAAGTTGTTAGTGTAGGTGTTTTCATTAAATTCAAATGGTTGAAAAGGGGTATATTTAAATGCAAAATCATTGTCCTGATAATTGATTAGATTAGAAAAGTATGAACTTTTATACACCGGTCTGCGTGATTGAACTATAATGTTTGCCTCAAATTCATCAACCGAATTTCTCTTGGTAACATTAATCGTTAAATTGCACTCTATTCTTTCTTCCTCTTTAAAATTATCGTTTGTCCAACGGGTATTATTCATAAACTCTTTGATAGATGTTTCAAGAGTTTCAAATATATTTTTATCGGTACCTTGTATGGCCGGACTCAGCACTTTTACACTACAGTTAAGCTCTTGAGCCCATGAAGTGCTATGAACAAATGCTAAAAATATTATTAATAAAATTAATCTGTTTCTCATAAACCCACAAAATTAATATACAAAACGCAAAAAGAAAATATATATTCTGTTTCTGTCATTTATTTTTCTTAATTCCTCATTTTTTAGATGATTTAAATTTAGCTTAGCGATTAGGAAACACTAACATTTATACTAAAAAAACTTAAAATATTACTTACCATGGTATAAAATTATTAATCCAATTCTTTGCTTAGAGAAATTACATATTACTTATATATAATTAATTGTCAATGCATTAATATGTATTATGTGATGACTTAAAAGTGGCTTATTAAAACTAATATATAAATCAAATAAAATCTTGCGGTTTAATATATTTTTTATTTTCTAAATCAATTCAAAAAGTTAACTTTGCACTCCTTATAATTATCCAAGAACTATGGAATCACCGGTAAAAATATTTTCAGGAACAGGGTCAATGTACCTTTCCAAAAAAATTGCCCAAAGTTATGGGCAAGATTTAGGAAATATGACTGTTTCCAGATTTAGTGATGGAGAAATGCAACCTTCGTTTGAGGAGACAGTTCGCGGAGCTGATGTTTTTATTATACAAAGCACTTTTCCACCGGCTGATAATTTATTTGAATTATTATTAATGATAGATGCTGCAAAAAGGGCATCAGCCAATCAAATAATTGCTGTTATTCCATACTTTGGTTATGCACGGCAAGATAGGAAAGATCAACCACGCGTTGCTATTGGAGCCAAGTTAGTGGCAAACTTATTAAGCTCGGCAGGTATAACTCGTATTATCACTATGGATTTACATGCTGATCAAATACAAGGGTTCTTTGATGTTCCGGTAGATCACTTATTTGCCTCAAGTATTTTTGTTCCATATATCAAATCATTAAATCTACCCAACCTAACTATGGCTTCGCCTGATATGGGAGGTTCAAAACGCACAAATGCTTATGCCAAGTATTTGAATTGTGATATGGTAATTTGTTATAAGCAGCGCAAAGTAGCCAATAAGATTGAAAACATGACTTTGATTGGTGATGTTGAAGGGAAAGATATAGTATTGGTTGATGATATTGTTGATACAGCAGGTACTTTAACCAAAGCCTCAGATATGATGATGGAAAAAGGAGCCAACAGTGTAAGAGCTGTTTGTACACATCCTATTTTGTCGGGAAAAGCTTATGAGGCCATTGAAAATTCAAAAATTAAAGAATTGATTGTTACCGATACTATTCCTTTGAGAAAAGATATACAATCAAGTAAAATTAAAGTTTTATCAGTTGCCGACATGTTTGCAGATGTATTTAAAAGGGTTCATAACTTTGAGTCTATAAGTTCATATTTTTTAATTTCATAATAGAATTTCCCGCCTATAATTTTAATATAAATCATTCGGAAATAGCAATAAAGCGGGGATTGCGAAAACCGAAACAAAAAACAAATAAATCAAATGAAATCAGTATCTATTAGCGGTTCGTTAAGAGCGAACGTAGGGAAAAAAGATGCAAAAGCTTTACGTGGACAAGGTATGGTACCTTGCGTATTGTACGGTGGGCAAGAACAAAAAATATTTCAGGTAAAATACAACGATTTGCTACCGTTGGTTTATACCCCTGAAGTATTAACTGTTGAACTAAATATTGACGGTAAAAAAATTAATGCTTTAATGCAAGAAATACAGTTTCATCCTGTTAATGACAGAATTATTCACATTGATTTTTTAGAAATATTCGATAACAAGCCTGTAGTTATTGATATACCTGTTACTACCGAAGGAAACTCTATTGGGGTTAGAGCCGGTGGTAAATTAGTATTAAATGTCAGAAAACTTAAAGTAAGAGGCTTGCCGGGTAATCTTCCTGATAAAATTTCTATCAACATCGACAATCTTGATTTAGGAGGAGTTATTAGAGTTTCAGAAGTTCAAGTAAAAGATTTGGAATTGCTAGATACACCTAATATGGTTATTGTTGCTGTAAAAGCAACCCGTAATACTGCTGGTGCAGATGCCAAAGCACCGGCAAAAAAATAAATTAGAGAGCTTTTCTATTGCCCAAAAAGACTGCCTTACAGGCGGTCTTTTTTATTATATAATAAACTTAACAATATGGTGCACTGTCATTACACCTCCATAAGTTTTACATCTCAAACTCTGTTTATTATTGGTTAATTAGAGAATCGGTATCTTACACTTTAAAATATGTAGTATCTATGTGCAAGGGCTTGTTTAATTTGGATTTTTAACTTAGGGTATTCATTTTCATTAGTTTAGATTGTTTGCCATGACTTGTCGGTTTATTGCCGGGTGTTGCTTGTATAGGCATATTAAGAAATACTTATTGCTTATTTCATCAGGAAAATATTAACAAATTTGAAAACCATGATACCAATTTGGAATAAATTATAGAATTGTTATTTTTCACAGGGTTAAATCGAGGGTTTATAAATATTTTATTAATAAATTTACAAACTATAATAAATTAATTGTTTATTGTAAGTTGCAATATTTTAGACAATTGCATAATTATTGTAGATAAATAACTATATTATTAACAATAAAATTGTGTAGAATTAAAAAAATAATCAATTATTTTTTTCTTTTTGACGAAAGATTTTTATACATTTGCGACCAAAATTATTTAGCCGATGAAAAAGAATGTATTATTGGGATTATTAACGATTGCCTTATTGGTGTTAGCGTCTGCTGACTTATTTGCTGCCGGACCTCCTATAGTTGCTCCTCCTCCTCCTCCAGGCGGTGGTGGACCTCCATGTTGGCCTCCTCCATGTGTTCCTATAGATGGTGGAATTGGTTTATTGTTTGCTGCCGGATTAGCTTTGGGAGGCAGAAAGCTTATTAAGTCAACCAAAAAAGAAGAATAGTCAGTTTCCTTTACGGATGTTAAAATACATAACAGAAAACAAAATTCTGTTTTTCTTTATTAAAGCCTTCGGGCTTTATTTGTTTTGGTATATTCTGTACGATTTATGGTTACATCCCAATAGTAATATTGATAATATAGTTGCAGAAAACCTTGCATTTTGGAGTTCTTTAGTAATAAAAGCCATAGGATTCTTGCCTATTGACACACATGCTGTAAGTACAGAAAATGTTACAGTTATTGGCATTGACGGAACCCACGGATTATGGGTAGGCGACCCTTGTAATGGAATAACTTTGTTTGCTTTGTTTGTCGGCTTTATAATAGCCTATCCCGGAAAAGTCGTCAATAAACTATGGTTTATCCCTTTGGGAATGATAGCCATTCATATACTTAATATTTTACGAATTGTTGGTTTAAGTTTGGTGGTATATTATGCTCCTGAAAGTTTGGCTTTTAATCATACTTATACTTTTACAATTATTGTTTACAGCTTTGTTTTTTCGCTTTGGATACTTTGGGCTAATAAAATATCCTACTATTCATTTCAGAAAAAGCAAAACAATACAAAGTATTAAAATATGAAATTTAAGGCTAAAGAAATTTTATTTATCCTTATTATCATTATAGCATTTGTGATAGCCGGCTTTTTGCGCGATGCTATTTTTATGAGCATTAACAGTCAACTGTATAAGCTATATTTTAAAAACTACGATTATACTCTTCCTTCTTGGCTTAGTTACTTTGATAGTTGGCCTTATATGAAATTGTATTATTTCAAATACTGGCTTACTGCCGGATTTATACTCCTCTATTTTCTTCTTTCCATACTTTCGCTGCGTTTGGTTGTAGGTAGTTACTCAAAAAGTAAATGGGTAATTTATGCTTACGGAATAATTATTTTCCTTTCTATACTTACTTATATGGGCGGGTATTTTCTAAATAACTTTCCAAAAGGTTTTTTATTTACTAGAAATATGATAGGTTTACTTCAGTCTCCTTTTATTACTATGGTTGTTATACCGGCTTTAAAACTTGAAGAAAATAAGTCTTTGAAATAATTGTTAAGTGGTTTCCAAATCCACATTTTCGCTTTATATTTGACCTTAAATACAAAGCTGTTGTCTATAGAAGTCTTAAATATTAGTAAATATTACCAAGCGCAAAAAGCTTTAGATAAGGTAAGTTTTTCGGTTAACAAAGGTTCAATTACCGGTTTTTTGGGGCCAAATGGAGCCGGGAAATCAACCATGATGAAAATATTAACTTGTTTTCTTCCTCAGAGTGAAGGTACTGCCAAGGTTTGCGGATTTGATATTTACGAGAATCCCTTTGAAGTACGTAAATGTGTAGGCTACTTACCCGAACATAATCCTTTGTATTTGGATATGTATGTTAAGGAATATTTGTCGTTTGCTGCATCAGTATATAAAATAAAGAATGTAAACCAAAAAGTTAAGGAAATGATTGAGATTACCGGTTTACAAATTGAACAAAATAAAAAAATAGGAGCTTTATCTAAGGGATACAGGCAACGTGTGGGTTTAGCGCAAGCTCTAATTCATAATCCCGAGGTTTTAATATTAGATGAACCAACAACAGGTTTAGACCCTAACCAGTTGATAGAAATAAGAAATTTGATTAAAGAATTGGGGAAGGAGAAAACGGTTTTGTTTTCAACACATATTTTGCAAGAAGTAAAGGCTGTTTGTGACAATATTATTATTATCAATAAAGGAAAAATAGTTGCCAATAGCGATGCTAAAACTTTACAAACAAGCAATAAAAATCAATCCATATTATTATTGGAGTTGGAAAGAGAGATTTCGCTACAACAACTTCAAGAAATTAGTGGGGTTATTGCTGTTAAAAATGTAGGCACAAGGCGGTGGCACATAGCTTTTAATAAAGACAAAGATATTAGACAAGCTCTTATGCAACTGGCCTTAAGTAATAGTAATACCATTTTGTCTATGAAAATTGAGGAAGACAGCCTGGAGGAAATTTTTCAGAAACTAACTACCTAAATAATAAGAAATTATGAAAAAGGCTATAGAATTTTATATCTATAGTATTATTCAAGTAAAATTATTATCTTCGCAAACTAATTTTAAAAAATATTAATAATCAAAATTATAAAACATGTCATATTTATTTACCTCCGAATCTGTATCTGAAGGACATCCTGATAAAGTAGCCGATCAAATATCTGATGCTATTATTGATGCTTTTTTAACTCACGACAGCAATGCTAAAGTAGCGTGCGAAACATTTGTAACTACCGGATTAGTGGTTATAGGTGGTGAAATCAAATGCAATAATATAGCCAAATATAGTGTAGATGTACAGGGTATTGCCCGTGATGTAATTAACCGTATTGGATATAACAAATCTCAATATCAGTTTGATGCTGTAAGTTGCGGTATTTTAAATGCACTTCATGAGCAATCATCAGATATAAACCAAGGAGTAGAAAGAGGCAAAGAAGAAGAACAAGGTGCCGGTGATCAAGGTATGATGTTTGGCTATGCCAGTCGCGAAACTGATAATTATATGCCTTTACCATTAGAGCTTTCGCACTTATTATTAAAAGAGTTGAGTGCTATTCGCAAAGAAGGTAAGAAAATGAAATATTTGCGTCCTGATGCAAAATCGCAGGTAACTATTCAGTATTCTGATAAAGGGAAGCCTGAAAAAATTGAAACTATTGTTATATCAACCCAACATGATGATTTTGATACAGATGATAAAATGTTGGCAAAAATTAAAGAAGATATACTTACTATATTAATACCACGAGTAAAAAAATTATTACCTACACGTATTAAAAAATTATTTGGAGATGATATAAAATATCATATCAACCCAACAGGTAAGTTTGTTATTGGCGGGCCACATGGTGATACAGGCCTAACAGGTCGTAAGATTATTGTTGATACTTATGGTGGTCGTGGTGCTCACGGTGGTGGTGCTTTCTCAGGGAAAGATTCTTCAAAAGTTGACAGAAGTGCTGCTTATGCTACACGACATATTGCTAAGAACCTTGTTGCGGCAGGTATTTGCGATGAAGTATTAGTTCAGGTAGCCTATGCAATTGGGGTTGCTCAGCCGGTGGGATTATATATTAACACATACAATACCGGAAAGGCTAAAAATGAAGAAGGTAGAAAACTAACCGATGGAGAAATTGCAGAAAAAGTTTCTAAAGTTTTTGATATGCGTCCGAGTGCTATTGTAAAACGATTTGGTTTAAAGAACCCTATTTATAGTCAAACTGCTGCCTACGGACACATGGGGCGCACACCGGGCAGGGTAAATGTAAACGGAAAAGAGTACGAAACCTTTGGATGGGAAAAGTTAGATTATGTTGACACTTTGAAAAAAGAATTTAAAATAGCTGAAAGAACAGCTGAACTTGCATAGTATAAAAACCAATAATAAATAGAGCGTATCGTACTCTCGATACGCTCTATTTATTTTGTATTAAACCACTAATATCAAGGGTGTAATTTTTATAGATTCTATTTGTGGGTATTGGTCTTTAAAAACAGTTTATTCATATTTATATTTACCTAATTGTATCCCAAATTCAGTTTATAAAACTGTAACGGTATCAATACTTTCAAAATTTATTTTTACAAATTGTAGTTGTTTTCTTTAAATTTTAGAATTAATATTGTCAGAACAATTATTTATAATCTTTGGACAGCTTTAGTTAATCAATGAAAAAAGAGTATATAAAATCGGGAGAAGAATCTGTTAAAGAGAATAAACGAAAGCATATTGCCAATATTAAACTCAACTCATTATTGGATGTCACTAAAGCAATAAATAACAACTTACCTACCGAAAGCTTATTAAACATATATCAAAATATTCTCACTAACGAATTAAACATAGGGAGAATAGCCCTATATACTTACAATACAACAGGATGGCACTGTGAGCTTACCTACGGGTTAGAAAGCGAGAAGCTAGAAATTAAAATTGAATCAGATTTATTGAAGTTTAAGGAAATTACTGAGGTTAATGTTGTTTCCTTTTCAGGCATCTCATCTATTGAAACTTTTGACATAATCATTCCTGTGTTTCATAAAAACCAGCCTCTGGCATATTTATTAATTGGTGATATTGATGAACATAAAATTGAGATTAGTCCCACCATTAAGCATTTACCTTTTGTACAAACCCTTACAAATATAATCATAGTAGCCATTGAAAATAAAAGGTTGGCACGTGAATTTTTATTGCAAGCAGCCTCACGCAAAGAGTTAGAGTTGGGCAGCGAGATGCAGGCAATGCTTTTCCCTGATAAGCTGCCCGATGATAATAATCTTAATATACATGCTTATTACCAACCTCACCAACAGGTTGGGGGCGACTATTATGATTACATAAAGCTAAATGAGAATGAAATTGCTTTTTGTGTAGCCGATGTTTCGGGGAAGGGTGTTAGCGCTGCCTTATTAATGGCGAACTTTCAGGCTAACTTACGAGCTTTGTTTAAACATTACACCTCATTAACCGAAATACTGCATGAGTTAAACAACTTGGTTTTTGAGAATGCCAAAGGCGAAAAATTTATTACTCTATTTTTAGCAAAATATAATATTGTTACTCGCATGCTGACCTATATCAATGCAGGGCATAACCCACCATTGATGTTGTGTAATAATACTATTTTGCAGTTGAGTACCGGAAGTATTGGTTTAGGCATGTTTAGCGAGATTCCTAAAGTTAGAGAAGGAGTTCTGCATATTTCTCCTCAAACAGTAATGGTTTGCTACACTGATGGTCTTGTAGAGCAAAATAACGAAATGGGTGAAGATTTTGGATTAGAAAGACTACAGAAAGTTATTTTGAAAAAGCAAAGTTTAGAGATGAAAAAACTGAATACTGCTATATTGACAACCCTTGATAAATTTAGACAAGAATTGGCTTATGTTGATGATATAGCCTTGTTTAGTTGCCGTTTTCTGTAACAATTATTATACTGCCTCAAACTTTTCTTTATTAAACTTAAATAATTGAGCGCGTTTATGCGGCACATGCTTTTGCTTTTCCATTAATGGAATGAGCATACCGTTTTTCATAAACTGCCGTCTGAAATTTCGTTTATCCAGATTTTCGCCCATTATAGTTTCATAAAGTTTTTGTAGTTGGCTTAATGTAAATTTTTTGGGAAGTAATTCGAATCCAACAGGGTGAGTTTGGATACGACTTTTAAGTACTTTCAAAGCATAGTTTACAATCTCGTTGTGGTCAAAAGCCAATTCCGGAATGTCCTTCAATGAAAACCAATCGGCATTATTGGCAAATGAGGATGCTGTGGGTTTATAATCTTCGAGTTTAACTAAAGAGTAATACGCTATGGTAATAACACGAGCATATGGCTCAGTGCGAATTGCTTCCAGCCATGGTTTATCAGACGGTTTGCGAACCCGATCGGGGTTTCCAAAGGCGTGAAACTGTTCTAAGTAAATATTTTCCAGACTGGTTAATTCCTTTAATATTCTTCTGGCCGAAGTATCTAAATCTTCGTTATCGAAAACTAAATCACCGGGCAATAAAAAATCTTTCTTGTTAGGGGAAGAGTTATTATCGGAAGCCGCTTTCCTTTCAATTAATAATACTTTTAAATCACCTTCCTTAAATCCAAATATCACACAATCTACAGAAACATGTGGGTTTTGAATAGAAGTATTTAACTTGTCATTATACATGATTAACTAACTAAATTTTTGCAAGGTAAAAGAAATAGGGTTAATAAAAAAACATTATTAATAGTCTTTAGCTACTTTATTACTGAAATATTTTTCTCTTATTTAATGCGTTTCTAAAGGCATTGGCATTGCGTTGGTGCTCTATCAAGTTGGAAGCAAAATTGTGTCGGCCACTAAAATCTTCTTTGGCACAGAAATACAAGTAGTTATGCTTAGGTTGATTTAAAACTGCATCAATAGTAGAGCCTAAAGGAATACAAATAGGCCCTGGAGGAAGACCTAAATATTTATAGGTATTGTAAGGTGAATCGAACGAAAGATGTTTGCTCAACACTCGTCTAATATTAAAGTCGCCTATGGCATAAATTACTGTGGGGTCAGCCTGCAACAACATACGCTTTTTAAGCCGATTGTAATAAACCGCAGCAATAACAGGCTGCTCATCTTTTATTTTACTTTCCTGCTGTACTATACTGGCCAATATACCAACTTCGGCCTTTGATAAACCAAGTTTATTAGCTTTAGCAATTCTATTATTATTCCAGAACCTCTGATATTCTTTGAACATCTTATTGATAAACTGGGAGGCTGAAGTATTCCAATAGATTTGATATGTATTGGGTATAAATAAGGTGAGTACATTTTTGTTGTTTACCTCATATTGTTTCAAAAAGTCATTATTATTGAGTAGTTTAATCAACTCTTCCGGATCTGCCTCAATTTGCTTATGTATGATTTCCACAAAATCTTCTTTGGTTCGGGCTTCGTTAAATACCAAATTTACAGGTTCTTGTTCGCCACTGCGCAATAGGTTTACCAAATCATTATTATTCATATTGGGCTTTAATTTATAACGTCCGGGCTTTACCTTATTGATATAACCTTTACGCTCTGCTACCCATTTAAATGAGCTCATATTTCTTATTAAATGACTGTCAGTTAAAGCGGTCAACACATCTTCAAAATTACTTCCTGTTTTAATAAAAAAATATGTATTTTCAGAACTTGAGGTAATTACATTGGGTTTGTATATACGTGTATAGCTATAGTAAGCGGTTCCACCTCCTATCACAAAAATCAAAATAAAAGAAACTATTATCAGTTTTTTTACAAATTTTGAGGCGCTTTTTTTCGACTTCCCCGATTTATTATTACTTTTCTTTTTAGCCATTATTTTCCTTTATTTTAGCTGATAAAGCAATTGTTGAGCTTTTTCCTTTTTGGGATTTTTACTTAAAATATGTTTCAATATTTGCTTTGCTTCCTGTTTTTTATTTTCGTAAAGTAAAATACTAACTTTATTGAATAGTGCCAACTCATAATCCGGATCGAGCTGTAATGCTTTATTTATGTAAACAAGAGCAGTACTGACATTATTCTGTAATAAATATATATATCCAAGATTAGAAAAGGCAGGTGCATAATCCGGAAATTCAACAATCATTTTTTGATATTGCTCACGTGCGGTATTTATGTCATTATTATTTACCAAAGCGGTGTAATATTTATTCAAAAAGTCAGGATAATATGGAGCAAGATATGTTGCTTGTTTATAAAAGGTCAAGGCATCTTTTAAACGACCACTATTATTGTATGCTTCTCCAATTCTATAACACAGCCATGCATCTTTGTTTTCTAAGGATTTATTAATTAGCATTTTGTTTAATAATTCATTTTGGTCGAAAGAATCAATATCTTTAATTATCTGAGTAAAGTTCTCTTTTAGAAAGTATAGGTGCTCAATAATATGTAAATGCTGTTTTAGAGATAATTTTCTTAAGCGATTAATGTAAAGCTCAGCAGAGTCAAGCATTATGGGGTTTTTTCCAAACTTTTCATATTGGTTAATATAGGCATTTGCTCGTGTAACATTATCCGGCTGTTTTTCATTAATAGCATATAAACCTAAGAATGTTTTTGCTTTCTCTGCTATAGATTCTTTGGTATCAGGTTTACGTATATAATGGTCGTGCATACTTACGTGAGGAATATCTATTGAGCCTGAACGCGGCATGTGGCAACTAACACAATTGTTTTGAGCCTGAGCTAAAATATTTTTACTGGCAGTGCATAGGTTATGCTGAGATGCGTTGTGGCAATTGTTGCATTTGTTATTGAAGAATTCGTCTTTTTTGAATTTTACACTTTCGTGAGGGTTATGACAAGTTACGCAAGTCATGGTGTTTTTATATGGTCTTAAAGTATTATGTTTAGTTTGGGCTTTACTTTTTATGTAACACTGACTTTGTTTTAATCTGTCGGCATGTGATGCCATAATAAACTGATCATCAGAATTACTGTACTTAGGAAGAAATACGGTAATATAATCTGATAATCTTTTTCCCGGTTTGAAATCATAAAATGAACGATTTTCTTTCAAAACGGCATTTCCTTGTAAATGGCAACGCTGACAAACGTCAAACTGTAGCTCAGGATCAAGTTTTCCGGGGTTTACTATAGTATAATCGATAAAACGGGAGGTGTCAACAATATTACCGCTGCTTACTTGTTTAACATGAATAGAACCCGGTCCATGACAACGCTCGCAATTAATGCCATTAGGTATTGCAGAATATTTATTTTCTGACCCCTCTACAAATTCAGGATAAGAATTATGGCAGCTCATACATTCCAAACCAATAATACGACTAAATCGTGAGTTGTATCCATCCTCAAAACCGGGGGGCAAATCCCATTGTTTTTTTTGAGTATAAAATGTAAGTGGCATTTGCGTAAGGTATCCGTTACGTATCATCATGTGCGAGTTAGTATGTTGGCCCGAACCTATAATATAATTTACTGTTTCCTGTCTTTTATATATGGTATCTTTTCCTTCAAGTCTAAACTCTATGAGTTTCATAGTATCGCCACTAAAATATGGATGATAATACATATCGTTAAATTTATCATACACTGTCATAGCAGGACCAAATAGCGCGGCTGTTTTAAGTTTGGAAGCTTTGTCAAATGATTGCCCCATACCTGTTTGTATAAATGACTCGTATATATTGTAATGGCAAGTTTTACAAGTATTTATGCCAACATATGTTGCTGTATCACCATGGTTTAAATACAGGCTATCACTACTTTTTATTTCTTTAACATCGGTATTATTGTTGCATTGGCTGTTGAACATAATAATAAACAGCATAACAGAAAAGAGTACTAACCATGTAATGTGTTTTTTCATTTTACCAAAAACAAAGTTAAGCCACTTGAGCTTTTACAAATCTAGGTTTATTTTGTAAGTCTTTTTTTGACTGTATATTAATGAAGCCTTTCTCTTTCAATAACTCTACAACCTCTTTGTGGTAGTTTTCATGTGTTTCAAAATACAAACTACCGCCTTTAATCAGGTTTAGCAAGGCAAAGTTTGAAATAGCTTTATAAAATTGCAATGGGTCGTTATTACTCACAAATAATGCCAAATGAGGTTCGTAAGCCAATACGTTTTTTTCCATTTTATCTGCCTCGAGTGGTAGTATATAAGGGGGATTGCTGATGATTATATCAAACTGTTCGTCCATCACAGCATCGGTTAGCTCCAGAATATCAACATTTAATAAGTTAATCTCAACATTATTTTCTTTTGCATTTATATCTGCAACTATAAGTGATTTTGGCGAAACATCCAAAGCATATACTAGGGGTGAGATAAGGTTCTTTGCGAGTGCCACAGCAATGCAGCCACTTCCGGTGCCAATATCTAACAACTTTATTTTGCGTTTTCCCAAATAATCTTTTACCACCCAATCAACTAATTCTTCAGTCTCGGGTCTAGGTATTAAAACATCTTCATCTACTTTAAATCGGAGTTTATAAAACTCTGTTTCTTCAAAAATATACTGTATGGGTTTATGTACCTGCAAGTCTTTTAACACTTGGGCAAATGTGTTCAAATCTTCGGGAGTTAAAGTAGTATCTTTTTCAAAAAGTACTCTGGCTTTACCCCATTGCTTAATGTAATAGCATGTATGATAAAATAGATGATCACATTCATCTTGATTATATATATTTCCAAGTTTATTGCGCCAATGAAGCTTTAGTTCCGAATAAGTCATAAGATTTTTCTTTAAACCGACACTCTAATAAACATAAACTATTTGTTACCGGTAAGTTTTCGTGCTTCCTCCAGGCTAATTTTTACCCCATTGTTCAATGCTATAACAAAGGCATCACTTATTCCTTTCGCAACAACTTCATTTTTTACAGTTTCTGCCGCGGCCTGTTGAGTGAAGTTACCAAGTGTGTAAATGGTTAAATCATCTTGTTTAAAATTACTTATTCCTTTATCTGCAATTGATAAATATAGGTTCATAATTTCAACCGGAACATCATTTCTAAAGGCTCCTAACTGAACTTTATAAATAATATTATGAGCTACCGATTTTTCGGAAGTTATAGGGGTGGTTACTTGTGGTTGATTTTGGGGAACTGCTTTGTTTTGAGTTTCTGTTTGTAAAACGCGCGGTTGCTCATTCATTCCCTGTATTTGTGCAAATGCCCCTTTGCCTTGTTGTTGTTCAATTGCCGAAGCTTGTTCCATAGGTATTCTTTGTCCATTTACATAGGCTGTTACAAATGCATCGCTTACTCCTATTCTAACAATTTCATCCTTAGCGGCTGTGGCTTGTTTAATATCATTATAAATTCCACTGGTATATCTGTACTGTCCTTTTTGATTTAACTCGTAATACAAAGGGGTTATATTAAAAAGCTGACCGGCTTTTACAGGTTTACTATAAACTCCCACCTGAACGGTATATACCAAGCCTTTTATGGTTTGAATGTCTTGCTGAGGAAGAGTTTCTCCTTGTTTTACACTTGTAGGGTAGTTAATTCTATTTCCGGTTTCTAAATTATCTTTTACTGAATTGCCGGAGTTGTTAGACAAAGCAATAGCAGGGTTGTCTTGGGAGCTTTCAAAGTTCCCTTTTTCAGGAGGGTTTGTTGTTGTGGTGTTAGTAATATTGGTAGTAGTATTTACATTTTGTGCTGTTGCTAGTGTAGATGAAGCTATGCCTGATTTACAATCTTTACCTGCTCTTACAAGTGATCTTGCTTGTGTTACACTCATTCTTTGCCCATAGCAATATGCAACAATAAAGGCATCATTAAATTTTAAATTATTCAACTCAGTTTTTGCTTTTGCTGCATCTTCAAATGTGCCGAATAAACCGGCTGTATATCTAATTAAATTACTGTTGGCTATTGACTCGCCAGAAATAGGACTTACACTGCCAAATGCATTGTCGGCTACAGGACGGTTAAATGCTCCAATTTGAACCTTAAAAACAATGCCATCAGGCAAGGTTGGGTTCATTGGAATTCTGTTTGAACTATTGTGTGACGGTGCACTATTAATAGCTTGTGTTTGTACTCTTGTAATAACAGGAATGGTGTTTTGCTCTATATTATCCTGTTTTTCTATATTTGCCTGAACTGTTGTTGTTTGAACTTCGGGCTCCGGAATCCCTTCAATAGCACGCATTATACGAAGGGCTAGATTCTTATCTAAGCTTTGAATATATTTATCGCTGTCCTCTTTTTTTACAATTACATTTCTATTGGCTTGGTTGGCCAGCACCTGTAATGAGTCTGCAGTGTTTTCTAATAATTGAGCTTCGTGATCTAATCTTGCTGCTTCGGCCACTAATGGTTTTCTTTTTCTTTTTCTCAATGAAGCTGCTTCTTCAAGTTTATTGTTTGACTCTTCAAACTTTTCTTGACTTAGTGCCTTGGCTGAATCAACCCGAGCTTTCATAATCTTGGCTTCTTCTTCGGCTTTTTCTACTTCATACTTTAGACTAATATAACGACTGTATTCCTGAGTATTTTTAACATCCGGGTAAATCACTTTAACAGTCATACTGTCCGATCCTTGTTTACTGTTATTTAATTCAGAATCTACTGCTGATTCTTGCACCTTACTAGGAGCATTTGTTACTAGGTTATTATTCGTTTGGTTTATATTTTGTTGAACCACAGTAGGCTCAATATTTTGTACTGTTTGATTTATCTCACTGCTTTTGCTTGTGTTATTTGAATTATTGAGTTGAGTATTATTATCGTTTTTGGCTACCATTGATTCTGATTGAGTTTTCAGTAACTCATCGGGTACAATGTTATTGTATGCCATCATATATAAAGTAGCCTTGTTGCTCTCAATCTTTTTTAAATAAGCATCAGCTTCATTTTGTTTTTTATTTGATTCGGCTAGGGTATTAGAGGCAGCAATTTGAGCTGAGTCGGCTTTTTCCTGATTCATTCTAGCTAACTTGTCCATTTCCTCTGCACGTGCTTGTGCCTCTTTTTTGTCTTTTTTATTGCGTTGTGCTGCAGCAAATTCAAATAAATCATTACTATTCATGGCATCTCGCTCTGCTTGTAATTTTAAAGAGTCGGCTGCATGTTTTTGGGATTCTGATAAATTTTTCAACTCTTCGGCCTCATTCTTTAAAGAGGCATAACCTTTATATTCAGGCTCAGCTTTGATAGATGCCAAAATACTTTCTTTATCTCCTACTATTTTCTGATTTTGATCAGGGGTAGCAACGGTGGCATTCTTCTCATCGCTTGCATCATCTATAGTTGTTTTTTCAGTGTTGAGGTTGTTGTTATTATTTGCTTCTGTTAGGTTGTTATTGTTGGTTTTACTTGGTTCAACTGTTTTTGTATTTTCTGTATTATGAGTTTTATTTATTGCGGTAATAGGTTGATTATCCTCACCGGATGATTGATTTACGGCTAATTCAGACTCTGATGTATTACTTTCTGTAATTATTTGATTATTGTAAACAGCCAATATTTTTTGCTGCTGTTCTTTGGTAAGGCTTTCAATATACTTATCAGACTCTGATTTAATCGCTGCAGCCTTCAACATATCATTCTGTGCATCAACTTTTGCTTTTTCGGCATTATCTATTAACTCTCTACCTTCATTATCAACTCGCACAGCTTCTTCAGTAAGGGCAGCACGTTTATCCTTTTTCTTCTCTTCGGCAGCTAAATCAATTAAACGTTGCGAGTCAATTACCTTTTCTTCTCCTTGTTTTTTTAATTCTACATATTGCATGGCTTTATTATCAGCAGCATTTTCCAATTCTTTAGCTCGTTTAAGAATGGTTGTAAATTCAATATATTCTTTTGATTTTCTTACTATTTCGGCTTCCTTTTCATTTAATGTTAGCTCTGTATGATAATTTTCATAGTTTGGACGCAGTTCGTTAACTGCCTCCTTTGCAGTAATATTCTTATCGGTATTTATTCCTTTAAATTCTGCAGTAACTTTATTTGCTTCTTTATTCTG
Organism: Bacteroidia bacterium; assembly: GCA_020845635.1. Taxonomy (GTDB): domain Bacteria; phylum Bacteroidota; class Bacteroidia; order UBA4408; family UBA4408; genus CAIKXD01. The sequence continues at coordinate 183,517 of JADLFI010000018.1, forward strand.
AGCAATACTACTGTTTGCTTGTTCAAGTAAATTCCGTTGACGTACCAATACAATATTTTGGCTGTTAACTATATTGCTTAGTGCTGTGTTTTTTTCTGAAGTACTATTTTCAGAAAGAGCTTTTTCTTTATTATTCAAGATCTTCTGATAATCGTTCTCTAGCAAGAATAAACTATTATTATAATTAGCTGTATCGCTCTCCAAAATCTCAGTGGATTTAGAGTTCAAAGCCTTTTTATTTCCTTCATATTCTTTTTGATATATATTGAATGAAATAACATTTGCGGCAAGATTCTTAGAGGCTGCTATTTCTTCATATTTTTTTTGTGTTTCGGTAAGTTTTATTATTTCATCATTATTTGTTGTGCTTTTTAATATTTCACTAATAGAATCGGCTTTATGAATGGCGACAGCAGCCTCAGCTTGTAACTTCTCTTTGGCAGATTCATCAATACTGTTGTTATATTTAGTGTAATCCTCTACAGAAGTAATATTAGAACTATTTTGTGAAGATTTATGATTAACACTATTTGTATTAGTATTGTTTACTTGTGGTTTATCATTAGCACGTTCAGTGTCTTTATTTTTTGCAATACGGTTATTGTTTTGCAAGCTACTTAGTTGATTCTCTAATTTTTGTTTATCTTCAGCTCCAATGTCGGCAACCTCTGAATTTCTGTTTTCGTTTATATGATTAATAACTTCATTATTAATTTGAGCTTGTAGTTCTAATTCCTCGGTTTCGGTTTTCAAAGTTGCTATTTCACTCTCAATCTTTGTCAATGCAGCTTCCTGCTTACTCTTGTCGGCAGTTATTTTTTCAAGTTGTTTTTGAAGTATTATTTTCTCTTCTTCTTTCTTTGTTTTAGATAAGGCTTTCTGCGTATCTGTTTCCTCCACCTTTTTATCTTGAATTTCATCTCTTAAGGCTATCCTTTCTTCTTCCAATCTATCAAGTTCGTTATTTTTTTCTTGTACTTGCTTGTTCAAATTATCAGATAATGCAACAATTGAGGGTTTGTTTTCTTTCTCCGGTTCTTTATTTTGTTTTTCATACTTTTCAATAGTTTCAAGCGAGTTTGATGCAATAGCTTTTTCTAAATCTTGAGCATATTGCTCGGCCTGGAAAGCTTCTTGTTGCTTATTATTAGCCTCATTTTCCAACTCTTTTGCCAAGTTAAAAGAAACAATGGCTTGTTGTGTAAATAAATCACCCTCTTTACGTGCTTTTTCGGCTATATCAGTTTGTGTTTGTTTATCTTTAATATTGGTAAGTTCTGTGGCTTTGTTTAATGCTGTTTCTGATTCTTTATATTTTTCTTGGGCTGCATTATTCTTTAAATTGGCAAAGGCGTATGCTTGTCTTGATTTATCACGTAGGTCATCGGCTTCTTTTTGAGTTTCCAAAGCATCTTCCTTGGCAATATCTAGCAACTCTGTATTTTTAATACCTGACTGTTGTTTGTCTTTAATATCAGTTGTAGCAGTTGCTTTATTGTTTGATAGATTATTATTTGTTTTATCGGAAGCTTGAACAGAATTATTAGTTGAGTTAGTATTTTGCGAAGGTTCTTCTTGATAAGCATTTCGGTTAGGCAAGGTTTTATTATCAGCAACAGCATTATTTATAGATGCCTCAGATATAATTCCTTCTTGTACTTGTTCTTCATAATTAACTTCTAAATTAGCTTTCTCTTTCAGCAATTCAGCGGTTTCAAGAGCATTATTTTCTACTGTATCGCTAAAGAAATTATAGATTACCATTGAAGTGGCTCCATCTTTGTTTTTCAAATGTATTTCTTGTTTTAGCGGACGTACTTCATTCATTGATGGTATTTCAACAATTTGGGTTAATGGTGGTAATCCCGGCTGCTCAACCGTATATTCATACTTTGAGCCATTATTAAGCTTTAACCGATATATGCCATCTTTTGCCGAGCTGTTAAAATTACCAACAAACTTTCCTGAGTTTAAATTTTTGATAGATATTTTTGCTGCTAAAACGGCCGGAGTCATTTCACTAACCACTTTTCCTTTAATTGCTGCCAGGCTAAAAGGTACTCTTTCAGTTCTAATTTTAAACACTGTAATTTTACCATCTATACTATTTCGTTTTGATGAAAAATAGGCAAAATCGCTAGCAGGGTCGGTAACATATTGTATGTCATCATCGGGGGTATTAATGGCAAAATCAAGATTAACAGGCCTACTCCATTGTCCTGAAGACAATAATTCTGACCTGAAAATATCATAACCTCCCATGCTATTATGTCCTTTGCTGCAGAAATATAAGGTTTTTCCATCAGGAGTTAAGTACGGAAAATCCTCATCATAAGGAGTGTTAATGACTGAACCTAAATTTTCAGGGTTTCCCCAACCTTGATTAGGCAAGCGGCTAATCTTATATATATCACGACCATTCTTGCCATCAGCTCCATAACTACTGTAATATATATCTTGACTTGTTTGTCTGATAACAATGTTTGATTGTTCTTTCTTTTTTATATCATAAGGGGTTTTTAAGTCATCAGGTTTTACAACTAATTTTGCTCCAATATTATCTAAATCGTATGCTCTAAAGTACTCACTAACATTTTGTTCCCTCTTATCAATTACTGTTAAATCACTAATATTTTTCAGCAATTGTTTCCCATTCTCACATTGTTGTATTTGTAAATCAACCTCCAGCTTGGTTGAACTTTTTTTCTTTTTCTCTTTAAATATTTTATATTGGGCAATGGCATCATCAAAACGGTAGTTTAGGTGGTACGCTCTTCCTAAATGGTAATAAATATCATCATCTACATCTTCTTTGCCTGCTGCAAATATTAGGTATGGTAAAGGTTTTTCTTTGTTTTCTTTGGCGTAAAGCATACAAACTCCGTATTTATAATTAAATACAGGGTCTTTAGGATATAAACTTAATAGCTGTGAGTATAAAGGAAAAGCAGCAGTGTAATCATTTTCTTTAAAATAATTATCTGCCTGTTTGCGTAATTCTTTTTCTGAGCCAAAGTTATTCTGGGCAAAAGAAAAATATCCCACAAGTACAGTAAAGATAAATGTAAGAAATAAACTACGGGGATGGTTTCTCATAGAAAAAATTTAATCTTTTTGTCTTATCTCAATTTTATTTTTTACCTCCACTTCTTCTTCCTTATCATCTAACTTGTTTTTCTTTCCTTTCAGTAAATTTACCCTACTTTCTTTTTTACTAAACAGCCTCTCAATATTTTTCTGATGTGTAATAATTACGGCAACACTAATCATTAAAGAAAAAATAACCATATCGGGCTGCGAGGTTTTAAATATTACCATAACCACAACAGGGAAAAATATGCCCGCCAGAATAGAACTTAAAGAAACATATCCGGTAATGATTAAAACTATTAAAAACAGCGCAATTGAAGCTAAAGCAGCCTGATGATTAAGTGCCAAAACTATGCCAAGAAGGGTGGCTACCCCTTTTCCGCCTTTAAATCCTACATAAATAGGAAAAACATGACCTAATAAAGCACAAATCCCTAATCTTATCTTTAAATTGAAGAGTTCTTCCAGATTTTGGCCGCTTTCATACAAAACATAAAATAACTTTACAGCTATCCAACCTTTTAAAACATCAATAATGAGTACCGCAATACCCATTTTTTTTCCGAATACCCTAAAGGTATTAGTGGCTCCGGCATTTCCACTGCCATGTTCTCTTAAATCAATACCATAATAATACTTGCCCAACCAAACTGAGGTAGGAATTGACCCAATTAAATAGGCAAAAACTAAAGCCAATATGTTAATAGGTGTAATTAGCACAATTAGTAATAATATGCAAAATTAATAATAATTTAAATTAGCTTAGTCAAAGTAGCTATAGCTATCAACATTAGATTGTTAAAATAATCAATTTCCTATTTTACCTCAAAAATTATCTATTCTTATTTTTTAAAAATAAATACCACTGCCAGTAGTATAAATATAAAGGCTACCAAATAATTCCACTTAAATTGCTCATTCATCATAAAAACAGCAAACAGAATAAATACTGTTAAGCTTATTGCTTCTTGCAGGGTTTTTAATTGAAATAATGAAAAGTAATTACTACCTATACGGTTAGCCGGAACCTGCAAACAGTATTCCAACAAGGCTATTAACCAACTTACTAATATTACTTTCCATAGATGTTGTTCTTTAAATTTTAGATGACCATACCAGGCAATAGTCATAAATATATTGGAAAAGGTTAAGAGAATAATTGTCTTAATCATAGAATTATTTTTAAAAATGCAAAAATATACTTGAATAGATATTTTACATAAAGTACAAAATAGTATATTTGCAAAATTTGAAAAAAGAGTGGAGAACGAAAAAACAGATGCCATCATCAGTATTAATGATTTAAAAGTACTTTGGCGTACTTTTATCAAAAACTGGTATATTATTTTTGCTTGTATTATTATTGCGTTTTCTCTGGCCTATTTTTATACCTACCGCCTTACTGATATATATGCTGCCTCCACACAAATTTTATTAAAGTCGAATGATACTTATGATTCTCAAAGTATTATTCAAGGAGGTTATCAACCCATTGGATATAAGGATTATAGTGAAAATTACAACGCTATGCGTATTATTAAATCTTATGATTTAATAAAAGAAACCATCAATAAACTAAATCTGGAAGTTTCATATTACATTAAAGGGAGGTTAAGAACCAAAGAACTTTATGAAAATTTACCTTTTAAAGTTGAGTTCACAGCTATAAATCCATTGCTTTATGAGCAACTTATTGAATTTCATATACTTAGTCCAACGCAATATAATGTTACTTATTTAATAGGGGAAAATCAAATTACTAAAGAAGGGTATTTTGACCGTCCTTTAGTGTCCAAAGATTTTAATATCACGGTTTATAGTTCTTCGGCCATAAAAAATATGACCAAGAATAAAATTAAAGAAGTAGATTATCTTATTCAGTTTCATAAAAAAGATTATTTAATAAGAAAATATCAGAATGCTATATCATTAGAGATTCCTGAATATAGTGGAATTGTTCAAATAACTTTAGAAGATATTATTCCGAGTAGGGCCATTACATTTTTAGATACGCTTGGAAAGGTATATATTGATAATACTTTGAATACCCGTTTAGACATCAATAGCCGTACCCTGGTATATATTGACAAACAGCTTTCGGAGTTAACAGAAATGATGACTTCTATTGAAGATCGCCTTCAAAACTATAAACAGTCTGAAGAAATTTTGGATTTAACAAAAGAAGAAGAAAATTATTTTGGGCTTCTTGTCTCAAATCAAACAGAATTAAATAGACTAGAGATATTAGAATCGTCATTTAACTCTTTAGAGAAATATATTATAGAAGATAAAGACCCGGAGTTTGTTCCTCCTACTATTTTCTTACCTTCTAATGATCAGTCCTTAACTGTTAATGTTAATGACCTGTATGCATTACAGATGAATAAAATAAAGATTAAAAATTCGGCTACTGAAACTAGTCCTGAGTTTTTAGCTATTGAAAAAGAACTAAACGATAAGAAGATTACTATTTTAAATTACATTAGTAATACACGTCAGGCAATTGTTTCGCAAAAGCAAGCTTTAAAACAACAAGTACAAAAGTATGAGGGTAAAATTAGCCACATACCGATGAAACAAAGAGAGTTGTTGAATATTGAAAGAAATTTAGAGGTTAATCAAAAAATGTATTCTTTCTTATTACAAAAGAAAGCTGAAAATACTATTGCCAGAGCCGGAATTGTTCCACAAAGTAAAATTATTGAATCTGCTTTATCATTGGGAATTGTTAAACCTAACAAAACTAAAATTACTTATACATTTGTTGGAGTTGGTTTTCTTATTAGTTTAATTATTATTGCTATACGTACATCATTCTATGAAACTATAGACACTTTAACTGAGTTAAAACAAAAAACAAACCTTACCATATTGGGCGAGGTAATTCATGATGATAATTTCTCCAATGTTGAAATTGCTTTAAATGACAATCCACGGTCAACAGTAACCGAATCATTTAGGACACTGCGAACCAACTTGCAGTTTATGAACAATTCCGAAAGAAATTGCCAGATCTATTTATTAACCTCAAACCACCCAAGCGAAGGAAAAACCTTTTGTGCCGTTAATTTAGGAGCCTTGTTGGCTAGAGGAGAAAGAAAAGTGCTTATTTTGGAATTGGATTTACATAAGCCAAGAGTATATAAAGCTTTAGGGATTAGCAACTCACCATTAGGTATTACCAGTATATTGGTTGGTAAAAGTACACCTGAAGAAAATATTACTAAAACCTCTGTAAAAAATTTGGATGTTATGCTTTCGGGTACTATTGCCCCTAATGCATCGGAGTTAATATTAAGCAAAAATATGCAGAAAATATTTGATTTTGGGAAACAGAACTATGATTATATTATTGTTGATACACCACCTGTTTCGCTTATATCTGATGCTTTTGTATTAATGAAAGAAGCTGATGTAAATATTTTTGTGATGAACACCAAGTACCCGTACCGTCACGGGTTAAACCATGCTAAAGATATAGCTGAAACTCAAAATCCTAAAAACTTCTGTTTGGTGTTAAATGAGGTCAGAAAACTAAGAAACAATTATTATTACAAAAGATACGGTGGATCTTATCATTATTATGCCGAATCAAAATAGAAAATAGCATCTTGATGAAGAATATGTTATTTAAAAATATTGTTTTCTCAACCTTAAGGGATATCAACAGTATTCTTTTTGCTCATCATAAAAAGAAAGTAGTACTGATGATTATTCTTATTCTTATAGGCGGAGTTCTTGATGTATTAGGTTTGGCTGCAATATTGCCGGTTGCCACATTGATTTTTGACCCTACTATAATTCATAATAATAAAATTGTTTATGCTATTTTTAATGGTTTAGGGTTTGAAAAAACCAACTCATTTTTGTACTTTACATTAATATGCTTTTGGATTATTTTTATTTTAAAGAACATTGCATCAACCCTTATTACCTATATTCAATCAAGATTCTCGTATAACGTGGCTGCCGATATTTCGCAAAAACAGTTCAGAAATATTATTAATCATGATTTGCAATATTTTAATGAACATAATAGCACCAATCTGGTTAGGAATATTCAAATAATGCCTTTCCATTTCTCTACATACCTGCTTTTGCCAATGCTTATTCTCATTTCCGAAGCGGTTGTTTTACTAATTATTTTAATTAGTATTTCGCTTTATAACATTACGGTTATTGGGTTAATGGCTGCAACTTTAGCCCCTTCGTTTTTTTTAACCTATAGGCTTATTAAAAACAGAACTCAATACTATGAGAAGGAAAAGAATAGGTTAAATACCGAACTTACCCGTCAAGCCTATCAAACTATTCATGGTTATATTGATGTGAAATTATTTAATAAAGAGAATTTCTTTATTAGCATTTTCAAGTTTATGCAAAATAAATTTCAAAGAGTATTTACCAATGCATTTACCTTAAATTTAGTACCAAGCAAAATAATTGAAATTACAGCTATAAGTGGTGTAATTATTATGTTTGCTTATACCTTGTTTATTCCAGGGGCTAAAGATAGCATATCGGTAATGCTGCCAATTTTTATCGCTGCCGCTTATAGAGTTATGCCCTCTATGAATAGAATGCTTATTGCCTTAGGGAGTTTAAAAGGCTTTCAATATGTTATTCCTATTTTAAAAGAAGGATTACAACCTGTTGTCAATACTAGCCAACCGGCCGAAGAGTCAGATTTCTCATTTCATGAAAGTATTGAGTTTAAAGAGGTAACTTATAAATATCCAAGTGGCAAAAAACTTTCGGTTGATCACCTGAACCTAAAAATAAAGAAAGGACAGAAGATAGGTATTATTGGTTCATCAGGTTCGGGAAAAACAACAGTAATAAATATTTTACTCCGTTTTATTAAAGAAGATTCGGGTGGTATTTTTGTAGATAATAAGAAATTAACTGTTGCTGAGGATAATCAATGGCGACAAATTATTGGTTATGTTAAACAATCGGTGTTTATTATTGATGGCAACTTTTACGAAAATATTGCTTTTGGTGTAGAGCGCAAAGATGTTGATATGAATAAGCTTAACAGAGTACTTGAACTATCAAAACTTAAAGAGGTTGTCGAAAAGTCGGCTCAAGGGCTTGATTCAAATATTGGCGAAAATGGAACCAAATTATCGGGCGGGCAGCGCCAAAGAATAGCTATTGCACGTGCTTTATATAAAGATGCCCAAATTTTGGTATTTGATGAAGCAACTAGCGCTTTAGATTCAAATACGGAAAAGGAAATTACCGAATCAATTGATGCTATTTCGTTAGAAAACAAAACCATGTTTATTATTGCACATCGAATTACTACACTAAAAAGCTGCGATATAATTTATGAAATGACAGAAGGTAAAATTACCGGTACTTTTTCTTATTCGGAGTTGGCTCAAAGAGAACTAAGCGAATAGTTTCATTTTCTTAATTTTTTCCTATCCTTTGTTTACTTGGGTTTAAGACTTCTCTCTAATTTCCGTTCTATTCTCTCTAATACAATTTCCATTGCTTTGCTTTTCTGAGTTCCTATCAGGAGTTTCTTATTGTTCATAAATATTAATTGCAAACCGGTGTTCCCTGATACGGTATAAGCCTTACCTTTAAGGCTAATTCTATAGCCCCATCCGCCAAACTCCATAATGGGCGAGTATTTTCTAAGATAGCATTTGGAAAGTTCCGCCCATGGGAAATAACGATAATTAATATGTATAGGGAAAAATCGAACATACACACCATCTTTTTTTATAATTGTGTCTAATCTCAATATTAAAAAAAGAATTATAATCGAAATAACAATGCATCCAAAGATTAGTATGTCTATTAACTCAACATTATTAGGGGCTGTATAATATAAAAATACTTTATGGCAGAATAAGCCTAACAAAGCCAACATCAGCATCCATAGCCACCATTGATTAAACTTTTGCTTTTCTACGAATAACGCATCGTTTGTCATTTATGAGGCCATTATACCGAAAAAAATGAGTGTGATTAAAAGTGGAAGTTAAACATTAAAGCGCCTCCACTATTATCATTATCTATACCAAAACTTTTGGTTCCACTTTTGGCCAGGGTGTTATTCTTTACACTCCCGTTGGCAATATCCCAACTTTCGGTGGAAATTTTTCCGTCATTCTGATTAAAGTACATTACACTTATTCCAAACTCAACACCTAACGACATTTTAGGTAAAATAAAATATTCAACACCTACAAAACCTCTGGCTGCTACTTTTAATCCCAATCCTGAGTTTTCTGATTGAATACGTTTATTGGCCTGATAGCTGGCATAACCTGTGGGGCTGGTTGTAGTAAAATCGGTACTGGTGGGCGAAACATTTAAATTACTAAAACTATTTCCATAACTATACATTGATTTGGTTGAGGAAACACCAAGAATACCTTCTATTCCATATAAACCCTGTAAGCGATTTTTTCCTCTTCTGTACTCTTTTCCAAAAGCTAATGTAATTTCAGAGTTGCTTTTCTTGAATTTATCTTTAATATAAACGGTGTCTAACACAGTATTCACATTGTCAACAACCGAATTGGTTAGTGTTTTTGATTGCAAAGCAATACGTACCTTGGCTCTGTAGGCCTCATTTGATTTAATAAAATATTTGCCGCCAATGGTTAAAGGATAATTAGCTAATGAATTAACTGAAGGGGAGCTTGCTCCTTTGTCAGAAAATAATGCTCCAAAGTACGATAAGAACGGGGAAGCATCAACACTCAAAGCCCAGTCTCCGCTATCGGGAAGTACGGTGTAGCCTCTTTTTGAGAGTAGGGTAGAAGAACCTGATTGCTTTTCGGGAGGCATTTGAGAAAAGGATTTCTTATAGGGTAAAACACCGGTAAGAATTACCATTACTGCTATATAAAGGTACTTTTTTTGCATTTTTCTATTATTTATTTAGGAAACGATTATTTGAGTTTTTTATTGACAATGTATATTTTTTTTTGAGAACTACCATCAATTTTAATGTTTTTGTTCCAATAGCGGAACAAATTGAAAATCACCATGAAGTTGAGATTCAAAGTTATTTTCATCAATCTTTGTAATAGAATACATTTTTTGACCTTTATTATCGCCCACTGGGATAACCATTGTGCCCCCAACTTTTAATTGATGTTTTAAAGGCTCGGGGACATAAGGTGCACCAGCCGTTACTAGTATTTTATCAAAAGGGGCAAAAGGTGGTAAACCTAAATAACCATCGCCATAAAATAGCTTAGGATTGATGTTTAACAGAGGTAAAAATTTTTTTGTTTTTTCATATAAGTATTTTTGCCTTTCAATACTAAACACTTTAGCTCCCAACCCACACAATACAGAAGTTTGATAGCCACTACCAGTACCTATTTCAAGGATTTTTTCGTTTTTGACTACATTAAGTAATTGTGTTTGAAATGCTACTGTATAAGGTTGTGATATTGTTTGTCCTTCACCAATTTGAAAGGCTCTATTTTCATAGGCAAATTCAAAAAACGCTTCATCAAGAAAAGCATGACGGGGAATTTGTGCCATTACGGCCAATACGTTTCCATTCACAATACCCATTTCTTTGAGCATTTCAACCATTTGAAGTCTTCTGCCTTTATGTTTAAAGCTATCTTTTATTTGCATTACACTTCTAATTAAAGTTTTTATACAAAAATAAAAATACGGCATACTAACACGCCACTGTTATAAAAAAGAAATAACCAACTTATTGTTTGTAAAATTGACATCTTACTTTTGTATAATAATTTGTGTACAATATAACTTTATTGAAAACAGTATAATGATAAAGATAGGTGTTTTAGGAGTAGGTCATTTAGGAAGAATACATGTAAAATTATTAAAATCCATATCCGATTTTCAAGTGGTAGGCTTTTACGATCCTAATGACGAGAATGCGCAACAAGTAATAAATGAGTATGGTTTAAAAAGGTTTTCTTCAGAAAATGAACTGATTGAGAATTGTGATGCTGTTGATATCGTTACCCCCACTATTCATCATTACAAATGTGCACAGTTAGCCCTCAAAAAAGCAAAACATATTTTTATTGAAAAACCCATTACCGGAACACTTGAAGAAGCAAAAAAACTTATACGTTTGGTTAGTGAGGCTGATGTTAAAGCACAAATTGGACATGTTGAAAGGTTTAACCCTGCTTTTGTAGCGGCTTTGCCTTATTGTCATAATCCAATGTTTATTGAATCGCATCGGTTGGCACAATTTAACCCACGTGGAACAGATGTATCGGTAGTGCTTGATTTGATGATACATGATATTGACATTATTTTAAGTGTTGTAAACTCACAAATCAAAAAAATAAGTGCTAGTGGTGCTGCTGTAGTGAGCGATAGTCCTGATATTGCAAATGCCAGAATTGAATTTCACAATGGCTGTGTTGCCAATTTAACAGCCAGCCGAATAAGTATGAAAAATATGCGCAAAACTCGATTCTTTCAGCGTGATGCTTATATATCTATTGATTTTTTAAAGAAGGAATCAAGCATTATCAGGTTAAAGAGTGTTGATCAAGATCAAGACCCTTATGCTATTACTATTGACTTAGGCAGTGAAAAAGGATTAAAACAGATATATTTTGAAACTCCGCAAGCTAAACCTACTAACGCTATTGAGGAAGAACTAAAATGTTTTGCTGATGCCATTTTAAATAATAAATCTACTATAGTTACGGTTGATGATGGTTATAAATCATTAAAAGTAGCTAATGAAATTATTTCCAAACTACAAGCTGCTTCCTTAATGATGTAATTGCAATTATTCAATTGTTCTGCACAATTTGCAAAATCAATTTCATCAATACATACTATTCACTTAATCTTTTGAGTCCGGCTTTGGCCTTTTGGTCAATACTCCGTTGGTATTCATGATTCCTTAATTTTAAACATTCCTCAAAATAGTATTTTGCTTTAGGCTTGTCATGAAGCTCTTCGTATATATTACCTAAGTTGAGCGCTGCATTGGCTGCATAATAATAGGAATATGATGAACCATTTTTTAAAACTATTTTATAATAGTAAATGGCCTTTTTGTTATTATCGAGTTTGTGTTCAATGCGTCCTAAACGATAAATAAATTCCAACCTATCGCGTGTGGTCATTAAATCTTCTTTCTTTAACTGTATCAAACTTTTATGCGATTGATGATAAAATCCACCATCAAAAAGCAAACGACTTTTTAGCAAATAAATATTAGGTAATGCTGTATTATTAACTTGTTTTTGGGCCTCTTTGTCCTCATCGGTCATTTCGTTTCCGTATTTGTCAATCTGTTTTAACCAATAGAAATATTTTTCGGTATTATTCTGTACCAAATAAAAATAAGCAAGCTTTAAACAAGCCGACTTCAAAAATGATTGTCCTTTAAATTGTTTTATATACTTCTCTAAATACACGTTAGCATCATTATCTAATCTGTACAGTTTAGCCGATCCCAATATATAATTTAAGTAATGGAATTTTAAATATTGGGTTTCGCTATATGTATTGTTTTGCAGATGATAAATAGCCTCATCAATATTCCCATTATGCATACATATATCTGCATACGCAAAACTTAATATTGGGTTAAGTTGGTTTTGACTATTAATTTGTTGCAGTATTTTATTTAGATTGTTTTTATCGGGGTTAAAATTAATTTGTATAATTGAATAAATAAGGGTGGCTTCGGTTTGAAAACACTTATAAAGGGTATCTTTTAGGGCTACCGAGTAATATTGATTAAGTTCATTAGTGCCCTCAATTAACGAACCTTTAAATCCTAAGATAGAAACAGCCCATTTATATTCATCAGGAACTATACCTATAAGTGAATGTAATAAACCTAATGACTTTAGTTGAGGGATAAAATTTGGATATTTTTCGGCATTTCGGGTAAATAACTTATAGGCTTTATTTATGGCCAATACCCCGCTTAAATACTCACCTGTTTTTATACAAGCAAACCCCCATTGCATATTAATTTCTCCTAAGGCATATAAATAGTATGGGTTTTTCTCATTTTCTGATTCAAGTGTTTTTATTATCTTATCCTTAGTTTTGGCATAGTTATTCAATAATTCTTTATTCTCATTCAATAAAATCTCCATACAGATTTTATAATTTTCTACTACCATGATTAAATTATTAGCCGGATTTGCTTTTTTCTCAGCTTCAATATAAAACAAAGATTGATTATAACGCAATGCGGTTACATGCTCATAAGCTTTTCGGTAATTATAACTAAACTCCAGTTTGGCATAGGTTTTACCAAAATGAAATATTAAAATAAATATGATAATTACTCTTTGATACATAAAAAATAAGGGATTTCAATTATTGATTGAAATCCCTCCAGCATTGGTTATTTTATTATTACTTTGAAATATTTAATTCCTCAGCATTTACCAAAATTCTTCCACAATGCTCACAAACTATTATTTTTTTATGAGTACTTATGTCCATTTGTGTTTGAGGAGGTATTTTATTAAAACATCCACCACAGGCATCACGTTCAATTGATACAACAGCCAATCCGTTCGGGTAATTAGCCCTAATTCGTTGATAGGCGTTAAGTAAACGTGGTTCAATATTTTCGGCAGCTCCTTCGGATTTTTTCTGTAAGGCTGCTTCTTCCTTTTCGGTTTCAGATACAATATCTTTTAATTCTTTTTTCTTATGGTCTAAATCATTTTTTCTTTCTGAGAAATTTTCTTTAGCAGATTCTAGAATTTCATTTTTTGCAGCTATGGCGGCTTTATATTCTTTTATTCTTTTCTCGCTCAACTGAATATCTAATGATTGGTATTCCATTTCTTTAGAGATAGAGTCGTACTCTCTATTATTTCTTACCTTACTTTGTTGGCTTTCGTATTTCTTAATTAAATCACCGGCCTCTTTAATAGATATTTTTCTTTGAGTAATTAAATCTTCCAAAGAGTTTATTTCTTCAGTAATATTTTTTATACGGGTTTCAAGACCGGCAACCTCATCTTCCAAATCGCTTACTTCAAGGGGCAATTCTCCTTGTACAATTTTTATCTTATCAATGGCTGAATCTATTTGTTGTAAGTTATATAAAGCTTTTAACTTACTTTCAACACTTGCGTCTTTTTCTAAAACTGATTCTTTGGTTTTTGACATTTTATTTAGTAATAATGTATTGGATTGGTATTAATTTTTGATAAATAGAGTGCAAAGTTACTAAATTTTTTCTGAATCTTATTAAAAAGCAAGTCTTTAGTAAATTGTTCGCTCTCGTAATGCCCTATATCTGCTATAACTATCTGATTATCAGCATAAAAAAATTGATGATATTTAAAATCACTGGTAATAAAAATATCAGCATTATTGTTTATTGCATCTTTTAACAAAAAACTACCTGCCCCTCCACATAATGCCACCTTTTTAATTTTTCGACCTTTTAAGGCAGTATGCCTGATGGCCGAACAATGGAATTGGGTTTTTATTAGATTAAAAAAATCAATTTCGTCCATTGGTTCTGCTAAAGACCCAATTATACCTGCACCAACATTTGCCCAATGATTATTTAAAGTATAAATATCGTAAGCTACTTCTTCGTATGGGTGTGCCATAATCATTGCGGTTAATACTGATGATTCAAGATAATCAGGAAACACTGTTTCTATTCTTATTTCGTTCTCAGTGTGTAATTCCAACTTTTTCCCAACATAAGGTTTGGTCTTATTGTTTCCTCGAAAAGTACCTTTGCCTTCGCTATTAAAACTGCATGAGTCGTAGTTGCTTATACGCCCTGCACCTGCCGTAAACAGTGCCTCTCGTACCATATTAGCTTTATCAACCGGGCAAAAACAAACTAATTTTCTAAGCAAGCCTACTTTGGTTTGCAAGATTCGTGTTTGATGAAGACCTATTTTATTTGCAATTGCTTCATTTACGCCTTCTATCATATTGTCAAGGTTAGTATGAATGGCATAAATAGCTATATCATTTTTTATGGCCTTTATAACGGTTCGTTCTACCCAATTATTACCGTTTAATTTTTTAATACCGCTAAAAATTAGCGGATGATGAGCTATAATTAAATTGCAGTTGTATTGTAAAGCCTCATCTAATATAGCTTCTGTTACATCAACACATATTAGTGCGCCATTTACCGGAGTTGATTTTTGACCAATAAGTAATCCGCTATTATCATAATCTTCTTGTAGGCTTAAAGGGGCAATTTCTTCTAAATAGTTTGTAATATCTTTTATCAGCAGGGGCATGATAGTAATTTTGGTTAGGTAAATATAATAAAAAAACCGCTGTTAGGCGGTTTTATGTAAAATAAATTATATACAAAAATTAATGTGAAACTATTAATTTTTTGGTAATAACTTCTTTTCCATTATATAAACTGTAAAAGTAAATTCCTTGAGGTAAATTTTGAGTGTTTAACTCATATTTATTAACTCCTGCATTACCATTGGTTTTTATCTTTTGAATTTCTTTACCTATAGCATTTACCAATTTTATTTCTACGTCTGACTTTGAGGTTAGGGAATAAAAAATCTCGCAGCTATGATCAGAAGGGTTTGGAATATTTTGAATAACACTAAAAGTGTTTCCATTTAGGCTTTGAATGGCATTAGCAGGATTAACTATAATCTTATAATATGTCAAAGTTTGCTGAGAGTAGGCTATTGGAGGAGTTCCGGGAGCTAAAATAACCCAAGGAGTTACCTTTATAGTGAGGGGATACTCGCCCACAGGATCATTGGTTGTGCCATTAATAACAGCACAATTGGTTTCACCGCCAGGAAACTTACAGTTTGAAGGAAGGCAGGAGTAACTTAAACCTTGTGGTAAACCGGTAATAGAGTTAAGTTCAATATAAGCAATTTGTATAGGAATACCTGCGGCTACGGTATCCAAAGGTACTTTTACGGTAATTAATTGCTCGTATGGAGAGCCTTGATAGGCCGGTAAAAAGTTAGTTGCGCTATCGGGGTAAATACCCGGATTACTTACAGCAGCAGGTGTGCATTGTGCAAATGCACTATTGGCACAAAAATAAACAGATATTAATAATAGTAGTAATTTTCTCATAAGTGATTTATTAGGTTATTTTAGTTAATCGATTTAAGTAATATTAGTTTTATTATTCCGGTGAAGATATTGATAGTAATTCTTCGGCTTGTTCTATTGATTCAGTAATATTTAATATTGAATCTAGTTGTGATATACTAATCAATTTTTTTATGGCCTCTTGTATGTTGGTTAAAACAAAAGAACCATTACTATTTTTACACAAGCGGTTAGCTACTAAAATAGCACTCAAACCACTACTGTCGCAGTATTTTGTGCCTTGCATATTTAAAATTATGTTTCTAACACCTTCAGCATTTAGTACCACTAATTGTGATTTTAAAAAAGGAGAAACAGTATTGTCCAGCTTATCTACTTTTACGTCAATCAGGGTGTATTTATCCCTTTTGGTTATGTTAAAACTCATTATATTCTTTATCTTGGTCTTTCAATGCAAATTTATAAATGTTTGAGATAAATACAAAAATATCGAAAAAAATATTTATTGTTTTGCTCCGGCTAATAGATACATAACTGCCATTCTTACGGCAACGCCATTTTCTACCTGATTTAAAATAATTGATTGATGACTGTCGGCTACCTCGCTAGTTATTTCAACTCCTCTGTTAATAGGTCCGGGATGCATAATAAGAATCTCCTTTTTTAAGGATTCAAGCATAGGCATATTCAAACCATATAGCATTATATATTCACGCAAGCTCGGAAAATATTTTATATCTTGTCTTTCTAATTGAATACGAAGCATATTTGCTACATCACACCACTCAAGTGCTTTCTTCAAATTGGTTTCAACTCTTACACCAAGCTCGTTAATATACTTGGGCAATAGTGTTGGTGGCCCGCAAACCATAACGTTTGCTCCTAATTTTTGTAAACAAAAAATATTGCTTAAAGCAACACGACTATGTAATATGTCGCCAATAATGGCTATATTACAACCTTTGATTGAACCTAGTTTTTCGTGTATTGAAAAAGCATCGAGTAGGGCTTGTGTAGGGTGCTCATGTGCTCCATCGCCTGCGTTAATTATGGTTGCCTTAACTTGTCGGGATAAAAACTTGGCTGCACCGGCATAAGGATGACGCATCACTACCATATCAACTTTCATTGCCAAAATATTATTAACGGTATCGGTTAAAGTCTCGCCTTTACTTACTGATGATGAACTTGCGGCAAAATTAATCACATCGGCCGAAAGCCTTTTCTCTGCCAACTCGAATGATAGTTTGGTGCGGGTTGAATTTTCAAAAAACAAATTGGCAATAGTAGTGTCGCGCAATGAAGGTGTTTTTTTGATAGGACGATTGATAACTTCCTTAAAGGTATTGGCAGTGCTAAATATTAAATCAATATCTGATGCCTGAATTTCTTTTATGCCCAGCAAATGCCTTACACTTAAAGCACTCATATTTTTTCTACATTATCGGTAAACATTAATACTTCATCTTGTCCGTCAATCTCATCCCACTTTACTTTAATACTATCAGAGGTAATTGTATCAACCACACGTCCTACATAATCAGGCTGTATTGGCAAATGCCTACTGTATCTTCTATCAATCAAAACCAATAACTCTACCTTTTTGGGCCGGCCAAAAGCCTGCATAGCATCAAGTCCTGCTCTGATTGTGCGTCCTGTATATAATACATCATCTATCAAAATTACTTTCTTATCTTCAATAATAAAATCTATTTCCGTTTGGTTTGGAATTAAGGGATTACTTCTTCTTCTAAAATCATCTCGATAAAAAGTAGTATCCAATTTTCCGTTCACTAAATTAGAAAGTCCGGTAATTTCCTTCAACTCTTTTACAATGCGACTGCTTAGGTAAACCCCTCGTGGTTGCAGTCCAATTATTATACTATTTTCAAAGGTATTGTGATTCTCAATCAACTCGTAGCACAAACGCCTTATGGTATGCTTAAACCCTTGGGTATTTAGTAATTGTAGTTGAGTTTCCATGCAGGCACAAAGATATTATTTTAATTTTAATTAGCTTAATTTTATGAAATATATGCAGCTAATTTCTTTGGTTTATAGGGTACAATGTACTAGAACAAGTTATAGAACTGAATTAACTTATAAGATTGAATAATTTATTATATTTACTCTTTTAATCTTTATAAATACTTAAATACCTTGATAAAAAGATACTTTTTTTTAGTAGGAATACTTATTTCTTGCATTAGTATAGAAAATATTGCAAAAAACAACAATAATCAACCCTCAAGAATTTATACTTTACCCAAAGGGGCTACCGAAAATGATTATTTGGCCAAAACTATTGTTTTTAAAGTTAATCAAAACTTAAGGAATCAATGTTTCTTAAACACCATTGTTGATACTGATATACAAAACACATTGCAAGAGTTAGGTGTACATAAGTTAAACCTAATGTTCCCTTTCAGTTCGGTGCCTGATAAAATATATAATGAGCAAGGTAGGCCTTATGCAGATTTAAGTTTAATCTATCAACTCACTTACACTGCTGATATAAATATTGAAGAGGCCATTAACAAGATGCTTGCTACAAACAAACTGAAATATGCCGAACCAAAATATATACACCAATTGCGTTATACAGTTAACGACCCTTCTGCAAGCACCCAACAAACCTATCTAAATAAAATTAAAGCTTATAATGCTTGGGATATAAGTGTTGGAGATACTAATGTGGTTATAGGGATTGTTGATTCCGGAACAGACATTGATCATCCTGATTTAGTTGGAAACATAAAATATAATTACAATGACCCCATTAACGGTATAGATGATGATAATGATGGGTATATTGATAATTTTAGAGGTTGGGACATAAGTGAAAACGATAATAACCCTAACATTGATAACAGTGCTCATGGCTCGCATGTTTCGGGGTGTGCCGCTGCTTCTACTAATAATGGCATAGGTGTGGCATCTCCGGGATTTAATTGTAAGTTTTTACCTGTAAAATGCGCTGCTCAATCCAGCACTACTACAATTGACAGTGGGTACGAAGGAATAACTTATGCTGCAGATCATGGTTGCAAAATTATTAATTGCTCGTGGGGAGGGAGCTTCTATACTGATTTAGGGCAAGATGTTATAAACTACGCAACCATTAATAAAGATGCCCTTGTGATTGCCTCAGCAGGGAATGACAATGTTGATGCGCCTTCATATCCTGCTGCCTTCCAATATGTAACTTCTGTTGCAGCCACTACAATTTCCGATAAGAAAGCTACTTTCTCAAACTATAATTATACGGTTGATGTTAGTGCCCCGGGTAATAATATTTATTCTACTGTATATAACAATAGCTACACCTCAATGAGTGGTACTTCTATGGCTTCTCCTGTTGCTGCAGGTGCTGCCGCCATTATTCGATCTCATTTTCCTTCATTTAATGCCTTACAAGCCGGAGAGCAGTTAAGAATATCTTGTGATGATATTTATACCGGAATCCCATCAAACAATGGATTTATTGGGCGTTTAGGAAAGGGTAGAATCAATATGGAACAAAGTCTATCGCTGTCGCTTCCGTCTGTACGTATGGAACCTATTTTGTTTACTGATGGCAATGATAATGCTTTTGTTGCAGGTGATACGATAAGTATTAGTGGTGATTTTATCAACTATCTAATGCCAACCAATAATTGCATTGTTACTCTTACTGCCATTACCAATACTAGTTCTGTTTCAATTATTAATTCTAATTTTACTATTGGAGCACTAAATACTCTTGGTGTTATTAACAACAACAACTCGCCCTTTAAAGTTGTAATTAACCCATCGGCTCCTGCTAACACTACAGTATTGTTTAATCTGGCTTATAATGACGGAAGCACTTATACCGATTTTCAAACTTTTGAAATTATAGTAAATGTTGATTATATTAATGTAACCATTAATGATGCTTATACTACTATTACCAGCAAAGGCCGTATATGTTATAATGCCGATAGCCAAAATCAGGGTTTAGGTTTTGTTTATAAAGATTCATCATTAGTATATGAGTGCGGATTAATGCTTGGAACCTCATCGTCAAAGGTGGTAAACACCATAAGAGGAACTGCAGCTGCCGGTGATGAGGATTTTACTTCAGTCAGCAGAGTTTCAATAGACGACCCAATGTTAATTTCAGACTTTGACTTATCAGGGATATTTAATGATAGCAATGCCCCTACAAGCAATAAATTAGGTGTTACTGTAAAACATCGTTCATTTGCATGGTCATCTGTTGGCGACAGAAACTATGTGATAGTGCAATATAATATAAAAAATACCTCTAACGGAGTATTAAACAATTTGTATGCAGGTATTTTTACCGATTGGGATATTAATGATTACAGTGCAAATCGCTCTGAACAAAACCCTAATTTTAAATTAGGTTACAGCTACTCTACCTCAAACCAAGGTTTTTATGGGGGTGTTAAATTATTAAGCAATACTCCATTTAATTTTTATGCTGTTGATAATATTAGTGGAGGAGGAGGTGGAGTAAATCTTTATGACGGATATAGCTTGTCCGAGAAATATCAAACATTAAGTACATCTCGGTTACATGCCGGAACAAATGGGTTAGGAAATGATGTGATAAATATTGTAAGTACCGGACCATTTAACTTAGCTCAGAACGATTCGGTTATTGTAGCTTTTGCCCTTATTGGTGGCGAAGATTTAAACGATCTTGAAACAGGGGCTGCAAATGCTCAGATTAAATACAATTCTGCCTTTCCTGAGATAACAACATTAGTTCAGCATTATAGCTCTGATGCAAATTTTGCTGTTTGGCCTAATCCTGCACAAAATAATATTAATATACAAATTGCTTTAGAGCAAAACGAGATAGTGCAAATTGAACTTTATGATGTAAACAGTAAACTTGTTAAATTAATTGATTATGGGAAATATAATGCAGGGTTGCATACCATAAGCTTATCAACAGAGAATATTCAAGCAGGTCTGTATTACTGTAAAGTTATTAGCCAAGATAAGATATATACTCACAAAATATCATTAATTAAATAAAGGCTTAAATAATTTGAATATTATACCTATATGGATAAATCTACCATAGTTGATTATTTCAAAAATCAGGCAATAACAGGTACTTGGGCAAGTTTATATGATCCCACAAACAATATCAGTTATCCATTTATTCAGCGATTTGTAAAAACAGTGAAACTGATGCAGCCTATTCAGGGAAACATACTGGACATGGGTTGCGGAACCGGTATTATGGTAAAAGTAGTTACTGATGCTAAAGCCTCTTACACCGGATTTGACGAAGCGCAGGAAATGATAGATGCTTGTATGACTAAGTTTCAACAAGAAATAAGAAATGGTCAAGCTGAATTTATCTTAGCCGAAGCAAAAGGATTTAAAAGCAATAAACTCTTCCAAAGTGCTGTTGGAATGGGTTATATAGAGTACTTCGATAAACCTGAACAGGTTTTTATTCAAGTTTCAAACTATCTCGCAAAAGGCGGAAAATTAATTTTATCTTTTCCACACAGAAACTCCATAGATTATTTTATGGTTCAGCTTTTCTATCCTTTCAGAAAAGCATTAACAGCACTCACCGGCAAGAAAACTATAAAGCCCGACCGTAAAATGTGGAGTAAAAATGAAGCTATTGAATTGTATCAGAAATATGGTTACAAGAATATAATAACAGTAAACTACAATATCAATTTTATACATTATCCACTAACTAAAATATTTCCAACCCTAAGTAATAAAATAAGTTCAATGATTGAGCATTCCTCATTGCTTAGCAAAATATCATTTTTTGCTACAGGATTTATAATATGTGCCGAGAAAGATTAATTAAGTTGTGGGTTGTCGGGAAAGAAACTTAACAAAGCAATTTCGCTTTCCATATTACGCAAAGTATCACGCCATAAGTTTTTAGTTGGTCGGGTTAGAATATCATTAGGGAAAGAAGCACTAACCACCCACGAGTTTTGTTCTATTTCCATTTTTAATTGCCCGGGCTCCCAACCCGAATATCCAATAAAAAACCGCACCTGATTTATTGTTTGAGGTTGTGATTGCAGAATATGTTTTAATAAGGTAAAATCACCACCCCAATACAGTTTTTTACTGATAGGCATTGCGCCTTCAACCTCTTTGCCAATACTATGTATATAAAATAAGTTTTCCTTATTTACCGGGCCACCGTAAAATATATCGGCATTAATATCATCTGTTTCTTTAATTAAAGTATTCAACTGTATATCTAAGGGTTTGTTTAATATAAACCCAACCGAACCTTCATCATTATGTTCGGTAAGTAACACTACTGAACGATAAAAGAACGAATCTCTTAAAGTAGGTTCTGAGATTAATATTGATCCTTTTTTTGGTTGAACTGCGTTTAATGACATCGAACAAATATATAAAAGAAATAAATAAACATTATAGATAGTTTTAAACAATAAAGTTGCCCATGGTATATTATTAGACTCTATGACACTAAAATTGGTTACACGATTAACGCTTTTTAGAATAATAATAGTATCTTAATATATTTTGATGAATCTTGTTTGAAACAAAAACTTATTTTAATCGTTAAAGAAATTATGAATTGATTTTTATCTCAACTGTTATTCAATTAAAATTTTTTTGTATTATTAATTTTTTAAAGCTATGAGAAAGGAATTAATTCTTAGTGCATTTCTTATTTTCCTATTTGCACAAGTAAAAGCACAAAGCAATACCAACAATGATTTCAGCAAGTCCGGATGGTTTTCGTTAGGTGTTAGGAGCACTGCGAGTACCTTTAGCGATGAAGGCAGCGGTATAGGCACCGGAGGGCAGTTTCGAATTCAAATGAGTAATAGAGTTAACACCGATTGGTTTATGGATTACATTTCAATTAACATGGAAGATAAAGTTAGAAGTGAATACTATCATATTGGTTGGTCTGTTATTTATTATCCGTTTAAAACATTGGTTTATCCTAAGTTGGTTCAACCTTACCTTTTGGCAGGCCACTGCTTTGATTATAATAAAATGACCTCTTTTGATAATCCGACTATAAGGGCTAATCGTTTAGGTTCTGCTGTTCAGGCGGGTGTAGGGGTGCATTTTAACATCACCGACCGTTTTGATGTTACACTAATGAGTCAATATATGATTCATTTAACTAAAACACTTAGCCCTGACATGGATGCAACTCCTATGGTGATTAAGGCCGAAAAAGAAACTGGTTTGCAGGGACATTTATTAACTACTGTTGGGTTTAATTACAAAATATTTAAGATATGGAAACGAAACGCTTAATCATTATCTTATTTGTTTTTTTTGCAGCTATTCCTGAAAATGCACGTTCGCAAAACGAGATTATCAAAGCAGGACTTATTCGAACCCAAGCAACAATAAGCTTTTCAGATATGTTGAACTCGGGTAATTCTTATTTCTATTTACATGGAAATATGGAGGCTTATTTTAATAGCAAAATATCGTTTTGTGGTGATGCCTATGCTTATATGGGGGCACTAAATGGAGTTTCTGATTTTGCCTACAACCATAATATATTCTTCGGATTCCTATATCATTTAACTCAAAAACAAAATGATACTTATTTGGGATTCCAGCCGGGTATGGCATTTACTCGTTTGAATGAAAACAAATTCTTATTGACACATTCACAAGCTGGCATTAATCCTGAGTTTTCATTAGTATTAGGTAATAATTATTATATAAACCCTTATTTTCATTTCTTTGTACAGGGACGCCTAATAGTAGGCAGTCATAATTATAACGTGCATCAGAATCTTTCAGAATTTAGATTCTCTGCAGGGTTAGGTTTTAATATCAACACTTTGAAATAATATTTTCTACATTTTTATATTCCAAATAGTATAAATCGTATCCTTTAGCCCAAAAGTCGGGCACAATCTGAATAAGACTAAAACCATTTTTACGATAAAAATGATATGCCATTTGTGATGTTCTTACAGTAATCTTTGAAATGTTGTACTCTTGCTTAATCAAATTAACACGAAACTGCAAAAGTTGTGAACCTATTGATTTTCTATGATAATCTTTATGTAAAATGTCCCAACTTATTTTGGCTTCAGTATAGTGGTTATCAAAATTAATACCCCCGCAACCTATAATTCTATTATCAGACTCAACTACATAATATAATTCTTTTTCGTTATGCAGATAATTTACAAAGTCTTGTTCTTCCTCAGGAGCAAAGAAATCGGGAGTATTTAACTTTATTAAAGATATTAATTTGTCAAAATCATTTTGGCGATATACTCTTATTTGTATGTTTTGATTAAGCATTTAAAAAATATAATTAAGAAATTCTAAGAATGTTCTTCTTAAATGCCAAAACAGCAATTATATTTAGAATAAGTCCAATAGCTAAAAGTATTAATATTCGAAAAATATAATCTATGCTTGTAAGAGGCAAATTTCTCCAAAAAATGTCGTAAAAGCTTTGAATACTCCAGTAGTTAACCGATAGTACAGCCATTTTTTGCATCATTTCAGGCATAATAAATAGTGGAATCATACTTCCGCCAATAGCGCTCATCACTAAAATAATAAGGGTTGATAGGCCTTGCACCTGATGACGGTTTTTTGCTATGGCTGCCAATAAAACTCCAAACGCAGAACAGGCGAAAGAAGTAGCCAAAATGGTAAGGACTAATGCAAACAGATATTCTTTAATATTTAAACCAAATGCTAACCATGCAAAAACAAACATGACCGATAATTGTAGAATGGAAATAACATTAGCCGCAATCATTTTCCCGAATAAAATATTCTCGTGCTTAAAGGGAATATACATTAAACGTTTTAATGTTCCTTCATGCTTTTCATCGAGCAGCCCCATGCCAATACCTACTACCGAAAAAAGTAACATCATAACCGCTGTCCCCGCAATAGCCTGAATTAATCCAATATTATTATTTTTTGAAGAGTCAATTACTGAAGTCATTTTAATGTTGCTACCAAAAAAGTCAACGGCTTGGGTGTTCACTTTAGTAGTGTTCTTCTTTTCATTCTGTACTCCATTAGCCACCATATCAAATAAGTGGTTTGATTGTTGTTCAATGTTGTTTTTTGTGTTTGAGTCAGAATTTGCCACTATACCCATTAGTTTATTTGCAATAGCTGCTTTTGGGTTTCCAACATTAAAAGGAAGTGTTGCAATAGTTGGGATTAGCGATTGTTGTAACATTCCCATTTCCATTTCCTGAGCGGCATCGTATTTTAACTCAAGAGGTAAATTATTTCCTTTCATTATTGAATCTGAAAACCCCTTATGAATAATCAAAACACAACTCTTCTTACCTTTCATGATATTTTTTTCTGCTTCTTCTAAACCTTTTTGTTCCAGCTCAATGCCGGGCAGTGAGTCAAAAAGCAAGATGGCTGCCTTTGATGCCTCGGTCTGATCTAAGTCTGTTAGTTGCAGGTTTATTTTTCGATTACTTTTTCTACCAATCCCTCCAAAAGCAAAAGCAAAAAGGGTAATTAATGCAATGGGAATGGCAAAAGTAAGTACTACGGAGCGCTTATCTTTAAAAAATAATTTTAAGTCTTTGAAAGCAAGTTTTATCATACTAATCTCTTAGCTGTTTTCCGGTTAATTTTAGAAATATAGATTCCAAATTTGTTGCTCTGATTTCTATATTTGAAATATCAATATTCAACTCTCTACATTGGCTAATTATCTTTGATAATTGTGTACTTGCACCATCTGTATAAAAATATACTTTATTGTCAAGTAAATCAGTTTTATCAAATTCAGACATTAAGGATTTAATAGATTCTTCGCTGTAATTTGTTACCGTAATACAAACTGTTTCTTTGGTGTCGCTTTGTTTTCTTAACTCATCAAGTGTTCCTTGAGCAATAATTCTACCCGAATCAATAATGCCAATTCTAGAACATAGTTTTTCTGCTTCTTCCATGTAATGTGTGGTATATATTACAGTTATTCCATCCTGATTAAGTTTTTTAACTACCTCAAATATTAGATTTCTGCTTTGAGGATCTATCCCAACAGTAGGCTCATCCATAAACAAAACTTTGGGTTGATGCAATAAAGCAGCAGCTATATTAATTCTACGCTTCATTCCGCCTGAATACGAGGCAACCGTATCATCTTTTCTATTATACAAGCCAAACAAATCAAGTAGTTGATTAGCTCTTTGATGCAATTCATTTTTATTTATATGATACAAGCTTCCCCAAAATATAAGATTTTCCCATGCTGTAAGTTGGTTATACAAAGCCACCTCCTGAGGTACCACTCCAATTATTTTTTTTATTTCTTTGGGTTGCGATTCTATTGAATATCCATCAATGCAAACCAAGCCATTATCGGGTTTCAGAATGGTGCTAAGAATAGAGATTGTAGTAGTTTTACCGGCTCCGTCAAACTGTCTAAAAACCTCTTCTTTATTAACTCATTGATTGTTAATAACTTATCTCTAAATAATTAGCTTATCCGTTTGATTTTCAGTATATTTGCCTTATGAAATATATCATTGGTAAAAAT